>CAYLPU010000016.1:0-64105 GCA_964385635.1 uncultured Anaerolineales bacterium
CACAGTATTTAAGGAGATTCTTCGCTACGCTCAGAATGACGGTCAACCGTCAGGGCGACTTTTGCGGTACTGCCCCTTCGCCAGTTCGCGCTCGCCAGATCCCGGCCTTGCGCGACGGAAATTGGCTGTCCAACACACCTACCCCAGCGCCTCTACCAGCAGGTCAATCTCCTCCTTCGGGTTCATCTCCGTCACGCACAGGAGCATGTGGTCTTTCAACTGGGGATAGTCCCGCCCCAGGTCATAACCGCCGGTGATCCCCCATTCGTCCAGCATATAGTCGTTGATCTCCCGCACCGGCCGGGGACAGCGAACCACGAACTCCTTGAAAAAGGGCTTATCCCGCACAACGGCGTAACCCTCCAATTCGTCAATCCGGTCCGCGGCGTAATGGGCCTTGTGGTAACACAACTCCGCCACCTGGCGCATCCCACATCGGCCCAAGGCAGCCATATAGACCGCGGCCGCCAGCGCCACGAGGCCCTGGTTGGTGCAGATGTTGGAGGTGGCCCTCTCCCGGCGGATGTGCTGCTCGCGTGTGGAGAGGGTAAGGACGAAGCCCCGTTCTCCTTCGGCGTCCACCGTCTGGCCCACCAGCCGGCCGGCCATCTTGCGCACGTACTTCTTCCGTGTGGCGAAGAAACCCAGGTACGGTCCACCGAAGTTGAGCCCGGCGCCCATCCCCTGCCCCTCGCCCACCACGATGTCCGCCCCGAACTCACCCGGCGGTTTCAGAAGCCCCAGCGCGATGGGATCGGCCACGACGACCAGCAGCGCGCCGGCCGCGTGCGCCGCCTCGGACAGGCCACTCAAGTCCTCGACACAGCCCAGAAAGTCGGGATACTGAACGACGAGACAGGCCGTTGTATCGTCCAGCAGGCCGGACAATCCGTTATCGTCCTGCAACCCGCCGTCCTCATCTCCCACGACCGTCAGCCCCATCCCCTGGGTGTAGGTGCGCACCACCGCCCGGTACTCAGGGTGGACGAAGGGAGAGATGACCACCTTGCGCCGCTTCAGACGGTGGATGTTGATGGCGGTGATGACCGCCTCGGCGGTGGCGGTAGCGCCATCGTAGTGGGAGGCGTTCGAGACCTCCATGCCGGTGAGGGCGCAGATCATCGTCTGATACTCGAAGATAGCCTGCAGGGTTCCCTGGCTGATCTCCGGCTGGTAGGGGGTATAGGCGGTGTAGAACTCGCCCCGGCGCAGAACCGCGTCCACCACAGCAGGGGCGAAGTGGCGGTAGGCCCCA
The DNA here is from genome assembly GCA_964385635.1 of uncultured Anaerolineales bacterium. Classification (GTDB taxonomy): domain Bacteria; phylum Chloroflexota; class Anaerolineae; order B4-G1; family B4-G1; genus CAYLPU01. The sequence goes on from CAYLPU010000016.1 coordinate 1,256, forward strand.
GCGCCCAGGAAGCAGGGGCCATCCGCAGTGGTGAAGTTGGCCCCCGCCAGCGCTTCCAACTCCCAGCGGACCTCCATCTCTGAGAGAGCAGGGGCCAAATTCAGTTCGGGGAAACGGGCGTGCTCAGGCACGTCCTCAAACAGCTCTTCAATGGACCGAACGCCAATTGCGGCCAGCATGGCCTTCCGGTCCTCATCGGAATGTGGAATGTACGGCATTGTCTGGCACCTCCTGTGCCGATATAGATCGCCCCCGCACGGTCGCCCCGGATGCGGGCAACCGCCAGGAAGGCGACCACAAGCGTCGCCCCTACCTGAGACACACGCTCGTGTGCGCCCTGGAGGACAGACACGTGGGCCTCTATCCCATTCGCTCAGCCTGGATCGCCAGATCCAGGCCCTAGCCACTGGATTTGGCAATCCAGCGGGAGCAAAAAGGGCTTTTCGGTGTCCCAAAGTCTGCCCGACATTACAAATGCGATTGCCTTGCCCCTACCCCTCTTCCTCTGCCACGAACGTCTTGTAGGCGTCGGCGTCCATCAGGTCATCGAACTGAGCGGGATTGGAGGGAATGAAGCGAATCATCCAGCCCTCCCCGCAGGAGTCCTGGTTGACCAGTTCCGGCGTATCCTCCAGGACATCGTTGACAGCGGTGACCTCCCCGCCCATCGGCATGTAGAGATCAGAGGCGGCCTTAACCGACTCGACGATACCGAAGATATCCCCCTTCTCAAAGGCGTCACCCACCTCCGGCAACTCTACGTAGACGACGTCGGAAAGGGACTCTTGGGCGTGATCGCTGATACCGCAGACGATCTCATCATCGTCCCACCGGGCCCACTCATGGGACTCGGCATACCGTGCGTTAGAATCCAGGTTCATCTCTACTGCTCCTTGTCGATGGTTATTTCTGCGCTTCGTAACTGCTCAGCCCAGTGGTCGTTACACAGAATTACACAGAGAAGACACAGAGAACCACAGAATAGAGAGATAGTCCGTGTGCAAATGCTGTATTCTTTGCTGAAACATGGCATTACGGGCGAACTTGGTCTTTTTCTCTCCGTGAAACTCTGTGCATCCCCTGCGCCGCTCTGTGTTCCTGGTTATGCTGAGTGGGCGGTACAGGACTCGAACCTGTGACCTCTTCCTTGTAAGGGAAGCGCTCTAACCAACTGAGCTAACCGCCCAGAAGTGACAGCGGATTCCGTATGCATCATATCAGTTTTCGCCAGGAAGTCAATTCCGACCAGCCAGATGCATCTTGACACCCCGTGTTTTATATAGTATAATTTATACTGTATAAGAATAGTGACTGCTCAGGCTCTTCCCAAAACAGGCATAAATAGCACACGGATACACACAGATGAACCCGCCACGAGTACTCGCGGTGGACGAGTTCTCACAGGTTCTTTATCTTTATCTGCGTACATCCGTACGATCCGTGTTGATCCGTGTTCTATTTATGACTTGAGCAGTTACATATGACCGTTATACACGAGGAGGCACATGAAATGGCAGTTCTCCGATGGGGTGAGTTTGGCGAGATTGCCGTGCGAATGATGGGACAGGTCAAGCCAGGTGAGAACCTCTTGATCCTGGCCGATACCTGGACCGACATGGAGATCGCCGAGGCCTGTCTGATCGCCGGCATCAACGCCAAGGCCAATGCCCAGTTGCTGGTGATCCCGAGGATGTCGCACACTGATACACGTGAGTTCAACCCATCAACGGCTGGCGCCATCCAGGGTGCCGATGTGATCGTGGCAGTCTGTGAGACTATGTTTATTGAAAAAGCCGCGACGCGCAAGGCCCGCGAGGGCGGCACTCGTATCACCTCGGCCATGCCCCGCGGCCAGGAGGATTTCGTCATTTCGGGCATTGTTGACGTAAACTACCCACGCATGGTGGAAGCGGCGAAGAAGATAGCCAGGTTGTGGAAGAAAACTGAACTCTGCAGGCTGACTTCTCCACTTGGAACCGACATCAGTTTCCGGCTGCAGGGCCGGCCAGTCGATGTGGGTGACGGCGTGGCCGACAAGCCAGGCGCAGTCGACTTTTTCCCTGGTGTGGACGTAAATATCGCACCGATCGAGGAGACGATCAACGGCACCATAGTGATCGATGGTTGTATTGAGCCAGGAAGCAGTCTGGTCAGTTCTCCCATCACCTGCCGTTTGGAAAAGGGAGTCATTACCTCAATCAAGGGCGGGGCAGACGCCAACGCCTGGCGCTCCGCCTTGGAGTCGGTCAATGATCCAACGGCATTCCACCTATGCCACTTCACCCTTGGGTTAAACCCCCGCGCTACGGTGAGCGATAACATGCACGAGTGCGAGCACATTATGGGGGCTGTCACCTTTGGCTTCGGCGACCAGGATCCGAGTTTCCAGGGCACAGTCGGCACTTGTCCGATCCACGCTGACGTGGTGCTCCTATCACCCACCATCTACCTTGATGGCGTGATGATGTGTGAAAACAACCGGCTAAACCCGGAATTAGGTCCGGGCGAATGGTAACCGTTGGCTGTGGAGAGGTTGCTGGAGATGTGGGTATTCACCGGACCGGACAAGGAGGTGATTGCGACAAGAATAAAGAGAATAATCCCAACCAAGTTGTACATGCTCTGTATTCCGATGTCCCGGTGACATCAGTTCACTGGGCCAGACACCTACGTGTCACGTGAGATCACGAGGAGGAGACACAATGAATCGCAAATCCTTTGCACTTGCCAGCTTGTTGATCATCATAAGCCTGGTGCTGGCCGCCTGCGGCCCGACTGCTCCCACAGAGACCACGGCTCCCGAGCCCACCACCGCACCTCCCGAGCCCGCCGAGGCGACCGAGCCCGCCGAAGCGATTGAGCCCACGGAAGCACCCGCAGCCACTGAGCCGGCAAAGAGTGAGCTGGCGAACACCCTGGTTGCAGCCCACAGCGAGTATGCGTTTACCTTTGACCCCACTTTCTGCAGTTGGGGTGACGTCTGCCGAATCTGCCTGGTGGCCTACGAGCCGCTGGTCAAGTACGATCCCGCCACCAAAGAGATCATCCCAGGACTGGCCAAGGAATGGGAGATATCGAGTGATGGGCTCACATATACCTTCATACTGAACGAGGGCGTCAAGTTCCACGACGGCACCGACCTGACCGCTTCGGACGTCAAGTTCACCGTCGAGCGTCTGCTGGGCATAGACGATGGATGTGCCCGCTATGTATATCCAGTTGAGTCGATGGAGGTGGTGGATGACTACACGATCGCGATGACGCTGGACGCGCCCAACGCCGCGTTTCTCCAGTCGATGGTCGTCATCTTCATCATCAGCGAGGATGGCGTCAAGGCAAATGAGGTCGACGGCGACTGGGCCCAAGCCTATCTGATGGAGAATGATCTGGGCAGTGGCCCCTATATGCTGACCAGCAGTATCCCCGAGCAGCAGGCCGTGTTCGAGAAGTTCGAGGACTACTGGAAGGGCTGGGACGGCAACCACTTGGACGGAATCATCTGGCTATGGATCAAGGAGTCGGCGACCCAGCGCCTGATGCTGGAGAGCGGCGAGCTTGACATCTCGATGGAACCGTCGGCTGATGATCTGGCCGGGTTTGAAGCCAGCCCGGACTATCAGGTCCTCATAGGCGAGAGCCCGGTCATTTTCGAAGTGGACTTCCGGGTGATCCACCCGCCGCTGGACGATATCCGCGTGCGCAAAGCGCTTGCTATGGCCATCGACTATGACTACCACATCGAAGTCGCGCTTGCCGGCTACGGCAAACGAGCGCAGGGCCCGCTGACGAGTGTGTTCCCCTACCACAACTACGATATCGAACTGATCCCCTACGACCTGGAAGCGGCGAAGGAACTGCTCGCCGAAGCCGGCTATCCCGACGGAGGATTCACGCTGAAAGTCGCCTATGAGTCGGCCCAGGATGAAAAGGTGCGCGCCCTTGAGATGATCCAGACCAACTGGGGTCAACTTGGCATCGAGATTGAGCCGATGGGAATGGACTGGATGGCCCAGGCTGCGATGCAGCAGGACGTGAACAGTGAACCTGACGTCTACCTGGGATACATATGGCCGGGCATGACCGATCCGGAGTGCCTGCGTGAGTTCTACCACGGTGATCAGATGGGCGTCTTTGATTCCAATGCTTCCTTCTGGAGTGACCCAGAGGTGGATAGGCTAATGGACGAAGGCTTGATGGAAACCGATCCGGCCAGGCGAGAAGAGATCTACAAGGAAGTCCAACAGTTAATCGCCGATGCCATACCTGCCGCCTGGGTTTCCGAGAATCCTTACAACATCGTGGCGAACAACTACGTAAAGGGCTACGTCTACAACTCAGCATATCACCAGGCGTTGGATGTGTACGACATGTGGCTTGAGGGCAAGCCCTAGTCATACGTGAGGGCAGGCAACACCTGTCGGACAACCAGCCCTCCAAACACAGGGGGGGGGCGCGTCGCCCCCCCCCTATCCTTAGAGGATATTGGGGTCACTCTGGGAAAAAGGTCGGCTGAATACAGTCAGAACGTATCATCTCAATATTCTGGGGCCAACGTAGGGCAAATTGCCAATTTGCCCCACCTTCCCCGACTTATTGAGAGGATACGTCAGAACCACCCGTGGGACAAGAGCGAGGAGAGCAGATGCAACGCTACATCCTTCGTCGGTTGGTTTTCCTGGTATTTGTGATCGTCGGCGTCACATTGTTATTGTTTGTCATCATATACATGCTGCCTGGGGACCCGGCCAGGGCAGCGGCGGGTCCGGGCGCGAAACCGGAACAGGTGGAGCGCCTGCGCATCAAACTGGGGCTAGATAAACCGCCGCATATCCAGTACCTGACCTATATGGGGAACCTGCTGCGCGGTGATCTGGGCACCTCAATCCGTACCCGCAAGCCAGTGCTGATGGAACTGAAAACTTACCTGCCGGCCAGCCTTGAGTTGGCGCTCTCGGCCATGCTGCTCAATGTGCTAATCGCCATTCCGCTAGGCGTGTTTTCTGCGCTGAAGCCTGGCCACCTGGCCGACACACTCAGTCGCCTATTCGCCGCCTTGGGCATGGGTATGCCAGTTTTCTGGGTGGCGCTGATGGCCCAACTCCTGGTCGCTGGCAGGCTGGGTTTACTGCCCTTCGGTGGCCGCTTGTCCACAGGCGCCCTGCTCCCCCATCACGTCACGGGCTTTCTCCTCATTGACACACTGCTGGCGCGTGACTTGCCGCTTTTCAAAGATGCACTGATACATCTGCTCATGCCCGCTGCTACCCTGGCGCTGCCAGAGGTGGCGGTCACCTCGCGGCTCACACGAACCAGTCTGCTGGACGTGTTGGAGCAGGATTATGTGCGCACCGCGCGGGCGAAGGGGTTACCCGAACGACGAGTCGTCTGGGTACACGCGCTCAAGAACGCCCTATTGGTGCCGCTTACGATGGTCGGCATGCAGGTCGGCTGGGTGCTGGGTGGCAGCCTGCTGGTGGAAAGTGTGTTCTCGTGGGGCGGCCTTGGCTTTCTCGCCTTTCACGCGATCTACAAGCGCGATTTCCCGGTCTTGATGGGGGTCACGCTCGTTATGTGTATCGTCTTCGTCTTATCTAACCTGGTTGTGGACATCCTATATAGCTATGTTGACCCAAGAATCACATACTGAATCAACATTGAGAGCCCGGCAGAGGGAACAATAGCCATGACGGCGTATGACTCAGCATCAGTGATCCCCGACACCGGCTTCTGGTCCCACGTGTGTGCGCGCGGAAACGAGTTGACCAAGCAGGCAGGCATCGGCTTCCGTCGCAACCCGCTGGGAGCGCTTGGCCTATTCCTTCTTGTGAGCATCGTCCTGGTGGCGGTGTTTGCCCCCCAGATCGCCACCCATGATCCGACACAGTTCAACACTGCCGAGCGGATGCAGCCGCCCAGCGCGAAACATCTGTTTGGCACCGACGTCACCGGGCGCGACATCTTCAGCCGCGTGGTCTACGGTTCGCGCATCTCGCTGCGGGTGGCGTTTGTGGTGCTGGTGATTGCGGTGACGATCGGGGCCACGCTCGGAGCCACGGCTGGCTACCTGGGCGGCCTGGTGGATGAGATGTTGATGCGCATAACGGACGTCTTCTTAGCGTTTCCGTCGTTGATCCTTGCGATGGCGGTCAACGCCGGCCTAGGCGCCGGCATTGGCTCGGCTATGCTCGCCGTTGGGATGGCCTGGTGGCCGGGCTATGCCCGCATGATCCGTGGTCAGGTGATAGCCGCCAAGAACAACCTATACGTCGTCGCTGCTCACTCGCTCGGCGCTAGCCACTGGCGGATACTTGTGCGCCACGTTTTGCCCAACTGCATCAGCCCCACCATCGTCCAGTTGACGCTCGACGCGGGTTACGTGGTGCTGACCACTGCAGGACTGAGCTTCATTGGCCTGGGCGCACAGCCGCCCACGCCTGAATGGGGATATCTCGTCAGTGAGGGGCACACGCACATCCTGACTCAGTGGTGGTGGTCAACCTTCCCCGGCCTGGCGATCTGCCTGCTGGTGGTAGGGTTTAACCTGCTGGGTGACTTCCTCCGCGACTCGCTCGACCCGCGCCTGCGTGGCACCGGTGCATAGCACCAGTGTCCGTAGAGGCGATCCCTTGTGGTCACCCTTCGCGGAGACAAGCCGCGAAGAAGGTCTCCTGGATAGACCAGCCATATAGACACAACGGAATATGACAAGGAGGACAAAATGCATACAAGCCTATATTGGGAAGCGTTTGCTGAAGCCACCGTCACCCGCTTGGCGCGGCCCGAGCCGGGCGATCCTTTTCTGATCATTACCAGCACCGCTCACGATGTCAGCCTGGCCGAAGCATGTCTGGCAGCAGGCATGCGAGCCGGGGCAGACACCCAACTGATTATCAAACCGCGCCGCGTCCGAGGCGCTGCCAGCAAACTAGGCCCTATTCTCTCTGACGCCATTCGCGCGAGCAAGTTGATCTTGGATTTATGTGATGAGATTGACACCGACCCAGCGACCATTGAGGCTCGCGGCAAGGGCACGCGCTTGCTCGTCACAAATGTGAAGGGCATCGAAGATTACGTGGTTCGTGCTCTCCTGGATGTTGACTACGAAGCGATGACACGTAATGCTAAATTGGTGGCAAGGCTATGGGACCAGACCAGGCATTGTCATGTCACATCGCCCCAGGGGACCGACGTGAGCTTCGACCTGATGCCGCGAAAGAGCCTGGTTGGCGATGGCGCTCTCTCCGAGGATGGAGAAGTTGACTTTTTCCCTGGTGCCCAGGTCTCTACCGCTCCTGTGGAAGAAACGATCAACGGAACGATCGTGGTCGATGCCAGCGACAGTGTGCAGGGGATCGTTCACACTCCCTACTCTTTTACCATGAAAAACGGTATTATCACTGCTGTTGAGGGTGGGAAGGAGGCCAACGTCATGCGAGATTGGCTTGAGCGCTGCGATGATGAGAAGATCTACAGGTTATGCCATTTCACTATTGGTCTAAACCCCCAGGCTGGCATCTCTGGCAACATGACTGAAGACGAACGCATGCTGGCTGCTGTAGACTTTGGCTTTGGTTATCAGAACCCCGATTTTGGCGGTACCGTAGGGCTGAGTCCCCATCACGAGGACGTCATGTTAGCCACACCGACGATCCATCTCGATGGTAAAGAAATGAGCGGAGGCAGCAAACTGAACCCTGAAATGGGGTTTGAGGAGATGTGACCTATTGAGTCTAAAAGGATAAGGAGTATGAGAACCAAGATCCGAATCTGCGCGACTATACCCCACGCTCAAGGACTCGAACACTGGGGGCCAGTTCACGAGGAGATGATCGCCGAAATTGCTCATGAAGGCGTTGAGGTGACTATGGTTGACTTGCCCGATGTCTCCGTGACTTCGGTATCGAGTCAGCATGACGCTGATATCGTCGCAGCAGCCCACACACAGGCGGCTCTGAGGGCCGAAGCAGAAGGTTTCGACGCAGTAGCCATGGGTTGCTTGATGGAACCTGGAGTCGCTGCTGCCAGGGAGATGCTGAGCATCCCTGTGGTCGGTGAAGCCCAGGCAGCTATGCATATGGCTACTCTGGTGGCCCGCAAGTTTAGTTTTGTGGGACCCAATGGCGGAGAGTGCGCACCGAAGTTTGATCTTGCACGGCGATACGGCTTCTCCGACCATCTAGCATCTGTTAGAGGGGTGGAGGCAGCCTCGCTTTCGTTTGCTGCCGAAGAGGAAGGCTTGGCAGAGCTTATGATAAGGAAAGCAGAATTGGCCATAGAGGAAGACGGGGCGCGAGCCGTCATAGGCTATGGGAGTCTAAGTGTTATTCGGGCGATGCGCAAAGCCCTACCAGTACCCGTCATCAACCCCGTCACGGCCGGCATCCTGGTCGCCGAAATGATCATCAGGGCTCGATTGTCCTAAAGCGAGGTTACTTCTTTCCCCCGACTGTGTAGCTGGCAACTAGCAAGGGAACTTAGCGAGGAATGACTGCTATGGAACTGAGAGACAAAGTTGTCGTTGTTACCGGCGCTGGGCGTGGTGCAGGCCGGTCCATTGCTCTTGCACTGGCACGTGAAGGTGCGCGGTTGGCCCTGGCCTCGCGTACGGAGTCGGAATTGAACGCGGTGCGCGAGGAAGTGAAAACGCTGGGCGCAGATGTAATCGCTATTCCGACCGACATCAGCGACCCCAGGCAGGTCGAAGGCCTGGCCCAGGAAACCCTCGAAGCCTTCGGATCCGTTGACGTGATCATCAATAACGCTGGGTGGTGTCCTCCACTGCGGCTGGTTCAGGACACGACCATCGAGGATTGGGACTTCGCGATGAACGTGAACGCTCGCGCGCCGTTTCTGTTGATAAAGGCTTTGCTTCCCACTATGCTGGCCAAACGTAGCGGCCACGTGATCAATATCTCAAGCAATGTCGCCAGGGGGGGGTGCGCAACCGCAGGCGCGTATAGCGCGTCCAAGGCTGCCATGTTGGCCCTGGGCGAAAGCCTTCTGGACGAGGTCGCAAAGATGGGTGTCCGGGTGACTAACGTTCTACCCGGCACGATGAATACCGGCATGCGTTGGGACGATGACCCGGATTTCCCTCGCGAGACTGTCATGGAACCGGATGATCTCGCACAGGTAGTTGTCAACGTGTTGAAACTGAATGACTACGTCCTGGTCAAGGAGATCCCGGTGCGCCCAATCGTTCAGGATGACTAGCGGCCATTACTGTCAATGTGACAAAACACCAGTTGCAATCGGAACAGGCGCAGAGCGATTGGTAACTATATAGGTATGTATCTATGCAACGTGTAATGATTACCGGAGCCAGCAGGGGCCTGGGCCTCGAATTCGTTCGCCAATGTCTGACACGGGGCGCCCGCGTTTTTGCCGGGTGCCGCAAACCAGAGAACGCCGCGGTTTTACGAATATTGTCCGCCGATCACCCTGGACAACTCACTACCCTGGCCTTGGACGTGACGGACGAGGTAACCACTGATGCAGCCGTGGAGGCCATACGTTCCCAGGTAGACGGCCTGGATTTACTCATTAACGACGCCGGGGCCTTTCCACGCGGTGAGACGATCACCACTCTCGACGCCACAATGATGCTCCAGACATTCCACCTCAACTCCATCGCGCCGATGATCGTCGCCCAACGCTGCCTCGACCTGTTGCGAGCGGGAAATCATCCGAAAATCGTCAACATTTCCTCGAAGATGGGGTCACTGTGGTGGAAGGAGAAAGAGGGCGGCGGAGATTACAGTTATTGCAGCAGCAAGGCCGCCCTTAATATGCTCACTCGCACCCTGGCCTTCGATCTACGCTCGGACGGCATCATCGTCGTGGCTATGCATCCTGGCTGGGTCCAGACCGATATGGGTGGAAGTGCTGCCGATCTCACACCTGCTGAATCGGTACGCGGTATGCTCAGAGCCATTGAGCGGTTGACCGAAGCTGACACCAGCAAGTTCTTTACCTGGGAAGGCCAGGAACATCCTTGGTAACACTCAGAGTAACACTCAGAAGTATCATCTCAATATTCTGGGGCCAACGTAGGACAAATTGCCAATTTGCCCCACCTTCCCCGACTTATTGAGAGGATACACTCAGAATAACAATGCACTCGCAAGACAGAGCATTGCACATTACTAACACATTATCGGAAAGGGAGGAAAATCTATGAATCGCGTACACATAGAGTGTGCCCTTGAGGGAGCCAATAGAACATTACCCAACCCCTACATCCCCGGCATGGATGTGAGCGATGACGACTGGGGAGCGGCAATATCTGTTGGGAAGGTGCTGTTGGACATTGGGCTGGAAAACGTGCAATTCTCCCCCCCTCTCCCCCCTACAGGAGGGGATGAAAAGGGAGAACGGGCGGTGTTGAAGCGGACACAGGACTGGCTGGTGGCACTGCTGGAGGCTGGGGCATTGAACCGGCGTGAGCGGGTCGATGCAGGGAATGTGCTGGCGAGGCTAGGGGACCCACGCTTCCTGGCCAACGCCTGGTACCTGCCCGACAAGCCGCTTTTGGGCTTCGTGGAGATTCCGGCAGGGCCGTTTGTGATGGGTGAACTCGAAGAGCAACACGAGGCCACGCTGCCGACGTACTATATCGCTCGCTACCCGGTGACGGTGGCGCAGTTCAGAGCCTTTGTGGAGGATAGCGATTATCAGCCAGAGGCTCCCGAATGCGTGCAGGGATTGGCTAACCATCCTGTGGTATGGGTGGGCTGGTACGAGGCGCTAGAATATTGCAGGTGGTTGGGAGAGAAACTGCAAGGCGTAGCCGAAGACCGACTGGCGGAGAGTGATCCGAAAGAAATGGACCGGCAGTTCTGGGAGGGGCTACGAGATGGAGTATTGGTAGTGATGTTACTGTCGGAAGCGGAGTGGGAGAAGGCAGCACGGGGGACGGATGGACGACGCTATCCCTGGGGTCGTGAGAGGCCGGACCTGGATCGGGCGAACTATGGCTCACACTTCGGAGAACCGGCAATTGGGACGACGAGCGCGGTGGGGTGTTTCCCCCGTGGTGCGACCCCAGATGGAATACAGGACCTGGCCGGGAACGTGTGGGAGTATACGCGGACGCTAATGGGAAAGGACTTACTGAAGGGAAAAGAATCCTGGGTGCGATCGTTCGTTCCCCGCTGGTGGACGCGGAGTTTGTTGGGTGAGAACTGGTTGGGACCTGAGTTCAGATATCCCTACGACCCAGAGGATGGACGGGAAAACTTGGAGGCCGGGCCGGAGTGGGATAGAGCGGCGCGTGGGGGCTCGTGGACCGTCGATGCCAGGCGACTCCGTTGTGCCTTCCGCGATGGACTGCCCCCGACCAGCCACCACAGTGCAGATGGATTCCGGGTAGCAGTGTCACCTATCCGGCTGTGATCTCTTGCGTTATCCGCGAGAATCTGTGGGACAAGATAAGATGGCATCTTGTCCTACGTTGGTTGCGGCTGGAGGCCGCGTTATGAGGAGGCTACAAATGAAAACCATCTTGACCAATTGCACCATCATCGACTGCACGGGCAAACCGCCCATGACGGACATGACCGTGGTTGTCGAGAATGATAAGATTGCCGAGTTGAAGGCAGGGGTGTACAGCCAGGCAGCCGGAGAAGGGGAGCGCGTCTTAGACCTGGAGGGAGGGTATGTCCTCCCCGGCCTGTGGAACGTTCATGCCCATTTGGGCGATCTCATCCCCGACCCCAAGTACCTGCTGGAGAGCGAGTCGGCAATCGATTATGCTATCCGGGTTGGCCGGAACGCTATGGACGCTCTCCGGGCTGGCATCACCGGCATCCGCATCTTAGGGGAAGACCACTACGCTGACGTCGCCTGGAAACGGGCTTTCGACGCTGGCGTCTTTGTCGGGCCCCGCCTCTTCGTCTGTGGAAGAGCCCTGTGCATCACAGGTGGGCATGGGCATGGTACGCTGGGTTCCGTGGAGGTAGACGGTCCCTACGAGATGCGAAAGGCAGTGCGCGAGCAGCTCAAGCACGGTGCGGATCAAATTAAGCTGATGGTCACCGGTGGTGTCATGACTGCCGGCGAGGGTATGCAGGAGTCCCAATTCCTGCTCGATGAGATCCAGGCTGCGACCGAAGTTGCCCACCAGAAAGGCAAGCGGGTCTGCGTACATGCCTGGGGCACCAAGGGGGTCAAGACAGCCATCCGAGGCGGGGTGGACTGCATCGAGCACGGATTGCTGGATGATGAGGCCATCGAAATGATGGTGGAGAACGATGTGTTTTACGTGCCGACCATCAATGTGACTCAGGACAAAGAGCAAATACTTGAGAGTGGGATGCCCGACTTCATGGTTGAAAAGGCTCTTGGATCGGCCAGGCTCCATCGCGAAGGCTTCCAGAAGGCACTGAAGGCCGGGGTAAAGATTGCCTGCGGAGCCGATACCAGTCCCGTCGCGGACTTCACCTTACTGGAAATCGAGCACCTGGTGAAAACAGGGATGACAGAGATGGAGACACTGATCAGTGCGACCCGAACAAGCGCCGATCTGTGTGAGGTGGTTGACCGCTTAGGAACGGTGGAGGTGGGCAAGCTGGCTGATTTAATCGCGGTGTCGGCTGACCCGCTGGAGAACATCTCCAACATCAGGAAACTGAAGATGGTCTTGAAAGATGGAAACCTGGTAGAGACCAGGGAGCCAGAAGGGTTAGCCGACTTCTGGGAACTGTTTCTCTCCTGATGAGAGGGGTAAAAATATGAACAACGACATTTTGGTCGACATAATAGGCTGGATAGGCGCTATAACAGTTCTCATAGCCTATGCATTGGTTTCCACAAGGAAGATGGAGGGAGACTCGATCGCTTACCAACTAATAAACGTGATAGGCAGCCTCTTTCTGCTTATCAATTCGCTCTTTTACAGAGCCTATCCTGTTTTCGGTGTCAATGTTGCATGGGTGGGCATAGGTATTTATGCAATTGCTAGAAAAAAGCCCTTGGTACCCCGAAGCAGGGAATGACTTGAGCAGAGGAGGAAAATTGGAATTAAGTTGAGCGTTCGTCCGCAAGAAGGCCGGCAGGTAACCTGCGGGAGGGTTGGCAAGCGCTATTTGACTAGAGGTGGATCGAAGCACCGACACAAACGAAGGGGGTATGCAAAATGGCAGTTCTGCGATGGGGCGAGTTTGGTGAGGTCGCCGTGCGGATGATGGGACAGGTCAAACCAGGTGAGAACCTCTTGATCGTGGCCAATACCTGGACCAACATGGAGATCGCTGAGGCCTGCATGATCGCTGGCATCAACGCCAAGGCTAATGCTCAGTTGCTGGTGATCCCGAGAATGCCAGAGACTGACACGCGTGAGTTTAGCCCGTCAACGGCCGGCGCCATCCAGGGTGCCGACGTGATTGTGGCTCTGTGCGAGGGGATTGTTCACCGGGCCGCGACGCGTAAGGCCCGCGATAAGGGAACGCGCATCGTTTCCACCATGCCCAATGGTATTGAAGATTACGTCATCGAGGGCATCCTCGACGTAGACTACGCATTGATGATCCAGGTGTGCGAGAAGATATGTGAACTATGGGAAAAAACTGAAGTCTGCCAGGTGACGTCTCCGCTTGGGACCGACATCAGTTTCCGGCTGCAGGGTCGGCCTGCTCTGGTGGGCGACGGCATGGCCACCGAGCCGGGCGAGGCCGACTATTTCCCTGGTGTGGACGCGTCGGTCGCGCCGGTCGAGGAGACAATCAACGGTACCATAGTCATTGACGGCACCGTCGCACCGGGTGGGCCGGTCAGCGAGCCCATCACCTGCCACCTGGAGAAGGGAGTCATCACCGCGATTGAGGGTGGAGTAGATGCCAACGCCTGGCGCTCTGCCCTGGAGTCGGTTGATGACCCCAATGCATTCCACCTGTGTCACTTTACTCTGGGGCTGAACCCTCGCGCCAGGATGAGCGGTTATATGCTCCAGGACGAGCACGTTATGGGCGCTGTCACCTTTGGCTTTGGCGACCAGGATCCGAGCTACAGGGGCATGGTCGGCACCGCCAAGATCCACGCCGATGTGGTGCTCGTCTCACCCAGCATCACCCTTGATGGCGTGCCGATGTGCGAAAACAACAGGCTGAACCCAGATCTAGACCTGGGTAGACTCTGATCATCCGGACCAGATTGGTTCTGTAGGCGCAACCTCCACGCTGTGCGCTACAAGAGCAAGCGTCAGATTGCCGATGAGGAGATTATAAATGAAGACCATCTTGACCAATTGCACTATCATCGACTGCACTGGACAGCCGCCTTTGAACGACATGACTGTCTTCATCGAGGATGACCAGATCACCGGATTGAAGCCAGGAGTCTATCATCCAGCAGCCGAGGAAGGTGAGACCCGCGTCTTCGACCTGGAGAAAGGGTACGTTCTCCCTGGTCTATGGAACGTCCATGCCCATCTGGGCGACGTCTTCCCCGACCCTAAACACCTGTTGTCCAGCGAGTCGGTGATTGATCGGGCTATCCGGGCTGGCCGGAACGCTATAGACGCTCTCCATACTGGCGTCACGGGCATCCGCGTCGTAGGGGAAGGCGATCTGATTGACTTCTCCTGGAAACAGGCCTTCGACGCCGGTGTCTTCGTCGGGCCTCGTCTCTTCATCTGTGGAAAGGCCATCCTGGCCACAGGGGGACATGGGCAGGATTTCCCAGGCGGCGTAGAAGTAGACGGTCCCTATGAGATGCGGAAGGCGGTGCGTGAGCAACTCAAGCACGGGGCAGATCAGATCAAACTGATGGTCACCGGTGGCCATACCGAAATAATTGCCGGTACCGGGACCTATCAGGAATCCCAACTTCTCATGGATGAGTTAAGAGCGGCCACCGAAGTAGCCCACCAGAAAGGCAAGCGGGTCTGCGCACACGCCGGTAGTCCGGGGATGAAGATGGCCATCCGGGCCAGTGTGGATTGCATTGAGCACGGATACTACCTGGATGACGAGGCCATTGAGATGATGGTGGAGAACGATGTGTTCTACGTGCCGACCCTGGTCTGCAACCTGGACGGGGAGTGGCTGCGCGAGAGCGGGATGCTTGAAGTGGATCCCGGCGACGCCAACCTTGGGCTTGCAGGCCGGGTCTTGGTTGCCAAAGGCGAGCAGGTAACTCCTGAATACGCCAAAGCCCACCGCGAAGGCTTCCAGAAGGCACTGAAAGCCGGCGTCAAGATCGCCTGCGGAGGCGATTCCAACCCCGTCGGGGAATTTGCCCTGCTGGAAATCGAACACCTGGCGAGAGCGGGGATGGGGGAGATGGAGGCATTGATCGCCGCGACCCGCACCTGCGCCGACCTGTGCGGAGTGGTTGAAAGGCTGGGGACAGTGGAGGTGGGCAAGATGGCCGACTTGATCGTGGTCTCGGCCAATCCGCTGGAGAACATCTCGAACATCAGGAAACTGAAACTAGTCTTGAAGGGTGGGAAGTTGATAGAGACACAGAAGCCAGAAGGGTTAACCGACTTGCGGGAACTGCTTTTCTTCTGATTAGAGTATCTATTCTTGAGAGGCCAAGATGACGGGCATCCTGATCAG
The DNA here is from genome assembly GCA_964385635.1 of uncultured Anaerolineales bacterium. Lineage (GTDB taxonomy): Bacteria > Chloroflexota > Anaerolineae > B4-G1 > B4-G1 > CAYLPU01. The sequence goes on from CAYLPU010000016.1 coordinate 16,813, forward strand.
GAATGGCTTCATTGCCACCATGAATAGGCGGGGAACGGTTTACCGCCGCGGCAGCCTGTACATAAAGGATGACAGGATCGTCGAGGTGGGAAACGAAGTGAACATTCCCCACAACCCCGAATGTGTGATCAACGCTGAACACAAGGTGGTACTCCCCGGCCTCGTAAACGCACACGCTCATCTCCAGCAGTATTTCCGGGGTGTCTACGAGCTTATCGGTGAGTTCTACAAAGTCAACCTTCCCCTGGAGGGCTACCGTCGTCCCGACGACATGGAGCACCTGGGCCTCGCTTCCTGCGCTGAGTTCATCTACGGCGGCTGTACAACCGCCATGGTCATTTACACCTATCCCGACGGCTTCGCCAGGGCCGTGGAAGAGGCTGGCAACAGGGTGATATTGGCCGCCGACATCGAGGAGGTAGACCTGAACAGGCTGGGGGAGGGAGTCTACGAGTATCTCCCCGACAAAGGTGCGGCTGCCTTCAAGCGAGCCACAGACCTCTACAGGAACTGGCACGGGAAAGCAGAGGGGCGCATAACCACCATCATGGCCCCCAAAGCCCCCGATCTCGTGACAGCCGAAACCTATCTGAAGTGTAAGGAATTCGCAGAGAGGCATGGGCTGAGGATGACCACGCACCTTTCCCAGAGCTGGCGGGAGGTCAAGCAGGTTGAGAAATTGTATGGGAAGACACCGCCTCAGCACCTACACGATCTTGGCATCCTCGACACCCAACTCACCGCTGCCCACTGCACCTACGCCACAGAGAAAGATACCCGGCTCATAGCAAGCGCCGGTACAGGCATTCTCCACTGCCGAGCCATCACCAATCCACTTGTCCGCTGGATGGACATGGGCATCCCTGTCGGCCTGGGGACCGACGACTACCACCACGATATGCTCCAGCTCCTAAGGCAGAACATAGCCGGCCAGGCTGCTCGGGCTCGTCTGATCGAGGGGGCCGAAGAGATGCTGGCCAGTGACCCCAGCACCTTTCGCCCCACCTTCTACGAACTCATTGAGTTAGCGACCAGGCGGGGGGCTGAAACCCTGGGCATCGGTAGAGAAGTAGGTTCGCTGGAGCCAGGGAAAAAGGCCGACATCATTATTATCAACATGCATAATCCCTACCTGACCCCTACCAAAGATCCCCTCACCAGTATCGTCCTCTACGGATCATCGGCGGATATCGACACAGTCATCGTAGACGGAAGAATACTGAAAAGGGACGGGGTACTCATCAGCATAGACATGAAGCAGGCCCTTACTGCTGCTCAGAGCAGGGTCGAGCAAATCATAGGCAGATTTTTCCAAGAACATCCCGACCAGAGGGAAGCATGGGAGGAAAAAGTCCCATATATGAAGTAACTCCAAGGGCTCCAGGTGTTCCAAATCAGTTATCCGCCTTTAGATCTGAGATAGGAGAGAGAAAAATGATGCTGGACATAATCAAATCCCGAAGAAGCGTCAGGCACTTCCTGAAGACGCCTATTCCATCTGAAGTCCTTTCCTCCCTGTTGGAAGCAGCCAGGTGGGCGCCCAGTGGGGGCAATAATCAACCTTGGCTGTTTGTGGTCGTTCGGGAGCAGACCAATATCCAGAAGATCAAGATGTTCTCCCCGGGCCTGCCGGGCGACCCCACTGCACTGCTTGTTCTGTGCAGTGACCCGTCAGCCGGAGAAACGACTGCCATTATGGACATCTCCATGGCCGCCCAGAACGTGATGCTAACTGCGACTGAGACGGGATTGGGATCCTGTGTGATTCGGTCATTCAACCAAAAGGCTCTTCAGTCACTGCTGAATCTGCCGTCACATGTGATGCCAGAACTGGTCATCTCACTGGGCTACCCTGCCAAGCCAGCCAGGATTCCAGGCCGGCGTCCAATCGAGGATCTCGTCCACTGGGAGGAATATGGAGGACGTTCAAGTGAATAGTGACCAGATGGCATCAGGAGTGATAAGCCTTACATGCTTCTTGGCCGTCAGCGCCAGAGGACTGATGGACGAGCCCAAGATTTACGGTCCGATGAGATTGATGGAAGCAACGCACAAACTGATCGACCAGGCTGAAGACTGCGGCATCCATCATGAACTGCTGGCAGAAGTGGCGAAACGGATAGAAGAATACCCTCTCGATGACCTGCCCAAAGGCCAGGAAGAGTTCATTAGATTCATGGATGACCTCGTCGCCCTTCTCGCCACATGGGTGAGACAATCCTAAACCCTACGCTCGCGAAAAAAATGGAGCCCAAGATATTGTCGCCGAAATGCTGGTCAGGGCCAGGTTGTCCCAGAGCAAGGCCGCCTTTATCCACCCGAGTACGCTGGGTAGTTAGAGTGGTGAGCCAAAGGAGAAGGAATGAAATTCAAGAGGCTGTTGTCAGCAATTGATTCTCACGCTGCGGGCAGTCCAGAGAGGATCGTTGTCAGCGGGATGCCACCCATCCCAGGCAACACTATGCTGGAGAAGATGAAGTACATGTGCAATAACTTGGACCACCTCCGTACGTTGCTGGTCCATGAACCTCGGGGCCACGGCAATATGTACGCTGCCATCGTTGTTCCACCTACTGTAGAAGAAGCAGACTTTGGAGTGCTGTATCTGGAGGTAGGTGGCTACCCAACGATGTGCGGCCACGGGACAATAGCTGTCTGCACCGTGTTGGTAGAGACTGGCTTCGTGGAGGCTAAGGAGCCCGAAACCGAGATTGTCCTTGATACTCCCGCTGGACTCGTGCGGGCTAAGGTGGCTGTGCAGGAGGGGGAGGTAGAGTCAGTCATCATTAAAAATGTTCCCTCCTTCCTGTATGAAGCGGACGTTGAGGTGAATGTCCCGGACCTGGGGCGGGTGAAGGTAGATATTGCTTACGGAGGAAATTTCTGCGCCATTTTGCCAGCAGAGAGTGTGGGGCTGGAGGTAGTGCCCGACTATGCGAATGAACTGATAGCCTGTGGAACCAAAATCTGGCAGGCGGTTAATGAACAGGTCGAGGTCCATCATCCTGAAAAGCCAGAGATAGACTGTGTAAACTATGTAGAGTTTTCCGCTCCAGCCACCCATCCCAAAGCAACGATGAAGAACGCCGTGGTGGCGCCACCGGCACCGGCTAGTATGGATCGATCTCCCTGCGGAACCGGGACGAGCGCCAAGATGGCTGCACTCCACGCGAAAGGAAGGCTCAGCCTGGGCGAAGAGTTCGTCCATGAAAGCATCATAGGTAGCCTATTCTACGGAAGGCTCATAGAGGAGACCAAAGTAGGGGAGTATGCGGCTGTGATCCCGACCATCAGGGGGAGTGCCTATATCACGGGCATCCACCAGTTCGTGCTCGATCCAAGAGACCCATTTCCTGCTGGCTTCCTCCTGGGAAAACAGGAGAAGCCTTACAACTGAGGAGAACTATGATAACAGGACAGAGTAATCTGTTCGTCGGCCCAGAGGCTGCTCATCGGCGGCAGATATACAAGGGAGCCGGCTATATGGACGACGATTTCGGTAAGCCGCATATCGGGGTGGCAAATGCGTGGTCAGAAGCGTCGCCGGCTCACAGACATTTGAGAGAGTTGGCAGAGTGTGTCAAGGCAGGGATTTGGCAAGCGGGCGGGGTTCCGTTCGAGTTTGGCGTATTTGCCACCTGTGGAAACATTCCCATAGGGACGGAGAACCTGAAATATGAACTGGCCATCCGTGACGCTCTGGCGGCCTCAATCGAGATCATGGCCAAGGTTCACCACTTTGATGGACTTATCTTGCTGGCGTCGTGTGATAGCATCATTCCTGGTCAGTTGATGGGAGCAGCCAGAGCGAACCTACCATCGATTATGGTGACTGGTGGGCCTATGCTGGCAGGGGAATGGCGCGAGGGCGTTGTGCTCCCGCCGGACGTGAACGAGGCCGTTTTCGGCGCTCTTCCTCTCGGGCACATCACCGAGCAGGATTTGCTAGAGATGGAGAACTGTGCATGTCCGAGTGTGGGATCCTGTCCTGTGATGGGGACGGCCAACACGATGCAGATTTTGACCGAGGCCATGGGAATGGCCCTGTCTGGCTCGGCGACGATTCCCCCAATTCTAGCGGACAAGCGGAGAGCATCTCGGAAGTCTGGCCGGAAGATCGTTGAGTTGGTGGAGAGAGGAATCCGGCTATCGGACATTCTCGATGAGAGAGCCTTGAGGAATGCCATCGCCACTAACGCAGCGATTGGCGGCTCGACGAACGCTCCTCTCCACATTATGAGCATAGGCAGAGAACTTGGGATCGAGATAGAGTTGGAACTATTCGACGAAATCAGCAGAAAAACGCCGCTTTTGGCCTCTGTTGTACCCAACGGTCCTCATACAATGATTGACTTCTACAGAGCAGGGGGTGTACCTGCGTTGCTGAAGGAGTTGGATGGTCTCATCGATACAAGTGCGCTGACGGTCGACGGAAGAACTATTGGCGATAACCTCCAAGAGATCAAAGGCACTTGTGGGGAGGCCATTTCCACCTTAGATAACCCGGTGCAAGCGGAGGGAGGGCTGGCAGTTCTGAGGGGGAACATAGCGCCACGTGGTGCTATTGCCCGCACGTCTGCGATCAAACCGGAGATGTTAGTACACAGGGGGACGGCCAAGACTTTCAACAGCGATCGAGATGCGTGGAAAGCGATTGTGGAGGGCAAGATTCAGCCGGGCGACGTGGTGGTGGTGCGGTATGAAGGACCGAAGGGTGCACCTGGGATGATGGAGGTGATGCTATCCACGGACGCCCTGTACAGCATAGGTCTGGAAGGCTCAGTGGGGCTGATCACAGACGGACGGTTCTCCGGGTTCAATCGCGGGCCGATCATAGGACACGTTTCGCCGGAAGCAATGGAAGGGGGCATCATTGCAATCATCGAAGATGGCGACATGATCGAGATGGATATCCCTGGGCGCCAGTTGAATGTGGAACTCTCGGAGGAAGAGATTGCACGGCGATTGAAGAATTGGCGACCACCAGAGCCGAAGACGAAGACCGGATTCCTGGCCCTCTATGCACAAATGACGCTGCCAGCCGAGCAGGGCGCTGCTATGCAGAAATGGAGTTGACGTTTTGACATCAGCCGCTGTGGACAACATAATTATGTATAAGTCAAGCTCTTTTTAGCACGATACCTGAGTGAGGTGGAAAAATGAAGGTACCACTCCCCAAGGCAACAAGCGGAAGAGTTCTAGCAGATTGGGTGACTGCAAGTCTTCGACAGGCGATTCTCGATGGCCACTTCGACTCTGGTGAGAAGATTGATCAGGATCTCATAGCGGAGGAGTTGGAGGTCAGTCGCACGCCGGTTCGCGAGTCCTTGAAGGTGCTAGAATCCGAAGGATTTGTCGAGATTCGCCCCCACCGTGGCGCGTTCATCGCAACGATCTCCCGCCAGGATATTCATGAAATCTGTGAGATCCGCGGATTGCTCGAGTCACAGGCAGTGAGACAAGCAACCCCTGTGATCCCCGAGTCCGCCCTCGATGGAATGGGGAGGTCTCTCAACGAGACTCAGATACGGTTTGAAGCCGGAGATATAGCCGGGCACTTTGAAAGCGATGTCTATTTCCATGAGACAATCGCCAGATTTGCCGAGAACAAACTACTCCAGGAACTGTTAGATAGCCTCACGAACCGCATCGCTAGACTTCGGCAGTTTGCACAACAACAACCAGGAGATCACCTGGTTGAGTCTTTCAAAGAACACCATGCCATCCTTCAGGCCATGCGACGACGTGATCCAGAGGCAGCGGCCAAGGCAATGAGGATTCATTTAGAAAGATCAGCACTCCGGCTACAGGAGTTTGCAGATCAACCTGAGTTTTCTCTCTGATTATGGAGCCGCTTGACAGCAGGCATTTTATATAGTATAATTTATATTGTATAAGAAATCTGCCCTCCGCCGTTTCCAACCCTTTTCTGCTGATCGTGTATCGTTATCGCTTCGCTGTTCGGAGTACAACATGTCACCGCCTGGTTCGCAAACCCCCACCTTCCGGCCTGTAGACGTCTGGACCGCCCGGTCACGTCTCAAGAACCTGATCTTGCGCACGCCGCTGCTCTTCTCACCCGCCCTCAGCCGGAGGACTGGCTGCCAACTCTACATGAAGATGGAATGCTGGCAACTGTGCGGTTGCTTCAAGATCCGCGGGGCGATCAATATGGTTTCCGCTCTGACCCCCAGCGAGAGAAGTCGTGGCTTGGTGACTTGCTCCAGCGGCAACCACGGTGCTGCTCTGGCCTATGCGGCGAGCATCTTCGGTCGCCCGCCGACGAAGGTTTTCTTGCCCACACACGCTGACCCGAACAAGGTGGACAAACTGAAAGCTCTGGGCGCCGAAGCGGTATTGCACGGCATAGATTTCCTGGAGGCCTTAGACGAGGCCCTACAGTATGCCAAAGATAGCGGCGGAATCTACGTCCACTCGCACAGCCATCCGCTGATCATCGCCGGTCAAGGGACGATCGGCCTGGAAATCATGGAGGACCTGCCCGATGTGCAGATGATCCTCGTGCCGATTGGCGGCGGGGGACTGATCTCTGGCATCGCGACGGCTGTCAAATCTGCCACCGCACAGGTGAGAGTGGTAGGAGTGGAAGCGACTGCCGCACCTGGGGCCTATCTCTCTTTCCGTGATGGTCGCTGTCACGAGCGGGTTGACATCCGACCCTCGGTTGCTGACGGACTGATGGGCACCCTGACCCCCTTGACCTGGGAGATATCGCGTAACCTGGTTGAAGGGGTCAAACTGGTGGAAGAAGATGAGATCATCCAGGCGATGCGAGTGTTCCAGCAGGATGAGCAATTGATGGTCGAAGGCTCCGCATCGGTAGGCCTGGCGGCGATCCTGAGCGGCAAAATCGACGTGCAAGGTCAGAAAGTAGTTCTGGTCCTGACGGGGCGCAATATAGATGCCAGTAAATACAACATGCTGGTCAATTCTTAATCTAGCAGTTGCTCCGATACTGATGAATTCATAGGAGGACGATTGTGACAGCATTACAAGAAGGTCGTTCGCTAGAATTGACGCAAGAACTGCTCAGGGGAGCAATAGACATCCACGTTCACCCAGGGCCACATCTCAAAAGCAGTCCACGAAGGATGGATCCGATTGAAGCTGCGATTGAAGCCCGGGATGCTGGCATGCGAGCAATTGTGCTCAAGGACGTCTTTGAGATGAGCAATGGGATTGCTTGGTTGGTTAACCGGCATGTCCCCAATTTTACAGTCTACGGCGGTCTGATATTGAATACCGTCTATGGCGGCATGAACCCCCGCGCCTTTAAGACCGCAATATACTATGGCGATGGCGCCAAATATCTTGATTTTGGCGCTCACTCAACCTATTATCAGGCCGCCAAAGAGGGCCGTACGATCGACGGAAAGTTCGTCGCGCTTAGCAATCTATACCCCAAGTTCAAGACAGAAGAGTTAGATCGCTGTATCCGTATACCGGTCGACCAAGAGCCAGGGCCAGAGTTAGACGAGATTTTACAACTGCTCGCTGCTAATCCCCATATTTATATGGACACGGGCCACGTCTCCGCAGAGGAAGCAGTACGCTTGGTTGATCTTAAAGAGAAATATGGTTACGAGAGAGTGGTCGTATCCGGCTCTGTGACCAAGATCGCAACAATGGAACAGCTTAAACACATGGCTGATAAAGGCGCACTGATCGAGATCTCTTTAGCCGCCTACACAGCGCCGCAGATGATTCCTCTGACTCACTACTACATCGAAAAGGAATACGCATCGATTGATGAAGGAATGACTGCGACACCCGGAAGTGGCATCAGAGAAATTGCCGAGCAAATCCAGGACTTGGGTGCAGGGCACTGTGTTATGTCAACTGATTTTGGCCGGTATGCGCTATCAACACCGGTTGAAGGGTTACGCCAGTTTATTGCCTGTATGTTGGACCTGGGCATTTCTGCGGAAGACATCCGCACGATGGTAAAGACCAATCCCGAGTGGTTGTTGGGGCTGGAGCCGATAGATCCTGAGGAATTTCCCCTTGTAGCTGCGGAACAGGATTAAGAAGGAGATTAGAGCTGTGGACATGTCACGTGTTTCCACCTGTAGCATTGCCTTGAATCACTTGCCTGTGGAGAAAGCGTTTGAGATCATCGCTGCTGCCGGGTACAAGAAGGTTGATATCCACGAGAAGGTTCACCTCACACTCTTCCCCGATGAATGTAACCCTGCAGCAGTGAAGGCTACTGCCGAGGCTTACGGCTTGCAGATCGCGAACCTTGCCACATACGCGGGGGGTGGACTGGATGGTCGCAGGACTGCCTATTCGTTTCACGGCTGGGAGGTACCGAATCTAGAAAGATTCACCAGTTGCGGTTTTTCCAGCGATGACCCGGCTGAACTGAAAACTGAATTCGAGCAGTTGCAGCGAACCGTTGATCTGGCGGTATTCTTCGGCGCACGCTCGATTCGGGTAGTTCCAGGCAACGACCGGGCGGATACGCTCGACAAGATTGTTCCCTGGTTCAAGCGAGCCGCCGAATATGCCGCCGAGAGAAACGTCTACATGGGCCTTGAGAATCACAGCGCCGGTATCGCAGGAACGCCTGAATTGTGCGTAGAACTGGCGGAGAAGGTAGGATCACCCTACTTCGGCGTGTTGTATGAGCCCGGTAACCTCATGCATGATACGGGCACCGACTATCGCGCTGCTCTAGAGACAATGAAGCATCATATCGTCCATTGTCATTTCAAGGATTGTAAGCCTGTTGGTGACGGATGCGAGATGCAGCAGATGGGCGAAGGGGCAATAGACTTCCCATGGATTATGGAGCAACTAGATGCGGTGGGATATGAGGGTGACATCGCGCTGGAGTACGAGCTTCATTCGCCGGGGCCAGAAGAGGGCCTCAAGCGGTTTTACGACGATTTTGCAGCGATGTTTTGATACTGCCTGACACCGAGCGCATCACTGACCAGTACTCATCGTGAGGGCTAGGCCAATGATGCGCCACTCCAGTTCTGGAAGGAACTGGCAGGAGATAAGGAGAGAATCGATGGTACAATGGAAACATCCTATGCCACCCTTTCCTCAGGAATTCTATGAAGAACTCCGTCGGGCCAAACCTGGTTTCCGTAAAGTGGATGAATTCATCATCAATCTTGAGGAGAGAGGCAAGGGTTTTATTGTAAAGAAAGGCCAGTCGGCGCGCATTGTTTGTATCAAGCAGGCCCAAATCGCCGATGTCTGCATTTGGAATGTGCACAACACCAAAGAACGGTTCTGGAATGATTATACCCTGTGCCGGGAGACCTTCTTCTTGAGCACCTACAGTCGGTTGTGGAGCAACCTGCCGATGTTCCGGCCTCTGATGACCATCATTGAGGACACAGTGGAGACCGTGCCTACTTTTCCTAGCTCCAAGCACCACTATTGCTTCGGTTCCCACTGCAACCCCTCCTTTTGGTATTGGGCCCTCGGGGACAAGGGCCATCCCTACGTTACGAAATACAACTGCTGGTGCAACCTTCAGCGGGCGATTAAGCCCTTCGGGATGGGATGGCAGGACTTGCACGACAATATCAACCTGTTCCAAAAGACCCATTTCAACCCAGACGGCTCGCACCCGGTGGAGCCTAGTGACGCTAAGAAGGGCGATTATGTAGAGTTCTACGCGGAGATGGATGTCTTGATGGCCGTGTCACTTTGCCCCAGCGGGACCGGCACGGAGCACTGGCGAGATGCCGAGCAGGACGTCGTCAGCCCCCTCGGGATTGAGATTTACGACACAGGCATCAAACCGCTGGAGTTTGAAAACGTGATGGGCGAGCAAGGCTTCCACTGCTGCGGCTAGTGTAGTAGTGTAATTGAGGAGCAGACATCATGCCAGCCGTCGATAAGGCATTTGAGGAGCGAACGACAAAGTTGACGCAGGAACTGCTACGATCCCGAGACAGCATCGTCTGCATCGATTCGCACACCGGTGGTGAGCCCACCCGACTCGTGGTGGGTGGACTCCCAGAGATTGAGGGAAATAACATCACCGAGAAATCCGAGTTCTTTGAAGAACACTACGATTATCTACGCACTACACTGACAGCCGAACCGAGAGCCCGCAAGGCGATGCACGCTCTGATCCTTTGTCCCCCTGGCACGGATGAAGCCGATTTCGGGTTGATCATCACGTGCGCGTTAGGGTACCTGGGCATGTGTGGTCACGGTCTGATCGGTGCCGTTGCCAGTGTAATTGAAGCAGGTATTGTCGAAGCTGTGGAGCCTGTCACCTATGTGACTGTCGAGACCCCATCTGGCCTTATGAAGGTACGCGCTGATATCTCCGATGGCAAGGTTGAAGGGGTGACATTCCGCAACCAACCCTCCTTCGTATACAAAGAGGACCTGGAAATTGAGATAGATACGTACGGTAAGTTAAAGGTCGATGTAGCGTATGGTGGAAACTGGTACGTGGTTGCCGATGTGGAGAAGATCGGCCTTGAAATAAGCGTCGAAAATCTGGACCAGTTCGGGAAGGTGAACAACCTCATACTGGAGGCAGTGAATGCGAGTGTCTCCGCTGAACACCCGCAACTTGGGCCGGCCGGGAAGATCCCCCAAATGGTGTTTGTGGGGCCTGCCAAGAATCCCGAAGCCAATAGCATGAATCTGATTACGTCCGAAGCACTGGGTTATGATCGTTCTCCTTGTGGTACAGGCAGCAGTGCTAAAATGGCAGTCTTATATGCAAGAGGCGAACTAAAACTGAATGAGGAATATGTGCACGAAAGCGGAACAACCGGTTCGTTGTTCCGTAGCCGGCTTGTAGAGGAAACCAAGTTGGGTTCCATCAACGCGGTTGTACCCGAAATCACAGGCTTTGCGTATATCTCCGGCATCAACTATATCGTCATGGATCCTCGCGATTCTCTGAGGCATGGATTCTATATCAAGTAGGACGAAAGGACACAATCATGGCTCTGCTACCGACACCAAAACTGACCGTGCTCCAGTCACAGGTGCGCTTGGGGGACCCACATGTATCCAGTGATGACAAGAATAGTCTCAGCATCATATTTGCTATGTACGAGGCTCTGGTGTGCCGTGACGGAAGTGGCGGATACCTCCCGGCACTAGCCGAAGGCTGGACGCTGGAGGACGATGCCTGCACCTGGACATTCAACCTTCGTTGTCCTGTGGCTTTTCACAACGGGGATACACTGGAAGCCCAGGATGTCGTAGCCAACCTGGAGCGAGTATGTGACCCAGACATGGGTGGAGAGCTGGGGAGTCAAGGTGTCTATCGAAGTTACCTGGAGGGCGCAGTCATCAAAGCGATTGACGAGCGTACCATACGCATTGTAACGGCTGAGCCCTTAGCGGACCTATTGGACTTACTGGTCAAGTTCCCCATTGCCCCAAGACGAGCCCTGGCTGGTCTGCCGGGCACGCCAGTTGGCAGTGGGCCATATCGTTTCGTAAAGGCTGAAGGCAACTCAGTCACCATGAAAGCCTTTGCGGAATACTGGGGAGGCCAGCCTCCGGTAGAAGAGGTCTACTGGCGAGCCGAACCGGATGCAACACGGCGGGTTGGGGCTCTTTTGGCAGACGAGGCCGACCTGACCTCAAACGTGACACCAGAGGGCGTCCGAGACATCAAGGCGTCGGGACATGCTGCAGTGTTCACGTCGGATAGTAGCGTATGTGCTACCTTTATGTGCAACCTGCAGTCGGGCGTGTGTACCGACCGGCGGGTGCGCCAGGCGCTAAACTATGGGCTGGACGTGCCCGAGATTATCGAAACAGTGATGGAGGGCGCCGCCCGACCTCTGAATGGTCCCTTCACCGCTCTGCACTTTGGCTGCGATCCCTCGACGCCACCCTACCCGCACGATCCTGAGAAGGCAAGGTCATTGCTGGATGAAGCAGGCTATGCCGACAAGTTGCGGCTTGTGCTAGATGTGCCCACTACTCTGCCGGACGAGGCTCCACGCCTGGCACGGCTTATGGCCGAACAGTATGCCAAGGTGGACATTGTCACCGAGATAAAGGAATTCACTGACCGCCCGGCTTATGCCGACATGGTGCGGGCCAAGCAGATAGACGATGCCTGTTGTTTTGACTCAAGCCCGTTGAGCACCTATCGGGTACTGCGCGAAAAGTTCCACTCTGGCGTACGCGGGCCATGGTGGCAAGGATATACCAACCCAGAAGTTGATGCGCTAACCGACCAGGCCCAGGCCACCGCCGATAGTGCGCAGCGGCAGGCTCTCTATCATCGTGCCTACCGTATAATACGCGACGATGCTCCTTGGATCTTCCTCTACAGCCCCACTTACTCCTGGGGCGTTGGGCCACGGGTTCGCGGATGGTCGGCGGGAAACGATGGATTGATCAAACTAGTATAGTGGAGTACACATCCATCACCAACCCGAAAAACACTGAGCGCGCACTGGCTGGAGAGACAGGCGCGCTCATCGCACTTTGAGTATGGAGAGGTTAGTTTCATGAGAGTCCTATTATCAGGAAACGAGGCCATTGCTCGTGGAGCCTACGAATACGGCGTAAAGGTCGCCACGGGCTATCCAGGAACCCCCAGTTCGGAGATCCTGGAGAACGTCGCTAAGTACGAAGAGATATACTCCGAATGGTCGGTCAATGAGAAAGTCGCGATGGATGTGGCCATCGGGGCGGCCTACGCAGGCCAACGGGCTATGGTCACCATGAAGCAAGTGGGGATGAACGTCGCCGCCGACTCCTTCTTCTACACCGTCTACACCGGTGTGAGGGGAGGGTTGCTCATCGTGACGGCTGACGACCCTGGCATGTTCAGTTCTCAGAACGAACAGGACAACCGCCATTATGCCCGCTTTGCCAAGATACCCATGCTGGAGCCTTCGGACAGTCAGGAGGCGAAGGACTTCGTGGGGATCGGTCTGGACCTATCTGAGGAGTGGGACACATCGGTCCTGTTCCGAACGGTGATGAGAATCTCCCATTCTGCTTCACCGGTGGAACTTGGGGAGCGGGAAGCGGATGACACCACTCCCACGCCTCCTCTGGAGCGCAATCCCCACAGGCTGGTCTGCACATGCCTATGGGCCCGGGAGCGGCACCCAGTAGTAGAGGCGCGCCTGAAAAAGATGGCCGAGATTGCTAGCGAGTTCCCGTTCAACCGGCTGGAATGGGGTGATCGGGGGTTAGGCATCGTGGCCAGTGGCCCCGTCTATCACTACGCCCGGGAAATCTGGCCGGAGGCCTCTTTCCTCAAACTGGGTATGACCTACCCCCTGCCGACCGCTCTGATCCAGGAGCTTGCGGACGGGGTAGAAGAGCTGCTGGTCATTGAGGAACTGGATCCATTCCTCGAAGAGCAGATCAAGGCCATGGGGATCGCTTGCCGTGGCAAGGATGTTTTCCCCGCGTGCGGTGAGTTGACCACATCGGTGATTGAGCGCTCGGCTGCCGAGGCAGGCATCCTACCCAAGGAGACAGTCAAAGGCGGGCGACAAGTGGCGCCGCCAGACCTACCGGGCCGCTCCCCAGTTTTGTGCCCTGGGTGTCCCCACCGCAGCACCTTCTACGTCCTCAGCAAGATGAAGGACGTGGTGGTCGCCGGGGACATTGGCTGCTACAATTTAGGCGCGCTTCCCCCGTTTGACGCGACAGATACGATGGGGGCGATGGGTGCCAGCGTGGGCGTGGCCCACGGCTTTGACGTGGCCGGCATCCCCGACCGCTTCGTGGCGGTCATCGGGGACTCCACTTTCTTCCATGCCGGCATACCTCCCCTACTCAACATCGTCCACAATAGGGGGAAAAGCACGGTGGTCATCCTGGACAATCACACCACGGCCATGACAGGGCACCAGGATCACCCCGGCGTCCCGGTGATGCTGGGGGGACAGCCTGCGCCCAAGGTGGACATCGAGGCCATCGTCCGGGCATCAGGAGTGACCGACGTACACAATGTGAGCGCCTTCGATGTGAGAGGGGTGGAAAAAGCGTTCAAAGAAGCCCTGGCCTTCGACGGGCCATCTGTGGTCATCGTGGACGGTCCCTGCTTCTTCGTGGGGCCGGGCTCGACCGGGGCCTACGAGGCGGACAGCGACTTATGCAATGGCTGTGGCCTTTGCTTCCGCCTGGGATGCCCAGCCATCGTGCACTCCGAGGAACTGGACGCCAAGACTGGACGGGCCAAGGCCAGAATCGACCCCGTCTTGTGTGTGGGCTGTGACATGTGCGCCCAGATCTGCCCACGCCAGGCAATTCGTCCGACAGAGTCAATGGAGTAGGAAAGGGCAGGACAACGTGGAGACTATCAATTTCCTCATTACCGGTGTGGGTGGTCAAGGGACTGTTCTGGCGAGTCACGTCATGGCTGCCGTGGGTTTGGCCGCCGGATACGACGTCAAGAAGTCCGACATCCTGGGACTTGCCGTGCGCGGTGGCGCTGTAGTAGGGCACGTTCGGTGGGGTGAGCGGGTTCACTCACCCATCGTGCCGGAAGGTCGCGTGGACTACCTGGTGGCCTTCGAGATTCTGGAGGGATTGCGCTGGCTCAATCAAGTGCGTCCGGAAGGAACGATCCTGATCAACCAACAGGAGATCCATCCGGTGACTGTCGGCAGTGGCACTGCGACCTATCCAGACAGAGGGACCGTGGACAGAACGCTCCAGGTAGCGGCTGAGAAGGTGCATCGTATCCCGGGACTTAACATTGCCCAGGAATTAGGCAACGCCCGTGTGCTGAATGTAGTTCTCCTGGGAGCACTATCAGCCCTGCTATCGGTGAAACCGGAGACCTGGGAGAGTGTACTGAAGGAACGGGTGCCATCTCATTTCGTGGACTTGAACCTCCAGGCCTTTCACAAAGGCCGAGAATGGCTGCAAGAAGGGGAATAGAACAATGCGAATTTTCGTCATCAACCCAAACACGTCCGAGAGCGTCACGGAGCATATCCGTCGTGAACTGGAAAAAATCAAACGGCCCGCCACTGAGCTGATCGTGGTCAATCCTGAGCACGGCCCGGTGTCTATCGAGTCGGTGTACGACGAGACGCTGGCCGGGCCACCCACTTTGGAGCTGGTGCGCAGAGCCAATGAAGAAGGGTACGATGTGATTGTGTTGGCCTGCTTTTCGGACCCGGCCCTTGACGCAGCCAAAGAGGTTTCCGACATCCCAGTCGTTGGGATCGAAGAAGTAACTCTGCACGTAGCCGCGATGTTGGGCCACAAATTCTCCATCACGACCGCCTTCTCCAACCGCGTTCCGACCAGGGAGTTGCACGCCCGCCTGCGGGGTGTGGAGAGTGCCTATGCCTCCACTCTGGTTCTGAACATATCGGTACTGGAGATGGACGCGGATCCGGAGAAAGCCAAAGCCCGCATCCTGGAGCTCGGCCGCAAGGCGGTGGAGGAAGATGGCACAGAGGTGATCGTCCTGGGCTGTGCAGGGCTCGCTGGCTACGCGATGGACATTGAGCGGGAACTGGGTGTAGTAGTGTTGGATCCCACTTCGGTGGCCTTCAAGGTAGCGGAGGCTATCGCTGATCTTGGCCTGCGGCACAGCAAAGTCGGACGCTTTGCCAGGCCGCCAGTCAAGGAGATCAAGTGATACTGTGTTTGTTACGCTCGCGACGGATTGTCAAATCCGTCGCCCGGCGGCTGGATCTGACGATCCAGCCGGAGCAAGGGGTGGCTTTCGTCCTCACTTTTTGACAAGACACCTTAGGAGTTTCCATGGATAGCATATCAAAGCCCCCAATCATCAACCTCACCCGAGGGATGCCACCTCCCGAAGTCTTTCCAACAGAAGACCTGATCGAATGTGGAGAGGCCGCCCTGCGAAGGGACCCCAATGTGCTCCTGCAGTACGGCAGGTCACCCGGGTACGCTCCTCTGCGCGAATGGCTGAGCCAGCAATATGGAGTTGGACCCGACCAGATTCTCATCGGCAACAGCTCGCTGGAGATCTTCACGTTCATCACTCAGACGCTGCTGCGGCCGGGCGATCGGGCCTTTGTGGAGTCACCCTCCTACGACCGGTCTATCACCCTGCTGCGCCGGGCTGGCGCTCAGGTCGTGGGCATCCCCCTGGAAGAAGATGGTATGGACATGGCAGCTCTGGAAAAGGAGTTGGACCAGGGATCGCCTGTTCTGATGTACCTGATCACCGACTTCCATAACCCGACGGGAATCACCACCAGCCTGGAGAAGCGAAGGCGGCTGGCCGCTCTGGCGGAGGAGCACGGCTTCTGGATTGTGGAGGACTCACCATACAGGGCGCTCCGCTACGGAGGCCAGGACGTGCCTACGCTCTGGTCTCTAGCACCGACGCGAACGCTGCATATGTACTCATTTTCGAAGGTGCTCGCGCCCGGGTTGCGCCTTGGCTATGCGCTGGGCCCCATAGAAGCGATCTCCACACTGGTCAAATGGGCAGTTGACTCATATATCGGCCCGGTCTTCCCAACGCAGGGAATGGTCTACGAATACTGCCGCCGTGGATTGCTGGAGCCCAACATCGAACGATTGAAAGAGACGTACCGTCCGCGGCTACATGCCACCTTCTCCGCCCTGGAGAAGCACGTTCCCCAGGCCACCTGGACCCATCCAGAAGGCGGCTTCTACATGGGGGTCACCCTGCCAGAGGGGAGCGCCATGGCGAACCTGCTGCCCCGAGCCGAGGGGGCAGGGCTGAAACTCAGCGACGGACGGGGCTTTTTCCCCAATCCGACCGATGGGAACCGCTTCCTGCGCATCCCCTTCTGCAGCGTCACACTTGAGGAGATCGAAGAAGGGGTAGCACGCCTGGCGCGCCTCCTATAGACACACATAAGAGTTGTCCATTCCAATGGAGACCTTTCGCGACCTCTCGCCATTGCTGAATCCCAAGGCTATCGCTGTGGTGGGCGCCTCGGAGCGCCAGGGGAGCGCTGGTCGCCTCGTCCTGGAGAATCTGCGCCACCTGGAGTATCAGGGAGCAGTGTATGCCGTCCACCCGAAGCACAAGGAGGTTTGGGGGTTCCCTTGTTACCCCGACCTGAAGTCATTGCCCGGATCGGTGGATTCAGTGGCGGTGCTGCTGGGTGCCGAGAAAGTGTTGCCTATCCTGGAGCTGGCAGTAGAGATAGGCGCCCGCGCTGCCTGGGTTCTAGCCAGTGGCTTCGCCGAGGCTGGCCCAGATGGGAAAGCCTGCCAGGCCGACCTGACCCGGTTCGCTGATGAGACCGGTCTGATGGTCTGTGGGCCTAATTGCATCGGTGTGGCCAACCTGGTGAGCCGAGTGGCGACGTACAGCGTGGCCATTAGTCCAGCCACCCGGGCTGGCACCGTCTCGGCGGTCGTGCAAAGTGGCGCTATCTGCCTGGGCCTGGCCAACGCGGCCCGCTTCGGCTTCCGCTACCTCATCTCCAGCGGCAATGAGGCCGTCCTAGACAGTGCCGACTACATCGGTCATTTGTCCAACGATCCCCACACCCAGGTCATCATCGCCTTCCTGGAAGGGATCCGCAGTCCCCAGAAGTTTGTAGCCGCGGCACAGGCTGCTGCCGAGGCTGGCAAACCCATTCTCCTGGTAAAGGTAGGCCGCTCCGAGGTCTCACGCCGGGCAGTCCAGGCCCACACCGGCAGTCTGGCGGGGTCCGATGCGGTGATTGACGCCGTTTTGCGCCATCTGGGGGTGATGCGGTTGGACTCGCTGGACGAGTTGATGGAGGCGGCAGAGTTGTTTCTTACCTGCCCTCTGCCAGCAGGTGAGGGGGTAGGGCTCTTGAGCCTGTCTGGAGGTCAGATCGGTCTGGCAGCAGACCTGGCCCAGGACCTGGGCCTGAAATTCCCGGTTTTTTCAGAAGAGGCTCAGCACGCCCTGGCCGAGATCTTACCACCTTACAGCACCATCGCTAATCCATTGGATGCCTGGGGCAGTGGCGATCTGGAGAGGACTTATCCGAAGTGTGTGGAAGTAGTCTCTCGGGAGGAAAACATCCACCTGCTGGCCGTGAGCCGGGACACACCCCCTCAGGTTGCCTCCCGGGAGATAACACAGTCGCTATCCGTGGCAGAGGCGGCAGTGCAAGCCGCCCAGGAGACCTGCAAGCCGGTGCTCACGTTCTCCAATCTCTCCACCGGATTCCAACAGGAAGTGAAGGAAATGCTGGATGAAGGCAGCGTCCCCTACCTGCAGGGGACCAGGGAAACCCTGCGAGCGATCCAGGCCTTCATACACTATGCCAATTTCCGCCGCCGCATGGGAGAACCAGTGGTCGCTGGTTGTCCTTCGCCAGCCGGCCTATCTGACTGGCGCAGGAAACTACAGGAGACACGGGGAGCCCTTTCGGAGGTCGAAGGACGACACCTGCTGGCAGTCTATGGTATCCCCAGTCCGAGGGAAGTGGTAGCAGCCACGGAGAAAACGGCACTCGAAGCAGCCGGACACATCGGCTACCCGGTAGTTCTCAAGATCCTTTCCCCCGACATCCAACACAAGACAGAGATCAGCGCTGTGCGGATCGGCCTGGGGGATGAGAGGGCCGTTGTCACAGCCTTCCGCGAGGTGATGGAGGCAGCGCGGCGGCATCATCCCCAAGCACGGCTGGAGGGGGTGGTGATCCAGGAAATGATCCCCGCAGGCGCGGTAGAGGTTATCCTGGGAGTACTGCGAGATCCAGACTTCGGACCGGTGATGGTCTTCGGATCAGGCGGGATACTGGTAGAACTCCTCAGAGATTCCTCACTGCGCCTGCCCCCTCTAAGTCACAGAGAAGCCCTGGAGATGATCCACGAAACGCGAGGGGCACGTCTTCTGCAGGGGTTCCGGGGCCATCCACCTGCCGACGTGAATGCTCTGGCCGATGCCTTGGTACACCTCTCCCAACTGGCAGTGGACCTGGGCGATCTCATCGCCGCGCTGGACATCAATCCCCTGATGGTACTGCCGAGAGGAGAAGGGGTGCAGGCAATCGACGCCTTGGTAGAAATTGCATCCTGAACGATCTACTCTCTCGTTTTTTTTATCTCTTCCGTCGCAATTCGCCGACACTAAAACCGGGGCAGCACCACCCCTTGTTGTGCCTGATACTTGCCCCGCTTGTCGGCATACGAGACCTCGCATTCCTCGTCCGCCTCGAAGAAGAGCACCTGAGCGATGCCTTCGCCGGCGTAAATCCTGGCCGGCAGGGACGTGGTGTTGCTGATCGCCAACGTGACATACCCCTGCCACTCTGGCTCGAAGGGGGTTATGTTGACGATGATGCCGCAGCGGGCATAGGTAGATTTGCCCAGGCAGATGCAGAGAACACCGCGGGGAACACGAAAGTACTCCACCGAACGCCCCAGGGCGAAGGAGTTAGGGGGAATGACGCAGACATCTCCCTCGAAATCCACCATCGCCCGTACGTCGAACCGCTTGGGATCCACAACCGCCAGGTCCCCCGGGCAGGGGGTGAAAATCTTGAACTCGTCGGCCACGCGGATGTCGTAGCCGTAAGACGAGAGCCCATAAGAAATAACGCTGTCACGCACTTGTCGATCCACGAATGGCTCAATCATCCGCCGCCCCGACGCCATTTTGCGAATCCAGTAATCTGGCTTCAACCCCACCGACTACGCTACCTCCTGCGACGAGTATCCAGCAACCAGTATCCAGTATCCAGTTCACATCCTCTCCGGCGCGGTCACCCCCAACAGCGCCAGCGTCCGCGCCAGCGTCAACCGGGCCGCCCGCACCAGCAACAGCCTTGCCTGAGTCCGCTCCGCTTCCTCCGAGGCGACGACACGGCAGTCGCGGTAGAAAGCGTGGAACGCAGCGGCCAAGTCATGCGCATAGAAAGTCAGATGATGCGGGGCCAATTGCGTCGCCGCCAGCGCCACGACTTCCGGTAACTCCAGCATCTTGCGGATCAGCGCCAGTTCGCCAGGGTAAGTCAGCAGCGAGACGTCGCCTGGGGCCTCCAGGTCCCACCCCAGGTCAACGGCGTAGCGCAGTATGCTGGCGATGCGGGCGTGCGCGTATTGGACGTAGTACACCGGATTCTTCTCCGACTGTTCGACCGCCAGGTCCAGATCAAAGTCTATCGTCGCATCAATCGTGCGCGTGAGGAGCAGGAAACGAATCGGGTCCGGCCCGACCTCATCGAGCAATTCGCGCAGCGTGATGAACTCCCCCGTGCGCTTCGACATGCGCACGTCCTCGCCACCCCGCTTCAAGTTGACCATCTGATAAATAATGAGCACCACCCGTTCGGGGTCCAGCCCCAGCGCGCGAGCCGCCGCCTTCACCCGAGGCACGTCACCATGATGATCTGCCCCCCAGACGTAGATCGCCTCGTCGAAGCCACGCTCGACCAGTTTGTTCCACACGTAAGCAATGTCGGAAGCGAAATAGGTGGGCCGCTCGTCCGGTTCCGGTATGACCTGAGGGGAACGGATGACGACCGCGTCCGTATCCAGGTCAGGAGAGGTGAACCAGACCGCATCATCGCGCTCGACGACGTGGCCCTTGTCCCGAAGCATCTGAAGGACACGGGCGAACAGCCCAGATT
Organism: uncultured Anaerolineales bacterium; assembly: GCA_964385635.1. Classification (GTDB taxonomy): domain Bacteria; phylum Chloroflexota; class Anaerolineae; order B4-G1; family B4-G1; genus CAYLPU01. The sequence goes on from CAYLPU010000016.1 coordinate 37,335, forward strand.
CGTACAGGCTCTTCTCGTGGAACCAGGTGTCGAACTCCACTCCCAGTGTAACCAGGTCCTGCCGTATCCCTTCGATGATGCGCTCTATGCCCTTCGTTCCCAAAGCACGCATGGCCTCCCCGCAGGACACGTCGAGATACTGGTTGCCGTACTGCCGGGCCATCTCCTGTCCCATCTCCACGACGTAGTGCCCATGGTAACCGTCCTCTGGGAACGGTTCATCCCGGCCCAGAGCCTGGGCATAGCGAGCATAGACACTCCCACCGAAATGGCGCACCTGGGAGCCGGCGTCGTTGACGTAGTACTCCCGCTCGACCTTGAAGCCCGCCGTTGCCAGCGCGTTAGCCAGAGTGTCACCGATGACTGCATTGCGTGTAGAGCCGACGGTGATAGGCCCGGTTGGATTCGCGCTGACGAATTCAACCTGCACCCGCCGTCCCCGGCCGATGTCCACGCTGCCCCAGTGCTCCCCGGCGTCCAGAATCTCCAACACCTGCGCCGCCAGCCACGCCGCATCCAGTGTGACGTTAATGTACCCTGGCCCTGCCACCTCGACTCCGCCCACAAACGGAGCCGACGGAATGTGCTCGACCACCCGCGCGGCGATCTCCCGGGGGGGCATCCGTGCCTCGCGCCCCAGTTGCAGGCAGACCGGCGAGGCATAGTCACCGTGCTCAGGCTGGCGCGGACGTTCCATGGCAACCACCGGCATCTCAAACTCCGGCAGCGCGCCCTTCTCCTGCGCGGCTCGCAATCCTGCGGCAACTAAACCCGCGATCTGGTCACGAATGAGTTCTGCCATTATCCTGACCCTTTCAGCCACAACTCCCCACGGAACCACTCCGCCAACCGCTCCCGCTCGTCCGGTGATTGGAACGATCCCTCAATAGCCATCACGATTGTGTGCTTAATCTGCTCCAACGTCACCCCCATCGCCAGCATAACAGCCAGGTACTCGTCGGTGAGCGTCGTATCGCTGACACTGGGATCGTCAGTGTTGATCGTCACGCGCAGACCAAGTGCCAGCAGGTCAGGCAAGGGATGCAGACCAAAATGACGCACGACCCCAGTTTGCAGGTTGCTGGTCGGACAGATCTCTAGTGTCACCCCTCGCTCACCAACCAACTGCACAACCTCTGAATTCTCGATCACGCGCACACCATGCCCGATGCGCTGGGCTCCCAGCAGTTCGATTGCCTCCCGAACGTTCTCAGCCTTTCCGACCTCCCCAGCATGCACCGTCACACCTAACCCCTCCCGCCGCGTCCGCTGGAAGATGTCGGCAAAGCAACGGGCTGGATACTTCGTTTCGTCACCAGCCAGGTCCAGGCCGACGACACCGTTGTCCCGGTGGGCCAGCGCAACGTCGGCAATCTGCGACGCCGTATCCAGGTCCTCATCCCTGCCGATCTGCAGGATGAGATTGACACAAACTCCGCAATCAGATTGGGCTCTGGCGACGGCACTGCACACCCAGGTGGTCACCTGATCGAGCGAGAACCCCTGCGTCCGGGCCAACGCGACCGGGTTGAAGCGCAATTCCAGGTATTTGACGTTGTCAGCCGCCGCATCGGCCACTGCCTCATACGCCACCCGCTCCACAGCCGCTTGGGTGGGATAGAAGCGCCGCAGTAGGCGAAACTTTTCAAGGAAGCGATGGAAACCCGGCTTCTCACTCGTCACTGTGACGAATGGCCGCAGGTACTCAATGTCGTAACTGGGCAGGTCAATCCCGTGCTCCTGGGCAATCTCGGCCAAGGTCTGGAGCCGCAGAGAACCCTCCAGGTGGCGATGCAGATCCACCTTCGGCAGAACGTGTAGTTGGGCGCGCAGACTGACCATCGTCTCCGCATGTTCTCCCTCGCTATGTATCACTACGTCGCTTATCGTGTCCATCGTTCCATGAGGCATACAGGACTGCCGCATCCCAGGAACCGAAATCCGACAACTCCAACCCAATGCAACGCCGAACTCTCGACCAGCGCTACCGAAGTTTCGCCGGGCGAACGGCTATGCTTTCCGGTCCTGATACTTGGGGATTGTGAAGTAAAATGTGCTGCCCCTCCCCGGCTCGCTTTCAACCCAAATCTGCCCATCGTGGCCCTCTACGATACGTTCGGCAATCGCCAGGCCCAGTCCAGAGCCACTGAAGTTTCGCCGGGCAGAACCATCTACCCGATAGAAACTTTCAAAAATCAGTTTCCGCTCATCCTCGGGAATGCCAATCCCCTGGTCAGAAACTGACGCTCGCACCATAGACCCCACATCCTCAACAGTCACCACGATCTGTCCACCATCGGGGCTGAACTTGATCGCGTTACCCAGTAAGTTGTCGAATACCTGCAGCAGCCTTCGCTCGTCCCCGGCCACCTGCGGCAGATCATCGGGCAGGTTCGCCACCAAGGTCAACCCAGACTCCTGCGCCGTAGCCGCGCACCCCCGCAGGGCTCGCCGCACCAATTTGTCCAGCGAAATGGGCAACTTCTTGCCGGGCACCCGATCTGCCCGCTGCAGGAAAATGATATCGCTCACCAGTTGCGTGACGGCATCGGTTTTCTCGGCCACGATTGCGAGATATTCCCTCTGTTCATCGGTGAGTGGTCCCATATCGCCAGCCAGCAGCAGTTCCACGTAGCCCTTTACAAATGTCAACGGTGTCCGCAACTCGTGTGACACATTCTGCACTATTTCGTCCTTGAGCTGGTCGGCCTCCCGCAACTCGGCGTATGCATCCGCCAGGCTCCTGGCACGCCGCTCTAGATTGGCGTACAACCGAGCATTCTCAATGGCTATAGCCGCCTGAGTCGCTGCAATGGTGATCAGCCGCTCGTCAGCCGCGCTGAAAGCGCTGGGTCGCTCACTGTCCACAGTCAGCGTACCAATCACCTTCTGCTGTACACTCAAGGGCACTGTCAAAAGCGATCGCACGGACGGATCAAAGAAGACAAAATCATCCAATTCCAACACGTCAGGCACATACATCGGCGTACCATCAAGGGCCACGCGACCTGCTACCCCCTCACCCAAGCGCAACTTGAAGCCACGCCGCCACTTATCCTCAATACCTGCCGCTGCGTGGATCTCCAACACATTGCCAACTTGGTCTATGAGCGCAATGGAACACCCCCGGCAACCCATTGCCTGCTTCAGGGACCAGACGATAGAATCCAACACCTCCTGGATATCAAGACTCGTGTTCACCTGCTGGGCCAACTGGTAGAGCGTCGATACCTCCGCGAGCCGCTGTTGAGTCTCCTCATACAGTCGGGCGTTGTCAATAGCAATGGCCAACTGATCGGCCAACGCCTCCATGGCCCTGACATCTTCCTGGTCAAAGGCCCCCCGCTCCAGGTTCTGAACATCCAGGACACCGATCACCTCATCAAGCCGCACAATGGGGACCGCAAGTTCCGCACCCACCGGCCTGCCAATTGGCAAGATGGACCGATAGCGCGGTTCCTGGGTGACATCGTTCGCTAGCAAGGTTTGCCCCGTCTCCGCCACCCACCCCACGATGCCCTTCCCAATCGCCTGGCGATAGCCACGCCGTATGATCATCGCGTGTCCCCCAGCAATAGAGCGAAGCACCGTTTCTGAAGCCGCTCTGTCAATCAGAAAGAGCGCGACGTTGAAGTAGGCAAAACTACGTCGAATAGCGCTGGCGGCTGTGTCCAGAATCTCATTCAGGTTGAGCGTTGCCGTGGCCTGCCGAGCCACCTGGTTAACCAAGGCCAACTGAGTAGAACGATGCGTCTCGCTACCGAAGAGGTGGGTGCGTTCAACGGCGATGGCCGCCTGGTCGGCCAGCACATTCAATACCAGCATCTCGTACTGGGAGAAGGAATGAGGGACACAGAAAGCGACCGCCAATACCGCCAGTGTACAGGTTGCCCGCTTGAGGGGCAGAGCGACCAAGGCCTGCACACCGTGAGCCTGCCACCTATCCGCGCTCAATTGCGAGACAGTAAGATCCTCCAGAACCAATACCTCGCCACCACGCGCCGCACGGGCGATTGGCCCGTTGTCCGGAGGACGGCCGCCAACCGGCGCTCGCTCCCCATCTCTGCGCAGCGCCATGGCGAAAGAGAGTTTGTCATTCTCACCCTCGTACAAGTGCACTTCTACCACAGCGGCGCCGGTCAAATCCAATATTGAGGAGGCAATAGCCTCCAACGCCACCCACAGGTCAAAAGTGGCTGCCACCTGCATACTCGTCGCCTGCAAGGTGGCTAGCTCCTGCATCCTGCTGCGGGCTTCGCCAGACAGACGAGCGTTGTCGAGAGCAACACCGATCTGATCAGCGATAGCGGAGATGAGCATGATCTCCTCAGCGCTGAACTCGTATGGTGCGCACCCCATCACACCCAGCACGCCCAGCACGCGGCCACGCGCGCGCATAGGGGCCAGAGCCATCGCCCGCACCCCTCCGTCACGAAACTCCGGGACCGCCACCCGCGGGTCATGGCTAACGTCCCCCGTCATCACCGGCTGTCCGGTCCCCACCACCAGGCCCGAGAGGCCCAGGTCGGCCGGCACTCGGGCGCCCTGGGTGACGAAATTGCGCCCGCGCCATCCTTGCTGTACGCGGAAGACCAACTCGTTCGTGGTCTCGTCAAGCACCAATATCGCCCCCGCTTCGACACCCACGACTTCCAGGGCCAGTGCCAGGGCCTGCCGCAGCACCTCGTCCACGTCCAGCGCCATGCTGGCCACCGCGGCGACCGCGTTGAGAGTCGCCAACGCTCGATCAGGGACCCGAATCCCTTGCTCCAGGTCTTGAGAGACAGACGACCGGTCCAGGGACGAGCGATGTTTCGTTAGATCTTTTCTCTCAGAGTCCATCCCCAGTAACACCATACAAGCACCAGGTTGAGAGTCACCCCTATGGCCAGGGGGATATGGAAACCCACCATACCAAACCAGGGCTCTAGCAAGACAGGCAGCGCAGATTCGGGCGCCAGAGCTGCAGTGCCCCGCACTGCTTTGCTCATCGCGGCCAGAGTAATCAGACCGTTGGCCACCAGAAACCAGCGTTGACGGTCCGCCATCTTCGTCACCGCACCTAATCGCCGGCTGAAGTTGGCAAAAAGAAAACCCAGGTAGACGATAGCCAACAACCCAAAGGGCGCTAAAGTTGTTGTGATGACAATCATCGTCGCTCTCCAGTCATCAATTCCTGCAGGTGGAAGCCAAACAGCCCAAGTAAAACACCACCGAGGACCAGCAGCGCATCGCCGACAGGCTCCCCAATGAAGTCCCCGCCGCGCACGAGGTAGTAAATGGCGCCGGCTGCCAGCAACAGCAACGGGAGGAGGAGAAAGTAATAGCCCACGCGCTGGCCCGAGGTCCTCTCATAGAAGTAAGCGATGCGCCATAGAAAAACAATCAGTATCCCGATAACAACCCACGAGTAGGCGGCCAAGATATGTTTGATTGCCTCCATAGAGTCAACCTCCTCTTCAACGCCGTACGAAGGCCTGTACGAACGAGTCGACCATACGCCGGGGGCTGCCACTCATGATCCCTTCCCGTCCCTCGAACGGTGCCCGAACCTCAATGCCCCGGGAAGTAACCTCAAGCTGACGGATGCCTTTGTCGTGATTGCTGCCCCGCATCTTGAGCACCAGGAGTGCCTTGCGAACAGCGCTCTCGATCTCGACGTAACGGAGGAGGACATAGGAGTCAACCATAAAAGCAAGGACATCATCCTCTCCTTCGGCCTCACCTAGCAGCGCCACGCTCTCTCGCGTCAACACGGACGTCAATCCCTCGCGCTTGAGTGAGTTGATAAATCCATAGACGATGCCCCGCAGGAGCACTGGCTCTTCGCTGATGCGCTCGAAGTGTGAAAGGCTATCAACCAGGATCCGTTTGACACCCATCTCCCGCACCAGTCTCTCGATTCGCCCGCCGACCTGCTCCAGATCGGCCCTACTGACCTCCGGGCTGGTCATCACCACACGCAACTTCCCCTCCCGCTCCATCCGTCGGAAGTCCCACCCGAAACTAGCCGCATCACGGTAATATTGCTGCGGGAATTCCTCAAAGGTCAATATCAGGCCGGGCTCTCCGCAGGCCACTATGCCATGGTAAATGAACTGCATCCCCAGTGTCGTCTTGCCCGTGCCCGGCGCGCCTTCAACCAGATTAGCAGTCTGATGCAAGAAACCCCCACCTAGCATCTCATCCAGGCCCGGGATGCCTGTCTTCACCCGTTCCATATGTCCCTCCTCTGACACCTCGTGCCCACGTTACCATTCATCGCCGCGTCCCCCGGATGATGTGGTAGATCGCCTTGACTCGGAATTGTCGGTCGTCGGACGCCTTCACGAACTGCTCCAGCAACTCCCTGATCTGGTGGTCCGAGGCCAACGAGTAGACAGTCATGTCACCCAGTCGGTTTTCCTCCAGCACCCCCTCCCGCGCCAGGTCGGCCAGTTCGGTACAGATCGTCTCGACACTGCGACCGGCGTAACGGGCAATGTTGTCAGCCGTGTCCGTCGTGTGGGGGTTATCGTGAAAGAAGCGGACCAGGTCCCACTTGACGAAGGAATTGATCTTCGTCTGCAAGAATTGGAGCAATCGGGGGTCCATGTCTGCCATAAGGCGACCCGCCAGGTCAAGTTCCCTTTCCTCCATTAGCACCCTCCTGTAACTCTTAACGTCTCCGCCGCTGCTTCCGCCCGGCCGCCCGAGGTGGCCGGGGAGCGGCTAATTGGCCCCGTTGTGCCTCCATATCCTGTCGCATGTGGCAGTTCTTGTACTTCTTGCCACTGCCACACCAGCAAGGGTCATTGCGCCCCAACTTCTGACCCGACTTGACTCCAGCCGGCTGTGCCAGCTGCCCCCCCCTCACCGGCACGCGGGGGCGCGTCGCTTGCAACCGCCGACGCCTCGGCTGAGCGACCAGAGTCCGCGGCACCAGATAGACGGATCGCGCCACCGTCTCCTGAACACGGGCCAGCAATGCTTCGTACATCTCGTGCGCTTCCTTGCGATAAGCCACGAGTGGGTTCTGTTGACCGTAGGCCCGCAGTCCAATGCCCTCGCGCAGAGCCGACAGATCGGTGAGATGTCGCACCCACAGACCATCCACCGCCCGCAGCATCAATTGCCGGTCACGGAATAGACGGTACGCGTCCACAAGTGCCACCTCGACCTGCGCTTTTAACTCGTCCGGAAGCCGGCGTACGGGTAGAGCCGCCAGATCCTCGTCAAGTTCCCTTCCCAGCCGCTCGACCACCCGCTGATAGACCAACCGCTGTGCCGGGTCGGCACTCTGCGCCAGCGCCCGCAGCGTCACGTCCTCCCGCGCTGCCTGCCGGTACACCTGGTGCCCAACGGTACGATTGACCTCATCGTAGGCATGCTCCGTCATCTCAAATAACTGCGCTTCGATCTTGGTGGGAGAAAGTTTCCCCCACTGGCGATAGTTCAAATCACCTGGCAGCGGGAAGAAGTTTCGCAATTCGCTGTAGAGCCCACGCAAGTCCCAATCATCCGGGTCGGGACCAGGTGTGTGGGCGGCGACCACACGTCCAATCTCCTCCCGCACCATGCGCAGCACCTGCTCCCGCAGGTCTGATGCGCTGAGCACCTGCCGCCGCTGGGCATAGATCACCTCACGCTGCTTGTTGACCACGTCATCGTACTCCAGCACGTGCTTGCGGATGTCGAAGTTGTACCCCTCCACCCGCATCTGCGCCGACTCGATAGACTTGTCGAGCCAGGCATGCTGGATGGGCACGTTCTCCTCCACGCCAAGTCGCTCCATTAGTCCCCGCACCCGTTCGCCACCGAAGCGGTGCATCAACTCATCCCCTAGCGAGATGTAAAAACGGGAAGAGCCAGGGTCACCCTGGCGGCCGGCCCGGCCCCGCAACTGATTATCAATGCGTCGCGCCTCGTGCCGTTCCGTGCCCAGAATATGCAGACCGCCCATAGCCACCACACGCTCATGGTCTGCAGCACAACCGCCCACCACCTCAGTCAGCACCTCCGCCCACCGCTCAGAGTAGACTTCTGTCACGTCCTGCCCCCGACGCAGCAACTCCAGTGCCTGGTTCCAGTGCGCCTGGCTGATCTCGGTCAGATCGCAGCCTTCCTTGCGCAGCCATTCACGAGCCACGCCCTCCGGGTCACCGCCCAGTTTGATGTCTACGCCTCGACCGGCCATGTTGGTGGCGATCGTCACCGCGCCAGGGCGACCGGCCTGGACGATGATCACCGCTTCCTTCTCATGGTACTTGGCGTTGAGCACCTGGTGGGGAACGCCCCGCCGCTTGAGCATTCGCGAAAGCCGCTCTGAGGTCTCAATAGCGATGGTACCTACCAGCACCGGCCGGCCTACCTTCTGCAATGCCTCGATCTCGTCCACTACGGCCCGGAACTTGGCCCGCTCGGTTCCGTATATCACGTCCGGCAGGTCAAGCCGCTTGAAGTAGCGTCGTCCATTCTCATCGGATGGCTCGTAGGTGGTCACCATCACGGCTCGACTGAGAGCACGAAGGTCGTCAGCGCGTCCGTTTAGCACCCCAGCGAAAGCAACTTCCTCAATCTCATCCACCGACCGCTCGCAAGTGACCAGATCGCCATAGGTGGCGCGGTACTCGACGTTGGTGGGGAGCACCACCACGTCCAGGTCATAGATCGCCTGGAACTCCTTCTCCTCCGTCTTGGCTGTGCCGGTCATACCGGCCAGTTCTTCATACATGCGGAAGTAGTTCTGGAAGGTGATGGTGGCGTAGGTCAGGCTCTCGCGCCGTACCGCCACACCTTCTTTAGCCTCGATCGCCTGATGCAACCCCTCAGAGAAACGTCGCCCATGCATCAGCCGGCCGGTGAACTCATCCACGATGATCACCTCGCCATCCTTGACGATGTAGTGCTTGTCCCGCTTGTAGACGACGTATGCCCGCAGTGCGTTATCGAGGTAAGGCAGCATGTGGGCGCGCTTGGGGTCATAGATGCTCTCCCCCGTTTCGACCTCCGGGAGCATCTGCTCGACACGCTCGATCCCTTGCTCCGTCAGCGTGACGATCTGGGTCCTTTCCTCCAGCACGTAGTCGCCGTCCGGCTCATCCCGCTCAACGCTCTCGGGGCTGCTGGGTCGCAACCGGCGCACGATGTCAGTGAAACGACGATAGAGTTCCGAGGATTCCTCTGCCGGGCCGGAGATGATAAGTGGCGTGCGCGCCTCGTCAATCAGGATATTGTCCACCTCGTCAATGATGGCGTAGCGGAGTTCCCGCTGTACGCACGCACTCAGATCGTGCGCCATGTTGTCGCGCAGGTAGTCGAACCCGAACTCGTTGTTGGTACCGTAGGTAATGTCAGCCAGATAGGCATAGCGCCGGGAGACGGGCCGTAGGTTCAGGAAGCGGTCGTCAGCCGAGGGATAGTCAGGGTCAAAAAGGAAAGAGCCCCGGTTGGGATCAGCGGCTGCCGATTGGATCACCCCCACTGATAGACCCAGTGCATGATAGACCGACCCCATCCACTGCACGCCCACTCTAGAGAGGTAGTCGTTGGGCGTAATCAGATGAGCACCCCTCCCTTCCAGCGCGTTGACATAGAGCGGCAACGTGGCAACGAGAGTCTTCCCCTCGCCGGTCTTCATCTCCGCGATCTTCCCCCGGTGGAGGATGATGCCACCGATCAGTTGCACGTCGTAGTGGCGCAGACCAATGGTGCGCTTGGCCGCCTCGCGCACAGCCGCGAAAGCCTCAACCAGAATGTCGTCGAGCGTCTCGCCGTGCGCCAGACGCTGGCGAAACTCATCCGTCTTGGCCCGCAGTTGAGCATCATCCAGCGCCTCAAACGATTGCTCGAGCGCGTTGACACCCTCGACCACTTTCTGCAGCCGAGCGATCTCGCGCTGATTAGAGTTGCCAACTACTTTGGTGAATAGCCCACGCAACATCAACCGTTCCAACTCCTTCACAAATCACCCGCTCATTATACCCCGCAGACGACGCAAATGCAAGCAGCCCTCGCCGAACTGGAGAGCAGTGAGCGATAAGTGCCGTGTGGAGAACACAGGTCGGCGCGTTGAGCGAGAGAGCGAACGGTTGCGCCGCCCCGACTGCGATCGTGTGATCACCGCCATCCAGGCTTTGGCGGAGACGCCCCATCCTTCCGGCGTCAAACAACTGGGACCCGGCATCTACCGCCTGCGCGTGGGTAACTCTACCGCGTGATCTACCAGGTGCTGGACGACGAACACCTGCTCCTCATTGGCCGCGTCATACGCTGTTCGGAATGCACCTACCGCAAGTGGCGGCAGTTGTTCGAGGAGACTGCGGAGTATGATACCGAACCAATCCGCAATCCGCAATCCACAATCGCTACCACACTCGACAGACCAGCCCCTTCAGGTACGCCCCCTCCGGGAAGGCCAGTGCAACCGGGTGATCGGCCCCTTGCGCCAGGTGTCCAATGATCTGCGCCTCCCGCTCCGCGTCCACCGCCGCGCCAAAGATGATCTTCTGGAACAAGTCGGCGGAGACAGCGCCAGAGCAGGAACAGGTGAACAGTGTCCCACCCGGCCGGAGCAACTGGAAAGCCAGCAGGTTGACATCTTTATAGGCCCGCGCCGCCCGCTCCACCTCCCGCCCGCCGCGGGCGAACCTGGGCGGATCAAGCACGACGACGTCAAAGCGGCGACTTTGGGCACGGTAGCCGCGTAAGACGCTGAAGACGTCGCCTTCCACGTATTCCACGCCGCGATGCTCAAAGCCGTTGAGGGCAAAGTTGCGCCGCGCCAGGTTCAGCGCCGGAGCCGAACTTTCGACCAACGTGACCTGCGCCGCCCCGCCCGCTGCCGCACAGACGCCGAAACCCCCGGCATAAGCAAAGGCGTCAAGCACCTCCGCCCCATCGCAGAAAGCCGACAGCCGCGCCCGGTTCTCCCGCTGATCCAGGTAGAAGCCGGTCTTGTGGCCTCGCTGGACATCCACCAGGAAACGATGACCGTTCTCCAGGACCTCCACCAACTCTGGTGACTCTTCCCCCCATAGCCGCCCTGTGCGCTGCCCCAGCCCCTCCTTCACCCTCACATCCACGTCGGAGCGTTCGTACACGCCGCGCACACCATCCACCGAACCAACCAACAAACCAACTAACTCATCCCTCCACCGTTCGACTCCCAGGGTCAGAAATTGGATCACCAGCCACTCCCCATACCGGTCTACGATCAGCCCCGGCAGGTAATCCGATTCGGCGTGCACGAGCCGATAGGCCGTGGTGGCCGGGTCATCGGCGAGAGCCTGACGGGCGGCGACTGCCCGCTCCAGCCGCCGCCGCCAGAACTCCCGATCAACAACCTCATCCCGCTCCCAGGTCAGCAACCGCACTGCGATCTGGGAGCGCCGGTTGAGGTAGCCTCGCGCCAGCCAGTTGCGGCCCGCGTCGCGCACATCGACGATGTCACCGGCCGCCACCTCCCCCTCAATGCGCTCGATCGCGCCGGAGAAGATCCAGGGGTGGCGCTGCAGTACCGGCCTGGCACGTTTGTGCTTGAGGATGACCACCCCGTTCGCATCACCATTTGTCATTTGTTCATTTGCTCATTTGTCACTCAATCACCCCCACCGCCTTACCCGCCCGCTCGAAGACGTCTAGCGCGTAGGCAATGTCCTCCTCCGAGTGAGCCGCCGTCACGTTGGCCCGCAACCGCGCCAACCCGACCGGCACGGCAGGAGAGACCACCGGCAGCACGAAGATGCCCTCCTCCTGGCACAACTTCGTCATCTGAAAGGCCCGTTCGTCCTCGCCGCAGATGATGGGCACGATGGGAGTCTCGCTGTTGAGCGTATCGAAGCCTCGCGCCTTGAGACCACCCAGGAACAGTTCGACGTTACGCCGCAGTCGCCTCACGCGCTCCGGCTCCTCCTCAATCACCTCGAACGATGCCGTGGCGGCGGCGGTCTGCGCCGGGGGCAGCGAGGCCGAGAAGACAAACGCCCGCGCCACGTGCTTCAGATATGAGATGATTTCTTGCTTCCCCGCCACGTACCCTCCGACGCTGGGGATAGACTTGGAGAGCGTGCCCATGTACAGGTCAATGGCTCCTTCGAGCCCAAAGTGCTCCTCGATGCCATGACCTGTCTCGCCCAGCACGCCCACGCTGTGCGCCTCGTCCACCATCAGCAGCACGCCGTGCTCGCGACACAGACGGCTGACCTCGGGCAGATTAATGACGTCGCCATCCATACTGAAGACAGCGTCCACGACGACCAGGCAGCCAGCGTCAGGGTCAGCCTGTTGCAGCCGTCGCTCCAGGTCGGCCATATCGTTGTGGCGGAAACGAAGGAATTTGGCCTGGCTGAGCAGGCAGCCATCCACGATACTGGCGTGGTTGAACTTGTCGCAGATGACGACGTCGTTGCGGCCCACGAGCGCAGCCACCGTCGCCAGGTTGGTGACGTAGCCACTGGAGTAAACAATGGCCGCCTCGGCCTTCTTGAAGCGGGCGATCGTCTGCTCCAGTTCCTCGTGCAGCGGCAGCGTGCCGGCCAGGATACGGACACCTTGAGTGCCCGTCCCGTAGCGGGCCAGCGCCTCCTGCGCCGCCGCTGTAATCTTCGGATGTCTCAGCAGGTCCAGGTAACTGTAGCCGGCGAACAGGAGCATGCGCCGCCCATTGACCGTGACCCAGGCCCCGTCCAGTTCGGAGATGGGCTGCAAGTAGAAATACAACCCATTCTCCCGAAGCCCGTCCACCCGCCGGTTCATCTCCTCAATGCGTCTTTGGATCGGATTCATAATGGCTATTCCCTCCAGGTGAAGATTTCGCAGATTATAACACAATTTGTGCCTTATAGTAAGCCAGAGACAGAGCGTCACGCAAGGAAGATGAAGAAATGGAGAATGGAAAGCCACCTCCCGGCGCGACGAGGAGAAGTTGGATCACTACCTCGACATTCCCCGGTACCGCGATGCGGGACAGCGCCTTCTGGAGAACGTCGTTAACGGCCAAGCGCTCCTTCTCACCACCTCCATCAAGCACTCAGCGGAAACCTCAGTTGCCCTCCCTCATCTCCTGGGCCGACCATTTCCAACAGCCGCGCCTCATCAATCATCGGCACCTCCAGTTGCTGCGCTTTGCGGTGCTTTGCGCCGCCGGGCGACTCCCCCACCACCAGGTAGCCTGTCTTGCGGCTGACGCTGCCAGTCACCCGCCCACCGTGCCGCTCAATGAGCCGGGTGGCCTCTTCCCGGCTCATCGTCGGCAACGTACCGGTGATGACGAAGGTCAGGCCCACCAGTGGACCTTCCGCAGGCGTAGCAGGGGTCTCCTGCTCCAGTCTCACCCCTGCCCGGCGCAACTTCTCAACAAATTTCTGGTTGCGAGGACGGGCAAACCACTCCACAATGGCTCCGGCTGTGTGCGGCCCCAACCCCTCAATACCTTCCAGTTCCTCGCGGTCGGCATCCGCCAGTTCGTCCAGCGAGCGATAACATTGCGCCAGCAACCGGGCCACGGTGCCGCCCACACCCTGGATGCCCAACGCGGCGATGACCTGCGCCAGCGGCCGATCCTTGCTGGCCTCAATGGCCCTCAGCAGGTTGTCCGTGCTCTTTTCGGCAAAACCTTCCAACTGCAGCAGGTCCTCCCGCTCGAGATAGTACAAATCGGCGGCATTCTGCACCAGGTTGCGCTCCACCAGAAGTCGCGCCGTCCGCTCACCCAGCCCCTCGACGTCCATCACGGCGGCGAAGTACCCCGCGCGCCGCACACGCTGCTCCGGGCAGGCAACGTTGATGCAATAGACCGCCACCTCGTCCTCTGGCGAGACCACCGGCTCGCCACAAGAGGGACAAACCTTCGGCAGATCGTAGACTTTCTTCCTCCCCGTGCGCGCCGCGACCACCGGCCCGACGACGTAGGGAATCACGTCGCCAGCACGCTTGACGATAACCCGATCGCCGATACGGATGTCCTTACGCTGCAAGTCCTCGAAATTGTGCAGAGTGGCCTTGCGAATGGTGACACCACCCAGTTGCATTGGCTTCAGCACGGCGTAAGGGGTCAGTGCACCGGTGCGCCCCACGTTAACGCCGATGCCCAACACCTCGGTCATCGCCTCCCGGCCGGGAAATTTGAAGGCGATCGCGCCCCGTGGCGCTCGCCCCACCATTCCCATCTCCGCCTGCGTCGCCAGGTTGTCCACCTTAATCACCAGGCCATCCACTTCATAGGGCACCATGTCCCGCTTTCCGATCCAACCCTCGCAGTAAGCGATCACCTCGTCCAACGACTCGAAGCGGGCGACGTGCTCCGAGACAGGAAAGCCCAACTCACGCAGGTAGGCCAGTCTCTCCCACTGGGTGGACTGCACTGGGCCATCTACTTCGACGATACCGTAGCAGAGCAAGGTAATGGGACGGGAGGAAGTGACGCGCGGGTCGAGTTGACGCAAACTGCCCGCCGCCGCGTTGCGTGGGTTGGCGAAGAGTTTCTCCCCCATCTCAGCCTGCCGCCGGTTCAGCGCCTCGAACTCCTCGATCAGCATCATCGCCTCGCCGCGCACGACCAGACGGTGGGGCGGCGACTCCTCTCCCATCCCGGCAACGGGGATGCGCAGCGGCAAGGTGCGCACAGTGCGCAGATTGGACGTCACGTCCTCGCCGACGTACCCGTCTCCCCTCGTCGCCCCCAGCACGAAGAGACCATCCTCGTAGTGCAGCACGACCGTCAGCCCATCCAGTTTGGGCTCGACCACCCAGGCGAGCTCGTGTGCGTCGGGCGGGATGAACTTACTCACCCGCTCCCACCAGGCGCGGACCTCCTCACCGCTGGTGGCCTTGTCCAGGCTAAGGATGGGGGCGGGATGCTCCACCTTGACAAACCCCTCGGCAGGCTGCGCTCCTACCCGCTGAGTCGGCGAGTCAGGAGTGATCAGTGCCGGGTACTCCGCCTCCAGCGTGCGCAGATCGTCCATCAGCGCATCATACTCGGCGTCGCTGACGAGGGGCACATTCAGCACGTAATAGCGATAGTTATGATAGTTGATCTCGTGCCGCAGTCGCGCAATGCGCTCCACGACCTCACCTTGATCCATTTCCGTCACTCCCGAGACTTGTTCATCTGCCATTTGTCATTTGTCATTTGTCATTGTTCATTTGCTCATTGTTCATTCCGCTATGGATGCTCCACCGGCTCCAGAAAGTTCCCCACCGCCCACCACTCCCGTTCCTCGTTCTCCAGATCGCGGATGTTCCACCATTCAGAGCCGCCGGACACTGTCGGCCCATCAACGACGATGAAAACCTCTCCCTCGAGCGCAACGCCCATGCGGGTGTAGTTCTCGCCCGGTCCTGAGCGGAGATTGAGGCCATACCCACCGGTGCCCGCCACCCGCACATAGCGCCCAATGGCGATGTCGGGCGAGATGGTCGGGGTGGGCTCATCCGTCTCGACGGGCGGAGGGGTCGGGCCAGTAGCGGGCGTGGTCACCGGCGTGGGCGTCCAGATGATGAGGGTGGGAGTAGGACCGCCGATGACTAACTGCCCATGCAACAGGTACAGCGTCCACAGGCCGCACACCATCAGCGCCAGCAGCACCACGACAAGACCCAGTACCCAGACGCAAGCCTTTCGTTCAGCAAGGTCTCCCGACCGCCGCCGGTGCAGATCCGGCCGGACGTAATCCCTTGCCTCGCCGTCCGGTTCCACGCGGTGGCTGGGGACCGTTTCCTCCGTCCAGTTGTCGCTGCGCACCTCGGCCTCCTTTCACCCAACCGGTAGGGCGGGGTGATCCAGTCCCTACAGAGGTTCCATCATCTCCCAGCGCAGATACGAACCGATGCCCAGGGGTGAAGCCAGACCGCTCTCACGGGCAGACCTCCAGCGCCACATCGTCCACGTACAGCGCCGCTGTATCGTCGTCTCCGTCATTCCGCGTACCGATGTAGACAGTCACCGTCTGGCCCAGATACGCGCCCAGGTCATACTCCCGCTGCTCCCAGGCCCGCGCGTCGGACTGCCAGGCGTCCAAGGAATGATAGTTACCCGACGAATCGGACAAACCCACGTAATGCCAGTCTCCAGGGTCATCCCCCTCGCCGATGGGATAGACCCACAACCGCAGCGTGGCCCCGCTCCCCGCTGGCAGCGGTACCGTCTGCGCCACCGATGAGTAAGCATCGTCCCCCGGCTCACCCGGCGGGATGCCCACCCGCACGCTCCGCACGCCGGAGTGAACCCGGCTGATCTCGTAGGCCGCCAGCCGGTTGAGCACCCAACCCTCACCTGACTCAAAGCCGCCGTTGACCAAGACACCAGTACACGTGCTCCCACCGCCCTCAGCATCGCGCATCACCAGCGGCAACCACAGATCATACCGACGGACGTAGAAGGTGCCCATAGCCCACTCCGAACGGTTTCCAGCGGCGTCGAAGACCTGCACCCCCCAGGCATGCGGCCCACCGGAGATGTGAGAGACCACATACGTGGACTGGGTGGTCGTGTAGGGCTGCCCGTCCAGTTCCACCACGTAGGCCAGGGAAGACCCACCGTCCGGCCCAACCGGCTCCCACGTCAGAACCACCTCCGTCACGAGGGAAACAGTGCTCCCGCCCGCCGGGGCGATGAGGACGGCGTTGGCAGGCGGGGTCGTGTCGTAAGTGAAAAAAACCTCATCAGGCGACGGGTCAACTCCTCCAGCCGTCGTCCGCGCCCGTGCGCGCAGATGATAGCCGCTGTTGATCAACGACGGAAGCGGGTAGGACCACGAAATGGTCCCCGTCGCCGTCACCCAGGTCGTCCCCGGCACCCAGACCGACCCCAGCACCCAATCGCTCCCCGTCCAGTAGCGCCCGTCACTACCGCGCTCGACCTGCACCTCCACCCGCTGGACTGCCACATCGGACGCCACGGCTATCCCTCCGAAAGGCGGCACGCTGTTAGAGGCGCTGCCATCGGCCGGAGTGGTGATCTTCGTATTCGCGGGCGCAGCCAGGCACAGGTCCAGGAAATCCAGCACCCGGCCCATTACCACGGGCCGCTGGTCCGGCCAGACAGTCTCGAAGGGAAAGCCGAAATACACCAGCCGCTCGCAGCCGCCAGTGGTGTCCGCGTATTGCACCGCTGCCGTCCCCATAAGGCCACCATCGTAGATCAACGCCGCCACGGAGCCACCGGTAGGCGTCATCTGGTCCGGGCGATCGGCGTCGTACATCCCCGGCGCGTCGAAGCGGAAGGGGGCCAGTCCCTCGAAAATAGAGCCGGGGGCCGGGGCGACCTCGTAGGTCTCTGCATCATCTCCGGCATAGTCAGCCCGAAGACAAGAGTTGTAGAAATCGGAGTCGCCCTCCTGGTCGTCCAGGTGCCAGCCCACCTCCGTGCCGCTCAAAAACAGCGCCCCGCCATCCCCCAGGAAGTCCGTCAGTAACGCTCGCTCCGTATCGTCCAGCGTCTCGCCGGCGACTGACTCCTCCCCCAGAATCCAATCCACCAGTGCGTAATCGCTCAGGTCAATCGCCCCGTCCCGAACCACTTTGTTACTGGCACTGTCGAAGGGGTAGGAGATGACCTCCCCGTGTTGAACCACGTAGTCATACCCGTTCATCCGGTCCAGGAACATGCGCAGGTTGTACCCCTCCACCGGGTCGTAATCGGGCACCAGCATCGCGCTGCTCAACCGGTCGAAGCCATTGACCAACAGCACTCCAGTCTCGTCCCCTGCGCGGACTCCCAGCGTCTCGGTGGGAAAGGACTCGCCACCGCCGTTGGTGGCGGTGACGCGGACGAAGAGGAGTTGCTCCGGTGAGAGACCGGTGAGGGTATAAACAGTCGTCGCCACCACCACCCCGTTTGACCAACCCAGGCCGTCGGTGCTGGTGTACACCCGGTAGCCCGTGGCCGCGTCGCCGGCCAGGCCGGTGGCGTCGATGGGAGAGGAATGCCAAGAGACCCGCACCTGCCCAGCGCCCACATTCTGGACCGCCAGGTGGGTCGGCGGTTCCGGGAGGAGCGCCAGGCCCACGCCGTCCCGCTGCTCGAAGTACTTGACGATGCCCTGGTAGACGGCGCGGGCAGCCAACATGTTGAAGCGCGGTTCCTTGAGCGCGTCGGTGTCGTCCGGGTGGTCGTGGTAGGCCAACTCGATCAGCGCACCGGGCATGCGCACCGCCGCATCATCGTCCCACAACTCCCGTAGTTCGCCCAGATTCTTGCTACGCTCGCCCAGGTCTCTCCAGCCGGAGTCCCACCCGGCCCGGATATCGTGGACCAACTCGGCATGAACAACGTGGCGCAGGTCGGCGCTGCCTGGGGTGACATCCTCGCCCTCGCCGCTGTGGATATAACTCACCGTGCCACTGAAATCCCACTGGTAGCCGCTGTAACCGTTGGTGTGCCAGGAGACATAGATAGCATCCTCCCCGGTGCCAGCGTGCTCCCAGCGGGCATACATCGGGCGGGCGACGATGTCGTTGAAGTAGGGCCAATCGTCGGGGTCCAGCCCCATCCACTGCGTGTAATAATAAGCAGCCACCTCCCACCACGGCTTGTCGGGCGGGTGCGGAGCCGTCGTCCCAATCCCAGTCAGATCATCGAACGTGCCCCCGCCAAAGCGGACCGCGTCTGCAACGACCACGTGGCCGGCCACCGTGGACTGGTTGGTCAGAACGACCCGGGCCTCCTCTCCACCCCGGAAGCCGTAGGTACCGACGTAGTGCCAGGTGTCTCCGTGCACCTGCTGACCGACGATGACCTCGGTTGACCCTCCAGCGTGGTGAATGGTGTAACGAGCATCGGAGGTGTGGCTGTCTCCCTGCCGGTACCAGACGTACACGGCGTAGCGACCATCGGCAGGAAGGACGGCAGTCCAGACAGCAGTGGCGGTCGGAGTACCGTCCGCCGTCTCGGCCCGGCGGTAGTCGGTGCCTGCGTAGCCTATCCCTGCTGGGGTAGCCGTCGTCCAGTTGCCAGTCTCGACGTATCCGGTGCCCGGGCCAGGGTCGTCGTTGTCCACCACCACCCCGGTCCCGTTCATGTCCCGCTCCCGCGCCGGGATGACCCGCGCGCCAGCGTTCCACAAGTACGCCAACAGATACTGGTCCACCGCCTCGGCGTTATTGTGATCCTCGATGATGGGACCGACGTAGGGCGGGTTAGGATAGGGAGGGCGCTGGGCACGCCAGGCATAGCCGTTCCACTGCCAGCCATGTCCCGCGCTGACGTAGACCGTCTTGCCACTAAGCGCGCCCTGCGGTTCCCCCCCTTTCATCCCCCCCAATGGGGGGGAAAGAGGGGGGGGCACCGTCTCCTTGCGCGGCGGTGGCAGAGACGGGAGAAAGTCGGCCAGGGAACGGAACTTGTGCGTCGCCGGGTCGAGTGCCTCCACGCGCAGGTCACGCCAGCCCAGCGGCTCCAGTGTCGCCGCTATCTGTTCGACCATCTCTTCGACAGCCATCCCGTCCAGCCCGACCAGCGGTTCATCTGGCAGCACCAGTCGCACAGTGAACACCCGTCCCCCCTCCCCCTGCCACTCGCTGATGCCAGGGAGGGAACCTACCTCTACGCCCTCCAGCGCTGTCCCCTCAGGGATCGCCGAGCGCAAGCCACGCACCCGCTCCTCGGCGGTGGGCCCTGCCAGGAGCGCCTCCAGCGCCACCTCCGGATCCAGCCCGGTGGCCCCCCCCAACCCGATGGCCCGCTCGACGCAGACCAACCCCTGCTCGCTCCAGAAACAGGCCAGGCCGACCGACTCCACCACCCTATCCCCCGGGGGGACGGGGGATAGAGGACCCATCCCCAGTGCTCCCAGCGCCAGCAGCGTTATCCCCACCGCTATCCCTATGCGCACCATTGGGCGGCTCATCCCAACAACCTCTTCAACCCCCTATCAAACGCTCCATCTCAGCGGGCCTGCTCACGCTCCAGGTGTTGATCACGTCGGCAGGCCACGTCCAGCCTCGCCTACCGTCGCCTCAGCGCTTCGATCCCAGCCAGCACTTTCTCCTCGCTCCTGGCCCCCATACCGGGCAGGTCGCGCAGGCGGCCATCCCGCGCCGCCTTCTCCAACGCCCCGATGCTGGTGAGGCCCAGTTCCTTCCAGAACAGCGCCGCCCGCTTGGGACCGACGTCAGGGACCTGGAGCATCTCGATCACACCGGCGGGCACCTGGGCCTGGAGTCTCTCGCACGCCCCCAGCCGGCCGGTGCGCATCAGTTCATCGATCTTGGCCGCCAGGGTCTTACCGACGCCGGGAATCGTCTCCACTTCCCCCGCCCGCCAGACCTCTTCCAGCGGCTGGCTCAGCATAGCGACGTTCTCCGCCGCCCGCCGGTAGGCCCTGATGCGATGAGTGTCCTCCCCCTGGATGGCCAGGATGTCCGCCATCGCGGCGAATACTTCGGCAACCTCGCGGTTCGTCATTGGAAGTCCCCAAGACACCTAACCACCGACCAACTTTGACGGTTTCCGTCGCAAATAGACGAACAGTACTATCGAAGTGCTAACCACAACCGTCACAATTCAAACCAACATCTCCACCTGATTATACCCCATCTCCACCGCTTGACAATGGCACTTCGGTAGGGTAAGATAGCGCCAGGTTCAGGCGTTATCGAGAAATCAGAGTGTCAGATGAGGAAAGGATGGTGTAACAATGGCCATACCAGTGCGTGCAATTGAAACAACAGGCGTGATTGACGAAAAGAGTCAATTGCGGCTGGATACTCCACTGCCAGTTGTCGGCCCAAGTCGGGTGCGAATCATTGTGCTATTACCAGAGGAGGAGCATGAGGAGATCAGTGAATCGGAGTGGCTACATGCGGCAGCGACCAATCCGGTTTTTAGTTTCCTGAAGGAGCCCGAAGAGAATATCTACACCCCGGCGGACGGGAGGCCGTTTGATGACAAAGGGTAAAGTGGTGCTCGTGCCGTTTCCTTTTGACGACCTCTCGGCTACCAAAGTACGACCTGCCGTGTGTTTGACAAACCCAATTGGTGTACACCGCCACGTTGTCCTGGCATTTACCACCAGCCAGGTTCCCACTCCGCTGGCGAATTCCGATATCGTGCTAGACACTCAAGATCCCGACTTCTCAACAACCGGGCTACGGGCTTCGTCCACATTGCGCCTACATCGGCTGATGACTGCTACCATCTCAATCATCCAACGCGAGTTGGGGGAATTATCGCCGCGTATGCAGGCAGAAGTCAACGCCAAATTGCGTGACCTGTTTGAACTATGAGCCACAACGCGGGTTGTCCGCGATGGCTGATCTGGGCGACGCTGAAATTCGCCGCCCGGCGAAAACGTTAACCCCTTCCCAAGTCATAATAGGAGGTCTTATCCAATGGAACAAACCAACTTCAAGGTCTATGGTTACCGATGGATCGTGCTCCTCGCGTTTATGTTTGTCACCGCCGCCAACCAGCTTTTGTGGATTACCTTCGCCCCGATCACGGGCAGCGCCGCCAGGTATTATGGAGTCTCGGACCTCAGCATCGGTCTCCTGTCCATGAGTTTTATGATCGTCTACATCTTCATATCAATCCCCGCCTCGTGGGTCATTGACACCTACGGGATTCGTGTCGCTGTTGGATTGGGCGCCGCGCTGACAGGCATCTTCGGCCTGCTGCGGGGCCTGTTGGCATCGGACTACAACCTGGTGCTCATCTCGCAGATTGGGATTGCAATCGGGCAGCCGTTCATCCTCAACGCCATAACCAAGGTGGCTGCTCGCTGGTTTCCAATTCGGGAGCGGGCGACCGCATCGGGCCTTGGATCACTGGCCATGTACCTGGGCATTGTTGCAGGTCTGGCGCTGACCCCATACCTCACAATCCGATCCAGCATCGGCAGCACGCTCGTTACCTACGGGATCGTATCCGTGATCGCAGCAGTTGCCTTTTTCGGCCTCGTCAAGGAACGTCCGCCAACACCCCCCTGCCCCCCGGGCCAGGAAGAGCGGGCCCTGGTTCTTGACGGCCTCAGACAAATCCTGCGCAAAAGGGATTTCATCCTGCTGATGATTATCTTCTTCGTGGGCCTGGGAGTATTCAATGGGGTGACGACGTGGATCGAAGACATCGTCAGGCCACGAGGATTCTCAATCACCCAGGCCGGAATCATCGGAGGCCTGATGGTCGTAGGTGGTGTCATCGGCGCCCTAATCATACCATCGCTCTCAGACCGCTATCGCAAGCGAGTCCCGTTCATGCTCCTGGCCCTGGCGGGTGCGATTCCGGGACTCATCGGCATCACTTACGCCACGAGTTACTGGCTTCTGCTCGCCTCAGCCTTTGTCCTGGGCTTCTGCTTGCTGAGCGCAGGTCCAATCGGATTCCAGTACGGGGCTGAAGTTACCTATCCGGCACCCGAGGGCACCTCCAACGGCCTGCTCCTGCTCATGGGGCAAATCTCGGGCATCCTGTTCATCTTCGGAATGGACAGTTTCAAGTCCCCGGAGACCGGTTCGATGACCCCGTCCCTGGTTGCGCTCACCGGGCTTATGGTTTCGAGCCTGCTTCTCTGCACAAGACTCAAAGAGTCGGGCTTGATGGAAGTAACAGATAAGCAACCCTGATCCCTTCAAATCATCGTCGCTTTGAAGGAGACGAAACGGTTGATGGAGGAGATTGACGAACTGATACCTGCCTGGCCCATCGAATGAGACAGTGACGCCATGAGTGAGTATACCGCACGCCAGATCCTGGACATGATCGAGGCCAATGGGGGACCAGACGGACAGGTTTCTCGTGACGAGAGACCAGGTGGAAGTCTGCCCGCTTTCGCGTGATGCAAAGCCTACTCCCCAATTTCACCTTCCACTACCTGTGAGCTATGTCCGCCAGCGACTTGTTTTGCAGCGTAAACCCATCCCTTGTCACCATAGGCAGGTAGATTCGCTGAGACAGACTTGCATAAAAGCTCTCAATGATGTTCGCCAACTCTGCACGCGCCGTTTCCCAGTCATCGGGGTCGGTGGACCAACTGATGTCGGTGAGCACCCAGGTCGGGTCCTCCGGATCCGTCACGCCGTATTCCCACAGCACCGTGGGGATCAGTGCATTGACGATCTCGGCGGTGCGCGTGGGGCTGATGACCTCCGCCAACCTGAGATAGTCCACGTCTTGGATGCCGCGCCGCCAGTGCTTCAGGCGCAGCGAGGCAAACGGCCCCATCACGCCGTAGCTATCCCCGGGGTAGCGCGTGTCGGTGCCGGGGTAAAGCAACACCCCATCGCCATTGAGGTAGTTCCAGCCGGTTTCGCCCAGCACGCTGTCGAATTCGTCAAAGCTACCATACGTGTGCGCCGTTTGAAAGACGTTGGTCTGGCCTGTGCTGCCCTGATAGTTGTTGTAGTACGTGGCCTCCCAATAAAACCAGCGGTCAATCTTTTTCTTGTACTGGGCCCAAGCGAGAGTTCGCAAGGCTACCCCATCGTCCTCGGTGGCGAAGGAACCGGTGGCGGGCCGGGTGCCGTTGTACAAATAGAAGCGCTTGTCGGGGTCTGCCTGGTAGATGTCGGCAGCACTTTGCCATTCATCGGTGATGCCTACCGCCACCCAAGACGTGGGGATGTCGAGCGCGGGCGTGTTCGCTGCCGCTGTAGGCAGGGGAATCGTCGCCATCGTCATCAAGCGTTGACCAGAACCCGGATTGCTATTGATCCAGTCGGTCCATTGCTCAATCTGGGGATAGTCGTCGGACTCGTCAATGAGATAGAGGAAATAGTCGGTGGGAGTGGCGAACGCCTGGCCGTCGAACCAGTTGACCCAGGCATCAGTGTTGGTCCACATCTCCGCCTCGGTGCCGCCCTGCCACGGCCAACTGCCATACGTGCCGATGGAGTAGACGTTGTTGCCCACCCCGACGCCAACGCCGTCATATCCTCTGGCATGGGTGAAGAGTGTGCCGTTCAGGCGAGATATCCAGGTGTCATCCATTCGCTCGACCTCGGTGTAGTCGTCAATGAGCGAAATCTTGTGGCGATGGGCGATTTGAAAGTGCCGGTCGGCAAGTTCGAGGGATTGGGTGTAGACAGTGGTGCCAGGATCAGGATAGGCATTGTCCTCGCCGAGGTAGCGATCGCTGATGCATTCACGGCACAAGAACAGCATCGTCCTGGCGTTGGGCAAGTCAGGCAGTGTAAAGTTGTGTACGTGCAGACTGATGGGAATCTGCCAGGTAAGTGTACTGTCTTCGGTGACGGAGATGGTACCGGTGTAGACCCCGGCGGGCGTCGTTTTCGGGATGTAGATGTCACCCCAGATGGACTGGTTGGCGCCGGATGTAATGGTGAAGGGTGAATGGAGTTCGAGGGGCACAGCAATGTCCGGGTAGAGTCTATTGTGGCACGGTCGATCCTCCCAACTGCCGGTACCCTCACCGGTTGCTTCATCGTAGGGGCGGCGGCAGCGCGCTGGGATGTGCCGCTCGTCATAGCCGTAGCCGCTAAAGAACAGGTCGGTACTGATCCCCTTGATTTCCAGGTAGCGTACATAGAACAACTCGATGTTGCGTCCAACATAGCTGAACACGCCGTCGCCGCTCGCTGGAGTGGTGGTGATGCTGGCACCGCCAGGGCCAGTCAACGACGTCAGGTTCACGTTGACATCGGTGGCATCGGATGTGGGGACTTCGAGCACCAGGTTGAAGGCCACCACTTCGTTGCGAGCGCCAAACAGGGAAATGGTTGTGCCGTCCCACACCAAGTTATGTACTGCGCCCGGGTCGTCGGTGGCGCGCAGTTCGTCGCGTGTGACTTTGTCGCCGCCGTCGTTGGCCCATACCTGCGCGATATCAGTGAGAGCGATAGGAGCAAGTTGGCCAGCCGGTGAAAAGTCGGTTGGCCTTAGTATCACGGTAGGGGCTGACGTGTCAGAGGGCTGCGGTGTCCTCGCAGGTTCCAACGTCACGGTTGCCTGGCTACCTGCACAATCAGCGAAAAAAGACAGAAGGACGAGCGTTGTGAAGACACAAACCAAGTTCTTCATTTTGCCATCCTTTCAATGCCAGCCTTCCGCTGCCCATGCTGCCTTCGCCTCCGGGATGCAGGCTCGGCCTCCGGGACTTTGCACTTTCGGGGCCACCTGTGCGTTCACTTTCGTTACGGCCTGGTGACCTGCCTGTGCCCCAGCAGACAGGCTCGCTGTCATCCATCAGATGACTTTGTCGATAGGCTTCAGAATTTCGGTTTCCCTCCACCCTGCTATCCTGGCTACGGGGCTCCTGGCTTTTGCCCCGACGGGACTGTCTCGCGCCATCTCTTACCAACTGATCGTGTCTGTGACGACCTCCGAAACATTACCCGCACTGTCACGGAATTTGACATAGATCGTAGTGGCTTCCTCCGGGGCATACCAGGCTTTAGTTGTTGAGTATGGCTCCCACGTGCCGCATTTGCAGTCCGGCAGGTGGCTGATCATCATGTCCGCCACGCCGCTCAAATCATCCGTGGCCTCCAGGCTCAAGGTGATATTCGCCGGCCCGGCCGGCAAGGTGCAGAATTCGTTCAGCACCAGCGGCAGATAGATGGCGTAGGGGTAATCACCGGTAGCGCTGATGGAGAGGAGGTGCATTGCGGTGGCCTCTGCGCCCACAGTGCGCAAACTACTGCCCGACACCCCGGGTGTCACGTCCACGGAGCAGCCAGTTGGGGCATTGACGTCCATGATAATGTCATCCAGGTATGTGGATGACACATTCCCGCTGACGTCCTTGTACCGGGCGTATACCAACCTGGGGATAACGTAGTCGAGGTATTGGGTGACCTGCCACGACTTGCGCGAGGCATACGGCTCCCATTCTTCATCAGCGAAGTTGCCTTCGTTACTGACCTGCATCTGTGCCGTCCCGGGCTTAGCGCCTATCTTGAGCGTGACCGTCACCTTGTTGGTGTAGAGCGCTCCGTCGTTGATCGAAAGCCCGTGCTCCGCCGGGGCCGTTGTGTCCAGGCTGATCGTGTCAGAGACGATGGATGAAACATAGCCCACTGAGTCTCTGACCCGGCCATACACCGTTTTCAAGCCGTCGCCGGTCGAAAGGGACCAACTGGCATGTGTTGAATAGTCTTGCCAATCGCCCCAGGTTGTGCCATCATTGGAGAAACTGATACCAGCCAGGCCGCTGTCAGCGTCGGATGCCGACAGGGTTACGGTGATCTCTGTCGAAGTGCTGTTCAACGCGCCGCCGTTGATGGTCAGACTATCTACAGTAGGCGGCGTTACGTCAAAGATGATCTCCGCACGTTCTACATCGTAGGTATCGCCATCTCCAAGATTGTAGAGGTAATCACCCCTCGCCACCAAACCACCTACCCATATAGTCGTAGATAGTGTTGTAGTATGCCAAGAACTGAGCAGTCCGTCAGAGTTGATAGCTGTCCGTTCTACAGTGTATCGAGAACAAGCGTAGAGATAACCCCGTGCTGTCACCGAAAGCACATTGTCTCGCGGCATAGTCATAGAAGTCATAGATTGCCAAGAACCAACAGAACCGTCAGTATCAATCTTAGCACGCTCGACGCTACTCAGGGTTTCAGTTCCTGTGCTACCACCCATAATATAGAGATGACTCCACTGAAAAAACTCTAAAATCCATAAGCCCGAGCGAGCCGAAAGAGACCCAGCTTGCGCAAAGAGTTCCGCAACTGGACCAAAAAAGAAGCAAAAAGAGAAACAGCGGGCAATTGCCGGTCACTTTCTGCCCCTTTCTGGGCTCTCTTTTCTGCTCTCTCAGCTTTTTCTTGCCCAACTAGGTAGCGATGTATTCGCCGCACATTACTCATGGCGGCTGAACCGATCACGA
>CAYLPU010000017.1:0-28524 GCA_964385635.1 uncultured Anaerolineales bacterium
AGTCGGGCGATAGTTGTTTTGCCAACGCCGGGCCAGCCTTGGATGATGGTTAGGATTTGCACCGATGCAAGGCGGGTTTTGAGGTCGCGTAAGGCGTCTTCGCGGCCAATTATAAGCGAAGGAAGGGGCGGGGCGCTGCCGGGGCGGGACGGTGTAGGCGTGCCAATGAACACGTCCCGTGCCGTGCCGACCTGAACACCATGATTACCTGCTTGTTGGTGGATTTGGTCATTCACGAGTTGCTCCTATCGCTGAATTTTTATGTCCCGTGCTTGCCCGATTTGAACAGCGTTATCGCCTGCATGCTGTTGAATAACCGTTGCCGATTGTTCGGATGAAGGAGTAGGCCTAAGTGAAGCATCGTCGGTCCTTCCGGGAATATTACCCTGAGGAATATCCGGGCGTATTGAATCTCCTGCATCAGGAGCAAAAACAATTTCCTGTGGATTTGCGCTTATAGCTATTAACTTCGGTGTGTCTTGCTCGTCCAAGTTTTCTAAATCAATTTGCACACAACCCAAGTCAAAAGCGGTTTTCACATCTCTGCCATAACCTAGAGCCTGGTAAAATGCCATAGCGAAGCTGATTGCAGCCGAATCCCCGATGGCTGTGGACATTCCAATAACACAGTCTATGTGTTCTGCAATTGCTCTAGCCTGTCGCTCCGAATAGCAGGCATTGAGCACCACACAGCGAATATTATCTTTGAGCACAGAGAATAGTTGACTGAGCGCACGAACTGAGACTGGGTGGCTATTTCCAGAGTTATCTTCGAGAATGATTGCGCTTGACGTGCTTCCGTGACCGCTGAAGTGTACAATGTCAGGCTTGTGACGAAGAAGACAGGCTTGCAGGTCAGTAACGCGAACTGCCCAATGCTGTTCAATGTCAAACTTGTCTCGAAACTTGGCTTGGCGTAGTGCTTGATCTATGGCTCGAATTTCCATAGCTAGCCTCAGCCGAGAGGTATCTGAAGGATTTGCGGCGAGGAACAGTATCTTGATCATTTTATTCATTTCTCGTTAGTCTCCTTGTAAGAGAGTGTCTTCAAAAGCTCAATGGTTACTTTGCGCAGCAGCGGGCTAACTTCTGAGAGCGTGTTTTAAAAGTGTCTACCATAGACCTCGGAGGTCTTGTACGAGCCTTTTCGGAGCAAAAATGTAATGGTCAACAAGATGGTACAGTTGAAAAAATACAAAACCATTGCCACGGGGCCTGTTTGCCCCTGGAAATTGCCCCGCAATTGCCCTATCGGTGACTTGGGCGACTGCACGATGTCGCTGACCATTACACTTTTCGGAGCAAAAACGGCTATTTTGAGGCCATTTGAGCGCAAAAAGTCACTTTTCGAGACCTCCGAGGTCTGAAATTAAGCAGAGTCTAGACTTTTAAAACACCCTCTAAATAGGCGAAGTATTTCGCCTATCGCTCAATATACGAAGTACTTCGCATATCACGCCATAAGTGGAAACGGCGACTCGCCCAGATTGTACTACAACGGCGGCACTTGCACAAACGACAGTGCCTACCTCCCCGCTTCCCTCACCCCGACCGGTGCCGGGTAGCGAAAAGCGCAGGGCCGTGGGCTTGCCTTGCAGCCTTCTCACTCTGCCGCCTGACGCTGTGCCTGTCGCCCAGCAGCGCGCTACCCAACTGCACGCGCACCAGCTTTTGGATAGGGATCACGGTATACTCTAGTTCAGCCTCCAGGCCAGCAGCGCGCGCCTCGAAGGCTGCCCCGGCTGCCCCGCGTGCGGAGGATAGCGACAGTGATTCGCCCGTCGCTGCTATCTGGGCATCGAGCAAACGAACAAACATGCCCAGGCCAGGCAGCCGGTAGAATCTGTGGATCACCAGGCTGTCAAATTTCTCCGCTACCGTCGCCACCTCGGCGGTCTCGGGGTCTGTTCGCGCCCACTTCTCCTCGGCGGCCAGTTCTGCCAGAGAAGTCCTCAAGGTCTCCTCGATCGTTTCGCGGAAGGGCGAAGGCACCGTCAGTTCGCTCTTCACAGCGTCGTACAGCCCTTTCAAGAAGTCAACGTCCTCTTTGGCCTCTTCTATCGCTTGCAGAATCGTTTCTCTGCGCACCATGTCCGACGCCGAGGTGTCGTTAATCGCCGGGTGATAAAATAGGTATCAAGGCTGTCATTAAGGTAACCCGGGCTCACAACGTTTCTTTGGAAAACTCTCTCCATGAACCCGCCAGACTGCTCGAGGTCACCAGTGTGCAAACCCTGACCGGTGACACGGATGAACTCATCACAGTCTACGCCCGCGACGTGGATGATCTAAAGGACATCATCTACAACAAAATCGGGGTGCTTCCAGGATTGACCTGGTTGAGCACTGGTATCGTGTTAGACGAGATCAACTCTCCCCTGACCCGTCGTTTTCGTCCCAAGACGAGTTGCGAGAAGCCGGGAAACTCATAGGGAACCCTGTTCCAACAACCGATTGCCAAGATTAGTTGACGGGTGTAGAATGATGATGAGTAGGATAACCCTTCGTGGCCTGCAACTGGATACCGTCAAACTCGCCGTTGTCCATAAAGATGACCGTACAATGCTCAGGCAGGAGTTGCTGATGAATGAGCCAACGATAAAGGAAATCCGAGGGGCAGCCGAGCGAATCAGGTCTCTTGTGCACCGTACTCCTGTCCTCACGTGCAGTGCCTTGAATCGGATGTGTGAGGCGGAGATTTTCTTCAAGTGTGAGAATTTTCAGAAGGTGGGTGCATTCAAAATCCGGGGGGCGACTAACACAGTATTCTCTCTGGAGGATGAGGATGCTGCACAGGGGATAGCCACGCACTCATCCGGGAATCACGCGGCCGCTGTGGCCCTGGCGGCCCATTGGCGAGGGACGAAGGCATACGTGGTTATGCCAGATAATTCTCCTGCCGTGAAAAAGGCTGCGGTGGCCGGTTATGGGGCGGAGATAACTTTCTGCAAACCGACGCTTGCGGCCCGCGAGGAGAGGCTGGCTAGAGTCATCGAGCGCACCGGAGCTGCTTTCGTCCATCCCTACAACGACTATCGAGTCATCGCGGGGCAGGGAACGGCTGCGTTGGAACTCTGCGAGGAGATTCCAGACCTGGACATCGTGATGACCCCGGTGGGAGGCGGCGGTCTGCTCAGCGGGACTGCCCTTGCCATCTCCGAAGTTTCACCACAGACTGACGTGATCGGCGCGGAACCCGAGAAAGCAGATGATGCGTACCGTTCTATGGAGGCCGGTAGGATCATCCCGTCGGTGAATCCTGATACCATTGCAGATGGACTTCTTACATCTCTCGGCGACCTGACCTTCCCG
Source organism: uncultured Anaerolineales bacterium (assembly GCA_964385635.1). Classification (GTDB taxonomy): domain Bacteria; phylum Chloroflexota; class Anaerolineae; order B4-G1; family B4-G1; genus CAYLPU01. The sequence goes on from CAYLPU010000017.1 coordinate 3,313, forward strand.
ATCATAAAGAGGCTTGTCAGAGAAATCGTGACAGTGAGCGAGGAAGAGATCGTGAGGGCCATGCGCCACATTTGGGAACGGATGAAGATCATCGTGGAGCCTTCGGCCGCAGTGCCACTCGGAGCGGTGTTGGGCAGGCGCTCGGCGTTCTCGGCCAAGCGAATAGGGATCATCCTCTCCGGGGGAAACGTTGATCTGGAAAGACTCCCCTGGATGGATTGAGCAGTACAATAAGGGAGGACGACAAAAATGGGCGAAATGGAAGGTAAGGTCGCGCTCATCACAGGCGCGAGCAGCGGGATCGGCAAGGCCACGGCCTTCAAGTTTGCCTCGGAGGGGGCCAAGGTAGCTCTGGTCGCCCGCCGTGGCGACATACTGGCAGAGGGTGCAAAAACAATCGCGGCTGACGGAGGCGAAGCGAAGGCGATTGTCGCCGACGTGACAAAAGAAGCGGAAATCGAGCGCGTGGTCCGCGAAGTGGCCCAGGTGTTCGGTGGGATTGACGTGCTCGTCAATGCGGCCGGCATCATCGCCACAGGAACGATTGAGACCACTACCCTCGAAGACTGGGACTACATTATGAACGTGAACGTGCGCGGCCCTTTCTACCTGATTCAGTGCGCAATGCCATACCTGATTGAACGCCAGGGAAACATCGTGAACGTCTCCAGTGTGAATGGTATGCGCGCCTTCCCAGGTGTCCTGGCCTATTGTGTCAGCAAAGCTGCCGCGGACCAGCTCACGCACTGCGTCGCGCTGGAAGTAGCAAGCAAGGGCGTGCGGGTCAACGCGGTGAACCCTGGCGTCGTCGTCACATCTCTGCACCGTACCGGCGGGATGGACAACGATCAGTACGCGGCTTTCTTGGAGCACAGCAAGACCACGCATCCACTTGGCCGTGTGGGTCAACCCGAAGAAGTGGCTGACCTGATCTACTTCCTTGCTTCCCCGAAAGCAGGATGGATTACAGGGATCTCCTGTCCAATCGACGGTGGTCGCGCTCAAACGTGTGCCAGGTAGAGCAGACTGTATTTCCTCTACTTCAGGCTACCGTGGTCCCGGCAAACGCCTCCCTGAAGAATCTCACTAGACGCAGGTACAGGGTCTTCTGGTTCTTCGGCCGGGAGATGCCATGTCCCTCGTCCTCAAAAGCCAGCAAACCATATTCTATGCCTGCCCGCCCCAGGGCAGCCCTGACCGTCCTGACGTTCTCCGGCGTGACGTTCGGGTCCTGCAAGCCCTGGACAATCAGCAACTGGCCTTTGATGTTCGCCACAAAGTTGATCGGCGAGCGCTCCCGATAGCGGTCCGGAACCTGGTTGGGTGATCCGCCCATCATCTCCTCGCTGTACGGGCGCAGCGGCGACCACAACCTCCGGCGGGAAACGGGTGATGGCACACCAGGAAGAATAGCCACCGTAGGAGGTGCCGGTGATCCCCACCTTGCCCGGCTCCGCGACTCCGGCGGCGATCAACGCCTCGATCCCGGTCCGAATGTCCTCCTGCTCCCGGCCGCCCCAGCCATCCGCCTTGATGGCCTCCCGAAACGCCCGTCTGAAGCCTGTGCTGCCCCGGTAGTTCGGGGCCAGCACGTTGAAACCTTGTGAGACAAAGAACTGGATCTGAGGGTTGATCTGGTCTTCGCTGTGGGCCGTGGGGCCACCATGGACGTACACGATAGTGCCCTTGGCCTCTCCCTGAGTCCGATACAGCCAGCCTTGAATCCCAATGCCGTCCACCGATTGCCAGCGAAAGTCCTCTGCCGCCGTCAGGTCGTCTGGAGAGAGCGGAGTGCGCTCCCAGACATGCGTAAGGCTGACGAAAGACTCGGGCCGGAGGTCCGCCGGGGAGAATCGGACGAGATCCGCTGGCTGCCGGGAGCCGTAGTATTTTCCGACCCACTTGCCCTCCCCAACTGGAGCCAGGGGGACGAGGGAACCGGGAATTTCGGACAGGCGGATTTCCTCTCCCGTCTCCACGTCCAGCAGCGAGGCACGGACGCACGCATCCTTGACTTCGACAACGACCGCTCGCTCGCTGCCATGCGGCACACAGGCGGATTCCACGTTGCGGTCCGGGTCGTCCAGCAGCCAGCGCAGCGCACCGCTCTCCCGCTCCCAGACTCCCACCCGCTGATGCGTCTCGGTCTCGGCCAGAGCCAATACGCGCCGGCCATCGGGGAACCACGAACCATATACTTTCTTCTCTGGACCGAAATTGAGGATCTCGCGGTCCTCTCGGCCCTCGACATCCACCAACCAGACCTGGTACCCAGCGGGATGCAGGTCGTTGCGGTTGTAGAGGATGTGCGTACCCCGCTCGTTCAACTCAGGTTCGTAATAGCAGCCCCTCTCTGGGCAGGCCAGGGGCTTCCGCTCGCCAGTCTCCAAGTTATGGCGGTAGAGCCACGTCGGCTCGACCTCCTGGCCGGTGGCAACGTCGAAGTTGGCAGCGTACACCAGCCAGCGGCCGTTGGGATGCAATTGACCGCCTCGCAGGAAGTAATTCGGCGCAGGCCCGGTCAGCGGGTGCATGACGCCTGGCCTGGCCAGATCCACCCGAAAAAGTTGTGCGCGCTCATCACCATCCCCGTCCTGTGACACCAACACTGCCCGGCTGTCGGGGGTCCACGAAACGAGCAGCGTGTCCTGCGACGTCTCGGTCAGGCGGACAGGCGGGGTCGAGCCATCGGTGGGAGCGGCGTACACATCGGCCAGCGGACCCACCCGAAACCAGGTCCAGGCGGCCCATTTGCCGTCCCAGGAGATCTTTGGAGCATAGAGGGTGGGCAGACTGAGCAACGGTTCCAGGAATTCCCACGTCTCTTTGGTCGCGGCGGGAAGGATTTCCCGGTAGGCATCCAGCATCCCGACGATCTGAGGCTGCGCTCCTTCCCCCTGCTGGCGTCCCCGCTCGCGGGGTGTTCCTCTGACGTTGATAATCGGCACGGTTCGTGAACTCATCCGATCTCCTCCCGCACATTGAGAACAGCCTTCTGCGAACATGTTTAGCCTGATTTTACCAGGAAACTCGATCCAGTACAAACGTAAAGACTCGTTCCGTTTCGAAAACCCCACGCCGAGAGCAGTTGACGGTATGGGCATAACGGGTATAATCCAGACAACCTGATGGGAGGAAACCGGTTATGATCGACGTCAACGAACTGCGCAAGGGTGTCACATTCACGATGGATGGTGAACTGTACAAGGTGCTGGAGTACCAGCATCACAAGCCGGGGCGAGGCAAGGCGGTCATTCGCACCACGCTACGCAATCTGCGCACCGGCGCGACCATCCAGCACAACTTCACCTCTGGCGACCGGGTGGAGGACATCCGTGTCGAGCGACGGGGAATACAGTATCTTTACACCGATGGCGATCTGTATCACTTTATGGACACCGAGACCTACGACCAGACGGCCTTGTCCGCCTCTGCGCTGGGCGACCAGATTCGCTACCTCAAAGAGGGAATGGAACTGGTGCTGGCAACCCACGAGGGAGAACCGCTGGATGTGGAACTGCCGACGACGGTGGAACTGGAGGTGGTCGAGGCAGAGATGGCAATCGCTGGCGACCGGGCCAGCAGCGCGCTGAAGAAAGTGACACTGGAGACCGGGCTGGAGGTACAGGTGCCGCTCTTCGTCAAGCAGGGCAACGTGATCCGCGTGGACACCCGCACGGGCGAGTACGTCACACGAGTGTAAACGAATTGGGTGTGTTTCATTTCAGTTGGGAAGAAAAACCTTGCGAAGGTTAGCGTATACGTTTCAGCCCAAAAGTGCTTACTCTAGCAGGAAATCGTCATGTCAGAAAGGCCATTTGTAACCTTCGCAAGGTTGCTCTAACCCATTTGAAACACACCCAAATAGAACACGGATCAACAGTAATCACAACAAATGATAGTGGACAGGTTTTGATAGGAAGGATAGCCTTATGGAGCAACAATCTAGGCGGACTGTCATCAGGTTTGCCATCGGGATTGGAACACTGGTGGCGCTGTTCAGCGTCTTCACCAGCACGGTCGGCATCTACACCGACTGGCTGTGGTTCGCCAGCCTGGGGCAACTGAGCACCTACCAGACCCAACTGTGGACGCGGGTCGGGCTGTGGCTGGCGGGTGCACTGCTGGTGATGGGGGTGTTGGTGATCAACTGGCTCGTCATTCCACGCCGGCTGCTCAGCCAACTTCGCCTGCACCTGCGCAGTCACCGGCAACAGCAGTTGGTCGTCGGCTCACGCGTGCTCACCATAGGACTGCGCGTCGTGGCAGCCCTCGTCGCCCTGGTGATGGCCTCAGAGGTAAGCGGCCGGTGGATGACCTTCCTCACTTTCCGCCACGCCACCAACTTCGGCCTGAGCGACCCCATCTTTGGCCTCGACGCTGGTTTCTACGTCTTCAAACTGCCGTTCTATCGTTTTATCGCGGGCTGGCTGTTGGGATTGATCACGGTGACATTGATCGGAAACATCCTCACGTACCTATCCACCCAGAAGATTCAGGAACAGACAGCGACGAGGCATCTCTCGGTGTTGGGAGCGCTCTTCCTGGCAGCAAAAGCCGTGGATTACCAACTCCAGCGGTTTGCGCTGCTCAACTCCTCGCTCGGGGTGGTCTCCGGCGCAGGCTACACCGACGTGCACGCCCGTATGCCACTCTTGCACCTGCTGACCGGCGTGGTCGCGCTGGGCGCGCTGCTGCTGTTGGTCAATCTTTTTGCCCGCCGGTGGAGATTGCTGCTGATCGCAGGAGCCGCCTGGCTGGCCCTGAGCACCCTCGGCCCGCTCTACCCGGCCTTCGTGCAGCGCTTCAGCGTGCAACCGAACGAACTGGCGCTGGAACGGCCTTACATTGAGCACAACATCCGCCTCACCCGCTACGCCTACGGCCTGGAGGACGTGCAGGAGTCCGACTATCAAGTCACTGGCGTGCTCACCGCCAGGCAACTGGAGGCGAACGCCGACATTCTCGACAACGTGCGGCTGTGGGACTGGCGACCGTTGCGCACCACCTACGAACAACTCCAGGAGATTCGTACCTACTACACCTTCGTGGACGTGGACGTGGACCGTTACACACTCGATGGCCGTCTGCGTGAGGTCACGCTGGCGGTGCGCGAGTTGGACATCGAACAACTGCGCGAGGACGCGCGAACCTGGATCAACCAACACCTCATCTACACCCACGGGTACGGGCTGTGCCTGAGCCCCGTCGCCGAGGTCAGTGATGAGGGGCTGCCGCATTTTCTGGTACGCAACATCCCGCCCCAGAGCAGTAACCCCGCGCTGTCCATCACCCGGCCAGAGATCTACTTCGGCGAGGCGACCACCAACTACGTCATCGTCAATACCACCGAGGACGAGTTCGACTACCCCAGAGGTGACGAGAACGTCTACACCCGCTACACGGGGCCCGACGGCGTGGTGCTGGGCGGTCTGCTGCGCCGGTTGGCGTTCACGCTCCGCTTCGACAGTACTCCTATTCTTATCTCAAGCGCTATCGGTCCCGAAAGCCGCATCCTATTTCGCCGCGCACTCTCCGACCGGGTGGAGACACTGGCCCCGATGCTCTGGTTCGACCCCGACCCCTACCCGGTCATCGCGGACGGGCGCATCGTATGGCTGTACGACGCCTACACCTGGAGCAGTCGCTTCCCCTATTCGGAGCCAGGCTGGGACTCGGAGCCTGTCTGGGGCCTCAACTACATCCGCAACAGCGTGAAGGTCACGGTAGATGCCTACACCGGCGAGACGGCCTTTTACGTCGTGGACCCCTCCGACCCACTGGCGCAGACCTACCAGGCTATCTTCCCCGACCTGTTCACCTCTGGTGAGGAGATGGATGCTCCGCTGCGCGAGCACTTCCGCTACCCGGAGCAACTGTTCCGCATCCAGGCCCACATCTACGCCGCCTATCACATGCAGGACCCGAGGGTTTTCTATAACCAGGAGGATCTGTGGCAGACGCCGAAAGAGATGCGGGAGACGGGAGAAACCTGGATGTCACCTTATTATGTCATCATGCGGCTGCCCGGCGCAGAGAATGTGGAATTCATGATGATCCGCCCCTACGTGCCGGCCGGCAAGCAGAATATGATCGCCTGGCTGCACGCCGACTCCGACGGCCCCGACTACGGCCAACTGGGCGTCTATAAGTTCTCCAAGGAGGCGCTGGTCTACGGGCCTATGCAGATCGAGGCCCGCATTGACCAGGATCCCTACATCTCGCAACAACTGACACTGTGGGACCAGCGCGGTTCCTCGGTCATCCGGGGCAATCTGATCGTCATCCCTATTGACGGCACGCTGCTGTACATCGAGCCGCTCTACCTCCAGGCCGAAACGAGCCAAATGCCTGAACTCAAGCGCGTGTTGGTAGTGCATGGCAACCGCGTCGCGATGGCCGAAACGCTGGCGATGGGACTGGCGCAGGTACTGGGCGAAGCGGAGGTGACGGCCCCGGTCGAACCGCTGCCGACCGACACAGCGGCGCTGGCCCACTCGGCCCAGGCGCACTACGAGTCGGCGCAGGAATGTCTGCAACGGGGAGACTGGGCCTGCTACGGCGCGGAACTGGAGGCACTGGCCCGCGACCTGGAGGCCCTCGTCTCCGCTACACAAGACTAGAGCGTTTGAGATTTGTCATTTGCTCATTTGTCATCTGTCATTGACCCAATGCGCACACCCACCGGCACCGAATGTCCCTATTACTACGAAGACTTCTACCGCGGCCGCTCCACCCAGGAGTGTCGCCTGATCGGGCGCAACCCGCGCTCGGTGCCGTGGGAGCCCAAACTGTGCGCCCGCTGCCCGGTGCCCTCCATTCTGCGCGCCAACGCTTGCCCCCACATGGTGCTGGAGGCGCGAGTGGTCCGGCGCTGGCTGGGGCTCGTCCGCCGCGTCGATGTCTATGCCGTCTGCACCTATACCCAGGTCGAGGTGGCGGACCCCTACGTCGGCTGCGGCCACTGCCACCCGCAAGCAGCGACGATTCTCAATGCGCCCCCTGACTCGGTCAGAGACCGGCCAGAACATTTGGAGTAACGCAATGCTCAAAGCCATCCTTTTCGACCTGGACGACACGCTGCTGGGCAACTTGATGGAGACCTTCATCCCGGCCTACTTCGAGGCGCTCACTCGCCACGTGGCCCACCTGATCCCTCCTGGGCGTCTGATCTCCGAGTTGATACGCGGTACGCAGGCAATGGAGACCAACGACGGCACCGGACCCACCAACGAGGAAGCGTTTGCAGCCGTTTTCTTCCCGGCGCTGGGGTACGAGCCAGACGAACTAAAGCCCCTCTTCGACCAATTCTACGCCGAGGAGTTCCCCAAATTGCGGGGACTGACGCAACCACGGCCGGAGGCCCGCCCGCTGGTCGAGTGGGCTTTCGAGCGCGATCTGCAGGTGGCTATCGCGACCAACCCACTGTTCCCCCGCTCGCCTATCGAACAGCGGCTGGAGTGGGCCGGTGTGCCTGTGACGGAGTTCGACTACGCGCTGGTGACGTCCTACGAGAACATGCACGCCACCAAAGCCCACCCGGCCTACTACCGCGAGATCCTGGCGCAGTTGGACCGGCAGCCCGGCGAGTGCCTGATGGCAGGCAACGATTGGGAGCGCGACATCGCCCCGGCCGCTTCGGCTGGCATCCCTGGTTACTGGATCGCGGGGACATCTGACGCACCGCCTCCCCCCCCCTCTCATAGAGAGGATAAGAGGGGGATGCTGGTCGGACAGGGGACGCTGGCGGACCTGTGGGGCTACGTCAAGAGCCTACCCAACTCTTGATGGTAGATCTCAGTCAATACCTGGAGAAGATCCTCTATCTGGAGAGGCTTGTAGAAGCAGGCGTAGGCACCGACCTCCAGTGCAGCCTCTATCGCTGAGGACATCTCCGCCCGGTAGCCGGTCACCATGACCACCGGCAGGCGAGGATACCGCTCTCTAATCTCCTTGAGAACGTCAAGCCCGTTGATGCTGTTCAGCCTCATATCCAGCAGCACCACCTCTCCATCCGCCTCGATCTGCTCCGCTACATCATGCGGGTCGGTAACTTCAGTCACCGCGAAGCCACGCATCCGCAATATGTCCCCCATCGTCTTGCAGAACTGGGAGTCGTCGTCCACAATGACGATGGAGCGTTCTTTGCGCAGGGAGGAGAAGAAGCACAGCAAGAGATTGATGTCCAACGGCTTGGTCAGACAGGCGATAGCCCCTTCCTCCAACCCCTCTTTGACCAGCCTGTCGGTGGAGTAGGCGGTCATCAGCACGACCGGCATGTCAGACTGCACAGCCTTGATGGCTCGATAGAGCGCCACCCCATCCACATCTGGCATCTTGATGTCGCTCAAGACGCAGTCGAAGCGTTCCTGCTTCACCCTGCCCAAAGCCTCAGGGCCGGAGTGGGCGGCCTCAGCCTCGTACCCCTTGACCCTGAAGATGTCGACGAGGGTCTTGGCCATTCTGTGATCGTCGTCCACGACCAGGATGCGAAGTTGACCCTTCATTGTCATTGTGTGCCCCCTAAACGTGAAATGTGAAACGTGTTGCGTGTTGCGTCTCCTCTGCTCCCCTGCCCGGTGTCATCTTGTCACCTTGTCTCCTTGCTCCCCGCGCCCCAGCCCCTAGCCTCCAGTCCCTCACCCGGCCAACGGCAGCCTCACAGTGAAGGTGCTCCCCTTCCCCACCTCGCCTGCCCTGCCTGTCCCGAGCGTAGCCGAGGGAAGCCCCGTCGAAGGGCCTGTCCCGAGCTCTGTCGAGGGGCCTGTCCCGAGCTCTGTCGAGGGGATCTCCACTTCAATGCTGCCCCCGTTCGCCTCCACCAGGTTCTTTGACACGGCCAAACCCAGCCCAATGCCCTTGGCTTTGGTGGTGAACAGCGGCTCGAACATCTTCTCCATGTTCTCTTCGGAGATGCCGCAGCCGGTGTCGCTTATTGAGACACGGAGACACGGAGAGGGGGAGACAGGGAGACTATCTCCTTGTCTCCTTGTCTCCTTGTCCCCGCGTCTCCCTATGCCCTCGTCTTCCGACACACTTATCATCAGCCGGCCGCCCTCGGGCATGGCCTGGTAAGCATTCGTGACCAGATTGGTCAGCACCTGCCCGATCTGCCGGGGGTCTACGTACACGGCAGGCAGGTCGGGGGCTATCTGGGTGGTCACTTCCACCCCCTCGGGCGGAGGCTGCTTCTCCAACACCTGAGTCACTAACGCCGAGACCGCGATCTCCTCTCTCTCGGCGGGCCGGGTGCGTGCAAAGTCCAACAGGTCGGAGACGATCTTTGTCGAGTTGCGGACCTCTGAGGAGATGATGCCCAGGTACTCCTTTGTGATCTCGTCGGCCTCGGAGAGGGTCATTTGGAGGAAGTACACGGCATTGGAGATCACCCCCAGGGGGTTGCGCAGTTCGTGGCCCACCCCGCCGGCCAGTTGGCCGAGGACGGCCAGTTTCTCCCGGCGGACCAACTGCTCTTGGGCCTCTCGGAGTTCTTTGGTGCGCTCCTCGACCATCTCTTCCAGCCGCTCTGAGTACTCCTTCAGCGACTCCTCCACCCGCTGGCGCTCGGCGATTTCTCTGTTCAACTCGTCACGCGAGGCGGTGATGGCCTGCAAGTTTTCCGTCATCTGATTAAAGGCCTGGGAAAGCTGGCCTATCTCGTCCCTGGCCCCCACCTCGATCCGGTAGTCCAGGTTGCCCCGGCCGATCTCCTCGGCGCCCACCACCAGTTGACGCACCGGCCCGGTGATGGTGTAGGCAAAGAGCATGCCCAGCAAGGCCACGATCAGGGCCACGCCAACGGCGATCCCCAGTACAATGTTGCGCAGAGCGACTATGGGCGCGTAGGCCTCGGCCTGATCCACCTCGGTCAGGATGCACAGTTCCCGCTCCTCCAGCCAGCGGTAGGCCCCGATGACCGGCACGCCCCGGTAGTCGTCGTAAAAGCCGACGCCATCGTTGTGATCCAGGCAGGCTTCCACGCCCTCAGTGCGAACGGCTTTCTTCAGGGCATAATCCTCGCCGAACAGCGGTTCGGTGACGAAAAAGTTGAAGGCGTTGACCAGGTATGTGTCCTCGCTACTGCTCAGACCGCTGCGCTGCTCCATGATCCCCGACATCTCGCCCAGGTCCGCGTGGCCGGCCAGCACCGCGATCAGGTGCCCCTCCCTGTCCACGATCGGAGTGCTGATGTGCATGACCACTTCCCCCAGACTCAGGGAATAGGAGACGTTCTCGACGTAGGTGCGGTTCCTCCCCTCCACGAAGAAGGGTTCGCTCTCCCGGTACTTCCCCTCCAGGTTCTTGGCCGTGGAGATGAGGATCCACCCGTCGTCCCCTCGCAGGATGGACAGGTCCAGGAAGCCCCCTTCCTCTTCGAGGGTAGGGCTCAGGTGATCTTCGATGAGGCTCACGTAGGCGGCTTGGTACTCTGGGTAATCTGGATCGTACGACGCCAACGTGGCCGCGTATTCTCGGACGAGGGGGCGTCTGGCCAGGTCCCGCAGGCTCCGTTCGTTGCCCCGCACCCACCTGTCGAACTCGTCTTGTTTGAGGATGTTGGTGGAGATCAGGTGGTTGAGCACGTTCTGTTCTATCGTCCGCCGCCCGTTGTCGTAGGCCAGGTAACCCACGACGGCCAGGGGGATCGTCGTCAGCAGCAGTAAGAGGATGATCAGTTTGGTGGCTAGTTTCATTCCTCGCCTCCGTAGATTTCATGCAGGAACTCCATGGTGTACACATCCTCCACGTCAAACGGTTCATCGAGAAGCCCCTGCTCCGCTAGGATGTTGTAGCTTCCCTGCCATATCTCCTCGCGCATCCAGCCGATGTGGTCTTCTCCCGTGTGGACCAGGGGGACGCTGGCTTCCATCATCTGGGTTTGGAGTTCAGCATCCGCTTCCTTGGCATACTTCAAGGTGCTCTCCACAGCCGCCTCGGGATCTTCGATCGCCTCGCGCCACCCCCGAAGGGTCGCTCGCAAGAAGCGCGTGACCAGGTCGGGGTTCTCCGCCATCATTTGATCGGTGGTGATCAGGGTGTCGGCGTACATGTGCACGCCGTAGTCGCTAGGCCAGATCAGGTTCACCTCGTAGCCCGCTTGGCGCATACGGATGAGACCTCCGGTTGAATAGCCGCTTGTGACGTCCACATTGCCATTGTAAAAGGATCGATAGTCGTATTCATACGGCGCGAATTCAACTTGATGGATGTCGAGACCCAACCTGCTCATCACGGCTGCAAACTGCAATTCACCATAGCCCGTCAGGGCCACGGTCCGCCCCAGGAAATCGGCTGGACGCTCGATGCCAGAGTCTGCCATAGACACGAACGCCAACGGGTTGCGTCGATAGATGACGGCGATGGCTACGACAGGCTCTCCTTCGCTGCGGTGTTTGAGAATCCGGTCGGACGCGTCTATCCCGAACTCGGCCTGTCTGGCGACGACCTGCTCCATTACGTCAATATCCGGTCCGGTCTCAATGAACGTAACCTTGATGTTCTCCTCGGCGTAGTAGCCTCTTTCTTGCGCCACGTAAAAGCCGGCAAACTGAGCCTGGTGCACCCACTTCAACTGCACAGAGACCTCGTCGGGCGGCTGCTCGGCCTCTTGCGGCCGGCAGGCAGTAGAGAGCGCGACCGCCAACAGTAGCACGGTAGAAAGTGTCGCTATCCTTTTCATTCCTCTCCCTCCTTATAAACTACACATTTTCCTTTCCACTGGTGGGTAGGATGACCGTAAAGGTGCTCCCCTTCCCCTCCTCGCCTGCCCTGCCTGTCCCGAGCGTGGCCGAGGGAAGCGCCGTCGAAGGGCTCGCCACCTCAATGCTGCCCCCGTTCGCCTCCACCAGGCTCTTCGACACGGGCAAACCCAGCCCGATGCCTTTGGCTTTGGTGGTGAACAGCGGCTCGAAGATCTTCTCCAGGTTCTCGTGGGGAATGCCGCAGCCGCTGTCGCTCATTGAGACACGGAGACACAGAGAGGGGGAGACAGGGAGACTATCTCCTTGTCTCCTTGTCTCCTTGTCCCCGCGTCTCCCTATGCCCTCGTCTTTCGATACGCTTATCATCAGGCGGCCGCCATCGGGCATGGCCTGGTAAGCATTCGTGACCAGATTGGTCAGCACCTGGCCGATCTGCCGGGGGTCCACAAACACGGGGGCAGGTCGGGTCCGATCTCGGTGATCACGTCCACCCCCTCGGGCGCAGGTCGTCTCTCCAACACTTGGGCAACCAGATCGGAGACGGCTACCTCCTCTCTCTCCGGCAGCCTGGTACGCGAGAAGTCCAGGAGGTCCGAGACGATCTTCTCCGCATCGCGCACCTCTGAGGAGATGATGCCCAGGTACTCCCTGGTGGTCTCGTCGGTCTCGGAGAGGACCATCTGGAGGAAGTAGATGGCGTTGGAGATCACGCCTAGCGGGTTGCGCAGTTCGTGGCCCACCCCGCCGGCCAGTTGGCCGAGGACAGCCAGTTTCTCCCGACGCACCAGTTGCTCCTGGGCCTCTCGGAGTTCCTGGGTGCGTTCCTCCACCATCTCCTCCAGCCGCTCGGAGTACTCCTTCAGCGCCTCCTCCGCCCGCTTGCGCTCCTCCTCCAGTTCGATGCTGTGCAGAGCGAAGGCAATGTCTCCGGCAACCTCTCTGAGCAAAGATCGCTCTTCCTCGTGTGCGATGAAGTCAGCGGGAATGGAGACGGCCAACACACCGCAGACCTTGCCGCCATATTCCAGCCGGACGGTCATCGTTCCCCTGCCACCGTATTTGTCCGCCAGGGGACAGTCGGTGCAGGTGGAGAGCGGGTCTTCGGTCACCACAGCCCCCGGCTGAGACAGCGCTCTCCGCCCGCAGGCGGTCAACCCGCCGCGCTTCAACTGTTCGACCAGCGGCAAGAACGGTTCGCCCAACCCGGCTTCGGCAGTCGTCATAAGCCCTCCGGCTTCATCCAACAGAGCGATCCAGGCGCTGTGGTAACCACGTGTCTCGACGAGGTTGTCACAAGCGGATTGCAGCAAACAGTCGCGGTCCCTTTTCCCTGGTGATAAGTTGGTTGACGTTGCGGATGGCCCGCAGCACGAGGTTGAGGTGTTCTATCTTCTCCTCACGCTGGCGCAGGGCCGGCACCATCCGGCCGAACACACGCCCCAGTTGAGCGATCTCGTCACGGCCCGAGGTCACGTCCGCGATGTCCGCCGGCTCGAACGGCTGACCCTGCTCCACGGCTATCGCCGCGTCGGTCAGGCGACGGATGGGGCGCGTGATGGTCCGCACCAGCAGGACAGAGACGAGCAGGGTGATCACTCCCACCAACCCCACACTGCTCCAGGTCACCGCCCCCAGCCGCTGCAACGGAGCCAGGAACTGGGCCTCGGGCAGGTCCACCACCACCGTCCAGGGGTAGTCCTCCAACCGGGTGTACCCGGCCACGTGGTCGCGGTGGTCGAGGGGGGAATAGTAGCGGTAGGTACCAGACTTCCCCCCTGGGATCGGGGAGCCTGCCCTGAGCTTGCCGAAGGGGACTGAGGGGGGAGTACCAGTTCAGCGGCCAGGTCGTCTAGCCCCAGGCTTTCGGGAATCAGCGGCGTGTCGGTGCCCTCGATCGTGCCGAAGCGGATGGTCGCGGAGATCGTCTCGATTGCTTCCGGCGTCAGTTCACCCAGGCTGTGGTACAGCAGATCGCGGTCTGGATGGGCAATGATGACGCCGTCCTGGTCCACCAGGTAGGCAAAACCCTCCTCGCCGACCACGACGTCGTCAATGATGGACCAGACCGTATCCCCCTTGAGCCACACAATGTTTATGCCGACGATCTCCCCCTCGGCCGTGACGACGGGGTGGGTGAGAAAGACGCCCGGCCGCCCGGTGGCGCGTCCGACCAGCATGCTCGAGACGTAAGGCTGGCCCTGGATAGAGGCCTGGAAATAGTCGCGGAAGGAGCGGTCCTTGCCCACCAGGACATCATCCAGCGAAGCCACGACGAAACCGTTCACGTCCAACAGACCCGGCGCGTCATGGTCGGGGTGGTTGTCGGCATAGTTCTGCAGCGTCTGGTAGGCCTGGGGGGTCAGGGCCTCCCGCTCATCTCCAGAAGCGGTCAGAAACAGTATCACCGACGGCTGGCCCGCCAGCGTGGCGGAGGCGCGCTGGTTCTCCGCGAGCACCTGCCCAATGTGTTGGGCGGTGCTGCGCGACAGTTCCACCAGGTTCTCCCTGGTGACTTCGGCAACCTCGCTCTGGCTCTGAGTCAGGTTATAGTAGGCCGTGGCGGCCATCGGAATGAGGGCCAGCGCCAGACAGACGATGGTCAGTTTGATACCGATGGACCAACGCAAGGTTGGGACCCTTCGGACACCTGGCCCACTCACAGGCTTGTTTTCCATGGCTCGTCATCCTCCTTTAACGTGAAGTGTGAAACGTGTTGCGTGCAACGGAACCACCCGGCAATATCTGGGCCGAGAAGGCCACAGTCGAATCGTGATCCAACCTGAAATCCAATGGCGACAAAGATATTATACTCGTTCTTGGGGGCTGTGTCTATAGTGCAAAGACACTGATCACATACTCGGGGGCGGGCCATGCGAGGCGCTGCTTAACATAAAACGCCCCCGGGGATGGGGACATCGGTCATGATTTGTCTCCCCCCGCGCGGATCAACTCTCGACGGCGGCCGGCCCTTCCAGGGGGCTCAGGTAGAGAGCGTGGCGCAAGAAGTCTATCTTCTCAATGCGCCCCTGTACCAGTTTCTGCTCGCCCAGAATATTGACCAGCAGGTAGGCATCGCCCTCAGGCTGCACCAGCACCACGTCCTCCATGATCTTCTGCTCTTCGCCATCGTTGCTGACATAGACCTTAGTTTCACACATCTTGCACCTCCCAAGAAAACAAACGAGACATCAGGCTTCCCCGACCTCCAGCGCCTGCCGGATGACTTCGATGGCGGCGCTGATCTGTTTGGTGAGCGCCTTCCACTCGATGCCCACGACCTCGAAGTGTGGTTGGTTGATGGGCAGGAGCAATTTGCGTCCTGGCGCACTGGCTATCGCCTCGGCGATGGTCGGGGTGACCTCGCCCATCAAGGAGTTGGGAACAACCACACCGATGGGGGCCAGGATGAAATCGGCCTGACCGATGGACACCCGGATCGCGTTCTCACCGCTAGCCCCCCGGTTGGCGCGGGCTTTCATCATCTTGTCGGTGGCGACGGCGTTGGTGCCCAGCGCGAGAACCTCCACGTCCAGCGGCAGTTCTTGCCGCAGTTGGGCCACAATCTGAGCACCAATGCCCCCGCCCATGCCATCAATTACTGCGACGATCATAGGAAACCCCGTGACAATGAACCAGCGATAAATTCTTCGAGGGTGGCTACTCAGCCTATGCTCGGAGAGGGTTTATAACCCTCGGTTTTTGCCGTGCAGAGCCTCGTTCTAGCCCAAGACGGCGGTTTCAAACCGCCTCGGAGCATCTGCGTAGTTACCTTCGAGGTGTGATTTTACCGCAAGTAGGCCTTGACGTCAATCAGGGCTGAGTCTTCCGGTTACTTCTTGTCTCCTTGTCTCCTTGTCTCCTTGTCTTCTTGTCTCCTTGTCTCCTTGTCTTCTTGTCTCCTTGTCTCCTGGTCTCCCATTCATGATGCGGCTCTGCATGGGGTACGAGGGAATGGGGCCTCTCCAGGCCATGCGCCTCCATCAACTCCACGTCGCCCATCAACCCGCGGGGATTCCCGTCCGCAACGATACACCCCTCGTCCATCAGGAGTACGCGGTCGCACACCTCCAGGATGAGTTCCAGATCGTGGGAGGCGATGAGAACCGTCTCCTTCGAGGCCTGCAGGAAACGGATGAGGCGGCGGCGGGAGCGGATGTCGAGATTGGCGTTCGGCTCATCGTAGATCAACAGTCGCGGGTGCATCGCCAGCACACCCGCAATGGAGACCATACGCTTCTCCCCCCCAGACAGGTGGTGAGGCGGACGGCCGGCCAGTTCCAGCATCCCCGCCAGCGAGAGCGCCTCTGTCACTCTGGCCTCCACCTCCTCCTTAAGCAACCCCAGGTTCTGCGGGCCGAAGGCGACATCGTCCCGCACCGACGGGCAGAACAGTTGATCGTCCGGGTTCTGAAAGACCATGCCGATTTCGGGACGGAAATCCCCATGCGCCATCGGCTCTCCGAAAAGCAGTATCTCCCCACCGTCCGGCTTCAGCACTCCGCAGATCACCAGAAAAAAGGACGTCTTCCCAGCACCGTTGGGACCGATGAGGCCGACACGTTCCCCCGGCAACACCTCCAGACTTGCGTCCCGCAGTACACCAGGCTTGTCCGGGTAAGAGAACGATAGCCCGGAGACCATGAGTGCGGGCTCCATCGAAAAGGAGCGTTCAGACCACAACGTCGCACGTTCCACTGTATTAACCTCCGAACCGGCGAAAGAAGATTTCCGCAGCGACGAATCCGGCCGCAAGGACGAGAACACCGCCAAGGCCGACCACGTCGCGGGGACAGGCCTGAAACTCGTCGCGAGGACGCGGGGAGTGACCATACCCCCGCAGAACCATCGCCTTGTAGACCCGCTCGGACTGCTCATAACTGCGCACCAGGATGGTGCCGGCCAGCGAGGCCAGGACGCCCAGTAGGGGCATGGCCTTGTGCCCGCCCCTACCAGAGCGGCGCGCACGGAAGCCACGCAGCCCCATCGCCGTTTCCATCGTCTCCAGATCGTCCCCGATCTCGTAGAGATAACGATAGGAGAGGAGCGTCATATCGGCCAGGACGGGCGGAAGACCGAGAGCCCGCATCGCCTTGATGATGGCCAAAAAAGGAGCAGTGCCGAAGAGGACCAATCCGGTCGTCAGGATGGAGACGAACTTGGTGACGATCAGGAGTAGGTCGAGACATCCCTCCTGCCGCAGAGCAAGGGACCCTATGCGCAGGATGACGGTGGAGCCCGAAAGGAAGGGCAACAAGACAGCCACAATCAGGAGAAAAAAGCCAGGAGCACGCAACCGGGTCAACAGATAAGAGAGGGGCAACCTGGAAACGCTGTACAGGGCGAAAGTGACCACCAGCATCGCTGGCAGTAACCGCAGGTCCTGGACGAAAGAGAAGGCAAAAATCAAAACCATCAGGCCAACGAGCTTATACCTCGTTTCCCAGTGATGTAATGGTGAGTCCAGGTGCGCATGTTCGTCGAGCCCGAGTTTCACAAGTTCAATCCTCCAGGAGTTCCGGCCTGACCCGCTGAAGGAAGAGAACCACCAGTGCGGTGAAGATGCCCTCGAGGACCATCAGTGGGATGTGGGCCACGGCCAGCGCGTAGACGCTCGCTCGCTCCACCTCGACGTCGAGGTGGGCTGGGACAGTGGTTATGAGGAGAATCAGGGCCATGAGGGCCGAAATTCCAAGACCACCACTGCCGGCCAAGAATCCAAACACACCGGTCCACACCTGGTGTGGGCGATCACCGGGGTCACCCCTACGGACCACAACGTTGCGAAGCCGGAACACGTGGTAGGCCAGGAGTGCAGGCACCCCCATCACCGTCGCGTTCACCCCCAGCGTGGTCAGGCCGCCGTGCTGGAACATCACCGCCTGGAAGAAAAGGCCGATGAGAATGGCCGGGAAGGCGTAATAGCCCAACACGGCGCCCAAAAGTCCGTTTAGCACCAGGTGAACGCTGGTAGGGGGTATCGGGATATGGATCCAGGAGGCGACAAAGAAGGCGGCCGTGAGAAGAGAGGCCCTGGGAATGCTCTCTTGAGGGTTCTCCTTCCGATTGATCCTGCGCAGCGAATACCACGTCGCCGCTCCGGTGGTCGCATACCCAGCGACGGAGACGGCGGCTGGGAGTATACCGTCAGGAATGTGCATCAGGGCCTCCCTTCGGCAGGCTCAGGGCAGGCTTGCGGGAGAAAAAGAGCGCCGTGCCGACGAAACCCCAGGCGATACAGGCTCCCATCAGCACAATCTGTAGGGTGGTATGTCCGGTGCCACCCGAGACGGCCATATCCTCGCCGATGGGAATGTGGACCATATCGCCGTGGCCCGACTGGCGCACCTGCACGTCCCAGGTCCCCGGCTTGGAGGTGTCGGGCGTGAAGGCGAAGCGGCCCTCCTCGTCGCATACCCCGGTCAGCCAGGGGATGGACGGATCGTCGGGGGCATAGACCGTGACCTGACCGCCGGCCATCGGTTCGCCGGTGTCGTAGGTGGCGAGAATCTCTACCGCCATACTGATAGTATACTCGATCCTTGCGCCATGGGCAAACGCCGTCATCGTCAGGCCCAGGGAGAAGAGCAGAGCGAACGGTAGTATAAGTTTCCACTTCATATTCTACAATCTCCTTTCCCTCTTTTCTCTTTCCCCCTCCCCTCTCCCAGGATTGGGAGAGGGGAGGGAGTTAGGGGGAGAGGTGAGGGAAATCAATGAGTTTCGCAGTGGCAATGACCCTCCCCAACGTGACCCAGCGTGGGAAGAATGT
This sequence comes from uncultured Anaerolineales bacterium, assembly GCA_964385635.1. Classification (GTDB taxonomy): domain Bacteria; phylum Chloroflexota; class Anaerolineae; order B4-G1; family B4-G1; genus CAYLPU01. The sequence continues at coordinate 21,784 of CAYLPU010000017.1, forward strand.
CCACCAACATCTGGTAGTCCCCTCCGGAGAGGTTCGCCTGGAGCCCGGCCATGTCCACGTCCAGCATTCCACCCTCCGCGACGCCAGCAAAAGGCTCGAAGCCGGGAGCGCCGACGTTCAGAGCGTCGTCCAGAGGCGTCTCAGCGTCGCCGAAGATGTGATCGAAGTGGAAAGTCATCTCCAGATCGGCCGTGCCGTCCTTCTGGAGCAAACCCTTGCGCTCGTCGCCGACGTACTCGCCACAGGTGTACGTGTATTCCGGCTCGACCTTGATGGTGAAGTTAACGGTCTGACCGTCTTTCTCAGCCGTGCCGACGACGACCAGGCAATAGTCCGAGGCGGGGTCGCTGGATGCCCGGGCCATCTTCCAGGAGATGGCATTGTAGTGACCCACAAGCACATCAGTCACCTCGCCCACGAGGATCGGCGGGGCATCCTCATTACCCTCGGCCAGGTCCACGGTATGTACCCCGTCCAGGCCAACCTCGACTTTGGACTGGACCTCGCCGCCTGCGTGCGGGTCGTAGGGGGGATCGGACTGGTAGGCGGTGACATCCGCCAGGGTGATGTACACGTGATCGAAGGTGATGGCCCAGCCGTCTTTGGAGACGAAGCCCTGCCGGACGAAGTCCTCACCGTTGGCATTGAACTGGAGCGTTCCCTGCTCGGCTGCGGGCGCGCAGCCGACGAGGATGCCCGAGGCGAAGAGGGCGAGGATCACCAGAATGGGAAACACCTTTTTCATATTTTTTCTCCCTTCATAAAAATGTTACTCAACATCGCGTGGAAGAGGCCGACTTATCTATCTAATATCATCACCTCCTCGACTCGTCCCAACAGCCAATCGCCTGAAGAACCGGCAACGGATAGGGTCAATTCCGCCTCCGGCGGACGGCGATCCGGCCGGAACCGAGCACGGTGAACTCGCCGATGTGCGCCGCCCCAGCCACGCCCCGCTCCGCCAGCGCCACCAGCAGCGCCTCCAGCCTCTCCGACGGCACAGCGATGAGCAGCCCGCCGGAGGTCTGCGCATCGGCCAAGACGAGCTTCTGCACCTCGAAGATGTCCTCGCCCCAGTCCACGTGCGGCTCGACGAAGGCCAGATTGTCCCGCGTGCCGCCCGGCACCACGTTGGCCCCGGCGAAGGTGCGCGCCGCCTCCAGCACCGGCACGCGGCCGGCGTAGATCACCGCATCCACCCCGGCGCCGGCGGTCATCTCCCGCAGGTGGCCCAGCAGCCCGAAACCGGTCACGTCGGTGCAGGCTGAGACGCCGACCTCCACCATCGCCTCGGCCGCATCCCGGTTGAGCGCCGCCATCAGCGCGATGACCTGCCGCGTCGTGGTCTCGTCCGCCAGGCCGCGCTTGACCGCCGTGGCGATTAGCCCCGTGCCGATGGGCTTGGTCAGCACGATCTGGTCGCCGGGATGGGCCGCCGCGTTAGTCAGCACGCGGTCGGGGTGCACGACGCCGGTCACCGCCATCCCATACTTAGGGTTGTATAGTCACCTATCTCTTCAGCCCTTCCAGCGCGGCGGCGAGCGCCTGGTTGCAGGCCGCCATCCACTCCACCGCCTCCCCTATCCGTTGCGCCGTCTCCTCCTGTCCCAGTACGCGCGCCTTTGCCGCCCAGCCCTCGAAACTGGCCGCGTGCTCCTCGTTGTGCTCGATCCAGTGCGGGAGCAGCACGCGCAGCTTGAGCAAGTCGTCGGGCTCGGCCTGCGCCTCCTCGGCGTGCGTGTGTTCGGCGTGATGGTGATGATGGTGCTCTTCCCGCTCCGGCGGGTCTGCATCCGGTGAAGAGGATACACCGCAGGACAGGCAAGTTTCCTGGCCATTGATGAGCACCACTCTTCCGCCGCACTCGGGGCAGACAAGGCCTGTATCGAGTCCACAACCACATTCTTCACACATCTTTGACTCCTCCCGTGTTTTCAGACTGGACACTGGCAATTTGTTCATAGTGACGACTGCAGTCGTCCACAGTGAGGAGCGAGCGACTGAAGTCGCCACTACGAACTCCCTATGTACTAGAACGCCGCATACTGACGGCCAGTGCGTGGTGTTCGGTCTCGCCACGCGATGTCTCCGTCTCGAAAAACCTCTTCACCGCGTTCACCTCAAATCCGGCCTTGGTCAACAGCCTTGTCCACTTCTCCTGATCGAACCCCGCCCCCAGCGGCTCGACGGAGAGCAGCGTCCCGCCCGGCCCGGTCACGCGCGCCATCTGGCGCACGATGCCGGCCGGGTCGAGATCCGACGAGGCGAGATTCCATCGCTGGCCAATGAGTGGCCGCAGCGCCGCCGCCAGCAATCCACCCAGACCCGCCATCGCGTACAGTAGTCCCATGGTCTCATCGCCGCCACCGAATCGCGCCCGATTGAGCATAGCCAGAATCACGAACATCCCGCCGCCGCCCAGTGTCCACATCGCGTCCACGGCGATCATCCCGGCCAGGAAGGGATGGCCACGCAGGTAACGTGTGCCCTCAGCCAGATCGCGCCGGAACGAGCGCGACTCCGCCGGGGCGCTCGTGGCCTCCGTCTCTGTGCGTGTCCGCACCAGCCACGTACAGACGGCCGAGAGCGCGAACGAGGCGGCGTTGATGACAAAAGCCGCATCGCGCCCCACCGCCGCAATGGCCAGCCCGCCCAGAGCACAGCCCAGCAACATCGCCAACCCGAAACTTACCTGCGTCAGCCCAGTGGCGGTGACCAACACCTCCTTGCCGACCACGTCGGGCACGAAGGCGCTGCGAACCGTGCCGAACGCGGCCGCCAGTGCGCCCATCAGCATAGAAAGCGTGTACAGCAGCCACAAGTACGATGGCTCACGCACCAGCAGGTAGCCTAGCGTGGCAACCGCCAGCAGCAGGTCGAGCGTGATGAGCAGGCAGCGGCGGTCATAGCGGTCGGCCCACACGCCAGCGACATTGCTGAAGAGAAGGCGAGGTACTGTGCGCAGGGCCAACATCAGACCGACCGATAGCCCTGAACCACCGGTGATCGCCAGGGCCAGGCCGATGGTAGCAATCGAGTTGAAGCTATCGCCCAGCAGGCTGATGAACTGACCAGCCCACATCAGGCGAAAGCCTCGGTTGGTGCGCAGCAATGCTACATAGCCGGTTGAAGTACTCATGCAAGTCCTGTCTCAAGAAATGACTGCTCGGCTTGAGCGGACGAACCCCGCAGGTCAGAACCACAAAAAGAGCCACGAAAACCGGCCGGCTTCAAGCCGGAAACGGCCTTCATGGCCCTTATGATCTCTAGTGCTGTTGGCGTGAAGAACGCAGTATGTGCGCGGCTAACTCTGTACGCTTTCCACCGACTTCTTGTCGGTGATAGCGACTATACCATAAACTCCAGGGGATGTCAAACCTCCTCGGCCTCCAGCGCCTGCCGGATAACCTCAATGGCGGCGCTGATCTGCGGCAACTCCTGCCGCAGTTGGGTCACGATCTGTGCCCCGATGCCCCCGCCCATGCCGTCAATTACTGCGATGACTATTTTGATCTCCGGGAGACGATTGTACATTGAGACGGGGCAGAGATCAAGCGCAGGCTGGAAGCCCTACGAGACCAAATCAACCTGGCAGAGCGGTGCTACTCACTATCGCGCCTCCTGTCGAAGGGTGGCGTCTTCTGCAACACCATCGCCTGCAGTTCGGCCAGCGCCTTCCGTGCGGCCTCACGCTCCACCGGGGTCAGCGGCAGCGCGGCGAACTCGTCTTCGTCGAGCACCCGCGTTTCCCCGTCGGGCGCGACCCACAAGTCGAGCGCCAGGTCTTCGGCAACCACCTCGTCGGCGCCGATGCGAGCCGGGCGGGTGACGTTGCAGTACCAGCCCTTCAAGCGCCCGTCGCTGGCGCGAATCTCAAAAATGTTGTACCATCGGTCGGCGCAGAAGTATTCCGTCCAGCGGTCACCGGGTTCGAGGACGACGAACCCCAGGTCCAATGGCGCTCTGTCCCACCCGGTGCGCAGCGCAATGGCGTGGCCGTCGCGCCAGAGTACCTGGCCTGGATAGGCAGTGACCTGGCGGCCGGCGTGGTCAAGTTTGCGGATTGTGACATGGATAGAGACCGGTTCCATCGAACTACATTCTACCGGAATTTGGGCACTGGCGCAAGACAGGCTGCCCCTGAACAAAGGGGCACCGAGGATAGCCATTGGGTGTTGTTATACGTGAAACGTAGCGTAGACCTGACAGGTTTCAGTAAGGATGCGCGAGGTACTAAGATACACCAGGTGGCAAATTGACAACAACAACCGCGACTTATCCAAACCTGTCAGGTCTCACTATGCATTATGCATCAGCAATGGGAGGTGACAATGAGCAAGGAGGAACTTGAAGGCAGGTGGGCGCTCGTCCTGGGAGCGTCGAGCGGGTTCGGCGCGGCTACGTCACGGGCGTTGGCCAGCGCGGGGATGAACATCTTTGGCGTGCACCTTGACCTGAGGGCGACGCTTTCTCGCGCCCAGCAGGTCATGGCCGACATCGAGGCGCTGGGCCGCAAGGTGGTCTTCTTCAACACCAACGCCGCCGACGGTCGTAAGCGCGCGCGCGTGCTCGATCAGATTAAGAAGACACTGGCAGACGATCCGGCCGACAGCGTTCACTTCGTGCTGCACTCGCTGGCCTTCGGCACGCTGCTACCCCTTATCGCCGACGCTCCCGAGGAAGCAGTCAGCGAACCGCAGATGGACATGACGTTGCGAGTGATGGCTCACAGCCTGGTCTACTGGGTGCAGCACCTGGTGCGGCGGAATCTCCTGGTGCGCGGCAGCCGGGTATACGCGCTCTCCAGTGCGGGCTCAATCCGAGTGGCGCCAATGTATGGCGCAGTCTCGGCGGCCAAAGCGGCACTGGAAAGCCACACGCGGCAACTGGCGCTGGAGTTGGGGTCCCGGGGCATCGCTGTCAACTGTCTGCGCCCCGGCGTGACCGACACACCTGCGCTGCGTGTCATCCCAGGCCACAAGACCTACATCGCTGAGGCACTCAAGCGCAACCCCGGCGGTCGTATGACGACGACCGAGGACGTGGCGAAGACGCTAGTGGCACTGGCCGACCCGTCCATCACCTGGATCAGCGGAGCGGTCATCCCGGTGGACGGAGGGGAGATCATCGTGGGATGATTTGACACTTCTCCCACGACATGATAGAATATGCGTACATTATAAGATACTGCTCCCTCCGTGCGGACCGCGACGCCGAACCGTCTCTGACATGTTGACCTTTTCTGTGAGGTAAGCAGGGATAAGACGACCAGATTGAGTATCCGTCCAAGTCAGGCGCGATCTTGGACCCGACATCGCCCGCACGCCCGTTGAGTGCAGGTAGTGCCGGGGTTTTTAGTCGGAGGTGTAGTATCGCACGAGGAGTAATCTCAGTTGATGAACATGGAAACCCCAACAGATCAAGATGCAACCGGGCAAAACCTGACCGAGCAGAGCGAGCAGAGCGAGCAGGGCTTGACCCAGCAGAGCACTCAGAGCCTGACCAAGCAGGCCCTACAAGATGCAGCCGGGCAGGGCCTGACCGAGCAGGTACTGACTGACTATCAGGCACCCAAACGTGGAGACATCCGTACCGGCGTCGTGCTAGAGAAAAATGAGCGCGGTTTGGTCGTGGACATCGGTTCTAAGAGAGAAGGTCTCGTCCCCGCCGAAGACCTGACACGTCTGGACGCGGAAATCTGCGCCGGAATCCAGGTCGGCACCACTGTCCAGGCATTCGTGCTCCGGACCGAGGATAGGGAAGGACATCCCGTCTTGTCTATCCACCAGGCCCACCTGTACGAGGACTGGCTCAAGGCTGAACAGATGATGGAAAGCGGCGAACTCTACGATGGTGAGGTCGCTGACTACAACCGCGGTGGCGTCATCGTTATGTTCGGCAAGATTCGTGGCTTTGTCCCCGCCTCACAGACCGTGGGACTGCCCAGGCGACTGCAAGCGGAGGAACGCCGTCAGCGTCTGGAGGCCATGATCGGACAGAGAGTAGGGCTCAAGATCATTGAGGTAGACCGCCAACGTCGCCGCCTGATTTTCTCCCAACGGCGGGCACTTCGTGCCTGGCAGGAACGACAGCGCGAGACGGTCATGTCCCAATTAACTGAGGGAGAGACGCAGCGCGGTAGAGTCACCGACATCACCAGTTTCGGTGCTTTCGTAGACCTGGGCGGGGCCGACGGCCTGATCCACGTTTCGGAACTGAGCTGGAGCCGGGTGGACAACCCTGGCCAGGTGCTCAAGATCGGCGACGAAATAGACGTGTACATCCTCAGCGTGGACCGGGAGCGGAAACGGATCGCGCTCAGCCTCGAGAAACTCCAACCCGATCCCTGGACGCTGGTAGATGACCACTACCAGAAAGGACAGTTAGTCGAGGGACGAGTCACCCGTGTGCTGGATTTCGGCGCCTTCATCGAACTGGATCTCGGGATCGAGGGCTTGCTCCACAGCAGCGAGATGATCGGCACGCCAGAACTTCACCCTGTGGACATCGTCCATCCCGGTGAGACATTGCTGGTGAAGATCATCCGCATAGACAGCCAGAGGAAGCGACTCGCTCTGAGCGCCAGGCAGGTACGACAGGACGAGTGGGAGCGTTGGGTGGCCGAACAGCAGGCAGCCCGCGAGACCCAGGAGGCAGCAGAGGAAGAGACTGTAGCCCCAGAGGTGCAGGCAGAGACCGGCGAAGCGGCTGAGGAAGAAGCCCCAACGACCGAGGTGGTGG
>CAYLPU010000017.1:28624-63424 GCA_964385635.1 uncultured Anaerolineales bacterium
CCCCAACGACCGAGGTGGTGGCAAGCGAGGCGACCGAGGAAGAAACAGCGATCTCAGAAGCACAGGCAGAGGCCGGCGAAGCGGCTGAGGAAGAAGCCCCAACGACCGAGGTGGTGGCAAGCGAGGCGACCGAGGAAGAAACAGCGATCTCAGAAGCACAGGCAGAGGCCGGCGAAGCAGCTGAGGAAGAAGCCCCAACGACCGAGGTAAATGCAATGGAGGCATACGCTGAAGAATCCACGCCGGACGCAGCAGAGGAGACAGCATCCCGGATAGAAGTTCCTGTTGCTCTGGATGAGAAAGAGAAGTCGCCCAATGAAACCTTCGCTCTTGATGTCGCTTCCAAGGCGGAGGCCGTCAGTTAGCGTGCTGAGCGATTCTCAATCATCGCAGCCAAGTGCGAAGAGGCAAACTGGATGGGCAAGAAAAAAGAGGACAAAGTAGAGATAGAGGGCACTGTCATTGAGGCATTGCCAGGCACTCAGTTCCGCGTACGGCTTGACAACGGCCACGAGGTACTTGCTTACCTTTCCGGCAAGATGCGTAAGTACTACATCCGTATCCTGCTGGGCGACCGCGTGCGGCTCGAACTCTCTTCCTACGACCTGAATCGCGGCCGAATCATTTACCGCTACAAACGTACATTTCAATCAAGGCGGTAGCCCTGTTTTGTCACCAGGCATACCCAGTCGTCTCTCTGCTGCCGTTCTACCAGAGTAAGCCCTTCCTGCTTCAGCGCCGCCACCACCCCTGATTCCTGATCGGCAAGAATGCCGGCAGCAACCAGCGCTCCATCAGGTCGTACCCGCATTGCGAGGCCATCCTGTACCATCTCCAGAATAACCCTCGCCAGGATGTTGACGACCACCAAGTCGTAACTCCCCGACACCTCAGACAGCGACCCATGCACTACCCTTATGGTCTCCTGCACCCCGTTGGCGACCACGTTGTCCCGTGCCGCTTTAGCCGCGACAGGGTCGTTGTCCACCGCCAGCACGCGTCCAGCGCCCAGCTTGGCCGCCTCAATCGCCAGGATACCGGAACCAGTGCCCAGGTCAAGCACATTCACCCCCGGATACACCAGTTCCTCCAGCGCCACCAAGCACATCTGCGTCGTGGGGTGTAGCCCTGTGCCAAAAGCCATTCCAGGATCCAACCGGATAACAACGTCTTCAGGTGCAGGCGCGTAATCCCGCCACGAGGGTCGGATGACAACATGCTGGCCCACGTGCAGAACGTTCAACCGCTCCTTCCACATCTCCGCCCAGTCCGCATCAGCGACAGGACGGAAGACTGGCATGGAAACAGGGGAGATTTGATCCAGATGCCAGAGCGATTCCTCGATGCGGCGCTTGTTGGCCCGCAGTTGGTCATCGGCTGGTAAGTAAGCCCTGACAATCACCGGGCCCGCGTTCCACCCCTCGGGCCCGGCTTCAATGACCACCCCACGATGGGCGTAACGCGAGAGAACCTCGGCTACCGCCTCCGCGGCCTCGTTCCCCACCGTTACGCTGACCTCAAGCCACTCCATGCTGGATATGGATGCCGGTGTCACAGGCCGAAAAACTCCTGTACTCCGTCAACAAAACTGCGCTTCCCTTGCAAGACACTCTCCGGCTCCAACGTTTCGCTCAGTTCCTGGAAGAGACGCTTCTGCTGGCGGGAAAGTTTGGTCGGAACGACAACCTGCACCAGCACCAGTTCGTCGCCCCGGCCGTTTTGTCGCAAGTGGGGTATCCCTTTGTTGCGCAACCGCAGCACGGTGCCGCTCTGGGTCCCGGGAGAGATAGAGATTTCATCCTCACCTTCCAAAGTGGGCACTTTCACCTCTGCCCCCAACGCCGCCTGAGCCAGGTTGACCTGCAACTCAACGATGATGTCGTCATCACGCCGCTGGAAGATGGGATGAGGTTCCACACTCAGGACGACATAGAGATTGCCGAAGGAGCCGTCCCGCTCCCCCATCTCTCCTTCGCCCGCCAGCCGGATTTGGGTACCGCCATCCACGCCGGGGGGGACAGTGACAGTAAGCCTGCGAGAGACGTAGACCCGCCCCTTGCCACCACACAGGGAACAAGGAAGTGAGATCGTCTTCCCCTCGCCCTGGCAGACAGGACAGGTGGTGACACTGACGAAGGAGCCAAGGATGGAACGCTGCACCCGCCGCACCTGCCCGGTACCCTTGCACTCCGAGCAGCGGACCGGCGACGTCCCTGGCTCGGCCCCGCTGCCTCCGCACTCCGGGCACGTGTCATAGCGCATGACCTCAATCTCTTTCTCACACCCAAAGGCTGCTTCCTCAAAGGTCAGATGCAAGTCATAGCGCAGATCGGCGCCACGCCGCGGCCCTCGGCGGGTAGAGGTGCGAAATCCAAACCCCCGCCCGAAAACATCCTCGAAAATCTCGAAGGGGTCACGGAAGCCGAAGTCAAAGCCGAAGCCCACGCCGCCGGGCCTCGTGTGGCCAAACCGGTCGTAAGTAACCCGCTTCTCGGGGTCGGAGAGCACCTCATAGGCTTCGTTGATCTCCTTGAAGCGTGCCTCGGTGTCGGGCACATCGCTGACGTCGGGGTGATACTGACGCGCCAGCCGCCGATAGGATTTCTTGATCTCTTCCTGGGTCGCCGAGCGGCCGACCCCCAGCACCTCGTAATAGTCCCGCTGGCTACTCATACCCATTCAACAAGAAGTTCATCCGGTCACCCACCCGTCTACCACCTATGTTTACTCGCTACGTTTCGCTGAACTCGCCCTCGATAACGTCTTCCTCACCACCCTCAGGTGGTTCGTCACCGGGCGGTGGGGACGCACCTGGGCCAGCCTCTTGGTACATTGCCGCCCCCACTTGCTGTATCACCTGACTCAACTCATCCGCACGCCGACGAATGGCGCTGACGTCGCTACCCTGGAGAGCACTCTTGAGCACTTCGATCTTGGCTTCCGCATCAGAGCGCAGGTCAGATGGCACTTTGTCTCCCTGCTCTCGCAGGAACTTCTCGGCGCTGTAGACAGCATTGTCGGCAATGTTACGCGCCTCGATCTCCTCCTTCTTCTGCTGGTCCTGTTCACGGTACCGCTCAGCCTCCTGGACCATACGCCCAACCTCTTCGTCAGAAAGGCCGCTGGAGGGGACAACCTGCATCGACTGTTCACGGCCAGTGGCCTTGTCCTGGGCGGAAACGTTGAGGATGCCGTTGGCGTCGATGTCGAAGGTGACATCGATCTTGGGAATGCCCCGGGGCGCAGGCGGGATGCCATCGAGGATGAACCTCCCCAGACTCTTGTTGTCGGCTGCCATGGGACGCTCCCCTTGCACGACGTGGATCTCCACCTGCATCTGGCCATTGGTGGCGGTGGAGAAGATCTGGCCCTTACGGGTGGGGATGGTGGTGTTACGTTCGATAAGCGAGGTAGCCACGCCGCCCAGGGTCTCAATGCTCAGTGTCAGCGGGGTCACGTCGAGCAGGAGGACATCCTTGACCTCTCCACCAAGGACGCCAGCCTGGATCGCCGCGCCGAGGCCGACCACCTCGTCGGGGTTGACCCCCTTGTGGGGCTCCTTGCCGAAGTACTCGATTACCTTCTGCTGGATGGCCGGCATACGGGTCATACCGCCCACCAGGATGACCTCGTCAATGCCGGAGGGCTTCAGTTTAGCATCAGCAAGCGCCTGCTTGCAAGGTCCAGTAGTGCGCTCGATCAGGTCCTCGGTCAGTTGCTCCAACTTGGCCCGGGTGAGTTTCATCTGCAGGTGTTTTGGACCGGAGGCATCGGCGGTGATGAAGGGAAGGTTGATCTCCGTCTCCATTACCGTGCTCAGTTCGACCTTGGCTTTCTCACACGCCTCCTTCAGCCGCTGAAGAGCCTGTCGGTCTTCCCGTAAGTCAATGCCCCGTTCCTTCCTGAACTCGCCGGCCACCCAGTCAATAACGCGCTGATCCCAGTCATCGCCTCCCAGGAAGGTGTCGCCACTGGTCGAGCGCACTTCGAAGACACCATCACCAACGTCAAGGACGGATACGTCGAAGGTACCACCGCCCAAATCGAAGACGACAATGGTCTCGTCCTTTCTCTTGTCGAGACCATAGGCCAGCGAAGATGCCGTCGGCTCGTTGATGATGCGCAATACCTCCAGCCCAGCGACCCGGCCAGCGTCCTTGGTCGCCTGACGCTGGCTGTCATTGAAGTAGGCTGGGACAGTGATGACCGCCTGGGTAATCTCCTCCCCCAGGTAAGCCTCAGCGTCTGCCTTGATCTTCTGTAAGATCATAGCCGAGATTTCCGGCGGGCTGTACTCCTTGTCCCCCATCCAGACCCGTATGTCACCATTAGGAGCCTCCGTGACCTTGTAGGGTACTAACCGCAGCGCCCGCCGCACCTCTGGGTCATTGAACTTACGGCCCATAAAGCGTTTGATAGAGAAAATGGTATTCTCGGGGTTGACGACAGCCTGCCGCTTGGCAACCTGCCCGGCCATGCGCTCCCCCGTCTTGGGGTTGATGGCCATAACTGAGGGAAACAACCGACCCCCTTCAGCGCTGGGGATGACAGTAGACTCGCCACCCAACATCACTGCACAAACCGAGTTAGTCGTGCCTAGATCAATACCGATAATCTTGCCCATTGTACACTACTCCTTATTCTCAATTATGTCGCCATCTCCCTCGGGCTGAGGGGTTGGGGCTTTGGCTACTCGCACCAACGCAGGCCGCAGCACCCGCTCGCCAAGCATGTACCCCCGTTGCACCTCGCCGATGATCTGACCATCCTCGTGACCCAAAACTTCCTCGTGCGTCACAGCCTGATGGTAGCGGGGATCAAACGCCTGCCCCTCGGTCTCAATGGGCTTGATGCCCTCGGATTCGAGAATAGCATCCAGTTTGTGCTTGATCAAAAAAACACCCTCACACCAGGTCAGTCGACTCAAATCAACAGGCAGGGTTGCGATAGCCCGATCGAAGTCGTCTACGATGGGGAGCAGGTTGCGCAACAAAGCCGCGTTAGTGAGCGTCGCCACCTGTGCCCGCTCCGCCTCCTGCCGCTTCTTGTAATTAGAGAACTCCGCCTGCGCCCGCTGCCAGCCGTCAAGGTACTCGGCAGCCTGAGCCTTGGCCTTTTCCAACTCCTCACTTAGTTTCTCCAGTTCTTCCTCTGCCCCTTCCGGCTCACCCTCAACTTCAGCCGCTTCCTCCATCTCAATCCCGGTTTCCTTCTCTTGTGCCACCCTGAAACCTCCTTGCTGCCAGATTGTCGTCATTTGTCATTTGTCATTCGTCGTTCGCCATTAGATTACCGCTCACTCCGCGTACATATCATACACCATGTCAGATAATAGCCCAGCGACGAAGCGCACAACCGAGATAGCACGGCCGTAAAACATACGAGTAGGACCTAGGACACTCAGCGCCCCAGTGGCGAAGCCGGTGACGCCGTAGGGAGCCAGTACCAGGCTGCAGGCCCGGAGTTCGTCCCAACGCCCCTCGCCACCGATGAGCACCCGCACGCCACCTACCTCTGGGCCAAGGACGTCGGCCAGCACCGCCTCAAGGAAACTGTGCTCCTCCATGACCCGCACCAGCCCCTGAAACTTATCTCCCTCAGCGAACTCGGGTTGCCGTAACACCTCGCTCAGCCCATTACGATAGACAGCCCCAGCGGCGTGTGCATCGGTAAGGTGCATGATATCCACCACGAGTTTGACTATGCCGGATTCGAAAAGGAGCAGGTCATTCAAGCGGGCCTGGATCTCGGCGGCAGCGAGCCCGTTACAAACCTGATTGATCCGGTCGCTGGCTTCATTGAGGGCCTCCTGATTGAGAGGTTCAACCAGGGTCAATATCCGTTGCTTGACTGTACCTCCACACAGGACAAGGACGAGCAACACCAGCCTTCCCTGGGTAGAGATAAGTCGCAGGTGCTTGTAGCGTGCTTCCGCAGCCTGAGGCGCGGTCACTAGAGCGGCCCCACGGGCAGTACGGGCCAGGACGGAAGCCGCCAGCGGCATCCACTGTTCAACGTCCTGACGCGCTTGGTGAAACTGATGAGCGATAGTGCGACGCTCGTGCAAGGGCAGTTCCACCTCTCCCAGCAGTCGCTCAACGAAGTATCGGTAACCTTGGTACGTGGGAACACGCCCAGCAGAGGTGTGAGGATGGGTGAGATAGCCCAATTCCTCTATCCGTGCCAGTTCGTTGCGCACTGTGGCCGTGCTCACTGGAAGGTCATAACGCGCGACCAGCGCGCGGGAACTAACCGGGGAGGCGCTATTCACGTACTCCCGCACAACCAGGCCCAAGATAGTCTGTTGGCGAGGCGTCAATTGACTCATTTTCTCATCCACACACGCTCTAGCACTCTCACTGGTAGAGTGCTAAAATACAGTTTTCAATCATACCACAGGGCAAGGAGTCTGTCAAACGGGGACGGCAGCGCCAGCCGAGTGTGCACCAGGACAGGATAACCCTCGGTGCGAAGCAGTGGACGATCACAAACCGGCTCGTCTCAGCCGAGGACAATCAGAGCAAAACCCGCACAGGCGGACAGCCAGCGCCGCTGCAAGGGCACACCGCGATGCCCACCACATACGCGCCACTACAGGCGGGAAATGGGTGTCACCAAGTTACAAAGCAATCTGATGAGCACTAACCACGGCGGCGCAGGAAGGCCGGGATTTCCAGGTCGTCCTTGTCGAAAGCAGGCAGTGGGAATTCCACCGAATCACTGAACACTGCTCGCGCTGTGCGCGGACGCGGTTCTGTCTCATCAAAGCCGGTCGCGATGACAATGATCCGAATCTCGTCGCCCATGCTCTCGTCAATGACGGCCCCAAAGATGAGGTTCACGTTGGGATGCGCGGTCTGCTTGATGATCGAAGCCGCCTCATTGACCTCAAACAGACTCAGATCCGGCCCACCGGCTATATTGAAGAGAATGCCGCGAGCGCCATCAATCGTTATATCCAGAAGCCGGCTGGAGACAGCCTGCTGGGCTGCCTCGACGGCCCGATTCTCACCGCTGGCGTGTCCAACGGCCATCAGCGCCGCGCCACCCTCGGACATGATCGTCCGCACGTCGGCGAAGTCCAGGTTGATCAGACCAGGCACAGTGATCAATTCTGAGATGCCCTGGACGCCCTGGCGCAATACGTCATCGGCTAAGGAGAACGCAGCCTGCAGACTGACCCGCTTATCCGTGATCTCCAATAGCCGGTCGTTGGGGATCACGATCAGCGTGTCCACCTCCTCCTTGAGTCGCTCGATCCCTGCCCGTGCCGCCTCCACCCGCACCGCGCCCTCCCAGTTGAAAGGACGGGTGACGACGCCGATAGTCAGCGCGTCCATCTCCTTAGCAAGGTGGGCAATCACCGGCGCGGATCCGGTACCAGTACCGCCACCCATGCCAGCGGTGATAAACACCATGTCGGAGCCCTGCAGAACTTCGTACAACTCGTCGGCCGACTCCTCCGCCGCCTTGTGGCCCATTTCCGGGTCACCGCCCACACCCAACCCGCGCGTCAGTTTATCACCGATGCGCACTCGCTTCGACGCGTTGGAGAGCATAAGCGCCTGGGCATCGGTGTTGACCGCGATGAAATCAACACCGCCTAACCCTTCGGCAATCATGCGGTTGACGGCATTACTGCCGCCCCCTCCCACGCCGACGACCCGGATTTGTGCGAAACTCTCCATTTGGGATGATTCGTACATTTTGCTCCTCCTGTTCATGATACGTGAAACGTGATGCACAATGTATGATGCGTGATCAGCCGGGCAAGAAGACCCGGAGCCAGTCGAGAAAACGCCTCCCCGGGCCTGGGCCAGGATTACGCAACTGGGGTCGTGTGCCTGCCGTCACTCCCCACTCCATCAGCCCCGCACCCACCGCGTGGGCTGGGTTGGAAATCGTATCCACGAGGCCACGGAGCTCCCGAGGCACTCCCACTCGCACCGGCAGCCCAAGAACATCCCGCCCCAATTCCTGGAGGCCAGACAGTTGCGCCGTGCCGCCGCACAGCACAACTCCGGCTGGCAGTAGTCCATCGTATCCCGAGCGCTTAATCTCCTGCTGTATCATCGAAAGAATCTCTTGCGCCCGCGCTTCGATGATCTCCGCCAGTTTCCAACGCGGTACTACCTGTGGCGTCTCTCCATCGAAGGGAGAAACGGAGAAGCGCCCCTCTGGCGGCACCTGGGCCGCGCAGGCGTGACCATACTGCACTTTCACCCGCTCAGCGATGCCCGGCGGCAGCCGTAGACCAACGGCAATATCCCCGGTGATATACTCGCCGCCCACCCCCAGTGTGACAGTGTGCCATACTGTGCCGTCAATGAAAATCGCAATATCGGTGATTCCTGCGCCGATGTCGGCCAGCACAACCCCCATCTCGCGCTCGGTGTCCGTCAGCACAGCGTCGCCAGCGGCTATACTCGCCAGCACCAGTTCGTCCACCTCTACGCCGGCCCCCTCCACACACTTCACCAGATTCTGGATCGAGGTACTGGAACCAGTGACAATATGAGCCTCCACCTCCAACCGAAAACCGTACATCCCCACTGGGTCACGCACACCACTTTGCCCATCCACAACGTAACCACGGGGAATTACGTGCACGACCTCCCTATTGTGAGGTACAGCAATGGCACGCGCAGCATCCAACGTCCGGTTCACGTCTTCCACCGTGATGCCGTGCTCGCGGCGGGAGATGCCCACTACCCCACGACTATTGAGGGAAGAGACGTGTGTACCACTGAGGCTTACGTAGGCCCGCTCAATCTTGTATCCTGACGTACGCTCGGCCTTCTCAACCGAGGCTGCAATGGCCGTGGTGACATCCACCACGTTGACCACTACCCCTTTGCGGACACCCCGGGAGGGCACCAGGCCCACGCCGATCACACAGAGGCTGCCCTCATCGTCCACTTCACCCACCAGGGTGCATATTTTGCTGCTGCCCACATCAATGCCCACGATTGTATGTTCCACGGCTCGCCTCTTCCTGCTCCGATAAGCCTTGTTATCAATCGTTAGTCAACGAGTAATAAGGCGCGTCAAAGAAGCGCACGTCCACGAATCGGGGCGTCAAACCTCGCGCTTCCAGGTCAGCCACCAGGCACTCCAGCACCTGCAGCCGCTCCGCCATCCCAGACCCCTGTCCCACAATCACAGACCAACCCCGTTCATCGGTAAACACCAGTCCCCGGTCCGGTACGTAGTGGAGCGACGACGACACATCCACTCCAGCCGTCCACAACTCGGTCAACGCGACACGCACACGCTCGTCCAGCCGACCATCCTTGTCCCGTGGCAGCGGCCCTCGTACCTGCCAACCCTCTGACAACATCTCTTGGGCAGGGAAAATAACACCATCAGAGTCAATCCACCACAACTGTCCGTTCTCGTCCCACATCATCATCGGCTGTCGCTCTGCGATGGTGATAGTGCACTCCACCGGTAGCCCGGCGCTTGACACCGGCAGTTGTGGACGACAGACAACCCGCGCGCGCTCGAGAGTTGGCAGTGCGGCTAGAATGAAGGTCTCAATCTCGGCGGGACGCACCCACAGAATATGCAGCCCCAACAGACCGCTGGCCTGAAAGACCTCGTCGGGCGACACCCGATCCGCACCAACCACGTCAGCATGATAGATGTAGAAGCAATCATCGAGCGCCAGCCACAATGCCCCAGCCGTTATCGTCACCACCAGCGACAGTAACAGCACACCGCGCAGCCGGAGCAGCAGAGGACGCGACAACGCCGGCACCCGCTCCACCCGCGCCTGGCCTAGAACCATCGTGCCTGCCCTTTCAAACCGCTTTTTCTTTTTCCGCCGCCGCCCTTGGGATTTTGTCATCTTGTCATTCCGTCATTAGTACGAAGTCTCCGAGCGCTCTTTGTCCTCATACCGCTCGAACGCGAGTTCGATCAGCCGGTCAATCAATTCCGGATACGGGATGCCGCTGGCATCCCACAACTTGGGATACATGCTGATAGCAGTGAAACCCGGAATGGTATTTAGCTCATTCACGTACAATTCCCCCGTCTCGCCGGAGAGCAGCATATCAACCCGCGCCATCCCACAACAGTCAATCGCTTTGTAGGCTCTGAGCGCCAAATCTCGCACTCGCTCAACCACCTCCGACGGGAGGGGAGCAGGAATCAGCAGTTTTGACGCCCTGTCGCCATCGTCAATGTATTTGGCCTCGTAACTGTAGAACTCTTGGCTAGGGATGATCTCGCCCGGCACCGAGGCTATAGGATCATCGTTGCCCAACACGCTGACCTCAATCTCCCGTGCTGCTGGCACAGCCGCCTCGACCAGCAACTTGCGGTCATACCGGGCCGCCTGAGCCAACCCGGCTGCCAATCCGGCCCGGTCGTGACACTTGCTGATGCCAACACTGGAGCCCATGTTGGCCGGCTTGATGAAGACCGGGTAGCCCAGTGCTGCCTCGATCCGGGCCATCACCTTCTCAGGATTCGCGTCCCACTCTTTGCGCTTGAGCATTACGTATTCCACACTGGGCAGGCCATGAGCCCGCATCACGTCCTTGAAAACCGCCTTGTCCATCCCCAGGGCGGAACCGGTCACCCCGGCCCCCACGTAGGGGATAACCGCCAGTTCCAGCAACCCCTGCACCGTGCCATCCTCGCCATACGGCCCGTGCAGGACAGGAAATATGACGTCCAGTTCCGCCAGCTGCGTCGCTTTGATCGCCCGCTCCGTGTCATTGAGCCGCATCAAGCCACGCCAGGAGGGATCGCCCAGCAGCGTGGCAGGCTGGCTCACGCCTACATCGCCTGCCTCCAGCGCCTTCAGCGGGTCACCCGAGGCAATCCAGCGGCCCTCCTTGGTGATGCCGATAGGCACGATATCGTACTTCTCCTTATCCATCGCGTCCATCACCGACCTGGCAGAGAGGAGTGAGATTTCATGCTCCCCGGACCGCCCGCCGAAGATCACCCCTACGCGGATCTTTCGTGCCATCGCCCTCCTCCCTCCTCCCATTTCCTTGTCTTGTTATTCACTGTCCCAATCTCCCAACAACTCAATCTCCAATTCAAGTTCGACCCCGAATTGCCGCTTCACCTCCGCCCGCGCGTGCTCGATAAGCGCCGATACATCCGCTGCGGCCGCACCGCCGGTGTTCATAAAGAAGTTGCCGTGAAGTTCCGATATCTGCGCACCACCAACACGATATCCACGCAGCCCAGCCTGCTCAATAAGATACCCAGCGTGGCTGCCCGGCGGATTTTTGAAGGTCGAACCCATCGTCGCCCCAGCCGGATGGCGCATCCTGCGCCACTCCAGGATCTCGTCCGCTCTCGCCACAAGCGCCTTCGGGCCGCTCTGTTGCAGACCGAAGGTCGCCGCCAGCACCACGGACCGTTGGCTACTCATCATCTCTCGCTTGATCCGGCTTGACCGGTACTCGAACTCAAACCACTCCGCTGGCACCTCCACGACCTCGCCACCCGGTTCCAGCACAGTCGCGCTGCGCAGCACGCTCGCGATATCGCCCTCGAAAGCACCCGCGTTGCCAATCACCGCCCCGCCCACCGTCCCCGGCAACCCCACCGCCCATTCCAACCCCGCCAGGCCGCGCTCGACCGCCCCACCGGCCAGCACAGCCAGCAGCGCGCCCGCCTCCGCCCGCGCCACTTCGCCATCAAACTGGACACACGCTGCCCGATCGATAATCACCAGCCCACGCACCCCGCTGTCTGCGACCAGCACGTTGCAGCCGCCACCCAGCAGCCACCAGGACACGCCGTGCAGCCACGCTAGTTCCACCGCTCTGACGACCTCATCCACACCCTCACAGACGATCAGCAAATCGGCCGGGCCGCCGACACGCATGGCAGTGTAATGCGCCAGAGGCTCATCGCGCCGGGCGCGCCGCCCCAGCGCCACCGCTAGAGCATCCAGGTCGGAACTAACGACCATCTTTCTCCTTGGCTCTCACCAGACGCAACTTCAGTGCCATAACCTCGCACTCGAAGCCACGCCGGGACCGCCTCCGCTTCCTCACACCCTTCAGCCGTCCCCCTAGCCGCCCACCTCTCTCGTTTTCCCCCGTACATTCCATCCTCATCTGTTCCTGCCTCCTGCTCCCTACTCCGAAAATAACCGGCTGTTGTAGGGCAGGTTTCCATACCTGCCCCCTGACACGGCGGCTATGGAAAGCCGCCCAACACTTCCAACAACCACTCCCCCACCTTGTACCCATCTCCTGCGCCTAGCGTCAGCACCACATCGCCAGTCTGGAGCTCGGTGCCCAACCACACCACCGCCTCATCCAAAGACCCCGCGCAACGGACGTCGGGATGCTGCATCGCCGCCACCACATCGGCGCTGCTGATACCCAGCGTGTCCACCTCGCGGGCGGCGTAGATGGGCAACACGATGACGTGATCGGCCACGCTGAACGCTCGCGCGAAGTCTGTCAAAAGCATCCTGGTACGGCTGTAGGTATGGGGTTGCCACACCGCCCACAGGGGTCGGTGAGGGAAACGGTCCCGCGCCGCCTGGAGTGTGGCCCGAATCTCCGTCGGGTGATGCGCATAGTCGTCCACTACGACTACGCCGTTGGTTTCACCCCTGACCTCGAAACGCCGCCTCACTCCGCGAAACTCAGTCAGCGCGGCTCTCGCTATACGAAAAGGAACATCAAGATAATTCGCCACCGCCAAGGCCGCCATTGCGTTAGAAGTGTTATGGGCACCGGACAGCCGCAGCCGCGCCAGCCCCAGCACCTGTCCCGCGTGTGTAACCAGAAAGTCCACGCCCCCGGCGAAGTTGGGCCGTACTTCCTCCGCTCGCCACTCTGCACCCTTGCCCAATCCAAAGAACACCACCGGGGCTCCTGCAGTCCGTCGTTGCTCGCCGAGTTCTCGCGCCACCGGGTCATCCCAACAAACCACTAACATCCCATCACGCGGCACAAGTGCCACGAACTCCTCGAACGCGGCCCGGAAATCGACAAAAGTCGGGTAACAGTCCGGGTGATCGTGCTCGACGTTGGTCACCACCGCCACCCTGGGCGCCAGGCTCAGGAAAGTACGGTCGTACTCGTCCGCCTCAATGACGAAAAGCGGCCCCTCTCCAGCGCCGGCGTTCGTCCCCAGCCCTGCAATCACTCCGCCGACGACGAAAGTCGGAGCACGCCCGGCCTTCAGCAAGATAGAGGTAATCATCGCCGTCGTCGTCGTTTTACCGTGCGTGCCGGCTACCGCCACCCCCAGTCGCCCGTCCATCATCTGGCCAAGAAACTCCGGGCGTTTCAACACCGGGATGCCAGCGGCACGCGCCGCCTGCACTTCGACGTTGGACGCGGGCACCGCCGAAGACACGACCACCAGCTCAGCACCGCCTACGTGCTCCGCCCGGTGCCCGGCGAAGACACAGACTCCGTCTCGCGCCAGCGCCTGCGCAACCGGCGAAAGCACCAGATCAGATCCAGAGACCTCCGCCCCTTGCTCCATCACCACGCGAGCGATGGCGGAAAGTCCCGCCCCGCCGATGCCGATGAAGTGCACACGTCTGCCGCGAAATTGCATAGACACCCCCAATGAGCACCGAAGCCCCAACGGTCAGATAAACACGACAATCACGAACACAAAGGCCGCCGCCACCGCAACGTACAGCACCGTGCTCGATTTCTCGATCAATTTCGGCGGCATAAACACCATCAGATTGGCCGCCGTGGAACCGGCCTTAGGAGGCGTAATCCCTCCGATTCCCTCGGCTCCAGGGAGGTAAACGACCTCCATCACAGGCTGCCCACTCTCATCGAGGACAGGGTCCCCATTGTCGTCCACTACCTGTCGCTCAGGCCGCATCTCTGGAGGAATGCCGTAGTAAGCCGTGTTGAGAAATGAAAGCAGCGTGCCAACAATGAGAAAGCCATTGATCAGGCCCAGGAAGAACCCCAGCAGGAGATCCTGCAATTGCTCACGGGCTATCTTGGCTCCCAGTTTCGTGGCGATAGTCGGGCTGGCATACCCGAACACAGTGATGATGATAAACAACACAGCACGGGTATAGAACTGATTTGGCGCATTCAGGTTCTCGAACAGAGACTTGATCGGCGGCACAAGGGTCAACAGGACGTGCTCCACGAACAGCGCCAGAAGCACGCTGGAGACCACGATGATCTCTTTCCCCCAACCACGCAGGCTACCGATCACGGCGAATAAAATGAGCAAACCGCCAAAGATTGTATGTACCGGTATCATCTACCGCCCCCCTTCAAGGCCGTGCTGGGCCAACGTCAACAACTCGCTTGCCAGATGCACCGCTGCATCAGGACGAGCCAGCGCCCGCATCCGATCCGCCATCTCTACGAGTGCCGCGTGGTCGCTGAGCAGACGGCGGAGCGTGGGTAACAGTTCCTCGGCCAGCCGCTCGTCGTCCAGATGCACCGCCGCCCCCCGCCCGACCAGCCATCCGGCATTAACCCGCTGATAGCGCCAGGCGTGCGGATACGGCACCAATACCGCGGGCAACCCAAAGAAGGGCAACTCCCCCAGCGTCGAAGCCCCTGCCCGGCAGACCGCTAGATCCGCCGCCGCCAGCGCAGGCCCCATCTTTTCGTGCAGATAAGAGAAGGCATGGTAGCGCGGCTTCAGCACCGCCGGCAGTGCTTCGCATCGCTCTGCCACCCACGGCCAATCCAGTTCCCCGCTCACGTGCACCACCTGCGCCAGTTCCAATACATGCTCCAGCACCCCGCTCAACGCCCGATTGATACTACGCGCTCCCCGGCTTCCCCCCAGAACTAACAGCACCGGGTCGTCGGGCACCAATCCCAACGAGGCTCGCCCCCCTGCCCGGTCAAGCCCGTGGAACTCGGCCCGCACCGGATAGCCGGTCACCACCGCCTTGTGGGACGGGAAATAGACTCGCGAGTCCTCCACCGTCACCGCCGTCCGCGCCGCCAAGCGTGCGATGAAGCGCACTGCCAGGCCCGGCTCCACATCGGGCAGATAGACCAGGATAGGCACCCGCAACGCCCAGGCTGCCAACGCTACTGGCACGCTGGCGTACCCACCAGTCGCGAACAGTGCCGTAGGTCGTTCCCGACGGCCCAGCCGATATGCGGCTCTCCACCCTTGCATCAACTTGGCCAGGTTCCGTGCCGCCTGCTGGGGGACCAACCCGTGCACCCCACCTGCTGGCACTCCCACGAAGCGCAACCCGGTTCGCGTGACCAATCGCTCCTCGACGCCCCCCTCTCCGCCGACGTAGAGGATCTCTACTGGACCCTCAGCGGCCAGCGCCTGTACGACGGCCAGACCGGGATAGACGTGTCCCCCGGTTCCCCCACCTGCGATCCATATCCGCACGCCGGCGGTTTTTCTTCTCAACTCGCTTTCCAATCGGCTTGCCCCGTGAAATACTTAGCAACAGCCCAACCCCGGCCAGCGAAACTACCATTGCAGAGCCACCGGAACTGATGAACGGCAGCGCCATCCCGGTAAAGGGGATCAGCCCCGTCATCACCGCGACGTTGATCAGCGCCTGGAAAGCCAGCCAACAGGTGATGCCACACGCCAGGAGAGCAGCGAAGGCATCCGAGGCTTCCAGCGCGATTTTGAAGCCACGATGGGCCAAGAGCACAAACAGACCTATCACCACCAGACAACCCACGAAGCCTAGTTCCTCACCCAGCACAGCAAAAATACTATCAGTGTGTGGAGCTGGCAAGTAACCCAGTTTCTGCCGCCCCTGCCCCAATCCTACGCCGAACAGCCCTCCGCTGCCCAAAGCAATCTGCACCTGCTGAATGTGATAGCTGACGCTTGTTGGGTCGCGCCAGGCAAGCAGGTACTCCTCAATCCGCTGTCTGGCATAGGGCAGTTGATTGACCAGCACAAGAAATGTGATGCCACCGACAGTGCCACTAACGGCCAACTGGAAGATGTCGGCACCGGCGAAAAAGAACACCGCCAACGCGATCAGCACAACCAACATCGCTGTGCTCACGTCCGGCTGCACTACAACCAGACCAGCCACCACGCCAATCAGCACAGCAAACGGCACCAACCCATAAGTCACGTCGCGGATCTGCTCGCCCTTGGAAGCCAGCCAGGCCGCTACGTAGATCACCATCGCCAGTTTGACCAGCTCACCAGGCTGAACAGATCCACCGAAGAAAGACCTCCGCGCACCGAACCGTTCGTCTCCCACAAACAGAACCAAGACCAGCAATACCAGCGCACCACCCATTACCGGCACCGCCATCTGCCGCCACCAATCGTAGGGTATAGCGACAACCGCCACCAGTGCGACCAGGCCCAGGCCAACCCAGAGAAACTGTCGTGACGCGATGTAAAAGGAGCTCCCGTGCACCTGGTACGACCAGTCGAAGGTCGCGCTGTAGACCATCATCAGTCCAATGATGACCAACCCGACTACCACCAGTACCAGCACGTAATCAAGACTACCGTGCCACTGCCCGGACCGCTCCACCGGTCGCGTCCTCTGCCGTGCTCTCGCTCCTGCCGCCATCCCCTTCTTCTCCTTCCTCTCTGCTTCCTACTCCCTTCCCCCTTGCTCTCCACCCCCTCACAATCCGCAATTCACAAACCCCACACCAGTTCCTTAAACCTGTCCCCCCGCTCGGCAAAATCGCGAAACGCATCAAAGCTAGTGGCTCCGGGCGAAAGCAGCACCACCTCGCCGGGTCGGGTGAGCCGCGCGGCTACTTCCACCGCCTCCTCCAGCGTCTCTACCTGCGTGACCCCCTCCAACCTCCCTCCTTTCATCCCCCCCAATGGAATGGAAAGAGGGGGAGCGGCGCTCAGCCTCTCCTCCACGACTCGCGCGATCATCGGTCCCGCTTCTCCAAATGTCACCAGATGGTACACCCGTCGCACCGTCTCTGCGGCAAACTCATCCCATGGCAACTTCTTATCGCACCCACCGGCAAGGAGCATGATAGGCTCCTCGAACGAGCGCAACGCCGCCAGTGACCGTTCCGGCGCTGTGGCGATAGAATCGTCGTACCACTGCACCCCATTCAATTCCCTCACCAACTCCAGCCGATGTTCGACGCCAGTGAAGGTAGTGACGACCCGCTGCATCGCCTCCACCGGCACGCCAGCCACCCCGGCCAGTGCACACGCCGCCAGCACGTTCAGCAAGTTGTGGCGACCCCGCAACCGCACCTCCGAGGCCTGGCAGATCACACGATCCAGGCCACCCAACCGCAGCGTCAACTCCCCGTTCGTCTTGAATGCCCCATCTTCCACCTCAGCCCCGCCGCTGAACCAGAGCAGATGCGCCGCCGTCTCCAGTGCCATAGCCCGAGTATCGGCATCGTCGTAGCCCAAGAGTGCGAAGTCCTCTGACTTCTGATGAGCCACGATGTTCCGCTTGGCGGCAACATACGCATCCATCGTCTTGTGCCGGTCCAGGTGATTGGGCGTGATATTGAGCACCGCTGCGACATGCGGGCTCACCGTCATGACCTCCAACTGAAAGCTGGAGAGTTCCATTACCACCCAATCGTCAGGCCCAATCTCGTCCAGGTCAGCGATGAGCGGGTTGCCGATATTGCCCCCTACCCAAGTGCGCATACCCGCCACGCGGCACATCTCCCCCACCAGTGCCGTCGTCGTCGTCTTGCCGGCCGAGCCGGTGATGCCGATGACCGGGGCCTGGCAGCGCTCCAGGAAGAGTTGTGCATCGTTGCTCAGCGGGATACCGCGCCGCTGCGCCTCCACGACGATGGGCACGTCCACCGGCACCCCTCCGCTGAGACACAGCAAGTCAGCTTTGTCCAGTAAACTGAGTGGATGCTCTCCCAACACATAGCGGATAGGCAGGTCCGCCAACTCCGTCAGATAGTCGGCCAGCGCCGCCTCGCCCTGCCGGTCAGAGACCGTCACCTCGGCCCCAACCTGCGCCAGGAAACGCGCCAACGCTGTCCCTTGACGCGCCAAACCCAGGATCACGACCTTCCTTCCACTGAGATTCAAGCGATTCTCCTCCCGCCTTTACCTGCGCTTTCTTCGACAATGCACAACGACACAATGGCTCTAGACAACAAAGCCACACCGCCCCGCCAGTTGCTCATTGAGCCATTTGTTCCTCAGCCACCCCCAGCCAGAAATGATCCGGCAGGATAGAGCAGCCAGGGCGGATTTCCACTCCACCAGCCTTCTCAATCGAGTTCCTCCCGTTCCCGTTGAAGACGCTGGGATGAACGAAGCACAGATTGGGCAATCGCCCGTACTTGCGCTCGTAGTGCGTCGCCGCCCGCAGCACCTTTTCTTCCAACTCCCTACGCGGGTCGTCATCAAACCACAGTAGTCCTGTCTTCATTGTTCACCCCCTAAAGTCACGTTTTGTGCACTACACATCACGCCTCACCACAGCGCCAATGCCACGCCAGCCATCGCCGCCAGCAACCCCACCAGCCAGAAGCGCTGCACCACCTGCGTCTCCGACCAGCCTTTTAACTCGAAGTGATGATGCAAAGGGCTCATTTTAAACAACCGCCGCCCCTGGCCGAACCTGCGCTTGGTGTACTTGAAATAGAGCACCTGTAAAATCACCGAAATTGTTTCGGCCACCGGGACCAGCGCCACCACTGGCAATAGCAGCCACTGCCCGGTCATCAGCGCCACCGTCCCCAGCGTCGCCCCCAACGCCAGACTACCCGTGTCGCCCATGAACATCTGCGCCGGGTGGGCGTTATACCACAGGAAGGCGAAACACGCCCCCACCACGGTGAAACAGAAACGCACCAGGTGGTACTGCCCCTGCAGCAGCGCGATTATGCCGTAGGCGGCAAAGGCGCTGGCGACAATGATCCCCGCCAGCCCGTCCAGCCCATCGGTCAGATTGACCGCGTTGGCCGAGCCCATAACCACGAACGCCGCGATAGGCACCCACGCCCAGCCCAGGTCAACCGCCCGCCGCACTCCCGGCACACCCACCTGTCCCGCAAACTGTACGCGCATCACCTGCATGGTCACCGCGACTCCCAACGTCAGCAGCACCTCCCACACAATCTTCCGTCGCGCCGAATACCCCTCACCGCGCCGCACCCCGCGCACCCCGGCGATGTCATCCAGCGCGCCGATGAGCGCGTAAGCCAACATCACCCCTAGCGGCACCAGGATTGAGCGCCCGATCACCGTCCGCCCCAGCAGGTTGTAAATGTTGAGCGCCACCGTGATGAGCAGCACTGGCACGACGATCATCAGCCCGCCCATCGTCGGCGTCCCCAGTTTCATCCGGTGACCACTAGGGCCATCAATGCGGATGCGCTTGCCAATGTGGTAATGGCGCAGGATGCGAATGAGAAGCGGGCCCCACACCACCGCCAGAATGAACGAGATGCTCGCCAGGATGAGCGCGAAATCCATCATGCCATCCCCAGCGCATTGACGATCTCTTCCATCTGCACCGCCCGCGAGCCCTTGACCAGAATCACGTCGTTGCCCGTCACCATCTGCTCCAGCAGAGCAATCGCCTGCGCATTCTCCTCGACAATGCGCACCCTGTCGGCGGGCATCCCCCAGCGCAGCGCCGTCTCACCGATGATCCGCCCCCGCGTCCCAACCGTGATGAGCACATCGGCCACCTCCAACACCCGCATCCCCACCTTCTCGTGTCCCTCCCGCTCGTAGCCGCCCAGTTCCAGCATGTCGCCCAGGACAGCGATCTTACGCCCATCCAGTTCATCCAGCAGATTGAGCGCAGCGAGGGTCGAGGCCGGGCTGGCGTTGTAGGTGTCATCCAGGATAATGGATCCCTCCGGCCCAGGCACCGCCACCAGTCGCAATTGTGCCGACGGCTCCCGCAAACCCTCGATGACCTCCTGCCAATTCAGCCCCTCGCTCAGCCCCACCGCTGCCGCCCGCAGCGCGGTGTGGACGGAATGTCGCCCCAGTAGCGGGATCTTCACGTGCAGCGTCTCGTCGCCGTGGTGGAGTTGGAAGCGAATTCCCCCCAGCCCCAACCCTTCGATGTGATCAGCCCACAGGTCCGCTTCGGGCGAGAGGCCGTAGTAGAACACGCGGGCTCTCGTAGCCTGCGCCATCCCCCGCACGCGCTCATCGTCATAGTTGAGGATCGCCACGCCTTCGGGGGCCGGCGGCAACGACTTGACCAGTTCCGTCTTGGCCTCAACAATGCGCTCAAGCGATTTGGCGCGCTCCAGGTGCACCAGCCCGATGATGGTCACGACGCCGACATGCGGCTGCGCGATATGGGCCAGGTCAGCGATCTCACCTACATCGTACATCCCCATCTCCAACACGGCGCACTCGTGCTCGCTCGTCAAGTGCATCAGCGTCAGCGGCAACCCGATCTCGTTGTTGTAACTGGCCTCACTCTTGAGCGTGACGTAGCGACGCGCCAGCACAGCCGCCGCCAGTTCCTTCGTCGTAGATTTCCCCACACTCCCTGTGATGCCGACGACGCGCAGTTCATTATGTCGCTGTCGCCAGAAGGCTGCCACCTGCTGGAGCGCCTGGAGGCTGCCGGCCGTCTTTAGCACCAGCGGCAGCGAC
Source organism: uncultured Anaerolineales bacterium (assembly GCA_964385635.1). Classification (GTDB taxonomy): domain Bacteria; phylum Chloroflexota; class Anaerolineae; order B4-G1; family B4-G1; genus CAYLPU01. The sequence goes on from CAYLPU010000017.1 coordinate 49,151, forward strand.
CAAGCACTGGGCAGCACCCAGGCCGGGTCAGTCAAGTCCAACGTCAGCCCGGAGGGTATCACATCCCGCTCGACAATCGCCGCCACTGCACCCCGTGAAAAGGCATCGACGACGTAGTCGTGGCCATCCGCGTGCTCGCCTTTGAGTGCAACGAACAGCGCCCCAGGCTCGACCCGCCGCGAGTCGATCACCGTCCTCGAAACCGGTTGATCCAGCCTCTCCGGCCGGTTTCCTGTCAATCCCTCAATCACATCCGCCAGCATCAACATCCCCACGCTCATCTTACCGCCTCCGCCACCACCATACCCTCCCCCCCTTCATCCCCCCAATGAAGGGGAGAAGAGGGTGGACAGCCCAAGACAACGAACAGTCGGGCTGCCAGCCTCTGGAACGCTGGCGCTGCCGTCTCGAAAGCCCAGGGCGAGGTCTTGGGCCGATCCAATTTGACCAGAATAACGAGTTGGGGGTCAGGCACTGGCCCAAATCCAACAAAGGAGGTGATCGTCCCCTCTTTGTCGTATCCTCCGGGAATGGGAATCTGCGCCGTACCCGTCTTGCCCGCGACGGAGTAGCCCTCCACCCTGGCCTGGGGCACTCCTTCCTCTACCACTCGCACCATCATCTCTGTCAGCGTGCGCGCTGTCTGCGGAGCAATCGCCTGCGCTTCGACCACTGGCCGGAAAGTGGAGACAGTGCCATCGAGGGCGATGCGCTGGGCCACGATGCGGGGGCGCAGCCGGGTACCGTCGTTGGCCACCGTCGCCACCGCGACGATCATCTGGAGCGGGGTCACCGCCAACCCCTGTCCGAAAGCGTTCGTCCCCAGATTAGAGTCGTGCCAGTGCTCGTAGTCGTCCGGGAGCCACAACTGACCGGATACCTCGCCTGCCAGCTCAATCCCCGTCGGTCGCCCGATGCCGAACGCCTGCACGTAACGGTAGAATAGGTCAGGCCCCATCCGCGTGCTCAACCACGCCGAGCCCACATTGAGTGATTTGATCAGGATGTCGGCCACCGTCCGCTCACCATACGCCTGGCGCGAGGCATTCTGAATCACCTGCCCCCCCACCTCAATCCAGCCCGGATCATAGTAGGTCGTTTCTGGCGTCACCAACCCCGCATCAAGTGCAGCGGCAACCGTCAGGACCTTGAACACAGAGCCAGGTTCATACTGCTGACTCACAGCCGGATCCTCAAAAGGGAGTGGACCAAGACCATAGAAATCGCCGTACCGCCCTGGATCGTAATTGGGCAGGCTGGCCAGCGCCAGAATCTCGAAGGTGCGAGGGTCCATTACGATGATCGTACCCCTCTCGGCCTGGTACTCCTGCACCGAGCGCGCCAGTTCCTCCTCGGCCAGCGCCTGCACAGTGCGGTCGAGCGTCAGCACCAAGCCAGTCCCCGGTTGAGGCAACACGACAGGAGCCACAATCCAGGGAAGCGGATCGCTAGCTGGGTCTACCGGCCCCTCCCACTCCACCTGTTCTGGCTGCAGTCGTACATCGTGGAAGCCCTCAACGCCGTAGAAACACGCCCCTTCGGCGTTGCAAAAACCGATCACGTGTGACGCCAGCGAGCCCTCAGGATACTCTCGCACCCACAGCGGGCAGACGGTGATACCCGGAATCCTCATGTCTATCACCTGCTCCCCCACGTCTTTCGACACCGAAGAGACGATCTGAACCCATGCGTCCTCGCCTTCTAGCAACTGCTCAATGTGAGCGGCTGGCACCGGCAACAGCGATTCCAGAGCAACTGCCACCGCCTGCGCATCCACCACGTAGACCGGAGCCGCCTCGATAGAATACATCACCGCGTTACCTGCCATCAAGTGACCGTTTCGGTCGCGGATCACGCCACGTGGAGAATCGGCCATCACGATGTGCCGCTTGATCCGCTCCTCAACCTGCCCCTCGTATGAGCGGTGATCCACGATCTGTACCCGCACCAACTGAGCCACAATCACAAGCACAAGACCGATCATCAGCGTGGACAATAACCGCAAGCGACGCCGTGGCCCTTCTGCCATCAGAAATTCCTCCCATCAATGAACACCGCAACGAAGAATTGTAGGCTAACGAGTGTCGGCTAACGGGAGAAACTCCACCCGTTCAGCCGGTGCAAGACCCAACTCAACCACCCGCTCCCTCAGGCGGGAAATAGACCCCTCCCTGGCAACATCCACCTCCAATTGCTCGTTTCCCCTCTGGAGCCGGGACAACTCCACCTGCAACTGCTGGATGTGGCGACCTTGGGCCGCCGTCCGGCTGACCAACGTCAGATAGAGAGCCGCTACCAGCGTCAGTGACACGGCAAGCACGAACAAATAAAGAGCCATGCGCGGGCCCATCTCAAACCGACCGCGCTTGACACCATGTGTCGCCCACTGCATGAAATCGGACATACCCCTTTGCCTCCTGCTTCCGCCTCCTATCCTCTCCGCTCCGCAACTCGCAGCCTCGCCGAGCGCGCTCGCGGATTGGCAGTGATCTCGTCCGCCGCTGGACGAACAGGCTTGCGTGTGACCAGGCGCAACGTGGCTCGATGACCGCAGATGCAAACCGGCACTTCTGGCGGACAGATACAATCACGGCTCTCCCGGCGCATAAAACGCTTCACCAGCCGGTCCTCCAGCGAGTGAAAACCGATCACCACCAGCCGCCCGCCGGGCGCAAGGACTTCCACAGCCTCGGGTAGCGCCGCCTCCAGCGCGGCCAATTCATCGTTGACGGCGATACGTAGCGCCTGGAACGTGCGCGTCGCAGGATGGATGCGTCTGCGCCGTTTGGCTGAGCGCCCACGACGAAACCTCCCCACCACTCTTTCGACGACGGCGGCCAGTTCCCTCGTCGTGTGAAGCGGCCGGGCAGCAACGATCGCCTCCGCGATGCGGCCTGCCTGCCTCTCCTCACCATACCGATACAATAGCGCCGTCAGCTCTTCGAGCGTGAGATGGTTAACAAGCGCGGCCGCAGTAGGGCCGTCCATCGTGGGATCGAAGCGCATATCGAGCGGCCCGTCTGCCATAAAAGCGAAGCCACGGGTGGAGTCAGCCAGTTGGAGTGAGGAGAGTCCTAAATCGAACAGGACGCCGTCTGCAGGAACGAAATAGCAGGAGCGCGCGATCTCTGCCAGGTGGGTGAAGGAACTGTGCACAAGCACGACCTGCCCAACGCAGAAGTCCAGCCGGTCGCGAGCCGCTTCCACTGCTGCTGGATCACGGTCCAGTCCCAGGAGATGCCCATCTGGGGACGAGGCCGCCAGTATCCCGCCCGCGTGTCCACCGCCTCCCACCGTCGCATCTATGTATCGGCCTCCTGGCCTGACCTGCAGACCATCAAGCACCGCTTGGAAAAGAACAGGGATGTGGGTACCCTCCCTCACCCCCTCCTTTCGCTGCGTACCGAGTTCACCAGCACAATGGCCGGCCTGGGACTCCGCACTGGCTAGATACCCAGGATCGCCCATTTCTCAACATTTGCGTCGTCCCCCTCAACACGCTCGCGCTCCTCGCCCCAGGAATCCGGGTTCCACACCTCAATGTAGGTGTTGAGCCCGGTGACGACGACCTCGCCATCGAGGCCGGCATATTCACGCAAGCGTGGAGGAATAAGCACGCGACCTTGCTTGTCGGGGGTAGCATCGGAGGCGTTGGCGAAGACCAGGCGGCTGAAGGCACGAGCACGCCGATCGGTCATCGGCAAATCACTCACCTGCTTCGCCAACCGCCGCCATTGTTTCATGGGGTAGATCGCCAGGCAGCGATCAATCCCACGGGTGACGACGAGACCATCGGTCAGGTCGGCCCGAAACTTGGCGGGGACAGCCAACCGCCCTTTCTCGTCAATGGTGTATACGAACTCCCCCAGAAACATACCGTTACATTCCCCACGACAAAAGCAACAAGGTGACATCTAGCGGAGCAATCCCCACTTCGCCCCACTTCGCCCCACAGATACCCCTTATTATACACTACTTTCTCTTTTTGTCTAGTACCTGGAGAAAATTTTAAGGTTTCTTCGGGGGAGTTCTTATGCAGTCCACGTCGGTTACTGGCCGGCATAGAGCAACCGTCTGGTTCTCGACTGGACGGGGTTCTAAACATCGGCGGTGAAGCCCAAACCCAGTTCCTCCAGCGTCTCCCGCGCGGGCTGGCCTGTCGCCAGGTCCCAGCCGTACTCGGCGTAGGCACCGGCCAGGAGCGTGTCCACATCAGGGACTGTTCCCTCGGTCCCGCCGTCGTCCAGTGGCTCCAGTAGCAAGTCGGGCAACCGATCGTCGGCGCGGGTGAGGCCTCGGCGCAGGTTAAGCAGCCGCTTGAAGGTGACGATGCGCTTGCCCAGCGTCATCAGGTCCTCGGCTTCCAGGTCCCAGCCTGTCGCACCGTTCAGCGCCGCCAGCAGCCACTCGACGCCGGGATTCTGGAATTGACACAGAGTGAGCGCGTTGTACAGACTGCGCCATGCCTGATGCCGCGCCGCGATACGGCCCCTCTCTTCCGTCATATCAAAACGGTCGCCGGGCAGGATGCCCAGTTCGACGGCCGGGCCTTGACCAGTGTCCACGCCGTACATATCGCCTTCCATGTGGCAGGCGCCGCGCGGCGAGAGAGCATAGGTCACAGCCAGACCAACGAATGCACGCGGATCGTGCATTGGTATCTCTAGCCGGTTGACGGTCGCCGCCAGTTCCGGCACACCGAATCGCTCGGCCAAGGCCGCGCTCCCCTCGGCCAGCGCGTCGCCGAAACCCTCACGGCGGGCAATCATCTCGATCAACCGGTGAGTTGTCTGGATATCGCCATAGCGGATCTCCAGGCCATCCGTGTCGGCCGTGGTGAGAATGCCGCGCTCGAACATCTCGCAGGCCAACGCGATGGTGCAGCCGGTGCTGATGGTGTCCACGCCATAGACGTTGCACAGATGACCAGCGTAGATGACTGCCTCCAGATCATCCACCATCGCCAGCGAGCCAAACGCGCCCAGTGTCTCGTACTCAGGACCATCCACCTTGTCCAGGCCGTAGTTGGGTGCGCGGGTCTCGCGGCCACACGCGATAGGGCAGCGGTAGCAAGCAGTGTTCCTGTTCTGATACCGATCCACCATCAGCACGCCGGAGAGATTGCCCGCCCCTTCCCACTCCCCCTGCTGATAGTAGCGAGTGGGCATGTCACCGTACATCAGCGCCATGTCCACGTAGCAGGCGGTGCCGGCCAGTTTCAGCGACAGGGCCGCCATGTCCTCGTCCAGATTGGCGATGATCTCCCGGACCACACTCTTGAACCCGTCTGGGTCAGCCAGAGGCACCCTGGCCTTGCCGCGCAGGCCGATGGCCTTGAGGTTCTTGGAACCCATCACAGCGCCCATGCCGGTCCGACCGGCTGCGCGCCCATGGTCGTTCATAACAGCAGCCATCTTGACCAGGTTCTCGCCCCCCAAACCGATGCAGGCTACACGGGCCTTCGGCTCGTCCAGCGACTCGCGCACCCGTTCCTGCGCCTCGTACGAGTCGCTGCCCCACAGATCGGTCCCGTCGTGCAGTTCTGCCCGGCCCTCAATGATGGAAAGCCACACCGGCCTTTCGGCCCGGCTGGTGATGATGATGCCATCGTAGCCGGCGAAACGCAGTTCAGGGCCTAAGAAACCGCCTGTGTTCGACTCGCCCCAGATGCCAGTGAGCGGCGAGAGGGCACACACGCTGCAGCGGCCGGCCGAGGGCATGGCCGTGCCGACCAGCGGGCCGGTCATAAAGATCAAGGGGTTATCGGGCCCCAGCGGATCCGTATCGCCATCCACCATATCGTAGACGTAGCGCGCGGCCAACCCGCTGCCCCCGACGAAAGCGCGGGCGTACTCCTCGTCGAGCGGTTCGTCGCGCAGTTCCCCCGTGCTGAGATTAACGCGCAGAATTTTGCCCATGTAGCCGTTCATTGTTCGCTCCTCAGCATGTAGGACAAGTTGCCAACTTGTTCCTACCTAAAAGTCCACCGGCCGACCATCGTAGGCGTACAGGAAAAGTCGGCGCAGTTCATCGTAGGAGGGAGCACGGGCTGCGGTGATCATCTGTGTGTCGTTGAAGGCATCGTCTATCAACTTGTCCAACTGCGCCTCGTAGACCACGCGCTCGACGCCGGCCCCGGCGACACTGGTGGGGTTGCCGACCTCGCGGCAGAGGTCGCGGATGCGCTCAGCCAGCGCCCGCGCCCTCTCCTTGTCCCGATGTAGGGGCAACCCTCGTGGTTGCCCGACGAGAGCGGCCAGTCCCGCGAACCGCTCCGGCGCTTCACGGGCGGCGAACTCGATGGTGTAGGGCAGGAAAATAGCCACGGCGCGGCCGTGGGGCACGTGGAACACCGCCCCTAGCGTGTGCCCCATCGCATGGGAAATGGAGGCCATGGCGTTGCCGAAGCCCAGGCCGGCGCAGGTGGCAGCGTTGTGCATCCGCTCGCGAGCCTCCATGTTGGAGCCGCCGGCCACGGCGCGGGGCAAATACTCAAAGATGAGGCGGACGGCGCTGAGGCACAGGCCGTCGGTCATATCCGTGTGCCAGGTGCAGGTGTAGCCTTCGACGGCGTGGGTCAGCGCATCCAGGCCCGTGTCGGCGGTCAGTTGGGGCGGCATCCCCGCCGCCATCTCTGGATCCACGATGGCGATGTCAGCGACGTTCTCGCGGTTGCCCAATCCCATCTTGCGCTGCTCCTCCGTGTCGGTCAGCACGATGCCCCACGTGACCTCGGCCCCAGTGCCGCTGGTGGTGGGGATGGTGAGCAGGCGGGCTTTCTGGCGCAGGCCCAAACGAATGAAAGGATTGATCTCAGCCGGGTGAAGATCAGGCCGCTCGTAGAGCACCCAGATTGCCTTGGCCGCATCCATCGGCGAACCGCCGCCCAGGCCAACGATCCAGTCGGGTCTAACCTCCTGCGCCACCTCTACCCCCCGGCGCACCGTCTGCACGCTGGGGTCGGATTCAACCGCGTCGAAGACGTGCACATCAATGCCAGCCTTGTCGAGATGAGCCTTAACTTTGTCCACCAGGCCCAGTTCGACCAGCGTACCGTCGGTGACGACGAGGGCACGTTGACCCTCTAACTCGTCGAGAGCGTCCAGCGCCCCCTCACCGAAGACGATCTCTGGAGATACGAAGTACCACATCCGCGCTAACTCCACTCGGTGGGCACGAGAGCGCAGCAAGAGACGATCTCTTTGGCCGCCTTCGGGTAGCGCATGATCTTCATCATGTTGCCCGCCAGCCTCAGTTTTTTCGTCATCATGCCCTGAATGGGGTCCAGTTTGCCTTCAATGACCTTGCGCCAACTGCTGAAAGGAGCGCGGAGGACGAACTCCACCTCCCGCTCGTCCTTGCTGGCGACCATCGCCGCGTCGGTGCTCTTGCCGTGGTAGAGGCCAAGAAACAGGTAAGCGGTGTCGTCGTAGGTCTCGTCCGGCTCGACGATGAAGACAAAGTTTCCCTCCCAGTCTTTGGCCGACCGCTCGTAGGACTCGCTGTCGTTGAGTTGACGGCTCAGTTCTTTGATCCATTCATCGGACGGGAATTTGAATGCCATTGCTCTTTCCTCCTCAGTATATGTTTGGCTTCAAGCCTGTTACACGTATGATACACCCAATCCAGTAGCGTACGATGTTGCTCTCCTCACGGGCGACGACGGTGGCGTAGAACCAGCCACCAGGATTCAAAACGCGGCGCATTTCGGCCAGTACCCGCCACATCCCAGACGCTGTGGTGTGGTGGATCCGAGTACCGCAAAAGTCACCCTGATAGTTGACCGTCATTCTGAGCGTAGCGAAGAATCTCCCTACTACCTTGGTCGAGACCCTTCGCTTCGCTCAGGGTGACAGAGTGAGTTTTGCGCCATTGCGGTGGATCACATTAAAAGCGACCATGCCGTCGAAGGCACGGTCAGGGCAAGAGAACGCCTCCATCCTGGGCCTGAGGAGACGAGACCACAAGACGCCGGTCATCAGCCATTCGTCACTTGAAGCACAGCACTGTTCGTAGAAGACAAGTAGAGCACGAGGCCAACTACGTTCAGAACCGTGACAAGAAGACTTGTATAGACGCCTGCCTCATCTCTTCCGCCCGCGGCCCTGCCCCTTCTCCGGAGACTGCCCCAGGCCGGTGATATGTTTAAGCACAGTCAGCAAACCCAGGCCAACCGTAAGGGCCTTGCCCGGCTGGATGGAGGGCAGCCGCTCCTGGCCCTCTCCGTCCACCTCGATAGAGACCGAGCGCAGGTACAGGTGAGCAGCGCTCACGCCCAGCAGTGCCCCCACAACGCCACCGATGATCATGACTCGCGTTCGCAAGTTCATCTATTGCCTCCCTTTTGCAAACTTCACGATTGCACCAAGCCAACCCTGGACTGTCGCCAGGAGGGAATGGACCAGCAGAATCGGCCTGATGATGGCCCGCATCGCCAGTTCGACGTAGGCACGGCCCAGGGCCAGGTACGCCTGAGCCACCTTGAGCCAACTGGGCAGGTTTTCGTGCCGTTGGAGATACCACAGGCCGTAAACCGCCCCACCCAGTAGCACCAGAAGCGCCAGGGCCAGGGCAAGCGCTTCAACGGCGAGGAGAATGAGAGAAAGATCACGTAAGGTTGTCATATTACTTGCTCTCCAGGAACATCGTCAACCAGCACGCCGGCTTACAGCAACTCCAGAAGTAACTACCATTATTATTCCCTCTCTTTAACTTTCTCTGCCTGTGCCTGTCATATCTACGAATGCGAAAAGTGTAAAGTCTCTTTTCCTTCAACGTCAACGATACTGCGCTATGATAATACGAATGCGCGATTCAGGCAAACAAGATGAATCACATCCTTGTCGTGCTCGCCGCACCCTTGCACGTTGCGCACGTCCCAACCCAGGCTCTCCAGGAAGAGATCAATCCACTGCGAGTACTCGTGGCAGGGAACTCGGCGCGCACGCGGGCCTCTTTATAGTCGGGCCGACGGCTCGCGCATCACCCGCGCCGCGCCAGCGGCATCTGGTGGATGCCCTTGTTAGCCGCATTTTTACGCAGGCAAAAACGCAGTGGCGAAATCACCGTTGAAGCACAAACTGATGCTATCCCGTAGTGGTAGGTATGCGTGCGATACGCAGCACTAACCGTAAGGCCTCATTGACTGCTTCCGCACTGGAAAAGGCAGCCGCCACATCGGGGGCTAATAACACCAGGTTTGTCCCCTCCTGGTATTGCGCTGCATATTTGCCGCGTACCCCACCATCGAGCAATGTGCTCAAGTCATACTCTGGGCGCAGTTCATCTTTAGTCTCGGTAATTACCTTAGCCACTCTTCTCCACCCTCACACGGACGCTGCACACCGCGCCAAAACATCCTTGATCTCCCCCGGCTGCTGCACGACAGCCCACCGCCAGCGGCCAAATCCGCCGTGGGCGTTGACGGCGTTCACCCATTCGTCCAGAAACCGCCGCTTGACGCGCTCTTGCCCGGTGTCCTGCCCCTTGGTCTCCAGAATCAGCATCTCCTCAGTGTTCAGGCGGATCAGGAAATCCGGGCGGTATTTGCGCACCACGCCGCGATAGATGTACAGCACTTCAAAACCCAGGTGGTCGTTCTTGACCCACGCCGTGACCCCCGGATGGTTGTCCAGCACATACGCATCGGATGCCTCCCAGGCGCTGTCGTAGACGCAAAAGTTGACGTGCGACTTTAGCCGTGCGCTCGCACGGCTTGCCGGTGTACCAGGTGCTCATATCGCCGGTGGCGCGGATCGGGTGGTCGCGGTCAAAGACCGGTTCCAGCCGCTCGGTGTTCTCAAAACGCAGGGCCTCCCACAAGTGCTGCACCACCCTGGTCATATTGAGCGTGATGATCAGGCGGCGACGCAACTCGTCTTGGTAGAACAGGTGGCCATCTTGCAGCAGCGGCGCAGGAACTCTCCGCCGTCGGAGGGGATACTGATGCCCACGCGCCCGGCGGCGGGCGCTTCGGTCAGCCAGATCAGCGTCTCTATCGCCTCCAATTGGCAGAAAAAGAAGCGCCGCGCCTCGTATTCCTCCGGGTCTGTCCAGTGCCCCAACAGCCGCCTGGTGATGCTGCTCACGCCGGGATAGCCCGCCGCGCGCCAGGCCCTCGACGCGCGGGCGGATCTGGTTGACCAGCGGGATCTCGACAAAGATACCCGGATCGTCAAAGGCCCTGGAACTCTCCGAGGCGACCACGTAACCCGCCGGGCGGCGGCCCTCGGCCAGCGAAAAAGTGCGCGTCTCGCGCTCGTAGCGCCAATGGCGGGAGGGTTCTGTGTAGGGCGAGTTGATGATCAGCCGGTCAATCGTTGCCTGGGTCATTTCCTTGCTCGCTTTGCGTCACTGTGCTCACCTGGGCCTCCGCCCATTTCCGAACTTTCACCACCGGCCCTATCGCGTCTTCGCGTGTCATCAGCTCGATGTCCATGTCATCATAGCGGAAGGTGACGGCAAACGGATTCATTCGTTCGAGTAAATCATCCGCGACCGGCGTCTCGACCCCCTCCTGACGCAGCAATTGCGCTAACTCGGTCAGATCGTGGGTGCGCCTGAACTCGATCTGGCGCGAGAACAGGACCGCTTTGAGCGATTTCTCCACCGCTTGCTGAGCGTGAAACAGCACAATAGAGAGATGCGCCTCCGGCTCCTCCACCAGGATATCGAACACTTTGATATCGCGATCGGCCAGACGCAGCGCGCGCCACGCCTCTTCAATGTGTGGCTTCATATAACGGCCTCCCTTCTTTTCGCGCCCAATAGAGCACGGTCCCCGGCACCTGGCTGCGCCGTTCGTATTCCGTCTCCGAATACACCAGCACATCCACGCCGACACCGATGCTGCCCACCGCCTTGCGCAGGCGGATCATCTCCTCGCCCCGGTTATCCACTCGCCGTTCGATCACCATGAGGTCCAGGTCAGAATCTTGGCCGGCGTCGCCGCGCCCGCAAGAGCCGAACAGGATCACCCGGATCGGCTGCGCCACGGCGACAATCCGCTGCACGGCTTGTTGTAGTTTTTGCTCGTCAATCATCATTCCACCTCCACCACTTTCAAACTCTCGATGCCCCGGTCGTCCACGATCTTGACGGCGATGCGCCGGTAGGGCGGATCAATATAGATCATCTGCACCTGCCCGGCCAGCCCCTCTTTTTCCAGCAGGCTGTTCATCACCATGCGGGCCGTCCTGTTTGCGCACCGCCTCGATGATGGTGCGCGGGTCTATGCGCTCGTGGATGTGGAGGGAGACGGTGGGAACCTCAAAGGAAGTGTGCTCGGCCTTGCCCGCCCATTGCAGTTGCGGGTCGAGGTGGGGGTCGTAGGTGTAGGTGCGCGGCCCAGCGTCGGGGTCGGGGTCGGGCGTCACCAGGCCGACGGGCGGGTTGTTGACCCGCTCTTTGCCGGTGTGTTGGTAGGATTCAATCGGGCGTTTGGTTTTGGTTGATTTTCGTCGGGCCATGTTGTGACTTTCCTTTTGTCGTGATGCTGAACGCTGGTGAGAGGGCGGCTAACTACTGAATAGATGGACGTTTGCCCACCCCAATTATATCCCTCCGTCGCCACCGCGCAACCGCCCGCCGCAGGCCAACCATTCCCCCATATCGGCGGCGACTCCCACCTAGTCATCGTCGGGCTTGTACTCTTCGAGCACCTCGTGCAGCAGGGAATAGGATGTGTGCTATCTTTTCGCGGCAAGCCCGACTTCCTACAGTTGTACGAGATTCTTCAAATTAACTGCGAACCTTACCCACCCATCCCCTGCACGTCAGGCGACATAGTCGCGGTGTGCGGTTTCGAGTGAACGGATCGCAGAACCGCTGGTTAGGCGCACGTTTATCTACCAGGCAAGGATCAAGTTCTTGAGAAAGCGCCACGACTTATCAGGTCTTGATCGATATTCGGCAGAAGCTGCACTGTTTCATAAACGAAATCTTCCAACTTGCGTAGCATACCTACGCAGTATACATCAACCCCTACTCCATCTGGCATAGTTGGGTTCTGAATATGAGTGTCTGCAAAATCCTTGACAAAATCCTCAAGAAGAACATGCATAGGAACCAGACCTTCTATCTTGCCATCATGTGTCAACCGATCTCTATAACGCAACACAGCCTCTGTTATCCATTCTTTGCTGTTCGTCACAACTACCTTGGCCAATGCTCCAGCGTTGGAGAATCTCTTTGGAGCACTATGATTTAGCCATTTGATGAATGTTCCACCGGATAGTTTCTCTCCCGCTACTTTGGCCCGCTTGAAAGTCATCTTCTGCGATGGCACGATGAGTTTGGTCATCAATTGCGCAAAGGCGTCAAGGAAAGATTTCAGGGCATAGAAGGTTCCATTCAAAGATGACAAATAGCCCACCCCCTCGTAGCAAGCTATCCAGGGGGCTTCGATTTGTGTCCTTGTTGCTTGCATTAAAGCACTTCTCTCTTCCAAGAGCTGATTGAAGAATAGCTTTCTATCTCTAGATATGACTTCACCTATGCTCCTAACCTGGTAGCGAAACATAGCAGCCTGATTCGCTGAAGTATTCACTTCACCTCTAACAGATGTGGGATACGCATTACCGTTGAAGAGGCTGAAAGTTGTATAGAGATCTTTGCTGACGATTTGAATGGTTGGCATAACTGTGCCTATTGAGAGATTTTCCCGTCCGTGCGGCTAACTACTGATTAAATGAACGTTTGCCCACCCATAAGCTCATCAAAAACAACGCCCCATCCCAATCATACCCCGCAACTGCCATCGCACAACCGCCCGCCGCAGGCCAAACATTCCCGTCACACCGGCGGCGACTCCCACCTAATCGTCAGACACGCCATCTTTGAGCACGCCGCGCATCAGGGATAGGACGCATCACTATGCCCCCCAACTCTCACGTTCGGCCTGGATTTCCGCGTCAATCTGGGCCTCGGTGCGAGGGCGATAGCCACTGGCGCATAGAGCCTGGTGGATCGCTTCCAGTTTGACGAGGAATGGCGCTTTGGATTGTGTTGCTGGCAATAGCACAACTGTTACTCGTACACGACCGGTGGGTAAAGGCGCCGTTGGATGTTCTCGTTCACCCGTCACAGTCGCGCGCACAACCCCAATTATGCCTCTCCACCGCCATCGCGCAACCGCCCGCCGCAGGTTAACCATTCCCCCTCACACCGGTGGCGACTCCCGCCTAGTCATCGGTGGGCAGCACATCATCTTCGAGCACGTCACGCAGCAGGGATAGGACGTGTGCTATCTTTTCGCGGCAAGCCCGATTTCCTACAGTCGTACGAGGTTCTTTAAATTAACTGCGAACCTTATCCACTCATCCTTCTCTATCCCCGCCAACTTTTCTCCTCTGTTCCGCCAAAGGGCGTTTCCTCCGATCCACTTTGCAATACCGCCGTGTCAACTCGTTTACGTTACTGCCGTGCTGACCCGTTCCACAAGTTGTATGGGCACAAACAGGCTTAGACCGATAGAGTCTGATATATGTGTTGGTTTGGATTGAATACGCGCAAAGACGATGGGCTTGCCCTCGCTGCCATACCTGTCTAGTAAATCCAAGTTGTACAAACGTATGTCTGGATCATCGTCTGGCAGAACCACCAATTCAAAATTGTCTGGCAGGGAATTGAATATCTGTGGATTGTTTAGTAAATAGCGCATTATCTCCCCAGTTAACCAGAGATTCCGTTCCACAACATCAGATGGTGCATTTACCTTTGCTTGAGCCATCGCACATATCTCCTTCGATAGGTGTGCCAATTGTTCACCAAGTCACTCATCGCGGTCGTCAAAGCCTCGTTGTAATCGCGAGTTGCCATTTCGATTTTCGTCGCTGTTTCATAAGGGTGTAGTTTGTCGCAGTGCGCAAAACCGTGTGCCGTGTCGTAGCGTACTACGGGGACCCACCCAGCATTGTCCCCGAAACGGCACTCCAATTGTACCATAAACTTGAGAACGCGCCCTCGTTCTAACTCGAATCTGGCCCGTCAAGCGTTATCATCATCCAAGAAGCGTCGAAACTCGACCAGGCGCATTTCAGCTTTCTCCAAGTAATTTTATGCGCAGATATCAGCGAGATGTTTCTTGTCAATTGATATGCGGATAGTTTGCGGCGCGGCAGGCTAACTCCTAAATGAACGCAGTATTGCGCATATCACGCCAATGTGCGGCAACGACGCCCCATCCCAATCATACCCCTGTGTTAAGCTAAAAGGTGTCGCCTTTTGGAGTACTATTCGAGAAGTGTGGTAGACTAGGTATGGCAGCCGTAGTAG
>CAYLPU010000018.1:0-62490 GCA_964385635.1 uncultured Anaerolineales bacterium
CCCACGCCCGGCCCCACCTCCACGCCCACACCACGCCCGCCCACCTCCACGCCTGGCCCGACACCCACGTCTCCTGCCTCACCGTCGCCCACCCCTACCTCACTGCCGTCCACCGCGCCGGTTGTATCGCTTCGGCAAGGGGCGGGAACCTGGCTCGTCTGGGATGTCACTGCGCTGATGCGGGCCTGGCAGGCGAGGGAGATACACAACCATGGGCTGGCCCTGGCCCCCGCGCCCGACCCCGACGCCGACCCGGAGACGACGGGCGATCTGCTGGTGGCGCGTTGGCTCGCCGCAGACGACCACGACACGAGGCCCTACCTCATCGTCGAGTTCGATGTGCACCCGGTCACGCCGGAGCCAGTTCTTCCGCCTGCCGGCAGCCCCGCGGGGTGGGGGGGTGCGGGAGTACTGCTCATTGGGGCGGTATTGCTGACCCTGGGGCTGGCTATGCGGCGCGGCTTTCGATGCGCTTGATGACAATCCGCTACCCCCAGATGTAGCGTATCACTGCTCAAACCGCCCAAATACGGGGACTGTTGTCCCCTTCGAGCAGGGATTCCTCCACTATTTCCCGAAGGGCCGAATTTGATAGTCTCTCTGTGGAGTGTCGTTGGCCTACCAGCCTCCACTTGTCCCCCTTTCGCAATCCCTCCTTCCAGTATTTGACACGCTGTTTGACACGCTCTGTGCCACGCTCCATGAAACGGCTTGCTGCTAATATAACTATGTGGGCTGGCCTCGCAGCCCTCAACAGCGAGGCCGGGGCAGCGCCCCGTACCGGGAAAAAGGAGATCAGGACGATGAGAAACAAGCGACTGATATTACGCGTGGCGCTCTCTCTGACGCTAATAACCCTGCTGCTGGCAAACACGACCCCGCTCAGGCTGCCTGGAGAACAGGCGAGCGCCAGCCCGCAGGCCCTGCACGATCTGCAAGGACACAGGCCAGCGCCCCAGTTTGATGATCCGCCTACGGGGATCATCACTGGGCACGTACATGATGCCGATAGTGACCCCATTGCCGACGTGAATGTCTCGGCGTATCCTTATGGCGACGGGGAGGGGGGCGGCGACACGCTGTCCGATGCCAGTGGCTGTTATACCCTCACCGTAGAAGTAGGCACCTACCGGATCGTCGCCAATAAAGACTGGTATGTCACCGGGTACTACAGCGACACCCTCAGGTGGGAGGACGCGGCAGAGGTGGAGGTGCTCGAGAACGAGACTACGCCCGACACTGACTTCTCCCTCGACCTTGCTGGCAGAATCACCGGCACGGTCCTGAACCCCGATGACCAGGCAGTGGATCACGCTCGTGTCATGGTCCACGACGAGTCGCACCAGTTCCACACGGATACCTGGAGCGATGAGAGTGGGCACTTCGCCCTCTACGTGCCCCCCGACACTCCCTACCTGCTGGGGGTGGAGCCACCCGGCGATTCCCAATGGGCCGCCCCGGAGGAGATCGAGGTTGACGCGCCCACAGCGGAGGAGACACTCTCTGTAGGTGATGTATATCTCGCCCGCCCGCTCGTCATCGGCCAGGTCAAGGATCCAGGCGGGACGACACCCATCCAGGGATCCCGGGTGGAGGTACATAGCGAGGACTGGTTCATTCGTCAGGAAGCCAATACTGACCAGGATGGCTACTTCCGCATCGGCGGGCTGCCGGACGGAATATACACACTGGAGGCTCAAGCGCCTAACCAGGGCGAGGGATCCCAGTACAGCGATTCGGTACCTCAGGCGGTCGAGGTTACCGCCGGGTCGCCCAACGATGTGGGCGCTGTGCTCCTGACCAATCCCCAGATCTCCGGTCAGGTCACCCTGCCCGATGGCACCACCCCGGTCCCGCACGCCTGGGTGGAGGCCCGCTCCATGGATGGGATGACCCACAAGGGATCCAGCGCCGATGAGGAGGGCCGATTCACCATCGGTGGGCTGCTACAAGGCACGTATTACCTGAGGGCTCAACCGCCTGGTGGACCCGACGGAGAAGACTACACTGATTATTCCGCTTCCGCTGAGGAGGAGGTGATCGTGGGCAGCGAGCCCATTATTCAGAACCTCGCCCTGCAGAGGGTGAGCGCGTTCGGGCGGGTGGTGGACCCCGAAGGCAACCCGGTCTGCTGCACCGGGGTGGACATCCATACCGAAGACCATTCGTTTCACGAGGGCACAGGGACGGGCGATGACGGGCGCTTCGCTTTCGGCGGGTTGGAGCCCCGCAATTACGTAGTCGAAGTCCACGCCCCCTGGGGTATGTCCGGCTGGATAAGCCCCGATCCGCGTTCTTTCACTGTCCCTGAATCCGGTGACCCCGTAAACCTGGGGGATATTGCCTTCCTCGAGGCAGACAAGTTCATCCGTGGCGTTGTGCAGGACGAGAGCGGTCTCGGCGTCCCCCGGGTGGAGGTGAACGCTTGGCAGAAGGACGGCATGGCCTGGGCGAATACCAGGACCAACGAGGATGGCGGGTTCTCCATAGGTGTTGCCGGCGAGTCCTGGGAAGTGATGATCCACCCGGCCGGCGACGGGGAGGCGGACTGGGTATACAACGGACACCCGCAGCGGGTGACCTTCGCCGAGGGTGAGACGACCAAAGAGATCACCTTCATCGTGCAGTCAGCCGACGCGCACGTCATCGGCAGGGTGCTCGGCCCCAACGGGGAGCAACTTGCTCCGTGGAGCGTGCATGTGGACGTGCGCAACCACCAGGGCATAGGCAACGGCGCGCCCGTCCGCGAGGATGGTACCTTCGACGTCGCGGTGACCGCCGGAACCTACGACGTGTGGCTCCACGTGGACGAGCGGCAGTACCCCACCTGGGGCAGCCCGGAGATCAACCCCATCACGGTGGGAGAAGGGGAAACCGACCTGCGCACCCTGAACCTGGTGGCCAAGAACTGCTTCATCACCGGCCAGGTGAGCCGGGATAGCGACGGACGGGGAGTGGCGGGGGTGGATGTGAACGCCTGGCGGCCCATGGCGGGAGGCTGGGCGCATACCACCACCGCTGCCGACGGTTCCTACAGCCTGGCCGTCATCAGCGGCACGTGGGAGATTGGCATCCATGTGCCGTTCACCTCCACCTACATCAGCGGACTGCCGCCCCAGCGCGTCAGCGTGGACGAGGACGAGACAGTCCCTGACGTGGACTTTGTGCTCCAGGAGGCCAGCGGCAGTATCGAAGGGCTGGTCGTGGACGAGCAGGACAACGTCCTGACCGACCTGTACGGCTGGGCGTATGCCCGCCAGGGGATGGGCCCGCCGGTGGCCGGAGCGCCGGTCGAAGGCGGGCGCTTCACCATCAACGTGCCCAGCGGCAGTTACTGGGTGGGCGTCGGACTGCCACCCGAGAGTAACTACACCCCGACAGGCGAGGAGCCTATAACCATCTCTCAACTGAGGGCCAGGGTGGCTGCCCTGGACACACCACAGGCCGTGGCTGCGGCCTATCGAGAACACACGGAACAGCAGGTGACCGTCACCATGGGAGACCCCGTGCAGGTGGTGCACATCACCGTTGTGCCCAACAACGCCCATATCGTGGGCCGGTTCCGCAAGACGGATGGCAGCCCGGCCACGGACTTACAGGGCGAGGTGTTCGCTATGAGTGGGATGGGCGGAGCCTGGCGGAGTACCATGATCAACCCCGATGGCACCTACGATCTGCACGTCGCCGCCGGCACCTGGAACCTGGGCTACTGGCTGATGAACGAAGAGTACGTCAACAGCCCGCCGCCCGAGAGCCGGGTGACGGTCGAGGCAGAGGATACGTTCACCATGAACTTCACGCTGGTGGCGGCGGATTCCCTCATCAAAGGCTACCTCAAGCTGCCCGACGGTTCAGGGCTGGACCACGGCTGGGCCTGGGCCCACCGGGAGCGCACGGAGACCAGCGCCCGCATTGACACCGGCAGCGACAGCCAGCCTCCCGAGGGCTACTTCGAGATCAACGTCCCAGCCGGAGAGTACGAAGTTGGTGGCTGCGCCCCCCCGGAGGAGCGGGGCTACGTCCAGCCGGAGATGCAACAGGTGACTGTCTCCCCCTCGTCTCCGGCCAACGTGACGCTGCAGTTCCGGGAGAGCGACGGAGTGATCCGTGGCAAGGTGTTTCAGGATGGTGATCCCGTCCCGGATGCATGGGTGTGGGGCTGGTCGGAGGGCGGGGCGCACACCGGCGCTTCGACCTACCCCGATGGTCACTACGAACTGGACGTGATCACCGGCACGGTGTGGCACCTGGGAGCCTCGTACCGGCACGACGACGCGATGTTCTACGACACGATGCAGGACTACGTGGTAGACATGACTGGGCCGACCGCCACCCAGGACATGGAACTCTCCCTCAACGAGATCGAACTACCTGATGCGGTGACGGTCCATTTCGATGCCAGCAGCCCGATCTTGATCTCCCTGGACGACGGCACCGAGATCAACATCCCGGCTGGAGCACTGGGCATCACCGGAACAATCAAACTGGTGATCTCTCCCATAGTCGAGGACCTGGCCAATACCCTCACCGCCCGGCCCTTCGGCTACGGCTACTCCATCCACGCCTTCGACAGCAGCAACCGCCAGATTAACTCTACCTTCAACCAGAACGTGACCATCAGTTTCTACTACACCGAGGATGATCTGAACCGCCGGGGAGTGAGCGAGGATGACCTGTCACCGGCCTACTTCTCTACCACCACCAATTCCTGGACCAAGGTGGAGAGTTTTACGGTGGACACGGAGAATAACCGGATAACGGCGCAGATCAACCACTTCTCCGTGTGGGCCATGACCAGTGGCCAGGGCGGCAACTTCGAGGTGTTCCTGCCTGGCGTGATGCACAACTACGATCACGTCTCAGCGGGCGGTTCCAGGGTCTCCCTGCCACGCACGATGCACGGGAGGCGGTAGGGCGCGCGCAGCGAGTCTTCGCCGGGACAGAACGCTGACACAGTGTGACTTTTGTCGTAGACGAACGACCGCCTTTCTGCTACACTAGAGCGGAAAGGCGGTCTTCTCGTTATTTATATAGAATTACCCTACAACAGAGGTAGGTCCTATGTTTGAGAACGTCGTTTACTTCGATAATGGGGCCGCAACGCGGCTGGACGAACGGGTGCTGGAGGCGATGAAGCCCTACTTCTTCGATCTCTACGCCGTTGCCACCTCCCAGTTTGGTTACTCACTGGGCGTAGACGCCCGGGACGCGTTGGACGATGCCCGGGCGCAGATCGCTGCCGCCCTAGGGGCCAGCCCGGAGGAGTTCGTATTTACCTCCGGTAGCACCGAATCGAGCAACCTGGCGCTCAAGGGGGTGGCACTGGCGCTGGGGGAGGAGAAAGGCCGCCATATCATCACCAGCCCTATTGAGGACTTCCCAGTGCTGTACAGCGCAAGGGCGTTAGAGAAGCAGGGCTTTCGGGTGACCGACGTGCGGGTGGACGATACCGGGCGGGTGGACCTGGACCACCTGCGGGAGTCGATCACCCCCGGGACCATCCTGGTCTCCATCCAGGCGGCCAACCAGGAGATCGGCACGCTGCAGGACGTGACTGCCATTGGCACTATCTGCCGTGAGAAGGGTGTGCTCTTCCACACCGATGCCACCCACTCGTTCCCCCGCGTCCCGCTGGACGTGCGGGAGGTGCCGGTGGACCTGGTGACCATCTCGGCCCATACCATCCACGGGCCGAAGGGGATCGGCGGGCTCTATGTGCGTGAAGGGCCTGCCCTGAGCAAAGCCGGAGGGACCCCCATCCGCAAGTGGATGGACGGGGGCTTCCAGGAGTTCGGCCTACGACCGGGGGTGGAGAACATCCCTGGCGCGGTGGGCTTCGCCAGGGCGGTGGAACTGATCACGCCGGAAGAGACGGCCCGCCTGCAGGGGATGCGCGACCGGCTGATCGAGCGGTTGCTGGAGATCCCTCACACCCGCCTCAACGGTCACCCGGTGCAGCGGCTCCCGCAGAATGGTAACGTCTCCTTCCGCTTCGTCGAGGGAGAAGCGCTGCTGTTGCACCTGGACATGCGTGGCTTTGCTGTCAGTACCGGCTCTGCCTGTTTCAGTCGTTCGCTGGAGGCCAGCCACGTTATGCTGGGAATCGGCGGCGACCACGAGCGGGCCCATGGCTCTGTCCGCTTCACCCTCGGCCGCTTCAACGAGGAGGAGGACGTGGGCGCGGTGGTGGAGGCGGTCGCCGACGTCGTGGCCGAGTTGCGGCGCATAAGCCCGTTGGGCAAGGAATGAAACCGAATCCACGAGTCTACGAATTTACGAACGGGAGGTGAAGAGATGCCATTACCGTATAGCGAAATTGTGATGGAACACTTTCGACATCCGCGCAACGTGGGGCAGATTGAGAATGCCGACGCCAAGTCGGTCGAGGGAAGCCCTGCTTGCGGTGACATGGTGGCCGTCTATCTGAAAGTAGACCCTGAGAGCCAGCGTATCGCCGATATCAAGTTCGAGTCCTACGGCTGCGCTTCCAACATCGCCACTGGCTCAATCATCACCGAATTGGCCAAAGGTAAGACGCTGGAGGAGGCCAAGAGCATCACCTGGAAAAGGGCCGCTGATGCGCTGGGGGGACTGCCGCCGATCAAGACACATTGTTCCGTGCTGGCCGTGGACGGGTTGCGGGCGGCGATCCAGAACTACGAAGAGCGCCACGGTCTGGTCAAGGAACGCGTGCCTACGACGGTCGCTGTCGTGCGCAAGCGACTGAAGCGGGTGATGAACCCGATGGCGGGACTCGACCTGGTGCGCACCAAACTGGTCGAAGAGATCGAGGTCGCCGAGGGGAAGGTGCGGGTGGTGATTGACCTGCCCGCCGACCACCAGTTCGCCGCCAATATCCACGAGGAAATCACGGAGAAGATCGAACCGCTGTGGGACGTGGAACAGGTGGTCGTGGAGTTCACGGAGTGAGGAGAGGCGATGGCTGAGATCAAAGTGGATTGCCGGGGGGAGACCTGCCCTGTGCCGTTGGTGGAAGTGCGCAAAGCGTTACGCCGGGCCGCGCCGGGAGATGTGGTCGAGGCAGTCGGTACGCATCCGGCCTCGAAGAAGGAGATCCCGATGGCGGTCGAGGCATTGGGGTTGGAATT
The DNA here is from genome assembly GCA_964385635.1 of uncultured Anaerolineales bacterium. Taxonomy (GTDB): domain Bacteria; phylum Chloroflexota; class Anaerolineae; order B4-G1; family B4-G1; genus CAYLPU01. Next base: position 7,110 of record CAYLPU010000018.1, read on the forward strand.
ACTGAGCGTTGAGGGAACGGATACCGATTGGAGGATTCGCATCCGGCGCTGAGAAAGGCCGCTGACTAGCACGCGGTTGACGAATTTGCGTTCACCACCGAGCATGAAAACGGCGTCACGCTACGCTCTCGCCGGGGACAATCCGGCGGCTGGGGAACGGCGGATTGTCATCCCCCGCAAGCAGAGGGCCTATGTAACATGATGGTCCGTAGTGGCAACTTCAATCGCTAATTGAGCGGGAAGAGCGACCAAAGTCGCCACTACTAACCTGTCAAATGCGCCGCAAGCCAGTTTATCCTCTCACCAGGGCCATACGTTGGCCAACATACTCTTCCAGGCCAGCGGTTGCCTTTGTGAAGGCCTCGGCGGTGTAGATCGTGGCGGGATGATCGTTGAACTGCTCCAACGCCAGCCCATTCGGGTCGTAAGCCTGGATGCAGTACGGGATTTTCATCATCTTGTCCATCACATCCTGCGGCACATCCTCTTTCTCGATCTCGGACTTGAAGACAAGATCGTCGCCCATCTCGAAGAGCGGCTCCAGGACATAAGGTGGCATCGTGTAGACAACAGCCCCGCCAGCGATCTTTTCGACATCCCAGAACCGGGGCTTGCCGGCTACGAGCGGTCCAGGTCGCAGAGAACAAGCGAGCAGCTTACTGACATAGCCGCCCTCTGTCAGGAGACGGTAGGCGCGCCTGAAGACGGCGATGCCAAACCAGTGTCTGTCTCGCCAGGACATTTCGATGTTCCGCCGCTCTGCCTGTTCCACCAGCGCTTTGCGCTCCGTCAACCGTCCGACCATCATCGTGATGACAGCGCGCCATTTGGACAGGTCCACTCCGTTTTGCTGGGCGATCTTCACCCCTTCCATCGCGGCGTTGGCCGACGCCATGATCTGAGGTAGTGTGAAGCACACTGTGGTGTTCGTGGAGATGGCCTTGGAGGTCAAAACCTTGACGACCTCGATGCCTTGCATGCTGGCCGGCACCTTGATCATCACGTTTGGGCTCAGTGCGCTCAGTTCCTCAGCGTCCTTGAGCATCTGTTCCGTCTCGGTGAACAAGCGGGGATCCAACTGGCCGGAAATCCAGCCAAACCGCCCATTCGAGGCCTCGTAGACGGGCATGTACATCTCAGCGCCCCGCTTCACGACCTCTTTATAAGTCAACCAGGAGAGTTCTTTCCAGTCGAGGTCAGGATTGGACCGAGTCAGATCGTCTACCCATTCATTCCAGAACTCATGGTCACTCTGGACGGCTTTCAAGGAAATCGGTGGGTTGGTCGTGCATCCCCGAGTAAGACTTTGGGCCGGATCCTCGGCGTTATACAGCCGCCTGAGCTGTTCCTCCAGTATTGATTTCCTGCCTGGCTCGGCACCGTCTACCATCTTCTGAACCCACTTCTCGAAGACCAAAGGAGATGAATCCCACCAGATCTCCATATCGGGGTTCGTCTTAACCAGACGTTCAATAGGACTTTCGATCACAGTTTATTGCCTCCTTAATTGTAGAGATTATGATTTGAGCGCCCCCCATGTCTGAGGGCGGGCAAATTCAGATCGCTATACTTCGACAATGGCACATTCGATCCCTCGTTCGCCGAAGGTCTCGCGACCGAGGCGACATGGTCCTGTATTTGGGTCTGAAGGGGCTCGGTCAGGAGACCTTCGCCCAACACAAAGATAATCTTACGCAGGCTGCTTCGCTTCTCGGAGTGACGCATCGCGGGTAGGCTGAATCGACGCACAGGCGAAGGACAAGGCCGAAGAACGAAATCGCCCCTCGACTTTGCCCCTGTCCTTGTGACTTCGCTATACCCTGCCTACGCGATGAGGCTGCGCGCGGTGTCCACTGCCGAAGCAGCATCAGGCGCGTAGGCATCGGCGCCGATCTCCTTGGCGAAACCCGCCGTCACGGGCGCGCCGCCAACGATGACTTTCACGTGGTCGCGCAGCCCAGCCTCGGTTAGCGCCTCAATGGTGGTCTTCATAGCCGGCATCGTGGTCGTCAGCAGCGCTGACATACCGAGCATCGCGGCCCCTTCGGTGCGCACCGTTTCGACGAACTTTTCCGGTGATACACTGGTGCCCAGATCGATGATCTCAAAGCCAGCGCCCTCCAGCATCATGCCCACCAGGTTCTTGCCAATGTCGTGCAAGTCGCCGGCCATGGTGCCGATCACTATTTTGGACAGCGCTGGTGCGTCTGACTCGGCCAGGAGTGGGCGCAGCACATCGAGCCCGGCGTGCATTGCCTTGGCGGACATCAACACCTCAGGGATGAACAGGTCACCGGCTTTGAAGTCTTTGCCCACCTCGTCCATGCCGGCGATCAGACCGTCGCTGAGAATCTCTTGCGCCGGCGTTCCCTCGTCGAGGGCTTTTTGAGTGGCCGCCCTCACCTCATCTACTTGGCCGTTGTAAAGATCTTTCTGCATTTGTTCTAGAGTGTTTGACATTGTTTTTGTACCTCTTTGTTGTTTGTTGGTATCGGTCGTGGGTCTATTGCTAAGACAATTTCCAGTCAATTCCAAGCGATTTGAAGGCATCGCTCACGTACTCGTCGAGCGCTTTGGCAGTATCTTCAGGAAGCGGATTTGGCTTGTGTTCTTCCAGGATAGCCTTGGCCTTCTCTTTGGCTCTATCTCTGAACATCTTCCTGCCGCCTTCCTCCCAGCCCTCTATGGAGCCTCGGTAGAACAGGGCCGGTGTGTATCGCTCTCCTCTGCAGAACCTGGCAGTATGCTCGTCCGCCAGGAAGTTGCTGCCGGGGCCAACTCTGGCGATGGCGTCCACCGCCAGGCGCTCCTTGTCAACCGTGAAGCCTTCCAAGGCCCTGAAGCAGATCTTGTTGATCTCGTCGTCTATGACCAGTTGGGCGTGGCTGATCGACAGAGTCTCTTGAAGCGAGCCGGCACCGACGAGTATGTTCGCTCCGGAAAAGGCGCCCATAAGCGCCGTGTACGCATGCTCGAGGGTACTTTGACCATCGTCCAGCACCGAGTCGCTCCACTGGCCGTGTACACTGACAGGCACATTATAGAAGTGCGCCATCTGGACGCCGGCAACCGCGGCCATCTCCCCGTCAATAGAGCCGGCGAGGCTGAAGCCAGTTTTTAGATCCATGAGCATCGGCCGGGGCGCATACACGAGAGGGGCTCCGGGGTGGGCCGACTGGGAGATGACCACGCCAGCCAGGAACTCGGTGTTGAGTAACTGGAGATTACCCACCATCGTTACCGGGCCGGTGCTCCCGGCCATCGGCATGCAGCATATCTCAAGCGGGATCCCGTATTCGCCGCACAGCAACAGCGCGTTCACCATGACGTCTATGTACCTGAGCGGGCTAACGTGTCCCTCGAGCAAACTGACAACCGGCCGTTCCTTCAGTTGCTCTTTGCCGCCGGCGACGATCGCTGCCATTTCCAACATGTGCGGGAATGTCTTGACGGTGTCGGTACGCAGATGCAGATGCTTGTCGGTGTGGTTAAACATCTCGCGCAGCATCAGGATGTCGCGCCCGAACTTGGGCCAGTCCTGGGCGAACGCCGAAGTGGGAATACTGATCCCATCGAGCGCATCCATCAATGTATAGAGTTCCTTCACATCGGCGTCTAGCACCGGTCGCCATTCATCCGTATCTATGTCAATGATGAAATCCGGGGAGCCAGCGGTGCGCGAGTAGAGTCGGCCACCGGGCTTCATGAAGCAGTCCTTCTCCGGATTGCGGGCTGCGTAAGCGAACTCCCGTGGCATGGTCTCCAGACAGTGGGCCACCAACTCGCGGGGAATCCACGCCCTCCCGGCCTGGTGGTCCACCTTGGCTCCGGCCTCGTCGAGAACCTTGAGCCCTGCCTCGAGCTCGACCTTGATGCCCGTGTTCTCCAGGAGCTCCAACGAGCCTTCGTGGATTTCCTCGATCTGGGCATCGGTCAGGTACTTGATTACGGGTCTAAGAGTTTTCTTGTCCATAACTGTTCCTCCTACAGTATTTATGGGTTGAATCTCCGTGTTTTGCGGAGACGTTGGCCGCAGGCTGTCGCACTGCTACTAGCCAGGATCATGACTGTTCTTGCCCTCCAGCCTTTTGTAGAAGCCGATGCTGTAGCACACCATCCAGGGGGAATTCAGGCTTTTGGGGTTACCTCATCAATCCATTGCCCCCAATGGGGGTTCTGCATACTGCGGGTCGTTCGATCAAAATACTTGTCGGCATACTCGCGGAAGTCGAAGTCGAGTCGGGAGATGCCGATTTGGACCATACCCCACATAGATTCGCGAAAGTCGGACATGGGCTTCATCAACTTCAGACGAGCCCATCGTGCTGCTGTCACCTCGCCGAAATAGCATTCCAGCAGCCAATGGTCTTGCTCGTCTGAGAAACCATGATGAACAGAGAAGTTGGCCAGGTCGAAGAAGACATCGCCCATACCCGCGTATTCCCAATCCAGGATGCGGATTTGGCCGTCATCGAGGAAGTTCGCGTTGAGCAAGTCATTGTGACAAGGGCACGGCGACGTTTGCAATCCGGGATCCTTCAAAAAAGCGGCCTCGACTTCACGCATGTGCTCCGTTAGCCAGTCAAAATTCTCAGGGAAAGCGATATTGTAGCGGCGGGCGATCTCAGTAGCGTTCTCGACGACGCGGAACGGAGAAAACGTCCCGGGGATCGGAGACATGCTGTGGATTTTCTTGATTGCTTCCACAACCCGGCGGATGTTTTCCGGCTGGCCGATTTCCTCTGGCGGCAACGGGCGACCTGCGACAAAGCGCGTGACGAGATAGCCTTCTGGTTCGATAAAATAGACCACCGCGGCCGCAATGCCCAGTTCTCCGGCCGCCTTGTTGGCCGCATGCTCGTTTCTCCGGTCTATGCCCAACAACTCGGTGTTCGCTCCGGCAATGCGCAGGACAAAGACCTCCCCCCCTACCTCCACGCGATAGTTTCGATTGGTGATGCCACCACTGAGGGGGGACGTTTTCAAATCACTGGCACCAGCCCATTGTGGCACACGGGCGATTGCTTCTTCCAACGTCAAAGCCATATAGTCTACCTCCCATGAGAGTAAGAGTGAGTTCGACTTACCGCTGCCAGACCGATCCCGGTCTGGACATCTCGGCGACGATATCGAAAGAGGAGATGATACCCAATGGCATAGCATCCGGTTGATCAGGGTCCACCACTACCAGGCGGTGATGGTGATGCTCGATCATCTTGTCGGCGGCCTTGCGCAGGCTTGCCGTCGGATGAATCGTGAGTGGGGGGTGCATCACCTCCGAGACTGTTACATCGGCGCAGTCCTCCTCCTCGCAGAAGGCCAGCAGATCCGGGCCGCTGACTACGCCCAAAGGCCGCCCAGCAGCGTCCACGACGAGGACGGAGCGCCAGCCAGCCTGGGTCATCGTCCGGGCGGCAGCGGTGATCGGAGTCTTGTCCCGACAGACGAGCATCGCATCGGACATCACATCGGCAACTGTCTCCCGCCTGACCGGGGCCATCTCCGCCAGACCGGCGACGAAATCCGAGATTGAGATCACGCCCACCGGTTGTCCGCCGTCAACGACCAATAGCCGCCGAATTCCTTCCTCGCGCATACGGTGTGCCGCTTCACTGACAGGCGCGTCGGCCTCGATTATGTTCACTGGAGTGGACATCAGCTCGCCGGCGGTCATCGTCCGCATAGCCTCCAGGCTCTCCGGATCGGCCGACAGCCATTCCCCGGCCAATAGATCAAAATCTGAGGTGATCCCCAGTGGACGGCCATCACGGTCGGCGACGATCAGGGCGTGGACGTGATGCTGGGACAGCATCACCGCCACCTGGCCCAGGGTGGCATCGGGCCGGCAGGTGATTACGCCCGGATGCATGAGATCACGAACTAATTTGGTCACAGTATAACCTCCTTAAGTAACAAATCCTCTGCTAACGGCGCGACTAGACTTCGTCCACGTCCTTGTACCACTTCACACGGTCACCCACCCGCGCCCGCAGCCGCCAGGACAGTGGCTTGGGCTCGGCATCAATTCGCGCCAGTGCAGCCTTTACCTGGGAGGAGATATGGGCCTTTTGTTCGTCCGTCAGTTGGGGATAACCTTGCGCCATCTTTTCGACTTTGTCCAGGTTCATCGTGGTCGTGCGCCACATGCCCCAGTCATTGGCGCACAGGCGCGCCACCCGGTCTATGTTGATCGTCTCTGTGTCGTTATCGCCCAACGGGTGCTCCATAAGCAGCATGATTGTATCAATGATGTCCTTCTCGTTGATCTGTACGATCTGCATCTTCTCTAGCACCATCTCGGCCAATGGGATTGTGGGCGCATCCACTTCCAGCCGCCCGTTCCAGTGGATCAGGTGGCAGAAGTCCAGCTTGTCGTAGAATATATCCACGTACAGGCCGGTATCAAAATCGTCGAAAATTGACCTGTTGCCCTCACTGACGATAAAGACCTCGCGGTTCTCGACGTAGCCCAGACTGGCCATCAATGCCTTGATCTCTTTCGTCTGCTTGCGATAGGCCGCGAAGTCAATGTCGGTGTACGCCCGCCCCATGGCCTCCTGCAGATAGCCGTATTCAGGGCAATGCATCTGAAAAGCCAGTGACCCGATCACACGCAGTATCAGCCCTGCCTCATTGCTGGACTCGACGATTCGTTTGAGTTCATTCTCAAACCTTTCGCGTTCAGCCTTATCTTGTTCACCCATTCCGATTGGACTATTCGACATAGTTCACTCCTATTAAGATGAGAGTGACGTCTTTACCAACGCAACGTTCAGCACAACGTGCTACCTGGCGCCATCCAACCCGTATACCAGATTTCCTCCATTATAATTGAAAAGAACAAAACTTACAAATCCCTCCAAAGTCTGCTATAATAAGGCCAGAAAATGCTCAATTTTTGCTCACAAATGCTTACTAAAGCGCGAGGCCTGACGCAATGAGCGATCTCTTCCTCCCCGCTCAACGGTGCGAACGGATCTACGAATACACGATGACAGGCACTGCACCAGCCTGGTTTGAACCAGAAGCGCTGGCCTTCCGTCAGCGCGTCCTGGAGAGCATCGAAGGTCTCTCACCTCTGGCACTGGCCGAACGGGCCGAACGGCTTAACCGAGAGCAGGTCACTCATCATCTGCAATATGAACCTGAACGTCGTATTGCTCAAGGTTCTGAGCTATACCCGGGCAAGTGAGTTTGACACACGAAACTATCTGTGGTACAATTTGACATCCTTCAGGGCATTCGACGTATCTGCTTCGAAAATAGCCCGCCGGGTAAGTCGGAATGCCATTCCGACTTACACTTTTGTCCTTGGTGGTGTGTAAACACTCATGACAACTTCTCAAAAATTCGGGGAAAGAAACCGGGTTTTTTCTGAAAAACCCGGTTTCTCATCTGTCAAACCCCAGTTTGTTGAGAAGTTGTCATGAGCCTCGGCTCACCACCAAGGACGAAAATGAACCGAGAGTAGGACAAGATGGCATCTTGTCCCACATCTATTTTCGAAGCAGATACCATTCGACATTGTTTGATGTGGTGTATGCTGCTCAACATTCCCCAGGTATCACGCCAGTGGTGAGGACATTGTTCGGCCCTTCTCTGGGCCGCCCTTACAGACTCTTCAAGAAGAAAGGAGGAAATAAGGACAAAAACAGAAAAAGGACGAGACTGAGCGATACGTTCATATCTTTGGGGGGCAATAAGGACAATTTGTTCGCCCCCCCCCTGGTGGCTCTGAGCCGCCTCATTAGCATAGGAGGAGAAGAACAATGTTTAAGCAATATATGAAGTGGGCCATTCCAATGGCCGTGATACTCTCTCTGCTACTGCCTGCATGCGCGCCACAGGCAACTCCGACCGAGGAGGCAACTCCGACCGAGGAGGCAGCGCCGACCGAGGAGGCAGCGCCAACCGAGGAGGCAGCGCCAACCGAGGAGGCAGCGCCGACCGAGGAGGCAGCGCCGACCGAAGAAGGCGGTTGTCCAGCCTCCACGGTAGCCGACCCGATGGGATTGGATGGGTCCCCGTCGAATCAGTTTGAATTAGCCGAGTACCAATCGGAGGCAGGCTGTGAGCTAACATTCAGTGAAAACCCAAACATTGCCGCTTTGAATGCCGAACTGAATGGCGCTGATGCGGATTTGCCGCCCGTTGCAGAGCGGTTGCCCTCAGAACCACTGGTCGTACAACCCTACTTCGAAATCGGCACGTATGGCGGTGTCCTGCGCGGTATCTCCAAATCTCCCGAAAGCGGCACGTCGGACTTTCTGAGCACCCGTCACGTGACCCTGTTCCGCTATGCCGAAGACCTGTTAACCATTGTGCCCTACGTGTCCAAAGGGTGGGAATACAACGACGACTACACCGAGTTGACCATTTTCCTGCGTGAGGGGCACAAATGGTCAGACGGCGCGCCCTTCACCGCCGAGGACATCGCTTTCTGGTACAACGACATCAAGCTGAACGAGGAATACTACGAGAACGTAGAAAGCGTCTGGCTCTTCGGAGGCGAACCGGCCGTTGTTGAAGCCGTTAACGACACCACGGTCAAGTTCATGTTCGCCGCACCTGCGCCGAACTTTGTGACCTTCGTAGCCACCGTCTACCGCCAACCCTTCCAACCCAAGCACGTCTTGAGCCAGTTTCATCCCAAGTATAACCCCAACGCTGATGAGGAAGCGAAGAGCCTCGGCTTCGATGGCTGGGTGGAGCGGTTCAGGCTTTACTATCACGATTGGAAAGACACCTACCACCCCCTGTCCGGCCCGGAAGGCACGCAGGTCATCATCCCCACGCTTGAGTCTCACGTGCTGGTTGAAGAAACTGCCGAGGGCCGCCGCTACGTCGCCAACCCGTACTTTTTTGCGGTTGACACAGCCGGTAACCAATTGCCGTATATCGACGAACAGAAAGAGATCTACAGCGAGGATATAGACGTGACCATCCTCAAGTTGATCAACGGTGAAATTGACTACAAGCAGCAAAATCTCCAACTGCCGCACTACCCGGCACTCAAAGAGAACGAGGCTGGCAGTTCCTACCGCATCCTTCTCAGGCCCGCTCTCAGCCTGGAGATGTACTACTGCTTCAACATCACCCACAAAGACCCCGAAAAGGCCAAGATATACGGCGACCTGCGCTTCCGTCAGGCCATGTCGCTGGCAATGAACCGCGATGAGATCAATGAAATCGTGTATCTTGGTCAAGGCGTCCCCATGCAAGCACTCCCGGCCAACTTTGCAACCACGACCTTTGTGGAAGAAAAGTACCTCACCCAGTTTACCGAGTATGATCCTGATCGAGCGAACGAGCTTCTGGATGAGATGGGCTTGACCGAGCGTGACAGTGACGGCTTCCGCCTGCGCTTTGATGGCGAACCGCTGGTGATTCTGCTCCAATATGCCCCTCAGGGTGGTCCAACCGACGTACACGAACTCGTGAAGGGTTACTGGGAAGCCGTTGGGGTGCGCACGGAGACCAAAGAGATCACCTCCGACGTGTTTCGGGCGCAGAAGGCGTCGAACGACCATGATATCGATGCGTGGATGAACGACTACGCCCCCGGCCCCAAAATTGCCGGTGACACCCAAGTCTTTTACCCTCCATTCGGGGCTCCAATCAATAAACGGACCGGTATCCTGTGGGATGATTGGGTACGCACCGAGGGTGCCGAGGGGATTGAGCCGCCCGAAGACATCTTACGCCTGTATGATCTGGCGGTTGAGTTCAAGCAATATCCTCTCGGTTCCGAAGAAAGCAATCGCATTGGCGCAGAAGTGGTCAAGATTCACGCTGAAAACTTAATCAGCATGGGAGTGGTGGGTCAAACTCCTGATCCCATCTACGTCAATAATCGCGTTGGCAACTTTGGCGACCCCTCCGTCAAGGCCTATACCTACTACTGGATTTACCCCTGGCAGCCAGTTCAGTGGTTCATCCAGGAGTAAGACTTGGTTAGCATAATGTGAATGGAGGTACTCTGCCTATACTTGATGTAATATGAGTAGAGGCAGGGAGTAGGAAGTGAGGAGATTGTCTTCTCACTTCCTGCTCCCCAAGAGGAGACGCTTATGCTTCGCTTTTTTCTGCAGCGCTTTGCGTCAATGATTGTGACTCTCTTTTTTGTGTCAGTGATGGTCTTTATTATCATCGAACTGCCGCCGGGTGATTATGCTGACCGTTACGCCTTCCGCAAACTAGCCTCATCTGGGGATTCGGTCACCGAAAGCGACATGGAGAGTTTGCGCAAACAATTTGGTCTCGATCGGCCGCCGTTGGTTCGCTACATCGACTGGATCAGTGACATTATCTTGCGGGGGGATTTCGGCCAATCATTTCTCTACAACACGCCTGTTTCCGGCATTGTTGGCGGTCGCATCTGGTTGACGATAGCCATGGCGCTGGCTGCCATCATTCTTACTTACACCCTGGCCATCCCCCTCGGCATCTATTCTGCCATATACCGCCATTCCATCGGGGATTATCTGGCTACCGTTATCGGCTACATCGGCCTGGCGTTGCCCAATTTCATGCTGGCCCTGGTGCTGCTCTATTTCAGCGTGACTGTACTCAACAGTTCCGCGGGCGGTCTTTTCTCGCAAGAATTCGAGGAAGCCGCGTGGAGTTGGGCCAAGTTCGTGGATTTATTAAAGCACCTGTGGGTGCCGGCAATTGTCCTGGGCACAGCAAACACAGCCTTTCATCTCCAAACTATGCGCGCGATGATGCTCGACGAGCTGAACCAACTCTACGTGGATGCAGCCCGCGCCAGGGGCATCTCGGAGTGGAAGGTCATTTTCAAATACCCTGTCCGCATTGCGCTCAATCCCATCGTCAGCTATCTGGGCTTCGACCTGGGGAAACTCGTCGCCGGCGCCCCTGTGGTGGCCCTGGTGTTGTCCTTGCCCGACGCCGGCGAATTGTTGCTCAAAGCGCTGCTCGACCAGGATATGTACCTGGGCGGGGCCATCCTGCTGATGATCAGCGCCATGACTGTGATTGGGGTCTTTGTCTCCGACTTGTTGCTTGCTGCCTTGGATCCACGGATTCGCCTGAGAGAGACACAATGACCACAGCAACGATTCCCAAAGGCAAACTGATCGGCGCTGCCGCAGCGTCCGATGAGGAAAGACTCAAATATTACACTGCTGGTCAGTGGCAACTGGTGTGGTGGCGCTTCCGCCGCAATCGGCTGGCCCTGCTTGGGGCCAGCATCCTCAGTATGTTCATTTTCATCATGCTCCTCGCAGAGTTTCTCGCCCCCTACGGCGGAACGACAGTGGATGCCGAGTACGTGCTTGGTCCACCTCAGAGCATCCGGTTTGGGGATGAGAATGGTTTCTCGTTGCGTCCTTTCGTACATGCGGTCAAAACTGTGCGTGATCCGGTTATACTAAAAATGGTTCCCATCATTGACACTTCCCAACGCCGCTTTATCCAGTTCTTCGTGCGTGGTGACGAGTACAAGTACTGGGGATCAAACTGGATAAAAGGCGACCTGCATCTCTTCGGGGTGGAAGAGGGGACGATTCACATCTTTGGTACTGACCGGCTGGGACGCGACATCTTTTCACGCATCATGTTAGCGACTCGCACCTCGCTGACGATTGGCATCGTAGGGGTCTTGATCGCCTTTTTTGTAGGGCTCCTCATGGGCGGCACGGCCGGTTTCTTTGGCGGCCGGGTGGACTTTTTTATTCAACGGCTGATTGAGTTTATCCGCTCTATCCCAAACATTCCACTCTTTATGGGGCTATCGGCTGCTATGCCCCAGGAGTGGCGGCCGGAGCGGGTATACTTTGTGATTACGCTCATTATCGGGTTTCTCAGTTGGACGACGCTGGCCCGGCGCATCCGCGGTAAACTGCTGTCGCTCCGCAACGAAGATTACGTGCTTGCGGCACAGTTAGCGGGAGCCAGCGATGCCCGCATCATCGCGCGGCATATGTTGCCTGCCTTTACCAGTTACATCATTGTAGACCTTATTGTTTCCTTCCCCTACATGATTTTGACCGAAACGGCGTTGAGCTTTGTGCAGCTTGGTCTCCGACCGCCAGTGATTAGCTGGGGCGTACTCCTTGAAGGGGCACAAAATATCCAGGCGATTCAGTTGGCTCCCTGGCTTTTTATTCCGGTGATCTTTGTGGCGCTAGCCGTGCTCGCTTTTGTCTTTTTGGGCGATGGCCTGCGCGATGCGGCTGACCCGTATGGTTAGATATGAGTAAAGCAACAGAACAGATAAACGGAAATACCTTGCTAGAGGTGAAAGACCTCGAAGTTGCCTTCAAAACGGACGAAGGGATTATCCATGCGCTTGACGGGGTGTCTTTCTCTGTCAAGCGTGGGCAAACGCTGGGTATTGTGGGCGAAAGCGGCTCGGGCAAAACCGTGAGTGCAAAAGCCATCATGCAACTCTTACCTAGAACTGCCGCCATTGGCAAGGATTCCTCGATCCAATTGCGCCGTAAGAATGGCGATATCATTGAGATCACGCAGCTCAAAACAACAGGCCGTGAGATGCAACGTGTTCGCGGTGGGGAAATCGCTATGATCTTTCAGGAGCCCATGAGCTCTTTCTCACCGGTTCACACAATTGGCAACCAGATTATGGAAGCGATTTTGGCGCATCGCCAGGTCAGCAAGCAGGAAGCGCGCGAAATTGCCATTGACATACTGGACAAGGTTGGCATCGCCAACCCCTCAGTGCGGATGGATCAGATTCCATTTGAACTGTCAGGCGGGATGCGGCAACGGGCTATGATTGCCGTGGCGCTGTCTATGAATCCGTCGCTGCTCATTGCTGACGAGCCAACAACGTCGCTGGACGTGACCATTCAGGCTCAAATTCTGGAACTGATGAATCAGTTGCAGGAAGAGTTCAAGATGGCGATCATCTTCATCACGCATAACCTGGGTGTCATTGCCCAGGTGGCGGACGAGGTGGCGGTGATGTACCTGGGGCAAATCATGGAGCGGGGAACAGCGAAAGAGGTTATTCACCGGCCACAGCACCCGTATACGCAGAGTTTGCTACGGGCCATCCCGCGTCTGGATCGTCTCGGGGGGCGGTTGGTGGCGATAAGCGGTGATATTCCTAGTCCACTGGAGCTTCCGGGGGGTTGTCCGTTTCACACGCGCTGTGAACAAGCGATTGCCGGCGTCTGTGATACCCAAAGGCCCGCCATCACCCGGATCAGTAGCACCCATACACTGCATTGTTTCTTGCACGAACAGAGCGGGTAGAGAAAAATGGCTGATATCTTACTTGAAATCAAGAATCTGAAAGTCCATTTCCCCATCCGCAGCAAGCGTCTCTTTGGTGGAACTACACGGTACGTAAAAGCGGTTGACGGTGTCAGTTTCCACATCGAGAGGGGGGAAACATTGGGCCTCGTGGGAGAAAGTGGCTCCGGTAAGACCACCATAGGCCGCTCCCTCCTGCGGGCGATAGAGCCGACGGAGGGACAAGTCACTTTTAACCTCGATGGTCAAGTGGTGGATTTGACTCAACTCCAGGGAAAAGATCTGCGGGCGTTCCGCAGGTATATGTATTTGATCTTCCAGGATCCCTACTCTTCGCTGAACCCGCGCATGACGGTGCGGGATATCATCGCCGAACCTCTGGTCGCCAACAAATTGGCGACGGGTAAAGAGGTGGACGAACAGGTGCGCGAGACGGCGGCGCTCTGCAAACTCAACCTGGAGTATCTGCGCCGTTTCCCCCATGCGTTCAGCGGCGGGCAGCGGCAACGAATTGGGATTGCTCGCGCCCTCATCGCCCGGCCACAGTTTGTTGTCTGTGACGAGTCAGTGTCTGCTCTCGATGTATCCATTCAGGCAGAAATTCTCAATTTGCTGATGGACTTGCAGGCAGAGTTTGGGTTGACATACCTGTTCATCGCCCACGATCTGAGCGTGGTGGCGCACATTTCCAGACGGGTGGCAGTGATGTACCTGGGTCAGTTCCTCGAACTGGCGCCCACGAAGCAGTTATTCTATGCCCCCAGGCACCCTTACACAGAGGCCCTGATGTCGGCGATCCCCGAAGTGAATCCGGAACTGGAGATGACGCCGGTGAGCCTTAAAGGTGAGATTCCGAGTCCCGTGAATCCACCGGCCGGCTGTCGTTTTCACACCCGCTGCGTCTACGTGCAGGACATGTGCAAGACAGAGATACCACAGTGGCGGGAAATCGAAGATGGACATTTTGTGGCGTGTCATTTTGCGGATACGCTGACGCTGAAAGGGGTAACTAGCCTGGACACCATTGGCAGCGTGAATTGATCCGAGACTGCGGAAAACACGGGGGGAGCGTTCAATGGCCAAAACGAACATCCTGGTGCCACTCACTAAATCGGAATACAGCCAACGAATCTTGCCGCAGATCGAAAAACTCATTTCCGCTCAAGACTGCAAACTCTTCTTGTTTTACGTGACGAAACCGCAGAAGGGCATCGGCTTCGCTGCACCAGACTTCCGGTCTGATTACGCGCTCGAAGCCGGCGGTGAACCACTGGGGCCCCAACCCCACCCGGTCTATGCCAGCCAACAGGAAGACAGCCTGTTGGCCGACGTGGAAGTCGCTTTGCTCCCCGTCACAAACCACCTGAAGCAGCAGGGATACGAGGTCGTAGTCCAGATTTGCCTCGGCGGTGATACGATTGACGAGATCGTGCGGACCGTGGAGCGAGAGAAGATCGACCTGGTGGCGATGTCTACGCGGGTGCGGGAAGGTGTGCAACGTTTTTTCTTTGGCGATATTGCCGAGCGGGTTGTGCAGCGGGTGAATATTCCCGTCTTGCTGATTCAACCCCAGGTATAAACGGCCGCTCGACAACATTTGGCCGCATAAAGAACTCGGTGAGACCCTGGTTGATGGGACCAATACGCAGCCGGGGTTTTTGAATGAATGGCGCTGGGCGAACAATGGGTGAATTTTATCGAGATTACGCGAACGTGATGCTGAATATGGATGACAGGAGAGAAGAATGAAAGTTATTCTGGTGCTTTCTGATGGACTGCGCTACGACACCGCCGTTGATGGGATGGGCTTCCTGGGACACCTGGTCGAGGTGAAACTCGCCAGCCTCTACAAGGTGATCGGTGAACTGCCGACGATGTCACGCCCGATGTATGAGACGGTTCACACCGGACTGCCGGTCACCGAGCACGGCGTGGTCTGCAACCGGGAGGGCGTGCGCCGCTCGACCAAGCCCAACATTTTCCAGGCAACGGTGGAGGCCGGCAAAACCACCGCTGCTGCCGCCTTCTTCTGGTTTTCCGAACTCTATAACCGCGTCCCTTATGACCCCATTGATGACCGGGAAGTGGATGACGATTCGCTGCTTATCCAGCACGGGCGTTTTTACACCAAGGGCGCGTACCCTGACGTTGACCTTTTCGCCACTGCCGGGATGCTGGTGCGCAAGTTCTCCCCCGACTATTTACTCATTCACCCGATGGGCATGGACTACCGTGGGGATACTTACGGCGCTGATTCAAGCGAATACCGCAAACACGCCGTCGATCAAGACGTGATTATGGCAAATCTTATCCCCGAATGGATGGAGCGAGGCTACAACATCCTCGTCACCGGCGACCACGGTATGAGCGCGCATGACTCGCACGGCGGCACCACGCCCGACGTTCGGGAAGTGCCGCTGTATCTTATTCGACCGGGCGTACCCGGGGAAGGGGACACCGGAGAAGTGATCTCTCAACTCCAGATAGCGCCAACGGTGTGCAATCTGCTCGGCGTCCCCATCCCGGAGACGATGAAGCAGAAGCCGGTGATCAGTAGGCAGTAGTTACGTGACCATTACAGTTGTTTACGACAATCACTCATTCGACCGACGTTTGAGTACAGGATGAAAAGGAGGATCAACGGCGAACGAATAACAGTGATTACTGCTATGGGTCTGGGTGTTCTCGCCATGAACATCATGCGGCCTATTCTGCCCCTCTACCTGACCTCTGTCGGGGTCTCTCCTAGAATAATAGGCCTGATGCTTTCAATGGGGATGGTGGGTATGGTATTCGGAGAGAGTTCTTGGGGCTGGGTGGCCGACAAAATAGGGATAAAGCTTCCCTTGGGCGTAGGGACCACGATCTGTGGGTTGATGACACTTTTTTTTGCTTTTATCCAAAATATTCCGGCTCTATTCATTGTTTTCCTGTTTTGGGGACTATCTCGTTCCGCTCTCTTTGGACCAGGCCGGGGATATATTGGATCTACTGCATCCCCATCGAATAAGGCCACCTCCATGGCCATCGTTTCTGTAATGCTATCTGCATCCAAAAGCCTTGGAGCTCTTCCCGGCGGCTTTATCGCTGATACTTGGGGATATCGGTCAGTTTTCGTTGTCGCTTGTAGTGTTGCACTGATAGGAGGGGCCGTGTTGTTTATCGGCCTGGGAGGGACTCGTTGGGTGATATCAAAACCAAAAACAGTGACCTCCTCTTCTCCCAACAAGCCCTCTTTCAAAAGTGTGACATCCTTTTGCCGTCCCCTCGTTCCTCAATGCCTGGTTGCTGCCCTTCACTTTCTGGGATCTGGCATTTTGGGAGCCTTTTTGCCCCTTCTGGCCACCCAAGTAGTGGGTGGTGTATCTGCCACCGAGGTGGGTATTCTATTTGCCAGTGCAGGGTTCGTTTCAATGGTGTTGGGGATACCTATGGGAATGCTGGCCGATCGCGCCGGGAAAAAGATACTCATGATACTTGGCCTGCTGATCTCAGGCGCTGCAATGACGGGAATGGCTTTCGTTGGAAATTACGTGTGGCTTACCATATTCGTCATTGGTCAGAGTGTGGGCAGGACAATGTTAAGCCCGGCGTTGTTGGGTTTGCTGTCGGACTCTGTTCCACCGCAACAGCAAAGCACAGTCATGGGAGCCTACGGTGGATTATGTGAAGATACAGGGGTTATCGCCGGGTCTGCTTTCGGAGGAATAATCTGGAGCGCTTGGGGGCCACAGGCAACTTTTCTGACAGGCGCAATAGCAGCCGGTTTGGGGATGGTAGTAAGTTGGGTGTTTATCAAGAAAACATAACTACTTTTAGTCAGCAGTCAGATTACCTCTGGCTACTGCCTACTGAATAGAAGACAAGGAGACTGTCATGGGTAAAGGATCTGCTTTTGGGAAGACAATCTTGATAGGAGACCAATTTGTTCTGGACGAGGTTCCGGCTATCGTTTCAGCAATTCCTTTCGAGACTGTGGCAGAGGTGGAGAGGATTGACGGAGAGGGATGGATACTGGAGGACAACCGGATTGAGGTCCCGGGCTACAAAGAGAAGAAAAAAGAACAGCAGGTAATCTCAATCGACAGAATCTTCGAAGTCATGGACATTGACGTAAAAAAAACTCCCATCAAGATCACCTACGGGGGCACACTGTTAGCCGGAAGTGGGGTGGGCGCCAGCGCCGCCAGTTGTGTTTCTCTGGCAAGGGCCTTGAATGAGGAATTCAATCTGGGCTATTCCATTGAGAAGATAAACCACGTGGGCTGGGAAGGAGAATTTGCCTATCACGGCATCCCGAGCGGAGTGGACAACACCGCTTCAACCTATGGTGGGCTTTTGCTTTACCAGATAAAAGATGGAAAAAAGCGTTTCGAAAGGGTGACCGCCAAAAAGCCTCTCCACCTCGTATTGGGCAATAGTGGTATCACTGCCAATACGGCGGCTTTGGATGATTATGTTGATAAGGAGAGAGAAAGGGACCCCAGGCTATTCGCCACTCGCCTCAAAACCATTACGGCTCAGGCGTATGAATTGAGAGAGGCGATTGAGACAGGCGACCTGAAGAGAGTGGGAGCGATAATGACCGAGAATCACAAGATTCTGATCGACATGGACCTCTCCCACGAAAAACTGATCTACCTGTGCAACATGGCCCTTGAGATGGGGGCGCTCGGCGCGAAACTTACCGGGGGAGGCAGAGGCGGCTATATGAACGCTTTGACCCCCGGAAAGGACGTTCAGGAAGCAATCGCATCTGCTATGGAAGAGCAAGGATACAAGGTCATCCGCACTACGATTGGCGGAAGTTGACCAGAGGTGAAAAAAGTGAGCAGAGAAGCCTTTCTATCGGCAGTGCGAGATGGCATAGCCCGCATGCGCCAGGCCGGCCCAGAGGTCACCGTTGTCCACCACAACGATGCAGATGGCCTTTCCTCGGCGGCGGTGTTGCAAGTGGCCCTATCGCGAGCGGGCTTTTCGGTTCGACGCGTTTGCATCGAGCGGGTGCATCCCCCGGTTGTGGCCCGCATTCACGAACAGTTTCCCTCCACCATTCTGTACGTGGACCTTGGGGGGCAAGCGGCGCCTATGATTTCAGAGGCAAACCGCGGCCGGCGCTTCACCATCATCCTGGACCACCACCATCCCCAAAAGTCCACCGACTCTGAAGTGCTAAACATCACCACCGAGTTCTTCGGGCTGTCCGGCGAGATGGACATTGCCGCCTCCACGGCGGCCTACTTCTTTGCCAGGGAATTGGACGAAGGGAACCGTGACCTGGCTTACCTGGGCGTGTTGGGAGCGGTGGGCGACTGCCACGACCGTGGAGGACGGTTGGTAAAGGAGAACCGCCGGGCGCTAATCGAGGCCGTGGAGCAGAATCACGTACGGATAATAGAAGAGGACGAGGGCCACCCCTTCGACGAAGTTTATCCCGAGCGAAACCGAGGGACTCAGGGCCGCGAACAATACGTCCTGACGCGCTTTGGAGACCCTTTACCCATGCCTCCATTCGCCATATCGGTGACCACTTTGGGGGGCGCCGGTTATTATATGGGCGGCCCCGACCTCGGAGTGCGTTTGTGCCTTGAAGGCCCCTTCCCGGAAGCCCAACAAAGGCTGGGGGAACTTAAACAAATTGAACAGGCAGCCTATGAAAAAGTATTAACCCGGCTAAAGCGGGAGGGCTTTCGAGAAACCGAACACATCCAATGGTTCCTGGTGGGAGAGGACTTTGCTCCTATGGGGGTAAAAACCATCGGTGAGTTCTGTTGGGACATCCGCGACGCGGACTTTGTCGATCCGGAGAAGTACATCGTTGGCTTCCAGATCATGGACAGGGAGGTTCCTGGACTAGGCGTCTTTGATTGGTCATTGGTCAAGGTCTCTATGCGTCTTCCCTCGCCGTTGGAAAAGAAAATCCTGGTTGACCACACGATGCCTGGGTTGTCTTATCTCGTCCCGGAAGCGGCCAAAACAGTGGATGGTTCAATCGACGCCTGCCATGACTACTGCGCCGCAACCTTGATCTCTATTGGTAGAGAAGATGATCTAATTGCGGCGATGGAAGAACTGGTGACGGGAGAACTTGCGGCAGACTCCAGAAGGAAAGCACGACCTTGAACTTCAAAGATGATTACTCCGGCTTCCAAGAAGGCGCGAAACGGCTTGACGCCGCCATGAAAGGCATCCCCGACCGGGTGCCTGTGTACGCGCAGATACACGAGTTCGCTATGAAAGAACTGGGCCTCCCGCCCAAGACGTTCTACACCACGCCCGAAGTCCTCGTCCCTGGAAACCTGGAAATCATAGAGCGGTACGACATTGACGTCGCCTTTGTGGATTACGACGTGTACAACATTGAGGCCGAGGCATTGGGGCAGAAAATCGTCTTCAGCGACGACCACATGCCCGACGTTGACCGCAGCGCCCCCCTCATCACTGGCCCGGACGATCTCGGCAAAATACGGACGCCGGATTTCGATTCTGAGGGACGCTTCCCTATGGTGATGGAAGTACAAGCGCTCTATGAGAAACTCACCGGCGTCGCGCCTTCGCTGCAATTCTCCGCGCCGTTCAGCCTGGCGGCCAACATCCGCGGTGTCGAACAACTGATCATGGACATCCTCATCAACCCCGACTTTGCCAGGGGACTGTTTGACGCCATCGTCGAAGAAGTGCTTGCGCCCTGGATTCTGTACCAGAAGAAACATTTCCCCAATGCCACCAGCATCGGAGGCGCTGATGCGACCGCTTCCTTGCCGATTGTGAACATGTCTATGCTCAAAGAGTGGGTTGTGCCGTATATCCTGCGCCTGCGAACGCTGTGTGGCCCGGAGGTGTGCGTGCCCAACTGGGTAGGCGAAAGATACCTCAAAAAACCGGAAGAGATGCTGGCGCTTAAGTTGCAGGTCTCCCCGGACTTCCTGGAAGGGCAAGATCCCGACGTGGAGGCGCTTGGCCCGGCGCTCTACAAAGAATATGCCGAGATACACGATGTGCCGCTGGTGCTGGGCGTGGGGGCTGGCTTTATGGCCCTCAGCACACCGGAAGAAGTCAGCGAGAGGGTGAGACATTACGTCGAGGTTGGGGGGAAGGGCGGTCGCTTTGCACTTTACCTGTGCAACCTGGGGGCCACGACACCGCCGGAGAACGTCAAGGCCGCGGTAGAAGCCGTCCACACCTACGGCGGGTATGATTGATTGTAGGGAAACATGCATAGACGAGCGCGAGGTGTCTTTCTCTTGACAACCGGACTCTATTGTGGTATTATTTGGTCAAATGGTGTACTCCAATAAACCATCAGTATACCTTTCCTCTTGTGGGCAACGTTCCGAACCGTGAGCCATGATCTCTGTCGAACGTCCGGTATTGTCTCACAACAGCCCTGTTCCTCTCTTCTTTCTTATATCCAAAGAAATGGCGACATTCTCCTCAACTTTGCTCTGTTGTATTACAGGGTGTCTCATAAATCCAGGCTCACTCCCTGGATGTGTTAGTAGACTTTCCCATAGGAGGATGAAATGTCAATCGTGACTGCGAAAGAAATTCTGATAAAAGCCACGGAGGAGGGATATGCCGTCGGCGCGTTTAACGTCACCAATATCATCCAGATGGAGGCCGTGGTAGAGGCCGCAGTAGACGAGCAAGCGCCTCTTATCATCCAGACGTCTGTGACACCGTCCAAGTTTCTGGGGCGCGACGTCCTCGTAGCCGTATACAGGACGCTGGCCGAATCTGCCCCCATACCGATCTGTCTGCACCTGGACCATTGCAGAGACGTGGATTACTGCAAGCAGTGCGCCGATGCGGGCTATACCAATATCATGATTGATGCGTCGAAGCAGGTTTTTGAGGAAAACGTAAGGCAGACAAAAGAGGTCTGTGATTACTGCCATCAGGTTGGGAATGTATCCGTCGAAGGGGAACTGGGCACCGTGTCGGGGGTTGAGGATCAGGTCAAGGTCGCAGAAGATGTGGCCGCCCTCTGTGACCCCGGGCAGGCTGTAGAGTTCGTCGAGAGAACCGGCGTTGACCTTTTGGCTCCCGCAATCGGGACCGCACATGGAATCTACAAAACAAAGAACCCCAGACTCGACCTTGAAAGGCTGAAGAGAATAGCCGATTTGATCAACGGCCAAGGCCCAAGGGTCCCGTTGGTCATTCACGGGGGTACGGGCCTTCCACCCGCTACTGTAAAAGCGCTGGTGTCGCTGAGCGGTTCCAAGTTCAACGTATCCACGGATCTAAAACACGCGCTCATAGACGCCACATTTGACTACGTCTCGGGACACAGAGACGAGTACAATCCAGGGAAAGTAGACATTGCTGCCAAGGATGCTATCAGAAAGAGAATAGCGTATTGGATTGACCTGTTGGGTTGTGCAGGAAAAGCGTAATCGTGATCGTCCTTCGGAGTGGAGCCTGCGGGCGGAAGAACCCGGCTAAAGCCTCCACTCCAGACCTTAAGACAAAACAAGGAGTTACATCGTGAAAAGGATAGAAGACTACTTTGTCCCGTGGCTGCGCGGGCGGAAAATGTATGTCTCCCCCCACATCGAACTGGCCTGGCGGGAGCCGAACCTCAAGAGGATGATGTCGAACGAAAATCCCTGGTCACCTTCTCAGAAGGTCCTCGATGCCATCAACAAATACGCGAAAATGGCGAACAGGTATCCAGACCAGGGCCTGGTCATCCGCTCGAAGATCGCCGAGATCAGCGGGACAGACGGTCCCGAGAACGTCATGCTCGGCAACGGGACGAGCGAAGTCTACGACATGATCTTCCGTAGCCTCCTCCTGCCAGGCGAGCAAGTGATCCAACACACGCCATGTTTTGGCATCTACAAATTACGCTGTGCTGCTCTGGGTGGCGAACTCGTGTCGGTGCCCATGATCTATGACAGAGAGAAAGGTGAACTACTGTTCGATGCCGATGCGGTGATCGATGCAATTACACCGAAAACGAAGGTCATCGTGATCGCCAACCCGAACAATCCGACCGGGAACTTCATGAACGAGGCGGACTTCCGTAGAATCGCTGAGACCGGGGTTCCCTTCGTCATTGATGAAGCCTACATCGAATTTGCCGGGATTGAGAGGTCTCTGGTAAAGTTGATCAAGGAATACAAGCATGTCATGGTCACCCGTACCCTCTCCAAAGCGTATGGGTTGGCTGGTCTTCGATTTGGGTATGTGCTTGCGCAAAAGGAGGTCGTTGATACAATCGCCTCCATGCTTATTCCCTGGAACGTCGGCACGATCCCAATGTGGGCAGCCCTGGCAGCCCTGGAAGACCAGGAGAGTATGAGGAAAAGGGTGGAGTTTAATGCCCGCGAGGTGAAGTACATCGAAGAGGAACTGGAAGGCATCCCGGGGCTTACAGTATTCCACTCGCACGGAAACTACATCCTCTTCGACGGCCAGGAGGCCGGAAAGAAGGGAATGGACTTAGTAGAATATGCGCGTGCGCGAGGGATAATTCTCAGGCCCCAGCCCGAAAGGTACGGAAGCGATGGCTTCTGGCGCTTAACCATAGGGCTGGAAGACGAGAACAGGCTGGCCGTTCAGGTCATCAGGGAGTTCTACTCCAGTTAAGCAAAGGTCCAGCCGCTGTTCCGCCGCCAGGCTGGCTTCCGGCGCAAAAGTGGGGTTGACAGGAGGAGCAAAAGTGGCAGAGATAAAGGCGCTTATCTTCGACCAGGATGGGGTCATCATTGACACGGAAAGAGATGGCCACCGGGTGGCTTTCAACCAGACCTTCAAAGAGTTCGGATATGATTTCGAGTGGGACGTGGAGAAATACCACGAACTGCTTCGGGTGTCCGGTGGGAAGGAGAGAATGAGGCACTATCTCCACACTGAGGGCTTTGGCGTCGAGGTAAAGCCAGAAGAGGAGGATGCGCTGATAAAGACGCTTCACAGGAGAAAGACAGCGATCTTTATCGAGCTCATAGAGAGCGGAAAACTCCCCCTCAGGCCGGGCGTCAAGAGATTGATGCAGGAGGCGATGGACACAGGCCTGACGTTGGGGATATGCACAACGTCAAACGAAAGGGCAGCCCACGCCGTCGCCTTCAATATACTGAAGGACATCAGGTTTGACTTTGTGTTCGCGGGTGATGTTGTGAGCCGAAAGAAACCAGACCCCGAGATCTACAACCTCGCCCTTGAAAAGACAGGCTTGGAGCCTGAGGAGTGCGTAGTCATTGAGGATTCAAGGAACGGCGTCCTGGCTGCCACGGCCGCAGGGATGCGCGTGGTGGCGACAACAAACGTCTATACGGAGAGAGAGAATCTCAGCGAGGCGGACATAGTCGTCACTTGTCTCGGCGATCCCGATGGCGAAAAGGGAGAATTGAAACGGGGTGGTGAAGGTCTTGATTTTGACGGCGTGCTCCGTGTAGACCAGCTGATCCAGCATTTCTCGAAGTAGAAACCAGACAGCCTATCGCCAGAGTGTTGCCATCCCAAGCCGGACGGATGTCTTTGTCAATTGCCTGGGGTGCATCTCAGTAAGGAAGCGTCCAAGAAATAGAACCGCAAAGTAAAAGGAGAGAAGCAGAATGTGCGCGTTGAAAGCCGTTGTGGCAATTAAGGATGACCTGGTCAAGTTCACACAGAAGATTGTCAGGCTCCCTTCGGTACCTGGCGAAGAGGGAGAAGTCGCAATGGTGGTTCTGGCCAAACTTCAGGAGTTCGAGTGCGATGAGGCCTGGATCGATGGGATCGGGAATGTCATTGGCGTACTGCGTGGCCAAGGCCGTGGCCCAAACGTTCTGTTGAATGGGCATCTTGATGTTGTGCCCGCTGGGCGTGTGGAGAACTGGCGCTATGATCCCTTCGGTGCAGAAATAGATGAGGAAGGGAACATCCGCGGGCGGGGCACAGCGGATATGAAAGGAGGCCTTGCCGCCCTGGTCTTCACCATGAAGCTGATGAAAGACCTGAGGGATCAAGGCGTTGAGCTGCCGGGAGACGTCATATTTTCGGCCGTTGTCTTTGAGGAAGCCGCTGAGATGTTTGGCATGGAGTATTTGTGCAAGACGTCGTTGCCGGATAAGGGGCTAATCTTCGACGTCTGCTACCTTGCTGAGCCTACAAATGGGCGCGTCAATCTTGGGCAGCGTGGCAAGGTCGAGATTGTTGTGACAACGCGGGGCAGGACGGCTCACTCTTCGCGGCCCTGGCGTGGAGTCAACGCTTTGGAGAAGATGCTGCCTGTCCTGGACCGAATCTTTAACAAGATGGGTCGGGAACTGCCCAGCCATCCCGATCTCGGCCAATGCTCCATCACTGTAACGAACCTAGTGTGCAGACCGGGTGCCTTGAGCGTCGTGCCCGATGAATGCGAAATCTCCATCGATCGCCGTTATGCTCCTGGCGAAACCTTGGACAGCATCGTGGCCGAGTTCGAGGCGTTGTTCGAGGAAATCAAGAAAAAGGACCCCAAGTTTGAGGCGATCGCCCGGGTGCGTACTTTTCTGGAGAGATCATACACTGGCTACGAGAAAGAGGTCCAGAAACACCATCCTATGTGGATCATCGAAAGAGACCATCCATTTGTCCAGAGGACGCTCCACGCACTCAAACGGGTCGGACAAGAGGTGGATGTAGGTTACTTTGCAGGTGGGGTCGACGGTGGCCTGACGGCTGGGCTGATGGGAATCCCAACCATAGGCTACTCCAGAGCGGATGAGAACCTGGCCCATACCTCTGAAGAGTATATCCCCATTAAAACTTTGGTGGAAACCGCGGAGGGATTCGCCGCCATCCTATGCGAACTGTTTGATATTGATATCACTGAACTAAATGGCGCCTAACTTGGTATTCCCGCAATGACCTGCAAAACTTGCCCCCAAATGGTCTGGAGAGAGGGTCACTCTGGCTGGATCAGAGTATTGCGGGAATTTGAAGCCAGGTTCCACCACAACTGGCTACCAGCCCCCAACAGGGAGACTATTGCATCCTGCAAGTCATGAAAAAGGGTGGGCGCTTGGCACTAAAAAAGCCATTCGGGCGGGCCGGGCAACATGTCTGTCACCCCATCTCCCGAAGTCTCCCAAAGTTTTGAGCTATACCCCTTAGTGGGGTTTTTCTTGGCACAAAACGTTCTCTCCGACAGCCTGCTAGGGAAGGAACAAGCAACAGCGAAGTTTGCATAGGAGAGCGGTGGCTGAGTGCAGGGAACTACTGAGCGACAGACAGTCAGGCATCATCCTCGATCTGGATGGAACCGTTTATCGGGGCGAGTGGTTGATCCCTGGCGCTCGTGAGGCAATCGAGGTTCTGCGTCATCGGACCCATCCTATCGCCTTCGTCACCAATGCACTGGAGAGCCGCGCCGAGCACGCCGCCAAGCTCACCCGGCTCAGCGTTCCCACCAGCCCCGATGAGGTGATTAACGCGCCGTTGGTTCTCACGCGCTACCTCACCCGCCAGATGCCAGGTGCCACCGTCTTCGCCATCGGTGATTCCCCGCTATTGGAGGAATTGACCGCTAACTTCCGGTTCAGCGAAGACCCAGACGAGATCGACGTGGTGGTCGCCAGTTTCGATCCCACTTTCGACTACCGCAAGTTGAACATCGCCTTTCAGGCGCTGCGGCGGGGGGCGCGCTTCCTGGCCACCAACGCCGATGCCACTGCCCCGGTGGCCGGAGGCGAACTCCCTGACGCGGGAGCCGTCATTGGCGCACTGGAAGGCTGTAGCAAGCGCAAGGTTGAATTGGTCGTTGGCAAGCCCTCACCCCTCGTCGTTGAAGTCGTCCTCGAACGGCTGGAGCGGCCGGCCAGCGAGTGCCTGATCGTCGGCGACAACCTGGAGGCCGACATTGTGATGGGGCACCGCGCCGGTATGACCACCGCCCTGGTGCTGACCGGCGTCACCCGACAGGCAGACCTGGCCCATGCGCCGGTGCAACCAGACTACGTGCTGGAAAGCATCGCGGATGTACCCCGGCTATTTGGTGACGAGTGACCTCTGCCGTAACAGCGACTTTTCATTTTGCCCCGTTTGGTATACAATGAGCCTGGTGAAACAAGACCGCCGCTACTGGCGAGGGCTGGGCGAGAAGGGCTCGGTCGGGAGACCTTCGTCCATCAGCCTGGGACCTTCGCCCATCAGCCTGGGTAGTTACGGCCCAGACACTGATTGCGACTTCGTCTTCGGGGAGGAACATGAGCGTGCATATCGTTGCTGAATTGATGGCCATCTCTGCCCGGACCGCCCCAAAGGCGGCGGGGCAGGATTTCGTGGCGCTAGAGATCGTCGAGGGAGAGGACCTGCGACGGTTGGGCGAGGCGATGATCGCCTATGGGGAGCGGACCGGCAAGTCCAATTTCGACCGGGACGGCAAGAATGTCCTCGACTCGGAGGCGGTGGTACTCATCGGTCTGAAGGACGCCCGGACGCTGGGGCTGAACTGCGCGGCCTGTGGAAGCCCAACCTGCATTGAGCCCAACACCGTCGAGAGGGAGTTCAGGGGGCCTAACTGCGCCCTGCACCTGCTCGATATGGGCATCGCCATCGGATCGGCGGTGAAGACGGCCGGGATGCTGAACGTGGACAATCGCATCATGTACCGGGCAGGTGTCGTGGCGCGGGAACTCGGCCTGATTGACGCCGATTTTGTGATGGGCATCCCTCTTTCCGCCACCGGCAAGTCCATCTACTTCGACCGCTGATCCAGCCCCCTCCTGTGAAAGGCTTTACGAGTACGCATGAAGGGCAACACGGTTTGTGGTAGATGGATCAGGCTAAGGTTGAACTCATCCAGGGGTTGATCGAAAAGCACGGCGCCACTGACACTCCCCTGACCGAGGCGGACGTGGCAGAGGTTTTTGTGACCCGCCTCTTCGCCGCGATGGGCTGGGACACCCTCGACCCTCTCGTCTGGAACCGGCAGAGCTACGTGCGCGGCGCGGGCTACGCCGATGCTGCTCTCCAGATTCAGCACCAACCCGTCCTCTTCGTGGAAGTGAAGCGGTTCGGCCGGGTCGCTCATCCACAGGAAGAAGTTGCCATCCAGCAGACCCTGTTTGGGGATGTTCCGGTCCTAAGTCGGGCCGAACGCGCGGCGCGGGGCATAGACCGCACGCCCGAGGAGAAGCAGGCCCTGCGCTACGCCAGGGCAGCCGGCATCCGTTGGGCAGTGCTCACCAACTTCGAGCGGCTGATCCTCTTCGACGCGGACAAGGAGCGGGTTGTGCTGGCCTTCGATGCCCCGGAGGAGTACCTGAATCGCCCAGACGACCTGGCGCTGCTGGCCCCCGCCGACACGCCTGAACAGTTCGACAGCCGGCTGCGCTGGTATGCCGATCTCCAGAAAAAACCGGAGATAGACGACGACTTCTACCGCTTCTTGAGCGACTGGCGGCTGCGGCTGGCTCAGACCATCTACGACCACAACCGGGGGCCGGACTCCCCCCTGCAGGGGCCAGATGGTGTGATAGACTTGGACCTCCTGCGCCAGGCGGTGCAGCGTACCCTCGACCGGCTGATCATCATCCGCTACGCCGACGACGTGGGCTTCCTCGACCAACACGACCTGTTGGAAAGCCAACTCTTCGCGTTCCTGAATCGGCGAGTCTACGCCGTCGAGTACGAGTTCCAACAGGACCTCAACCGGCTCTACACCGCCTTCTACCGCCGTCACGACACGACCATCTTCGCGCCCGGTCACGTCTGCGAACAGGTGCGCGTCCCCAACGACATACTGGTGGGCCTGGTGCGGGCTGTCAGCGGCATTTCCTTCCGCAAGTTCGGGAGCGACATCCTGGGCAGCACCTACGAGAGTTACCTGGGCCAGCGGCTGGTGCTGGAAGGGGAGACGATACGGGCCGAAAGCGACCGCGCCCTGCGCAAAGGCGGCGGCATCTACTACACTCCCTCCTACATCGTGCGCTACATCGTGGATCACACTTTGGGACGCTGGCTGTACGGGACGGTGAACGGCCGGCCCGACGGCGAGCCACTGCCCGACGCCTCCCGCAAGACGCTGGCCGATCTAGAAGGGCTGCGGGTGCTGGACCCAGCGATGGGCTCCGGCTCGTTCCTCATCTACGCCTTTGAAGTCCTGGCCGATTTCTACGAGCGGGAGAACGAGCGCATCAAGCAGGCGAACATCGAGCGCGTGGAAGCCTGGGCGAAGCGGGCGATGGAAGAAGGGATGTTCGGCCAGGACAACGATGCACCGGAGAGGGAGGAGACGGCCCCCGACTACATCAGCCGCATTTTGCAGCAGCACCTCTACGGCGTGGATTTAGACTCGGAGGCGGTGGAGATCGCGGGTGTCAACCTGATCCTGCGGGCCTTTGACCGACTGAAGGGGGAGCACGAGCGACGCAAACTGCCGCTCATCCTGGGGCAAAACCTAAAGGTGGGCAACTCTCTCATCTCCGGTACATCTCCCTCCCCCTGCGAGGGGGAGGGCCGGGGTGGGGGTCTCCCCTTCGAGGAGGAGCGGCGGCAACTGGTCGCGCTGCGCGGGGAGCTGGCGGTGTTGGAGGACGACGCGGCGCGGGCGGAAAAGGTGGCCGAGATCAAGGCAGTGGCTGCTCCGGTGGACGTGGCGCTGAGCGAACCGCTGACTGCCTATTTCGACGACGTAGCCGCCAAACGGCCTTTCAACTGGGAGATCGAGTTCCCCGAGGCCTTCGATCCTGATCTGCCGGAGGGGGAGCGGGGGTTCACCATCGTGGTGGGGAATCCTCCCTGGGGACGTACAACCCTGGATCGGGAAGAAAAGGTCTTCTTCAGAAAATTCTCACAGGCCGATTCCAGGCACCCCGATACTTACACACTGTTTATCGAGTTCGCTCTGACCCACACGACTGGCACTGGCTACTGCGGATATGTTGTACCTGACACCCTCTTGCTCAAGAACTATCCTCAAACTCGCCAACTTGTGCTTGAAGCGGGAAGAATCGAGACCTTGCGACACGCTGGAATGAGCTTCGGCGAAGTCAACCTAGATACGGCTATTTTCACGCTGTGCAAAGCTGATGACATCGAAGCAGATACCGAGCACTTGATCTTAGTAGGTACAGAGCGTGATCTGTCCGATAGCTGCTTTATTCCCCAATCACTATTCTTCTCACTCGCAGACTATCGATTCAACATTTATCTGACACCTGATAAAATGGGGTTTTATAATAGGTTGCGCCAGGAGTTTCCACCATTTAGTGAGTTTACAGAGACCCACGAGGGGATACATACTGGCAACATCCGAGACAAGTTATTTATCGACAGTCATCAAGACGGGTACAGCAAATCGCTCATCTTTGGACGAGAGGAAATCGAGCGGTACATTTTGTGTTGGCATGGGAAGTTTGTCCAATACGACCCTGGGCTCATCAATCGAGATGCAGGTGAATACGCGTCACTTCGGGAAGAACGTATCTTCACAGAGCCCAAGTTGTTTGTTAGACGCACCGGCGACAGTATCCTGGCGACCTTCGACGACCAGCAGTTTTATGCCAGCAATAACCTTTTCTGTCTGCTACTCAGGGCGGAGTGCCAGCAAGACTACGATTTACGCTATGTTCTGGCGTTGCTCAATTCCAGCTTTATGACGGCTATCTTTCGCCTGGAAGTACCAAGGGTAGAACGCCTGTTTGCCGAGTTGAAGATCACGCACATTGACGATTTCCCCTTCCGCGCCATTGACTTTATCGCCCCGGCCGATGTCGTTGCCCACGACGGGCTGGTCGCCCTGGCCCAGCGCATGCTTGACCTGAATCGGGTTCGCCAGGCCGTGACAGATGGATTCGCCACTGCCCTACGCGCGTACGAGCGCACCTCCACTCCCTTGCGCCTTTTCCTGAACGAGCACCAGGACTTCATCACTCGCCACGCCCTGCTGGACGCCAACGACGAGGGCGAGGTCAACGGCATCGCCGTGGACGAGCAAGAGGATAGCCTGCTGATCCGTGCCTCTGTAAGACAAGTTGGCAACTTGCCCCACGAGCGCGACGTCGTCCGGCTGGACGTCGAGGACGAAGACCTGCGCATGTATCTGCTCTTGGCACTGCGCGCATTTCTGGAGGAGAAGCGCCGCAAGCGAGTCTGGAGCCGTGGTAAGGTCCTACACGGTGTCCTGACAGCATTGGAGGTGCCGCGCCTGGCCACCGCGACTCCTGAGGCCCACCAGCGGTGCGTGGCGGAGATGATTGCCAGCGTGCGCCGTTTCCTCCCTCCCCTCCCTCTTTCCCCCCCAGTGGGGGGGATGAAAGGGGGGGAAGGTGTCGGCCTGGACCGCCACGGAGCGCCACTTCACCTGGGCGATATTGAGACCGACCTGACCTCTACCGACGCCGAGATTGACCGTCGCGTCTACGACCTCTACGGCCTGAGCGAGGAGGAGATTGCGATTGTGGAAGAGCGCGGAGCATAAAGCCCAAGAGGCGACTTCAGTGATGATGAATAAAAGCACGCTGTTGCGATTATCACTGTCTCTGGTTGCTGCGGCGATGTTGGCTTGCTCAGGTCAGCAGATAGCGACACCCATCCCGGCCACGGCAGTGCCTGAATCACCCACATCTACTCCTGAATCGCCGACGGCGATGTCTGAACTGCCAACCCTCACCTCTGAGTCACCAGCAATGACGACACCCGAAACGTCTACCCCCACTGCCGAGCCAGAGCCGACGCGCATCCAATTTGAGGCGGGCGCGACATCGGTGACCGTGACCGGCAGCATCGAGCGTACTGAGCAGAGCGGTGTCGAGTACGACGAGGGCTACGTAGTCCGCGCGCTGGGAGGCCAGACGATGGAGGTCATCATCACGTCACCGAACCATGATGTTCTCTTAACCATCGTGGGGGCGGATGGGATTCCTCTAAAGAGGTACGTAGACGGCATGGCTGAATGGCGAGGCGTGCTACCTGCTACGCAGGATTACTTCATCAAGCCCGTCTCGGTCGGCCAGGAGACGGTCTACACGTTGACAGTGACAATCAGCGCGCTGGAGTCTGAAGCAAGCCGCATCAATTTGAGCCAGGTGTCACGCCGGCGACCGTGGCTGGTACTTTGGAGACGTAGCCTCCCAGCCGATGCCCTGTCACGCCGGCGGGGCATTTGAGTTACCGTCCAGCGTTGCTCAGAACAAGCCCTGAAGGAGGTGGCACGGGATACTTGTATCGCTCGGCGTAATCCACACTTCACATGCTGAAATAAGGAGGCACAGAGTATGATCAGAGAAGTTGCCATCGTGGGGGCCGGCTGGAGCGGCTTCCGCTCCATCACCCCCGACCTGTCGTACAAGGAACTGATGTATGAGGCTGCAGTACAGGCTTATGAGGAAGCCGGGATTGACCCCCGTAGGGACGTGGACAGTTTCGTCACCATCGCCGAGGACTACAACGAGGGCACCAGTATCTTCGACGAGTACGTGCCCGACCAGCTCGGCGCGCTGCACCGTCCCGTCCAGACCATCGCCGGTGAGGGCATCCATGGCCTGGCGGCAGCTGTGATGCAGATGCTCACCGGGCGGTTCGACGTCGTCGTCGTCGAGGCCCACAGCAAGGCCTCTAACATCCTCACCCTGCCCTACATCCTGGCCTTCGCCTTCGACCCGGTCTTCAACCGGCCGCTGGCCGCCCACCCCTACTACGTGGCCGGGATGGAGATGAAACGCTACATGGCCGAGACCGGGACGACCCATCGGGAGTGCGCGTGCGTGGCCGCCAAGAACCGTAACAACGGACTGCTCAACCCATTGGCCGGATACGGGGCGGCAGTGTCCGCCGATGACGTGCTGGCCTCCGAGCCGGTGGCCGAGCCACTGACCCGGCTGGAGTGCGCCGGCCACAGCGACGGAGCCATCGTCTTCGTGTTGGCCGCAGACTCCACCGCCCGCGCTCTCACTGACAGGCCGGTCTGGGTGCGCGGCGTGGGGTGGGCCAACGACACGTTCTGGATGGAGAGCCGCCCCTGGGGAGAGGCCCGCTACGCACGAGACGCGGCCCAAATGGCCTACCGTACCGCCGGCATCAAAAGCCCACGGGCGGAGATCGACTTCGCTGAGGTGGACGACACCTTTGCCTACAAGGAACTGCAACATCTGGAGGCGTTGGGGCTGTGTCCACCGGGCGCTGCTGGTGAATGGACCGCTGCCGGGGGTACGGAACTGACGGCCGAGTTCCCGGTCAATCCCTCCGGTGGCGCGTTGGGCGAGGGTCACCTGCTTGATGCCACCGGGCTGGCTCGCGTGCTGGAGGTAGTGCTGCAACTGCGCGGCGAGGCTGGGCAGCGGCAGATCGAAGACGCTGAGGTCGGGCTGGCCTTCGGCTGGCGCGGCGTGCCCACCACCGGTGGGGCGGCCGTGGTGCTGAGTAACTAGAGAAAGAGAAAACGATGACCACCCACCGTCCGCGAGACATCTCAGTGCTTCAAGACGCAATGGCGAAGGTGCACCAGCTCCTGGGCGAGCAATTGGTGTCGGTCGTGCTCTACGGCAGCCGTGCACGAGGTAACGCCCGTCCCGACTCTGACTTTGACCTTCTCATCATCGCGGACTCTCTGCCCGGTGAAAGACAGAAGCGGGAACTGGCGCTGGACATCGCCGAGGTCGGCTTCGACTACGGTCTGCCCATCCAGGTACTGCTGGTCACGCCGGATGAGGCGGAACAGGCTGTCGTCACCGGTGCACCACTGATGTTCGAGATCTACGACGCTCACCGGCTGATATATGACCGCGAGGGCTTTTTCCGTCGCTTGGTCAGACGCTTTGCCAGGCAACTACAGGACTGGCAGGCACGTAAGGTCAAAGAGCATGTATGGGAGGTACCCGGCCTTGCAGCAGTTAGACCATAGTGAAGTCGCCAGGGCTTTCTTCAAAGAGGCCCGCACAGACCTGCGCTCAGCACGGTTGCTGAGAGACGGCGGAGAATACAGCCGCACTGTGGCCGCTTGTCAGCAGGCTGTAGAAAAAGCAGCCAAGGCCACTCTGGCTCTCGAAGGCATCATCGTGATGGAGCACCAGGTCGCCGACCGGCTGGTGGCTGCTTTTCCCCAAATGAAGGACATCCGCAAGATTGGGCGCAAGATCAAGGCACTGGAGTGGGAGGGCACAAAGACGCGCTACCCACTCTTTGGGCGTGTGGATCTGCCGATCTGGACACCTTCAGACAGGTATACCCAAGATGACGCCGACGAAGCCATCGCCGATGCCGAGTTCGTCATCAAAGTGCTCGTGACGTTCGTAAAACAGACATATCAACTCCAAGTGTAGGAGGCAGCTATGAGTAAATCGAGAGTTGCAGTAGTCGGCGCGGGGATGACCAAGTTCGTCCGCCGCGCCCAGGAGACGGCCAAGGAACTGGCCTGGGAGGCCGCCCACCTGGCGCTGGAATCCTGTGAAATGACATTGGACGACGTAGATGCTGTGGTAATCGGCACCGCGCCCGATGCCTTCGACGGCGTACACATGAAGGGCGAGTATCTCTCCGACGGCTGCGGGGCCTGGGGCAAGCCGGTCATGCGCGGCTACGTCGGCGGAGGCACGGGCGTCTTCGCCCCCATCCAGGGCTGGTACCACGTCGCCAGCGGTCTCTTCGACACCGTCCTGGTCGTCTGCGAGGAGAAGATGTCCTCCTGCCAGCCCCACCCGCAGGGTGCTTTCCTCACCATATTCGACCACATCACCGAGCGGCCCCTGTGGCCGAACCTGCTGTGGATCTTTGCGCTGGAGATGAACGCTTACATGAGCCGCTACGGGCTCGACAAGCGGGACATCGCCACCGTCTCGGTCAAGAACAAGCGCAACGCCGCCGACCATCCTGCGGCACTGCTGGGCGACCCGAACGTCACCGTCGAGGACATCTTGAACACCGAGGTGCTGGCCTGGCCAGTGCAGCGCGGGGACGTGAGCCCTATCAGCGACGGGGCTGTCGCCCTCGTGATGTGCGCCAGCCACGTCGCCCGCCGTGTGACCGACAAACCGGTCTGGATCGAGGGGGTAGGCTGGAGTCTGGACACCGCCTACTGGACCAACCGCGACCTGTCCTACCCCACCTACGTCGAGGAGGCGGCGCGCATGGCTTACGAGATGGCTGGTATCACTGAACCGCGCAAGCAGATCCACATCGCCGAGCCCTACGACCCCTTCAACTACAAGGAACTGCACCACCTGGAAGGGCTGATGCTGTTCGACAAAGGGGAGGCACCAAGAGCCGCCGCGGACGGGGTCACCCAGCGGGACGGCGACCTGCCCGTGTGTCCCTCCGGGGGGCTGCTGGGGGTGGGCAATCCTATCGCCGCCGCCGGCCTGATGAAGGTGGCCGAGATTTTCTGGCAGTTGCGGGGGGAGGCGGACGGACGCCAGGTACCCGGCAACCCGAAGCGCGGCCTGGCCCAGGCCTGGGGCGACCTGATGCAGGTCGGCACCGTGGTTGTGATGGGAGTCTAGGAGGGGGAAGATGAAAGAGTACGTATATGACAGTATATATCTTCGCAGAAAAGATTTTGAAGAAGGCCGCGTCCTTTTCGAGACCTGGGACCCCAACGCCTGTTATGCCTGGGACGCAGGGGTGGCTGTCGGCCACTACCTGCAAGGGCTGAAGGCCGGCAAACTGATCGGGCGCAGTTGCCCCGAGTGCCGCCGGGTACTGATCCCACCCCGTATGTTCTGCGAGCAATGTTTCTGCGCCACCGACCGCTGGGTGGACCTCCAGGACACCGGTACCGTCATCACCTATTCCCTGTGTTATGTCACCTGGGATATGATCCGGCTGGAGGAGCCGCAGATCCCGGCCGTCATTGAGATAGACGGGGCTTCGTCTGGGATGGGCATCATGCACATGTTGGGCGAGGTGGATCCGCAGGCGATCAAGATCGGCATGCGGGTGCAGGCGGTGTGGAAGCCGGCCGAGGAGCGCACCGGTGCCATCACCGACATCGTTTACTTCAGGCCGTTGGAGTAGAGGAGGGCAGACATGAGTATGCTACATCGAATCGAGCATCTACACGACGCGCTGGCCTGGGAAGGAAACATGCCTACCCAGGGCCGGTACACCGTCGGCATAGCCGGGGAAAGGTTCTTCCGCGAGATCCAGGAGAACGGCGAATTCCTGGGCACCGTCTGCCCGACCTGTGGTATCACCTACGTTCCGCCACGCCTCTACTGCGAGCAGTGCTTTGCCCATCTGGATGAGTGGGTGGAGGTGCCGACCACCGGCCGGGTGTACACCTTTACCGTTGTCCACCTGGACCTGGACGGCAACCGGCTCCCGGAGCCGCGCGTCATGGCCTTCGTGCACATAGATGGCAGCGATGGCGGATTGGTTCACTTCCTGGGCGAGGTAGAGCCCGACCAGGTCTGCATCGGGATGTGCGTCGAGGCCGTTTTCAAGGAGAAAGCGGATCGCAAGGGAAGTATTCTGGATATCGCGTATTTCAAGCCGGTGTAGGACAACAACGGATTGAGAAAAGAACGGATAGCGGGCGGGGCGGCGGGTCTATGAGCGGAACCCGGCTGAGGCCCGTTGCCCCGTCAGTCTCAATGAGCATCTCCGCTCCAGTTTCGTTCTGAGACACAGAGGGCGATAAGGTAAACGAGATGGACGAGGAGGTGAACGATGTCTCCAGCCACCATCAAGCGTCACGTGCTTCCTGGTGAGGAAGGCGGGGATACAGCCTGGTTCTACCGGCAGAACAGTTTCGAGCAGCAGGAGATCTTCCGACAGGTTGCCTTCAAGCGCCGGCACTGGCCCCAACTCGGCGATGGCACTTACCGCGGTGGTACTTACCCGCACATCCTGCCCACTGGGCATGAACGGCTGGTCTTCTACGAGCCTCTAGCCGATGCAATCCTGTCCTACCTGGCCGAAGAGGACATTACCCTCCACTCTGAAGTGCTGAACCTGAAGAGTTCTCAGGCAGCGTGCCTGAACTTTCTCTTCCCACTCCGGCAGAACCTTGATCTGGCCAAGGCTGCGTTGCAGCCTTTCCTTCCAGGTCTGCATGAGGTGACGGGAATCGAGTTCGAATACACAGGCCCGCCGGAGATCACGCAGTGGTTGGGCGAGCCGAAGGGAGGAAAGCGAGGGCTGTACCGCACCAGTATTGACGCGGCCATCTTCTGGACCGGAAGGAGCAAGCGGAGGTGCATAACTCTGGTTGAGTGGAAATACACCGAACGCGGTTTTGGTGCGTGCGGTGCCTTCAAACCGGCTCACAAGGATGAAAAGGCCAGGTGCCGGTCGCTGGATGTGGCGGAGGACGTAGACCCTGCCCGGTCGTGTTTGCTGACGACGGGTGAGGACCGCAGGTCACGGCGTTATTGGGAACATATGGAGGCAGCGGGCATTTCGCTTGCTGCCTTCGCGAGCGCGCAAGGCTGCCCCTTTCAGGGTCCATTCTATCAACTGATGCGTCAGTTCCTTCTGGCGGCGTACCTCCGGC
Source organism: uncultured Anaerolineales bacterium (assembly GCA_964385635.1). Lineage (GTDB taxonomy): Bacteria > Chloroflexota > Anaerolineae > B4-G1 > B4-G1 > CAYLPU01. The sequence goes on from CAYLPU010000018.1 coordinate 43,756, forward strand.
AGACGGACGAGGCGGACGAGGTTGAGGTGGTCTCCATCGGCTTTTCCAGGAACATCAAACTGCACGCGGTTCCGCTGCAGCTCCACTCGCTAGTTGACAGGGAGGATGGGGGCATAATCGGCGCGTGGAACGTCGTGCTGAAAGGTGTGCCACCGATGTGTCATTGGACGGTGGAGCAGTTCATGGCGCGTGTGAATAGAATTGATGGAATTGACCTGGGCTGGCGAAACTATCTGCGCGAACGGTATGATGCGTGAGAGTTGGCATGGGGGATGTAAGGATGTCTGAAGCAACAGCCACATACTCTTCAATCAATATGGCGGTACTATGAACAATCCTGTCACTCTCATTGTCCACGGCGGGGCCTACGACATTCCAAAGGAGACCCACCAGGCCCACATTGAGGGCTGTCGCCGCGCCGCGGATGCAGGTCGGGCCGTGCTTGTTCGCGGTGGGTCAGCGCTGGAGGCGGTCGAGGCGGCCGTGCGCGTGATGGAGAATGACCCTACCTTCGACGCTGGCTACGGTTCCTTCCTCAACGCCGCGGCCGAGGTCGAACTGGACGCTATCATCATGGACGGCCACGACCTCAACTTCGGCGCAGTGGCAGCCGTGCAGCGGGTACGCCATCCGGTCACGCTGGCCCGGCTGGTAATGACCAAGAGCGAGCACGCGATGCTCGTCGGCGCGGGCGCGGAGGCTTTCGCCCGCGAGCACGGCTTACCCATCTGTCCGCCCAAGGAACTGCTGACCGGTCGGGAACTGGAGCGCTGGAAGACGGCCCAGCCAGAGAAAGAAACCGGGTTTTTTCTCAAAAACCCGGTTTCTGCGCCATCGGACACAGTCGGCGCGGTGGCGCTGGACGCGGACGGGAATCTGGCAGCCGCCACCTCCACCGGCGGCACCTTCAACAAACTCCCTGGTCGCGTGGGCGATTCGCCCCTGGTGGGCTGTGGGGCCTACGCCGATAATCGCACCGGCGCTGTTTCCGCGACCGGTTTGGGTGAACTGCTGATGAGGGTGGTCATCAGCAAGGCCGCGTGCGATTTCATCGCCAGGGGGCTGGCTGCCCAGGAAGCGGCCGATGCAGCCGTCGCACTCCTTGCCGAGCGCACCGCCGGACATGGCGGGATCATCGTGCTCGACCGGCTGGGCCGCGTCGGCATCGCTCACAACACTCCCTACATAGCCCACGCCTATATCACTGCCGGCGGCGAAGTCACCACCGGCATAGAATATCCCCCTCCCCGAAGCGAGGAGGGGGCGGGGGAGATGTAAGACAATGAACGTTCTGCAAACAGGCCAAGGCGAACTGATCGGGTGGCACGACCCGGACGAGCACCGCGCCTGGGTCGCCGCGCACAAGTCACGTGCCCTGAAAGATAAGCGCACCACAGTACAGGAAGCAGTCGCCCAATACGTGCCCGACGGGGCGCTGATCGCCTGCGGCGGCTTTGGCCACATCCGCGTCTCAATGGCCGCCGTCTACGAGATCGTCCGGCAGCGTAAGCGGGGCCTCACCTTTTGCGGCAAGACCGCCGTGCAAGACTCCGACGTCCTCATCGCCGCTGGTGCTGTCTGCCGCATTGAGGTGGCCTACGCCTTCGGGCACGAACTGCGGGGGCTCTCGCCCGCCTCACGTCGCGCCGTCGAGGGCGGGCGCTGCCAGGTGGTGGCCGAGATCAGCAACGCTGGTTACCAGTGGCGCTTCCTGGCCGCCGCGATGGGGCTGCCGTTCATCCCCACGCGGGTGATGCTCGGCACCGACACGCTGGCACAGAGTTCAGCCCGCGTCATCGAGGATCCATTCAGCGGCAAGCCCATCTGCCTGCTGCCTGCCTGCTATCCCGATGTGGTGTTGATGCACGTCCACCGCTGCGACGAGTACGGCAACTGCCAGATTGACGGCATCGCCATCGAGGACTTTGAGTTGGCCCGCGCCGCCCGGCGGCTGATCATCACCACCGAGAAGATTGTGGACGAAGACGTGATTCGTGAGTATCCGCAGCGCACGGCCATCCCCTACTACCTGGTGGACGCTGTCGTCGAGGTGCCGTATGGGGCACACCCCACGCTGATGCCCGACCGGTATTACTTCGACGAAACGCACATCGGCGAATGGCTGCACCTCTCGAAGACGGACGAGGGCGCGGCCGAGTATTCCGACCGGTACGTTTACGGCGTCGAGGACTTTGCTGAGTACCTGGAGTTGATCGGGGGGCAAGAGCAACTGGAGTACCTGCGCCAGGTGGAGCACCTGGAGGCTCCGCTGCGCGCGCCCTGGCTGGAGGAGAAGGGGAAATGAACCAAGATTACAACCCCACCGAATTGCTGGCTTACGTCGCGGCCGGGCTGTTGGAGGACAACAAGTCGGTCTTCGTCGGCACGGGACTACCGATGATCGCAGCGATGCTGGCCCAGCGCACCCATGCGCCTAACCTGCTTATCATCTTCGAGGCGGGCGGCATCGGTCCGCAGGTGCCGGTGCTGCCCATCTCCGTCGGCGACAGCCGCACCTTCTACCACGCCTGCGCCGCCTCCAGTATGCACGACGTGATGTCGGCGGGACAGGCTGGCTACGTGGACTACGGCTTCCTCGGCGCAGCGCAGATGGACCGCTATGGCAACCTCAACACGACTGTCATCGGTCCACACGAGACGCCCAAAGTGCGTCTCCCCGGCAGTGGCGGGGCCAACGACATCGGCTCGTTCTGCTGGCACACCATCATCGTGATGCGGCAGGACCAGCGGCGTTTCGTAGAGCGTCTGGACTTCCTCACCACGCCCGGCTACCTGGATGGGCCAGGCGCGCGTGAGCGGGCCGGGCTGCCGGCGAATAGCGGCCCCCACCGTGTCATCACCCAACTGGGGCTGTACGACTTTGACGCGGAGAGCAAGCGTATGCGGCTGCTCGCGACCCACCCCGGCGTCGCCGTGGACGACGTGCGGGCCAACAGCGGCTTCGAACTCATCATCCCCTATGATAACGGGGTGGCGACGACCGAACCGCCCCCACCGAAGGTACGCCGCATCCTGCGCGAGATTGACCCCACGGGGATGGTGATCGGGAAATAAACAAGGAGTGACAATGGACTTCGAACCAACCGAAGAACACCGCATGATCCGCCGTATGGTGCGGGACTTCGCCGAGAAGGAGATCGCACCCCGCGCCGAGGAGATAGACGCGACGGATCAGTTCCCTGACGATCTGTTCCGCCGGATGGGAGAACTGGGCATCCTGGGCCTCCCCTTCTCGGAGGAATACGGTGGCTCCGGCGGCAACTACACCAGCCTGGTCATCGCGCTGGAGGAGATCGCCCGCGTCTCTGGTTCCATGGCCATCACCCTCGACGCCCACACCTCTCTCTGCTGCGAGCCCATCTATCTCTTCGGCACCGAGGAGCAGAAGCGGAAGTACCTGGTGCCGCTGGCCAGGGGGGAGAAGATCGGCGCCTTTGGCCTGACCGAGCCGCAGGCTGGCTCCGACGCCGGGGCCACGCGCACCAGCGCCGTCCGCGACCATCAAACGGGCGAATGGGTCATCAACGGCCAGAAGAATTTCATCACCAATGGCTCCATCGCTGACGTGGTCGTCGTCACCGCCAAGACCGACCCGGAAAAAGGCACGCGGGGCATCTCCACGTTCATCGTCGAAAAGGGCACGCCTGGCTTCGAGCCAGGACGGGACGAGAAGAAGATGGGGTTGAAAGGCTCGGTGACCTCAGAACTTTTTTTCGAGGGCTGCCGTGTCCCGGCGGAGAATCTGCTGGGCAAGGAGAACGAGGGCTTCAAACAGTTCCTGACCACGCTGGATGCCGGGCGGATCGCCATCGCGGCGATGGCGGTGGGGCTGGCGCAGGGAGCGTTCGAGAGGGCTGTTGCGTATGCGAGGGAGCGAGTGCAGTTTGGCCAGCCCATCGCCAGGTTCCAGGCTGTCCAGTGGATGATCGCCGACGTGGCCACGGAGATTGAGGCCGCCCGCTTGATGGTCAACCGCGCTGCCTGGCTCAAGGAGCAGGGGGAGCGGTTCACCAAAGAGGCTGCGATGGCTAAACTCTTCGCCACCGAGATGTCAGAGCGAGCCTGCCGCAAGGCGATCCAGGTCCACGGCGGCTACGGCTACGTGCGGGAGTACGAGGTCGAGCGCATGTACCGGGACCAGCGCCTCTGCGCCATTGGTGAGGGGACGAACGAGATCCAGCGTCTGGTCATCGCGCGGTGGGTGCTAGGGCGCTGAGACCACATCCCGGAATTCTGGACGCAGCCAGACCTGGCAGGTTTTCTGAAACCTGTCAGGTCTTGAATCATCCTGCCGCAGACCGGCCAGCAATCCAACCGGTAGAAAACGCCGCTTGCAGGTTATAGCCGCCGGTGTCGGCATCCACGTCCAGCAGTTCACCGGCGAAATAGAGGCCCTCTACCAGGCGCGAAGTCATCGTGCGTGGGTCAACCTCTCGTGTGTCCACCCCACCGGCGGTGACGATTGCCTCCGTAAACGAACGATACCCGGTCACCTTCAGGCGGAAATCCTTCAACCACGTCCGTAGTCGCTTGCGCTCCTGAGCCGTGATCTGGTGTCCAACCTTGTCCGGGGAGATGGATGTCAGATCCATGCAAACGGGGATCAGTTTGCTGGGAAGCAGCCCTTTAAGCAACGTGTGAAACTGCTGCTTGCCATGCGCATCCAGGTCGCGGAGAAGACGGGCGTCCAGCGTGTGCTCGTCGAGAGCCGGTTTGAGATCAATGGAAAGTGTCACGTCCTGGCCCAGGCGCAGCGCGTCCACAACCTGCCTGCTCAGGGAGAGGATGATCGGCCCGGAAAGACCGAAGTGGGTAAAGAGCATTTCGCCAAATATCTCTACTCGCTTTTTCCCATTGACCCACACGCGGACTGTCACGTTGCGCAGGCTCAGGCCTTGCAGCCTGGGGGCAACGTCGCCGGCTGTTTCCAGGGGGACCAGCGCCGGTCGAATCGGCACGATGGTGTGTCCCACTGATTCGGCCAGCCGATACCCATCCCCCGTTGACCCGGTGGCGGGATAAGACGCCCCCCCGGTCGCGACGATTACAGCATCTGCGTGGACGTTCGCACGAAGTAGCCCGGTCGAGGTTTTCTGGGAAGAGGCACGGGCCACCTGCACCCCGACTACCCGTCCTCCCTCGACAAGTAATCCCTCCACCGGCGATCGAGTCCGCAGGGTCGCGCCACGCTTGCTAACCCACCATATCAGCGCATCCACCACGTCATGGGCTCGACCGCTGGCTGGAAAGACCCGTCCTCCTCGCTCGGTCACGGTACGAACCTCCAGTCTTTCAAAGAAAGCCACGAGTTCAGATGTGAAAAACCGGGAAAAAGCCTGGCGGAGGAAACGCCCATTCGGCCCGAAATGCGTGATGAACTCGGACAACGGAGCTACGTTGGTCAGATTACAACGCCCCTGGCCGGTGATGTATAGCTTGCGTCCCGGACGATCCATCTTTTCGAGAAGCAGCGTGTCGGCCCCCAGTTCGGCGGCCTGCCCAGCGGCCATCAAACCGGCTGCGCCTCCTCCAACGACGATCACTCGATGCTCTGTCATATACCCTCTTGGACGTTCTTGGACAATAACTGCTCAGGCTCTTCCCAAAACAGGCACAAATAGCACACGGATACACACAGATGAAACGGGTTCTCACAGATTTTTTTGTCTTTATCTGCGTATATCTGTGTGATCCGTGTGGATCCGTGTCCCATTTATGACTGGCTGAGCAGTTGCGGCTAAACCAAAACTGGCCCAAATGCCCAACCCGGCCCACGTGACGATGCTCACCGCCAGGCCCACGCGCCAGATCCACGGGGCGAACTCCATCCTGACAACGTGTTCACCCGGCGGGAGCGAGACTGCGCGGAAGGCATAATCGGCCCGCAGCACCTCGGCCGGCACGCCGTCCACCGTCGCCCGCCAGCCCGGGTAGTACACGTCGCTCAGCACCAGGGTTCCACTCACCGGCGTGCGCACCGCCAACTCGATCTCATTTAATCCATACCGCACGAACGAGATATGACTGTCCCCTCTCCATTCTCCATTCTCCAATCTCCAATCTCCAATCCCCGATCCCCATTCCCCATTCTCAACCTGCTCCCGCTCCAGCACTACCATCTGCGTAGGGTCGAACCCCGGCGTGTGGATTGCCTCCCACGCCGCCGCGTGGTCGTCCACCACCTGCGAGCGATGGACCAGGAGCGCCCGGGGCAGCGCCGTCGTGTTCAGGTAGACGTCAATTTCCGGGTTCGCGCTGTAGACCGGTACCAGCCGCTCATCGCCGGGCTGCCTGTCCTTGCCAGAAAGGACGTACTTGACGCCCAACAGGTTGTAGAGCGGCGCCCCCCGCTCACCTGTCGCCCAACGATAGGCCTGGTACGGAGCCAGCCCCAGCGGGTTGTAGACGCCGCCGATGTCGTAGAGGCCGTGCACCAGAGCCGCGTCCGGCTGCCAGGCCCCGGCCGCCCCTTCGATGCGGAAGAGACCGGGGTCCCGCCCCAGGAAGGCGACGACGTCCTCGTGGCGAAAGCCCAGCGTGGGATCGTTCGGCTCGGCCTCCAGCGTGGAGCCCAGCCAGATCAAATCGGCCGCCAGCAGAAGCAGGAGCAGCCAACCCGCCCACCCGCGCCATCGAGCGAGCCAGACGAGCAACCCACTAAGCCCCAGCAGCGCGGCAGCGATGACGATACTCGTCGTTGCCTGCGGGACACGGTCAGGAGGCGGCACCGCCCGTGCCTGCGGCAGCCCCACGGCCAGCAGGATGGCCCCGGCGATCAGTGCGCCCAGCCCGGCGGAGTCCCTCCTACCCCGCAGCAGCCGGTCGAGGCCATAGGCCGCCAGCGCCGCCAGCCCCAGGTCGGCCAGCAGGATCAGCCGCGCCGGTGCCCGTACCTGGTCGAAGGTGGGCACGTAGCGGTACAGCAGCCCGTAGAGCGGCGTGTACCGTCCCATCGCCAGGATAAAAGCCAGCGGCACCAGGAGTGCGAAGAAGCCGGTGGGAAAACTAGAACGTGAGACGTGAGACGTGAAGCGTGAAACGTGAAGCGTGAGGCGTGAAACGTGAGATTTGAGACTCGCAATCCGTGCTTTGCAGTCCGCTGCTATCCCTACCGCTGCCAGCACCAGCGTCGCCACGCCCGCGTACCCCACCTCGACCCGTTCCCAGGGGCCCCAGAATCCGGTCAGGCCACGCCCGTAGAAGCCGGGAGCCAGCAGACCGATCAGCGCCTGCGGCGGCAGCGAGTAGCGGGTTGTCTCGTCGTAGGGCAGGTGGCCCCGGCCGGTGTGTGCGGCCATCTCGTAGGCTGGCAGCAGCATCAACGCTGCTCCGCCCACTCCCACGGCGATGATAAGCGTCACCAGCCCCAGCGTGCGCAACTCACATCGCCAGCCGCGTCGCAGGTCCACCGCCAGCCGGTAGAGCAGGTAAAGCACGAGCGTCAGGGCCAGGAAGAGCAGCATCTGGCCGTGGCCGGCCAATGCCGCCACCGCCAACACGACACCAGCCCCGGCCGCCCAGCCAGGGGTTCTCTTGGTCAGGGCGCGATGCGTCAGTAACAGGAGCAGCGGCAGCCAGGCCGCCGTCGCGTTGAGGTTCAAGTTGCCGATGTGGGTCACGAACAGGTCGGAGAGGGCGAAGGCCACCCCGCCCACCAGCCCGGCGGGCCGGCGCAGGCCCAATCCCCGCGCCAGGGCGAACATATTCACGCCCGCCAGCCAGACGTGGAAGACGACCAGCGCCTCCATCGTCCCGTAGGAGGGCTCGCCGAAAAGGGCGAAGGTCAGCAAGTTGATCGGGTAGAAGACGCCCGACTGGTTGTCGGCGACGAAGGGGGCGCCGCTGTAAAGATAGGGGTTCCAGAGGGGGATGACGCCAGCCCGCAGGCTGCGAGCGGCGAAGCGGTACATAGGCCAGAGGAAAGAGACCAGGTCGCCGCCACCGCGCGGAATCCATTGCCCGGCGAAGACCAGCGGCCAGAAGAAAGCCACGGCGATCAGCGCCAATAGCGCCAGGGAGGTCAAATCGAGGAGCAGTTCACGGCGTCGCATCGATAGGCCCCAATTCTATGAACTCGCCTGCCGGGTTGCCGGCTGCGTCGACCAGCGGAATATTGACGACGTCCGGGTAGGTGTACATCCCACTGCGGACGAAATACGGCGGCGGCGGTGCGTCGGGGCTGATGGGGATGTCGAACCAGGTGACCACAGTGTCGCCCACGCGCCATCCGGACGCCGGAAACCCCACCCCGTCCATCTGTCCCCAACGAGTGCTTTCACCATCCATCAGGTGGTTGAACCAGTGTATGTCGCTCCCGGTCGATACCCCCCCCGGCCCCACCGAAGCGGCGGGGAGTTCCTCGACGCGCCAGTAGAGCGTCCAATGCACCGTACCACCAGGCTGAGGTTCACCCGACCAATCGTATCCCACGAGCGTCGCGCCAGAGGCCCAGCGTGCCGGCTCGCCGCCCCATGGGTGAGCCGGAGTCACAGCGGCCGGCTGCCAGCAGAAGAAGCGGTACATTCCCTCACCGCCGCCTCGCAGTGGCAGCGCTGGTTCAACCTCAATGGCTATCTCTGCCAGCGGTGTCAGCGCAGGCCCGGCCCTGGGGTCCGCCAGGTACACGGCCGGCTGGGCTGGCAACACCAGTGCCTGCCGCCCATCCACCAGGCGGTGATCTTGCCGCAGCAGAACGTCGAAGACAGCCGCCTGTCCATTATAGCGGGGATCGGCCCCAGGCAGAAGCGCGATCAATTCCGCATCCCCTGTCTCGGTCAGGAGTTCCTCCGCCCGGTGGGCCGCCGCCAGCGGATATTTGACCGGTGCGCCGTACCCACCCGGCGTGTCGTGCGTGTCCACGAAGGTCAGCAGTGACTGCTGGAAGTACACCTGCCAAACGAGGAGCAACACGATGAGCAGCGCACAGGCATGGGGAGTGAAACGTGAGGTGTGAGTGGTAAGGCGTGATACATTTCGCTTTCCCCAGTCCATCACATCCACCAGGAGCAGGGCGATGGTCAGGTGTTGCACCGGGTACAGCAGGATCAGGGTGTGGAGACGCACTGGCTCGGTGTGACGCAGCAGCAGCGCCACGGGCACACCGAACCAGCATAGGAGCACCAGCCGCGCCGCCCCCTGGTGCGAGAGGCGCCCCCGACCGGCCAACGCCTCCCGTCCCACCTGCCAGATCAGCCAGGCCAGGCCAGCCCACAAGAGCGTTGTCTCGACGCGATCGAGCCAGCGCAGATCAAGAATAGATGCCACAAAGTCCGCGTGATACGCTCCAGCCAGGTCCTCCAGGTGGTAGCCGCCGACGATCAGCGCGGCCACACGGGGGGCCTGCAGGTACAGGGGCGGGGCCCCCTCGCCTCTACCTCCGAATCGCCCGGCCAGGTCCGCGAAGGCGCGCAGGTTGGGCCAGCCCTGGCGAGCGTCCTGGAGCAGGTAGGGACTCAAGATGAGCGCCAGCAGCACGAGGCCAACCAGCAGGGGGGTGGGGCGGACGCAGCGATGGAATAGGAGCACGACGGCGGCCAGGATGAAGAGAAACACCAGCCCGCCCAGGTGGAGGCTCACTAGACACCCTGCCATCACCAGCGCACCCGTTAGCGCCCAGGGCCTGCGGCGCACGACCAGTGCCAGGACGGCGGAGACGAAGAGCAGCGTGAGGGTGGGCAGGTTCTGTGCCCAGACCTTGCGGCTGTAGAAAACTGCCCATGGGCTGGCCGCGAAGAGGAGTGACGCCAGTGCTCCCACGCGCCAGTCGAAGTAGGCCCGCCCGATCCAGTAGGACAGTCCCACCGCCACCACGCCCAGGAGCGCCACCCAGCCTGCTGCCAGCCGGGGGTCTTGGGAGAGGGTAAAGGGCAGCGCCAGCACATAACTCATCAGCGGCGGATTACGGGGGCCCTGGGAACTGATCATCCCCATCGCCGGGAACTGACCCTCGTGGACGATCGCCAGGGCACTGCGGGCCGTCGTCGCCTCGTCGTACTTGAACTCGACCAGGTCGAGCCGGGTCAATCGCAGGCCGGCCGCCAGGAGGAGGATGCCAATGACCAATGTCCAATGACCAATACCCAATGGACGGGTGGTTGGAGGGCGATTTTTAACGCAGAGACGCAGAGGAGCGGAGGCGCAGAGATTCTTAAGCGGCGCTTCAGTATTTGAAGACATCAGGACGTTTGACTGAGAAACATTCATCTGACAGTATCTTTTCAAAAATTCGGGGAAAGAAACCGGGTTTTTTCTGAAAAACCCGGTTTCTCATCTGTCAAACCCCAGTTTATTGAGAAGACACACCTGACACTTGTTTTTCTTGGCGTCTCTGCGCCTCTGCGTTGAATCGGGGTTGTTCCTGTTGCGGTAGGCACACCGCGCTCTTCGGCCTGTCCCCCCATCACTCAAGACCTCGGAGGTCTCAGAGACCTCCGAAGTCTGCGGGCAGCCGGCCAGCCTGCAGGAGTAGATCATAGAAGCCAAAAGCGGTCTCCTCCAACCGTTTGGCCAGCCGGAAGCGCTCGTTCCTGGGGAAGCGGGTGGTGCGGCCCAGCAGCCAGACCAGGAAATCGTAGGTCTTGACGAAGATGGGCGATTGTTTCCCCCTGCTCATAACAGGTTGGATGATACCATAAGATGATACTGTAGGCAAACGCCGGAAATCGAAAAAAATCGCTTCCAGAACTCCAGAAACTCAGCAGCACAGCAACCCAGCAGCCCAGAATCAGGAGAGTTGGAGGAGCGCCCGAAACCCGCTGTCGTCGGGCCCGTTGGCGGGGTTGTACCTGTTGCGGAAGGCGCACCGCGCAAGTCGCGCCTCGCCGTACCAGGAACCGGAGCGCACGACCCGCAGGTCGGTACCGCCTGGCTCCTCCCGGCCGTCTTCGGGATCGTAGGGGTAGCCGAAGGCCGGCCGCTCCACCTCCGGTCCCCAGCGACTGGAGGTCCACTCCCAGACGTTACCAGCGCAATCGAGCGAGCCGCAGGGGGTGGCCCCCTCGGAGTAGACCCCCACCGGGGTGGTCGTCAGCACCCGTCCCTCCAGCGTGTTGACCTTCGTTTCGTCCCATTGGTCCCCCCAGGGGTAGCGACGGGCCTGTTTGCCGCCTGTGGCGAGCCTCGTCGAGCCATCCCACCTCGCCGCCTTCTCCCACTCCGCCTCCGTCGGCAGCCGCACGTGAAGACGTGAAACGTGAAGCGTGAAACGTGAAACGTGTTGCGTGTTGCGTAACTGGTGGGTGAGCCAGGCGCAGTAGGCGCGGGCCTCGTACCAGCAGACGCCGACGACCGGCTGGGAGGGGTTGTTGTAGCGGCGGTCTTCCCACAAGCGGGGCTGGCGCCGCTCGGCAGCGGTGGACCCGGCTGCTTTCTGCACCTGCCGGGCCAGTTCCTCGTCGTCGAGAGTGGCAACCCACCTCCAGGTTTCAGCCTGCTGCGGGATCATCCGTCGCTGGGCTATCCACTCGTCGAGGTCTACCGCCCCCTCCCGCACCCACTGGCCGATCTGCCGCCAGCGGCGGAACCAGGGTTCGCTCAGGTCCAATTCGCCCCGCAGCCAACTGCGGGCCTCGCCGGTGTCCCACCAGCGTTCGTCCTCGTACCCCCCGTCCTCGACGAAACAACCGTACTCGACGTTGGTGACCGGGTACAGGCCGACGACGTAGTCGTGGGGAACGACGACGGTGTGGGTCCGGTAACCGGTCGCCTCAGAGTATTCGTTGTCGTAGGCATCGGGGTCGTCGCGGGAACTGCCCATCTGGAACGGCCCGGCCGGCACCACCTGGCTCCAGGCGGGTTCCACAAAGCGGACGCGGTGACCATCGGGGTGGATGGCCATTCGTTCCCGCTCTCTATCCTGTCCGAGGATGCGAGGGTCGCCCAGCGCGCCCAGCGCCAGGCCGCAGGAGATGCGCAGCGAGAGACGCTGGCGAGGGTTCAGGCCACCGGTCGTGGCGGGGTCGCGCATGATGGCCAGGAACCGGTCGGTCACCTCGGCCCGCGCCCGCTCCTCTGGCCGCAGGCCCGTCTCCAGCAGGCAGCGGGCGGCCAGGGGCGGGTTGTGGGGCAGGACGGCCCGCGCCAGGCGGGGCCAGTCGCTCCCCCCCTCTGTCCCCCCCATTGGGGGGGAAGGAGGGGGAGAGGGCGGCCCGAGCCGCCGCCAGGACGGTGGCTTCCTCCCAGCCGGTGGTCGGCGGCGGGGGCAGGGGGTCCCAACCGCTCTCGACGAACTGCCATTTCTCCTTCCAGGGGATGTGCCACAGGGGTGGTTCGTCCAGGCCCTCACCCCCGTCCCCTCTCCCAGAGGGAGAGGGGAGGCGGAAGCGGCGGAGGAGTTCCCGGCCGGCGAAGTGCTCCAGAAGTAGTTGGTGGTAGAAGCGGACGGCGGGAGCCTCGGGCTGGCCCCGGCACTCCAGCAGGCAGGCGGATTCGGCCAATGCCAGCATCCTCCGTGGCTCGGTGTCCACCCGGTCTCCGCCCACGTCCACTCGTTCCGGCAGGCGGGAGAGCGCCCAGTAGCGGGGCTGGGGGGCATTCTGACCTTCCCACAGCATGGCGAAGGCCAACCGGTCCAACGCCAGTTGCAGCGCCGCCCGTTCCTTCCCGGTCAGCACCTGGCCGGGCCGGTCCGCCTCGTAGGCCAGCCAGCGGTCCACGAAGTGCTGCACCAGCGCGGCCCGGTTCTCGGGGAGATGCTCCCAGTCCCGGTAGACGTCAACCAGTATCACCAGCCAGAACGGGTTGCGGGCCAGGCCATACAGCCCGCGCTCGGGACCACGGGCCTTCCGGTCGTCCAGGAGCGCCTGCCACAGATTCTCCCCCTGCTCGGGCGCATCCTGGAAGCGGCGGGCGACGAAGTCCTGGATGCGTCCCTCGTCCATCGGCTCGACCTCCAGCCGGGGCAGCGCCAGGCCGGTGCCGTAGTCGGCTATGCGGCAGGCGACCAACGCCCGGTTGCCAGGGGGAAACTCCTCCTGGAAGAAAAGGCGCCAGGCCTTCACCCGGGCCTCGTAGTCCCGCTCGGCGGCGGCGGGCATCTCGTTGAGGCCGTCGGCCAGGAGCCACAACCGCCCTGCCTCCAGGACGGACGGAAGGTTTTCGTCGCCGTACCAGCGGCGGTACTGGTCGGTCAAGAAGTCCATGGGAGCGCCTGCGGCGTGGTCGCCCAGGCTGACGAAGAGGGGGAGAGGGGCGGAGGGGTCATCCAGGACGGCCCGCAGCAGGGTCAGCCCCAGGTGGCGCAGGGAGGTGGACTTGCCTGCGCCGGGCTCGCCCAGGATGACGAGCGCGGGGAAGGGCTCTCCCTGGGGCGAGGCCGGGTTGGGGGCCTCGACGGCGGTCCGGATGTCGTCGTAGGTGCGCTCCTCCCGGCGGAAGAGGGCGTCGCCAGGGGCCAGGATAGCGCGGCGAAAGCGAAGTTGCAGCGGGACGTAAAGCGGTTCCTCGGCCTCGGCCCGGACCGTGGGGCTGCGCCGGTCCCGCCGCTGGCGGGCAGCGTACTCGCGGGCGCGGCGGGCGAAGTCGGCCGGGGGCACCAGGTCGTCGGAGAGAGCCTGGGCGACGGCCGCCAGTTCGCGACGAGTCTCTGCGGGCGCGTCCGGGGGCAGTTCGTGCAGCGCCTGTACCAGCGCCTGTGCCTGGGGGCGGCTGAGCACCGCCTCCTCCCGGCCCACGACGACGTTGCCCTCCCCGTCGCGGGTCAGTATTTCGTGGACGCGGGCTGGGTCGGCTGCCCGCATCAGATCCGCGAGCACCTGCGCCAGGGCCAATGTGTCCTGGAAGGTCTGGCCGTGGAAGACCGTCTTGTGGCTTGGGCCGTAGGTAATATCGCCTGTCTGGGTGATGTCCTTTCCCACTGCCGCTTGCCTGGTCCCATTGCCGACGCTCCCGGTGATGTCTACTTCGGCGTTGTTGTCTGGCATTTCGGCGTCCCTTATACCTCGACTATCTTACGAACCTCTCGCTCGTTCCAGTTCCGCCCGCTCGCGCAGTTGGCTCCGCAGCGTCTCGATGTCGCGAGGGACCATGTAGGCAGCGAAGGCAAAGAAGATCGAGCAGAGCACCCAGGTGGAGATGCAGATGAGCAGGATCGCATTGTGCAGAGACGACCGCACGGCGATTAGACCGGCCAGCAAAGGAGCCAGTGCCGCCCCGGCGCTCTCGATGAAGTACTGAACCGCCAGCGCCGTGCTGCGCACCTCCGGCAGCGTGACGTCGTAGACCGTGGAGATCACATTGGGCGAGGCGAAGGGGATGAACACTGCCGTGATCATGAGCATCGCCGTGAAGAGAGTTTGGTCTGCCGCTGGGATGCTCATGGTGATTGTCAACAGGATCGCGCCGAGGAGGACGGCTGTCATAGAGACAAGCAGCCGGCCACGTGGGGTGCGCTTGAAGAAGAAATCGCCCACCGCGCCGCCTATGAAGTACCCTAAAGCCAACACCAGCACCGCCGGAGCCATCGTCATCAACACGGCGTCCGGGGTGTAATCCCGCTCCGTTTCCAGGTAGCGGAAGAACCAGTAAGTGATGACGTTCCAGGGGAAGACCCCGGCAAAACCTTGGGCGAACAGGAGCAGCAGGCTACGTTTGCGGAACAGGCCGAGAGCGATCTTCCAATCGAAGCGGTAGATGCCGATCTGCTCCAGGTCTGCCAGTTCTGGCTCGCTCTTGCCGCGCGGAGCCTCGCGCACGCCGAAGAAGATCAGAATGGACAACAGCACGCCGAGCGACCCGGTGATGTAGAACACGCCGCGCCAGCCCAGAACACCGCTCAGCAGCGTGGCTGCGATCAATCCCAACATATAGCCCAACGGCTGCGCAAGTTGCAGCAGCCCGTAGACCTTGCCTCGTATGCTCGGGCCGAAGTAGTCAGAGATCAGGCTGTAGAGACCGGGGTAACTGGAATCGTCGATGCCCGTCGAAGCGCGCGTGGCGAGAAAAGCCGGGTAGGTGGGCACGATGGCGCTGAGCCAGGTGGTCGAACCCCATAAGAACGAGGCCAGCGCCAGAAGTTTCGACCGCGTGTACCGGTCGTACAGGTAGCCCCAGAGTGGATAGAACACCGCCCCGACGACGAGCGCACCGGTGAACACCGCGCCCATCTGCGCTTCGTTTATGCCAAACGTCTCCATGATGGGGGTGGTCAGCGGGCCGATGAGCAACTTGTCGGACTGGTGAAGGAGCATAAACACGAAGAACACGAACACGACGAACCAGCGATAACGTGACTTCATTGGGCCTCCTCAAGACCTGACAGGTTTTCCGAAACCTGTCAGGTCTGTCATTGTTCCTCATCCGCCTCCAATCCCACCAACCGCGCCCATTCCCCGTGAATGCCGTCCTCCGTCACCCCATAGTAGGTGCGCAGTTTGCCATCCTCCCGCTGCACCAGATCGTAGCGCGCCCGACCAGCGTGCTCCCGCCGCTTGAGCAGGCTGATATCCCCGTGCCACTCGACCTTGCTACCGTACACCGGGTGTTCCTCAGCCTGGGTGATCGCATAGCGCCATAGCCGCCGCGCAGACTTTCGGGTGACGTTCTTGACCACGTTGCCGTTGCGCAGGTCGCGCATCGTGTGGTAGATCGTGCCTTTGCGCTCCTCGGTCTCCACGATCTCCACTCCCGTCCGGGGTGGCTCGATGGGGGCACGGTCGGAGACTGGCCCTGGCAAGGGTTTCTCCACCGGCACGACCGTGCGTCCTGCCTGTGCCCGCTTGACCAGATTCACGATCTCATCCCGCACCGCAAGAGTGGTCTCCACTTCGCTGCGCACATAGATCTTGTTGTCGTCAATAGCGTAAGGCGGATCATCCCCCCGGGGCATCACCAACCGTACCACTCTCACCCCCTGCGTCTCCTGTACGTCCACCGTGGCCTCAAGGGGGGGCGTGATACGGCTTTCGATCTCCGCCTGGAACGTTTTGACTACCCGTGAGGGGTTGCTCACCCCAGCCGGTTGCTCCTTAGGGTCGGCGCTGACGCCGACGTAGATGGTGCCACCGTTGGTATTGGCGAAGGCACAGATGTCGGCCAGGATGGCGTAGAGCCGCCCGCCCCGGCTGGTGTAGCCAGCGTGGAAGTCCTGCACGATCGTAGAGCCTTCCTCCCGCGCCGCCTGGATGTAATCCACCGGTGCCTTTGCTGCGCGATAGGGTCGTGTGCGGGCAAAGTCGTTGCTCAGGAACACCTCCCGCAGCGCGGCGAAACTGATCTCGGGCAGAAGCACCTCCGTCACCCGCTCGCCCACGCCCAGATGTTTGGCATCCCTGATGGTCTTCCCCTTCTCTGCAATGAGCCGGTGGGCATCGGAGCCCTGGATACAACGCATGCGGCGTGGATACTCCGGGCGCGAGCCGTCGAAAAAACGCGCTGTCGTGCGCCGCCCTTTCTTCTCCAGGTCAGTCACCTCCAGTGCGTGAAGATGGGGGTCTTGGGTATAAGCGATGCGCGTCTGGCCACCGAATCCCAGCCTCCGCATAGCCACGCCGTGGGCAGAGTTGACGTGGGCTGCGATGACGATACCACCGGACTCGTCAATGACCCGATAGGCTGTCAATACGTCTGTCGTCGCCCCCACCTCGGTGCTGCCAGCGTCCAGTTTATCCGGCGGGATGTTGAGTTGGCGCAGGATGAACTCCAGTTCTCGCACGTCCGTGTCAGAGGAAAAGATGCCGAGGATGTGAAATCCCAGAGTGGCGGTGAACTCGAACCCTGGCAGCACCAGCACCTTCTTCCGCAGGAGGCGATACTCTTTGAGTCTCTGCTTCTCCTCCGGTTGCAGCCGCCCCAAACGCTCAAGTAGTTCCAGGGCCTCAACCTCCTCCAGCATCTCTCGATAACCGGCGACTGTGTTGTGGTCGGTGAGGGCGATGATGTCGAGGCCCTTACGCTCGGCTGCCTGTAGAATGTTCAGATATGAGACTCCCGATTCAAGATAATCGGTGGAGGCAGGGGTGTGCAGATGAAGATCAACCCGCCTCCACTGAAGTTTACTTCGTCCTGTCTTGCGCTTTGTCATATGCATGTGTCCTTTCAGTTCACCAGGTTTGCAATCATTGCCAATACTTCGGATGGGCGGAAAGGCTTAAGGAGAAAGAAATCGGCCCCGGCGGACAGACATTTCTCTGCTAGATCCATACCCGAGGTCATCACCACCGGCGTCGTTTTGAACGCCGCGTCCGCCCGTAATTCCCGCAATATGTGAAGCGTGTCTCCGTGCGAGACATGTATGTCCATCAGCAGGAGCGCCGGCTTCACCTGGCGCACCGCCGGCACCACGTCGGCCAGGCGTGACACGATCACCGCCTGATATCCTTCTAACTCGAGTATGGTTTTGATGAGCTTACTGAATACTTCGTCGTCGTCTACTACTACAATAGTGTGCACTGCCTGGCCTTTCCGCGCTTTGTGGAGCCACGTCGCTTCTACCCACCTGGTGTCAGTGCAGCCTTAAGTACGTCCTCTACTCGCTCGGCTAGAACGAACTTGAGGCTTTTGTGTACCTCTTCAGGTATGTCGTCCAGGTCCTTCTCGTTCTGCCTGGGCAAGATGACGGTCTTGAGGCCGGCCCGGTGGGCTGCCAGCACCTTCTCTTTGATGCCGCCCACCGGCAATACTTGCCCCCGCAGCGTGATCTCCCCTGTCATTCCCACGTCATCGCGCACCCGACGATCGGTCAATAGTGAGGCCAGCGCGGCGGCGATGGTGACGCCGGCTGAGGGCCCGTCCTTTGGTACCGCGCCCGCTGGCACGTGCAGGTGGATGTCGGTTTTCTCAAAGGTGTCCTCCGATATGCCCAGTTCCTTAGCCTTTGAGCGCACGTAACTGAGCGCTGCCTGTGCCGATTCCTTCATCACCTCGCCCAACTGGCCGGTGACCATAAATCCCTTGCTGCCGGGCATCTTGGTGGCCTCACAGAATATCAGATCGCCGCCGGCGACTGTGACGCTCAGGCCGGTAGCGACGCCAGGCGACTGGGTGCGCAGTGCCGTCTCTGGGAAGTAGCGCGGCTTCTTCAGGAATTTGGGCACGTCCTGCACCGTCACCCGCACCGGATCTGTGTCTCCCTCGGCGATGTGGGTCACCACTTTCCGGCACACCCGCCCGATCTCCCGCTCCATGTTGCGCACCCCGGCCTCGCGGGTATAGTCGCGAATGATCTTGCGCAGTGTACCGTCGGTGAATCTCAGTTCGTTGGGCCGGAGGCCGTTCTCCCGCAGTTGACGGGGGATCAGGTACTCCTGGGCAATGTGCAACTTCTCCGTCTCGGTGTAGCCCGAAAGCCTCAGTATCTCCATCCGGTCTCGCAACGGCGTTGGTATGGGATCGAGCCAGTTGGCCGTGGTGATAAACATCACCTGGGAGAGATCGAATGGCACGTCCAGATAGTGATCGCGGAATTCGCGATTCTGTTCCGGGTCCAGCACCTCCAGCAGCGCGGCTGCCGGGTCACCTCGGAAGTCCGTCCCCAGTTTATCCACCTCGTCGAGCATGAAGACCGGGTTGTTCGACTCCACCCGCCGCAATGCCTGGATGATGCGGCCAGGCAGCGCGCCGATGTAGGTGCGCCGGTGGCCGCGTATTTCTGCCTCGTCGCGCACACCGCCCAGCGACTGACGGATGAACTTACGCTCCAGCGCCCGCGCAATGGACTGCCCCAGGCTAGCAGTTTGTCGGAGAGGAAGCTTTGGTAGCTCATGATCGACAAACGGCAAC
>CAYLPU010000019.1:0-61035 GCA_964385635.1 uncultured Anaerolineales bacterium
GGCAAGAACAACCCCATCTACAACGCCCACTCCTACCACACCAAAGTGCCCCACAAGGCCATCATGCGCTACATCCTGCACTACACCGACCCCGGCGACATCATCTTCGATGGCTTCTGCGGCACGGGGATGACCGGCGTGGCCACCCAACTCTGCGGCGAACGCAAGGCCGTCGAGGACCTGGGCTACCGGGTGAATGACGACGGCGTAATCTACGACGGCGACGAGCCGATCTCCCACCTGGGAGCGCGTAAGGCTGTCCTGGTGGACCTCTCCCCCGCCGCCACCTTCATCGCCTACAACTACAACACCCCCGTGGACGTGGCCGCCTTCGAGCGCGAAGCCCAGCGCATCCTGCGCGAGGTGGAGGACGAGTGCGGTTGGATGTACGAGACCTGGCATCCCCACTGCGACCATCCACAGCGGATGAAGGTCAGGATTAGCTACACCGTGTGGAGCGAGGTCTTCTTCTGCCCACAATGTAGCGGCGAAATCACGTTCCTCAATGAAGCCTTGAATCCAGAAACGAAGCGTGTGATGAGTGAGTTTCCCTGTCCACATTGCGGCGCTCGCGTGGGCAAACGCAGCCTGGAAAAGTATCGCATAACCGTGTACGATCCCGTCTTGGGGCAGACAGTCGAGACCCTGAAACGTCGGCCTATTCTGATTGAGTACAAAGTTGGACGCACCAAGCACACCAAGCGGGTTGATAATTATGACCTTGAGTTGCTAGAACGCATTGAATCTATGCCAACACCGGCAGATTTTGTGAGACACGAGTTGCCCTACATGCACATGACACACCAGCGCATGAGAATTGCAGACTACGGAGTGACTCATCTGCATCATTTCTTCTTGCCCCGCGCTCGCCATGCGCTGAATGCTCTCTGGTCAAGAGTTATGCAAGTCTCTGATCCACGATTGAGAACATTCCTGTTCTTCACCGTTGAGCAAGCAATCTGGGGAATGTCACTTCTTGCACGATATGTACCAACTCATTACTCTCAAGTAAATCAGTATCTTACTGGCGTCTACTACATTTCCTCGCTCATCTCGGAAGTTTCACCCTGGTATATCCTAGACGGCAAGGTCAAGCGGTTGGTGCGTGCTTTCTCCGGTATGCGCCAGCGGTCCGAGTGCGCGGCGGTGGCCGCGCAGTCGGCGTCTGTTTCCCCTGCAATTGAGAACAGTGTAGATTACATCTTTACAGATCCGCCTTTTGGTGAGAATATCTACTACGCTGATTTGAACTACCTGGTCGAGTCGTGGCACGGCATCCGAACCAATAGCGAGCCAGAGGCGATCGTTGACAAGGCCAAACAAAAAAAACTGCGCGAGTACCAGGATTTGATGCGGCAGGCGTTTCGCAGTTTTCATCGCTGGTTGAAACCGGGTCGTTGGATGACGGTCGAGTTTCATAATAGCCATAACACTGTCTGGAACGCGATTCAAGAGGCGCTGCTATCTGCGGGATTTGTAGTTGCCGATGTCAGAACTTTGGATAAGCAGGCCAGTTCATACAGGCAGGTTACTGCTGCCAGCGCAGCGAAGCAAGACCTCGTTATCTCTGCCTACAAACCGCGCACTGGTTTCGAGCGCCGCTTCCTTGAGCAAGCCGGAACTACCGACGGAGCCTGGGACTTCGTACGCCAGCACCTGGCCCAATTGCCCATCGTGGTGAGGCAGGACCGCGCGCTGGAGGTCGTCGCCGAGCGCCAACCCTACCTGCTCTTCGACCGCATGGTCGCCTTCCACATCCAGCGCGGGGCCACCGTCCCCCTCTCCGCCGCCCAGTTCTACGCCGGGCTGCGGCAACGCTTCGTCGAGCGGGACGGCATGTACTTCCTCCCCGACCAGGTGCCTGAATACGACCGCGCCCGCCTCCAGGCCGCCGAGGTCGCCCAACTCACCCTCTTCGTCAGCGACGAGAAGAGCACCATCCAGTGGCTGCGCCAACAATTGGACTCCGCCACCGGTGGCCATCCTCAGACCTACCAGGAAATCCAGCCCCAGTTCCTGCACCAACTGCACCAGGCCCGCCACGAGGTCTTGCCCGAACTGAGCGAGATGTTGGAGCAGAACTTCCTGCAAGACAAGGCCGGCCGCTGGTACGTGGCCGATCCCAGCAGGGCCAGCGATCTAGAGAAACTGCGCCGTAAGGCCCTCTTGCGCGAGTTCGCCGGGTACGCCGAGGGGCACGGCAAGTTGCGCAAGTTCCGCACCGAGGCCATACGCGCGGGCTTCGCCGACGGTTGGCATCGCCGCGACTACGGGACCATCGTCAAAGTGGCCCAGCGGTTGCCGGAGCGGGTGCTGCAGGAAGACCCGGATCTGCTGATGTACTACGATAATGCCACGTTAAGGGTAGAAGAGTGAGGAATCAAACGTCAAACGTCATGCGTCATGCGTCATTCGTCACCTGACGTTTGACGTTTGACGCTCGACGTTTGACGTTTGACGTTTGACGCATGACATAGAAGGAACAAAACCATGACCTACGAGGAATGGGAAACGGCTGTGGACGAGGAAATCAAGCGGGATTCGCTTTGGAAAGTAACGGCCTATCGGCTGGCGCTGTTCACGAGCAATCTGGGATGGCAGGACACGGCCAAACTGGTGCAAAATCGGCGACTGTGGGGCCTTTCCGATCAGTTGTACCGGGCCTTGGGATCAGTCAGCGCGAACCTGGCAGAAGGCTACTCACGCGGCACTGGCAAAGACAGGGCGCGTTTCTACGAGTACGCGCTCGGTTCTGCGCGCGAAAGCCGGGACTGGTACTTCAAAGCCCGCCATGTCCTGGGGGAGGAAGTGTACCATCATCGCCTCCGCCTACTCACCCGCATCATCCAACTGCTCCTAAAAATGATACCCCAACAACGGGGACGCATCCTCCGCGAATCCCCCGGACCCTATCAAATCGACTCAGCAGACGATCCCGGCCTCCAGGCTCTACTCCGTACCATCCCTTTACCCTCTGACGCTGACACATGACGCATGACGAATGACGCCTGACGTTTGACGTTTGACGTTTGACGTTTGACGCTTGACGCTTGACAAACGAACCCTATGCTTACCCGAATTCTCAATCATTTCCCATCCCACACCCACGTCCTCACTCTGGTCAGCGACCCCGACGGGGTGCTGGCCGACGAGGACGTGCTGGCGGCGCTGGTCGAGCGCAGTTTCACCCTGGTGGATGAACCCGACCCCGTCGCGCTGCGCCAGCGGGTGGAGGCCCTGCGTCCCTGGAGCATTGACCACCCCCTGATCATCGTCACCGCCGGTCCGCTGGACCGACTTCCCTACGACCTGTGGCAGCAAGGCCGTCACGTCACGCTGGCGCTGCACACCTTCTTCCCCGACCTGGCCTACCCAGTCGTGCGCACGCTCACACCGTCCCAACGGTGGCGGTTGAACCAATCGCCTTTGCCCACGCGCCGCCTTGGTCGGCGGGGCACAGTCGGGTTCCTGCTGCGCTACGTCTTCACCGCCGATCTCGACACACTGCAGCAACCGGCTATGCTCATCGCCTGGCTGGACCAGTACCACCAGCGGGCCGATCCTATGCCCCCCGTGCTGGCCGACAGCCTGCTGGACCATCTGCGAAAGGCCCCTGCCTACACCGGTTGGCCCCTGGATGAACTGCTGGCAAATCATGATACCTTCGCCACATTTGTGCGCGAGCAGTGGCGCGCCTACGTCCAACAGCAGACCGGGAAACTCCTGAAGGAAGAACCAGTGCACTACCTGCTCGACTTCGCTGCTGACCACACACTCCAGGACGCATTGCCCGGCCTGGTGCGCAGCGGCACGCTGGAACCCATCAGCGTGGATCAACCCGATCGCTTGCCCAACTGGACGCGCCCCGCCGTCCTGTCTCCGGATGAAGATCACCGTCCCCGTCGCGCCGCAGAATTGATGAATGTCATGGCTGAGTACCTGGACACGTCCCTTCGACCAGGCTCAGGGCAGGCTCTTCGACCAGGCTCAGGGCAGGCCCTGGAGAATGCGCGCTGGGAACAGTGGCAAGCAGTCGCCCGCGCCTGGGCCGAACTCACCACTTTGTGTTACGACCCCGACACACCGTTGGACCCAGCCCAGCAAGAGGCATATCAGAAACTGCAAAGCAAGGTAGACGCCACTTTTCTGGCCTGGCTGCGCCAGCGGTACGCCCCCCTGGGCAGCCAGCGCTTACCCGCACCCCACCACGTTCACCACGTGCCGCACTACATTGCCTATCAGCACCGCCAGGGCCGGGCCGATCGTCTAGCGCTGCTCATCCTGGATGGAATGGCCCTGGCGGATTGGACTCTGATCGGCCCCACGTGGCGCGCTCGCCACCCGGACTGGCGCTTCGAGGAACACCTCTTGCTGGCGCAGATTCCTACCATCACCGCCGTGTCCCGCCAGGCGCTCGTCAGCGGCCTGCGCCCAGCCGACTTCACCGCCACTTTGGGTACCACCCGGGCAGAATCGAAGCACTGGGCCACCTTCTGGGCCAGGGAAAACCTGCCGGCGGAAGCCTGCCCTCACGCCCACCTGGCGTTGGACCGGAATGATCCGCCATCGGAGGTAGACAGCGCCTGTACCCGCGCCTTGTGCCTGATAGATAACAAGATTGATGACATGGTACACGATGCCACATTGGGAACGAAAGACTTTCAGGCATCGTTACACGTATGGCTGAGAGGGTATGGTAAGAAGGTGGAGGCAGTGATCGCTGACCTCCTGGCGCGAGGCTTCACCGTCTACCTGACAAGCGATCACGGTCACGTCGAAGCGCGCGGCTTGGGCCAGCCCTCCGAGGGGCTCACCGTGAACACCCGTGGCAAGCGAGCGCGTATCTACAGCGACTGGCGCGCCGCTGCAAACGTGCAACGGAACTTCTCCAGAACTACACAATGGAACCAGGATGGTTTGCTTCCTGACGATGTCTGGGTGCTGATGCCCGAGGAGCGTGGGGCCTTCACCATCTTTAATGAGACCGTCGTCACCCACGGCGGCCCTACACTGGATGAGGTGGTAGTACCCCTGGTGACAATAACCCAGAGAGTGAGGCGATGAATAAAGGGATTGGCTTCAACCGCAACATCTTCCTCCCCTGGCTCAACGCCGCCGCCGCCTTCTGCGCTGAGACCGACGACCCGGCCGAGATTCGGGCGCGTCTGGAGCCAGTGCTCAGCCAAGACATGAAGGGCGTTGATGCCCGGCGCAAGACGATAGACATCCTGATCAACATCTGGGTCAAGAGCCGTGATCTGGTCCCAGACCTGCGTGCAGAGGCAGTAAACTGGTTCCAAACCACACCTGCTATTGATGATCGCCTGTGGCTGCATTACGGCCTGACGCTGGCGTACTACCCTTTTTTCCGTGAGTGCGTCGCAGCCATCGGCCAGTTCAGTCGCTATGAAGGAGTGATCACCAACAGGATGGTCAAGCAACGGCTGGCGTCCGAACGCGGTCACCTGGGTTCCCTCGATAGGGCGGTGGAGCGGGTTGTCGCCTCCCTGCGCAACTGGAGCATCTTGACCGCGTCGGATCAACGCTATGCCTATGCACCGCAGCGCCAATCCCTCTCTACCAGCAGCACCGATCTGGAAGCCTGGCTGCTGGCCTGTGCCCTACGCGCTCATCCCGCCGAGGAACTTCCCTTCATGGACCTCTTGCACCTGCCCGAACTCTTCCCCTTCCGCTTCACCCTGACGGTAGACCACCTGCGTGCGCATCCCCGGTTTGCCGTACAGCGCCAGGGTGCTGGCTGGGATGCGGTGCGGATTGTACAATCGAAGGACGCCTTGTCGCGTCCAGGCGCAGGTAGTGGCCCTGAAGCGGTCACAGCAGGTCGCAGTTATCACTACACGAAAGTGACACAAAGACATTCGTCAAACTCACACAAAGAACGCCACTCAGGAGGAAAACAATGAACGACAACACAGACACACCCAGCACCGACGACATCCCCATAGACATCAACGACGTCATCGCCCGCCTGGCCGACCGACAAGCCCACTTCTCCGACCACATAGACTGCTGATAAAGGTGTTGCTTTTGTGGAGTTAATGGTGTATAATAAATACACCATCAACGTGTATCGGGAGGTGGATACAGTGAGTGGAGAAACACGGCGCATCAATGTGATCTTTCCAGTCCAGTTACTGGAAGACCTGGACAATCTTGCCCCAACGCGCAAGCGAAGTCAGGTCATCGTGGCCGCCACTGACGAGTACGTACGCAGACTGAAACTTCTGAGAGCGATCAAGGAGACAGCCGGGGCCTGGGACGATGAAAATCACCCAGAACTAGCCACGCCGGACGACATTGACCGCTGGCTGCGCCAGATCCGTTCCACCTGGCGGCGCGAGCCCCTCTGGCAGGAGGATATCCATGCCTGACTACCTTCTGGACTCATGCATGCTCATCCGCCACCTGCGACGTCATCAGCCAACCACAGACCTGATGACAGCGCTGGCATTGAAGGGCCAGTTGGGCATAGCGACCATATCCCGCACCGAAGTCATCGAGGGAATACGCGAGCACGAGCGGGAAAGGACGATGCGACTGCTGAATTCGCTAGTCTGCTATCCCCTGGATACGCTGATCGCTGATCTGGCCGGTGAGTACATTCGCTGCTATCGGGCAAAGGGCATCACCCTGGATAAACCAGACGCCATCATCGGGGCCACCGCCGTGCACCATGGCCTGGTCCTGGCCACCTACAATTCCAGGCACTTCCCAATGCCCCAGTTACAACTATACAAAGAGATGCCCGGGACAATGTGGAAGTAAACCAGCCGTCACGGGTCTTTCCCATCAGTGGATTCGCCCGATCCGATCGAGCGGCCAGATAACGAAACCGACCCGCCCGCCGATCCAGTCTATCGGCACCGGGCCAAAAAAGCGGGAATCTCGGGACACCTCCCGGTTGTCGCCCAGCACAAAGAGGTGCCCCGCTGGCACGCGCGTCGGGGGATAATCCGGCCCGCCCTGGCAGGTCGCCCACGGTTCCTCGAGCGGCTGGCCGTTGATAAAGACCTGCCCACTCTGCACCGCCACCATCTCCCCGGCCAAGGCCACCGCTCGCTTGACCAGCAACTCCTTTTCCCCTGGCAGATCGACGACCACCACATCCCCCCGGCGCGGGCCGTGGGCGAAGCAGTAGGTGACCTTTTCCACGATCACCGGCTGGTTGTAGGTCAGGTTGGGCTGCATACTGGACCCCTGCACCATCATTGCCTGGGCCACAAAGACATTGAAAAACAGAGAGACGAGAGCGGCCGGAAAAGCCACCTTCACGACTTTTTTCAAAACGCGCAACAGGAAACGGCGTGCAGCGTCGGTAATGGATTCCACCTCCTGGACACCTTTGTTCATACTCACCTCCCCTCGCAAACATGTTCTATAATACACCACCGAGGTCTAAGGCGCGTCAAAAAAGGGCTAGGAATTGATGAGAATCCAATTAGTCGAGCCGGTTGACTCACTTCTGTGCTGATAGTACAATTGTCCGTGTGCTATTTGTGTTGTGCCTGTTTTGGGAAGAGCCTGAGATGAGTAAACAGCAGTCCCTCGACCTCTCAGACATACTGGAGCGCATCCCTCCCGACAAACGCGCCGACGGCGCGCAGGTACTCATCGAACGCGCCTATGCTGTAGCCGAACGAGCACACGCCGGCCAAACCCGCAAGTCCGGTGAACCCTACATTCAACACTCGCTAGCCGTGGCCTTCCTGCTGGCCGACGTAGGAATGGACCCAGACACCATCGCCGCTGGCCTGCTGCACGACGTGGTTGAAGACTCGGACCTTGACCTGGAAAGACTGCAGCAGGAATTCGGGTCTCATGTCACGAGCCTGGTAGATGGCGTGACCAAACTGGAGCAGATCGAACAGAAGCAAATTGACCGGTTCAGCCAGAAAAGCGAGGAACTACGCAATGAGCAAGAATCTGAAAGCCTGCGTAAGATGTTCATCGCCATGGCGGAGGACATCCGTATCGTGATCATCAAGCTGGCCGACCGCCTGCACAATATGCGCACGCTCGCCCCCCTCTCGCCGGAACGCCGCAAGACATTCGCCCGCGAGACACTGGAGATCTTTGCCCCGCTGGCCAACCGGCTGGGCGTGTGGCAATGGAAGTGGGAACTGGAAGACCTGAGTCTGCACCACCTCGACCTCACCACCTACGCCGAGATCGCAACCCTTATCACAGAGCGTCGTCCAGAGCGCGAGGCCAATGTCCAGCGACACATCGAAATCCTCAAGCGTAGACTCGCCGAGGAAGACATCGCCGCAGAGATCACCGGCCGCCCCAAGCACATCTACAGCATCTACCACAAAATGCAACACAAAGGCGTGCCCTTCAGCCAGGTCTACGACGTTCGTGGCATCCGCGTGATCACCCAGACCGTCCCCGATTGCTACCGTGCCCTGGGCATCGTACACGGGTTGTGGAAACCCATCCCCGGTCAGTTCGATGACTACATCGCCACTCCCAAGGAAAACATGTACCAAAGCCTGCACACGGCAGTCGTCGGCAACGACGGCAAAACGCTGGAGGTGCAGATCCGCACCTGGCAAATGCATCACATCGCAGAGTACGGCGTTGCCGCTCACTGGCGCTACAAGGAGGGGAGCAAGCGGGACGAGGCCTTCGAGGCCAAGATCGCCTGGTTGCGCTCGCTGATGGAATGGCGGCAAGAAGTCACCGATGCCAATGAGTTCGTGGAGGCGATGAAGACCGACATCTTCCAGGACCGGGCTTACGCCTTCACCCCCAAAGGGAAACTCATTGACCTGCCGGTCGGCGCGACGCCGATTGACTTCGCCTACCACGTGCACACCGAGATCGGCCACCACTACCGAGGCGCTAAAGTCAACGACAAATGGGTTAGGCTGGACTACCAACTGCGCACCGGCGATCGGGTGGAGATCGTCACTGGCAAGCGGAGCGCACCCAGTCGCGACTGGCTCAACCCGGCACTGGGCTACATCAAGACCGGCCGGGCACGCACCAAAATCCGCCAGTGGTTCCGCCGCCAGAACCGGCAACAGAACATCGCCCAAGGACGAGAGATCATCGAGCGCGAATTGAAGCGGTTGGGGCTGGAACACCTCGGCCACGAGAGCGTCGCCAGGCTCTTCAACTACGACGAACTGGATGATTTCCACGCCGCTGTTGGCTTTGGAGATATTCACAGCCAGCAGATCGCCAGCAAAATCGCAGAAACACGCCAGCGCGAGGAGGAGCGCTTACTCTTCATCCCTCCCCCCCCCACACAGGCTATCGAAGGCATCCAAATACAGGGTACTGGCGGCCTGCTGACCCGGACAGCACTCTGTTGCCACCCGCTGCCGGGGGATGACATCATCGGCTACGTCACCCGTGGACGGGGTGTCACCATCCATCGCCGCGATTGCCCTAACATCCTGCGCTTGAGGGACACAGAGCGGCTGATAGAGGTCGGTTGGGGTACTCAACCACAGACCGTTCCGGTCGCGATCACCATCACGGCCTACGACCGCACCAGACTGCTACATGAAATCTCTGGCATCATCAGCGCCGAGGGCATCAACATGTCGGCCGTCAACATGCCATCGGACAGAAGACAACGGAGAAATATCATCACGCTGTACATCACGTTGGAAATCAGCCACATCGCCCAACTCAGCCGGGTGCTGACCAAGATCGAGCAGTTGCCCAACGTGATCGAATCTCGGCGGCATACGGGATGAAAAAACCCGGCTCCTGTCAGGAGCCGGGCTGCCTGCCTACGATCCACCACGAGTTACGGTTCCGCCGGCACGCGGTCGTCATACGTTCTACGCTCCACCAGAACCTGTTGGGCATCCAACCACTCGCGAAACGCTTCTTCCCCAAGTTGCTCACGCAAGGACGGCTCCAATTCACGCACCTCGTGGCCCACCACCTCGATGATAGTGTACTCCCCACCCTGTCCCAACACCGGTTGACTGCGCTCCTCTATCTCCATGCCAAACGCCAGATCGACCAACTCCGCATCAAAATAGCGTTCCAATATGCTCCTGGGGGACCAGCCTAACTCACTGCCGTACCCGGCAACTTCCTCGTCCGCCCCCAACTCATCCACCAACGTCTGAAAATCCTCCCCGGCATCCCACCGAACAGCCAGTGCCTCCACCCGTTCCTCGCTATCCACGGTCAAATAACGTAGATTGACTTGATCGGCTGTCTCGGGAAGTTCTGCGTTCATCTGCTCCTGCAACTTCCCAATCAACAGCGACGCCTCGATCCACGAACGGTATTGCTGATCCGAGATGTCCAAGGGCTTCAAGGACTCTTTTAGATAGGCATCGTACCGCTGATTGAAATCCTGCTCAGTCACCGGGACCGCTGTTGGAAGCGGGACAGCGGTCGGCGCGGGTGTGAGCACGTCCGTCGGTGTCAAAGGAGGTGTGGCGGTCGGTACCGGCGTTGGAGTAGCCGGATTCCGGTCATATCCAAAGAACTGTTCGATCTCCTGCTGCACTTCCTCCGGCGTAACAGCGATGCCACGGCGCTCCACCTCCTGGCGCACCAACTCCTCCTGGATCAACTGATCGAGAGCCTGCTCCCCAATGGCCAGCACACCCGACGGAGATAACCTGGTCTGCAAGTCACGGATGTTCCCCTGTATGTATTCCAGATAGAACTGTGTGTTCGGATCCGTCGGATCCAGAATCTGCTGCTGCTGGAACCAATACTGGAGCTCGGATTGAATCTGCATCCTCGTAAAACGCACCCGAGCCTGAAACTCGGCCGTCCTGATAGGAGTACCGCCCACAATGGCGACTGGTTCACGGGCATTGATGAATTTTTCGACAATGAGACCGTAAGCCAGAACACCTACAATCAGGACCGCTACGGCAGTCACACTCCAGATGAGGATCTTCTCAAGACGATTCTCCCGCTCCAGGTGAGATCGCTGTTTGCGCGTCAATTCTTTTTTCTTTTGCACCCGCTTCTTAGTCTTCTTGGCCATCTTGTTCTCTAGTGTGGCCTTCCGCTAGCAACCAGACACCACCTGCTAGCGAGAGGGTGCAGGCTCCACCACGAACGGCAACAATGCCAGATGACGGGCGCGCTTGATCGCCATCGTCAGTTGGCGTTGATGCTTGGTGCACGTTCCCGTCTGCCGCCGTGGCCGGATTTTCCCGCGATCAGTCAGAAAGGACCTAAGCGCGTTGGCCTTTTTGTAGTCTATATAGGAGACCTTACCCACGCAGAAGACACACTTCTTAGGCCGCCTGAATCGCTGTCGACCATGCCCCTGCCTTCGGCTCCGTGTTCCTCTACGCCCACGCCCACCACTTGATCCTCGACCCCCCTGTGTTGCCAATGCTCCCACCTCCCTGCTATACTAGCCCACACCGCCGTGAACAGACTCTATAGAACCTACTCACTCCTGGCAGGAAATTCCATCGCCTCCGAGGAAGTCCCACGCCTGCTATTCAACAAAATCATCTCGTTCGCAACCAGCTCGGCACGGAAACACTTCCTCCCCTCTTGATCCTCCCAACTGCGTGTCTGCAAACGCCCGTCGACGTAGACCTGCTGTCCCTTGCGAAGACGCTGCTTGCAAATCTCGGCCAGATTCCCCCACGCCACCACGTTGAACCACTCGGTCTCCTCACGACGTTCACCGGCCGCGTTCGTCCAACTGCGGGTAGTAGCGACGCTGAACGATGTCACCGGCCGCCCATTGGGCATATAACGCATCTCGGGGTCACGTCCCAACTCGCCGATCACCATTACCTTGTTCAAACACCTCGCCATGGCCCCATCGCTCCTCACGCCACTTACCCGATTCAATCTGACATCACGCAGTAGGTGACTCCTCAGGCGGCCTGGTGTCCTCCTCAGCACGTACGATCAGATGACGCATAATCTGCTCAACCAGCCCAAGGCCGCGCTCCAACCCAGCCACTCCCTGTGGTTCCAGTTCAAGCAGCATCAACACATACTGGCCTTCCCATTGTTTTTGAATGGGATAGGCCAGCCGACGCAACCCCCAAGGCTCGATTTGCGTGACCGTGCCGCCGTTACGCTTGACCAAACTCTTGACTCTGTCAACAACAGCGGTCAGGTCGTCTCCGTCCACCTCTGGGTGAACGATGAACACTAACTCATAACTGCGCATCAGACGGTATACCTCCTTCCCACGGGATTGCCCCCAGACCCAATGCTGAGAGCGGAAAGCCCGCCTACAGAACAGAAGCGTAGCGGGCGCTATCATAACACAAAGACGTAGATTTGGCAAATGACCGCAGGGCACGCGAGGCGTAAATACATCTTGCGCCCCACGCTCTCATGGGCTGAAGCGGAACAGACATACGTCACCATCCTGGACTCGATAATCACGGCCTTCAATGCGCGCAACCCCCCGCTCCCGCACCGCGCGCCAGTCCCCCGCCTCCACCAATTGCTCGAAACTCACTACCTCCGCGCGGATGAAGCCACGCTCCATCTGGCTGTGGACCTTACCGGCTGCCTGGGATGCCCTGGTGCCACGCCGTATTGGCCAGGCTCGCACCTCCTGCCCTCCCGTGATGGTAAAGAAAGTGATCAAATCAAGCACCTCGTAGCCCGCCTTGGCCAGTACCTCCAACCCAGAATCCTCTAGCCCCACCTCTGCGCGGTAGGCGGTGGCCTCGTCGGGCGGCCACTCGCTCAGGTCGGCCTCCAATTGGGCGCAGAGGACGACGCAAGGCACCCCCTCCTCCGTCGCCACGCGGGCTACGTCCTCGGCCAGAGAACCGCCATCGGGCAGGTCCTCCTCACCGACATTGGCCACGTAGACACGGGACCTGGCAGTGAGCAGGCACATCTCTTGCGCCAATGCTATCTCAGCCGCCCCGCCTGCCAGCCAGTCAATGGCTCGCTCTCCGGCCTGTAGACGCGCGCGTAACCCTTCCAAAGCCTCCAACTCTGCAGCGTAGTCACGTGGCCTGGCCTTGGCTGCTGAACGCACCTTATCCAGCCGCCGCTCTGTCACCTCCAAATCGGCTAGCATCAGTTCCAGGTCAAGCACCTCTAGATCACGCAGCGGGTCCACTACTCCCTCTACGTGTGCAACATCGGGATTGGAAAAGCAGCGGCAGACCAGGGCAATAGCATCCACGCTGCGGATATGGCCCAGGAATTGGTTGCCCAACCCCTCGCCTCGATGAGCACCGCGTACCAGACCCGCGATGTCTACAAACTCGACCGTGGACGGGGTCACTCGTTCCGGTTCCACCATCGCCGTCAGCAATTCCAGCCTTGGATCGGGAATCACTGCCACACCTCTATTGGGCTCAATCGTCGTGAAAGGATAGGCAGCCACAGCAGCCCCAGCCCGCGTCAGCGCATTAAACAGAGTAGACTTGCCCACATTGGGCAAGCCTACAATGCCAATTCGCAATGCCATACTGCATCACCTCATCTCCCACTACCGCGAAACCTCCGCCTCCTGCTCCACCTCGCCCAAGGGCAAACCGATGTAGAACGTGCTCCCTTTGCCCAGTTCGCTCTCCACCCATACTTTTCCACCGTGCCGTTCGACGATGGACTTGACGATCGCCAGGCCCAAGCCAGTCCCTGGTACGTTTATCGTGTCGCGCCGCCTGATGCGATAGAATTTCTCGAACAGGCGCACCTGATCGTCCGGCGCAATGCCGATACCCGTGTCGGCAATACGGGTCACCGCCTGCTCGTCACGCACGGACAAACCAACTGTCACGACACCGCCACCAGGAGTATACTTAATAGCATTATCCACCAGGTTGGTGACTGCTTGACGCAACAACGCTGCGTCGCCTGCGACCACCGCCACGCTCTCGGTTGGCTCTAGCCGCAGGGTGAGCCCATTAGCGGCAGCCCGTGCCCGCATACTCTCCACCGCCTCGACCAAGATCACCCCCAGGTGACAGGGCCTGCGCTCCAGTCCCACGCCGGCCTCAATACGCCCCAGGTTGAGCAGATCGTCAATCAGTCCACTCATCTGCCCAACGCCACGCAGAATTTTCTCGACATACTCGCTCTGCTTGTCGCTGAGCTCGCCCACCATCGGGAGCATAGTCGTATAGCCACGCATGAATGTCAGAGGCGCACGCAGGTCGTGCGAGACTGTCGCCACGAACTCAGACTTCATCTCGTCCAGTTCCTTGAAGTGGGTGACGTCACGCATCATAGCCACGCGGCCAATCCGTTCACCATCGGCACTCAGGATAGTCGAGACATTGGCATACAACGTCCGGCCGTCGGGCAGAAGCACCTCTTCGGTCAACGCCTCACTCGGGGGCAGAGGCTCCTCAAAAACCCGCATCAACGCGGGCGCTAATTCAGCCTGATCGATTGGCTGGCCCACGACGACATCGGCTGCAATGCCGAAGGCTCGCTCAGCCGCCGGATTGACCAGCAGGATGCGGTCATCGCGATCGGTAACCAGGACAACATCGGTGGTGCTAGCCAGGATCGCCGCCAGCCGTCGGCGCCCGCCCTCTGCCGCCTGGAACAAGCGGGTATTTTCCACCAGCACAGCCGTCTGGCTGGCCAGTGTGGAGAGCAGGTCAATCTCTGAGACACTAAACTGGCGCGCCCCTCCGTACCCCACCCACATCACAGCCGACACCTGGTCTTTGGTGCGCACAGGCAATGCGATGGCGGCCTTGATCGGCCCGCTCAGTACCTCAGGCTCAGCCAGCGTCTTGGCCCGGGCCAGGTTTTCCACGACCAAGGGCTGCTCCAGGTCTCTGGCAACCGTGACAAGCGCGCGGTCGAGCGCCCCCAACCCTTCACGTGGCTCTCCCCGCGCCATCACCATCTGCGGGGCGCCGCTCGTCGAGAGGAGAACAACACGAGCCACCTGAGCATGGGTCGCCTTCAGTGCTCCTTCGAGGATGAACGGCATCCCCTTGGGCAACTCCAGTGTTGCCGAAACCGCCTGGCCAATCTGGAGCAGCAACGAAAGGTCTTCCAGACGGTCTTTCAACCGCACGCGCATGCCCTCAAATGCGTCCCCTACCCGGGCCACCTCGTCGTCGCCGGGCACCTGCACCCGCTGCGTGAGATCACCCTCAGCGATGCGATCGGCAGCAGCGGCCAACTGCTTGAGCGGTCGAGTCAGCCAGTTGGTGACCATCGGGATGACAATCACCAACCCGCCCCCCAGTAAGACCTGGAGAAGAAGCAGAGGGGTGGCAATCTGTGTGGCCTGTTCCAGCACAACCTCATAGGGCATGCGGATCACTACCGCCCATGGATATCCCTCCACCGGTAAGTAGTAAATTAGCTGACGCGTGTTGTCCCTGGGGTTGCGGCTCTCATAAGCCCAGCCCCCCAGCACAGTCACAATACGGTGACGGCTCTCATCCACGTGCCACTCAGCAAGAAGCATGTCAGAATCGGAGTGAGCCACGATACGATCTTCTGAATCCACCACAAATCCCTCTCCGCGTGCGCGGGTCCACTGCAGATTTGCCAGCACTTGGTCTATCACCGGATTGACGTCAAGACGCGTGCGTCCAAGCAACACCCCGAAGCGGTGGCTGGTTTCTTCATCCTCCACCGGTGATAGGAACGAAAGAATGACTTCACCCCGCACTGAGCGATGCGCGGAAGAAATCTGCGTAGCCCCGGTCTCAAGCACATGTTGTAAGAGCGTCTCCTCTTGAGTCGTCAGTTCCGGGTCGCCAGCCGGTTCCGGAGGATACATCGCCAGTCGACGTCCCTCCGAGTCAAATAACAGCAACTGGTTAAAGAACGCCAACATTCGCAGGTCGCTGCGCAGATGGGCCTCCAGCGCGATCGGATCGCTGTACCACAGCCTCTCGTCGTTGGCGAACTCTGTCACCAGCCCTTGCCCAGTGTGGATGAAGTAAGGGACGCCCTTAGAGGCACTGCTGGCATCCCGCGCCATCTCGTCCACCGACTCCAAAGTTGCCACGCGGAGTGTCGTTGCCGTCACAGCGTAAACGAGCACGGCCGTCATGGCCAGTATCAGAGGTACGAACAGGAAAAGCAGCCTACGGCTCAGGGTGCGACTGTAAGGAGAAGGTTGATGCGCCACGAGGACGGGGCGGAGACGTGGTAGGAACAGGTAGACCACCTGTACAGCGAGTGCCGCCACGAGGCCCTCCAGCAGAGCAGGGCCAAGGCTAGCCCATGTCAACATCACCGCGTAATCGAGACCCGCCAGTCCCGAATCGGCCGTATGAGCAAACACCGACAACAACAGCAACGGTGACGCAAAAAAGGTCGCCAATGGCGCTGCCACGAGAGGCTGGCGCACGATGAATGGCAGGCGGCCTCGATATTCCTGGCGCAGGAAAAACCCGACCAGAAAACCCAAAAAGGCAAAATAGGAAGGATCAAGAATACCACCCGTCGTCATCCCGGCGCGCAAGATTCCATTGACCAACCCCACCAGCAACGCTGGCCCTGCACCCAGCCAGGTCCCAGCAACAACAACCGGCAACGCCCCTAGCAACGGTACGAATGGGTGGGCAGGTTCGGCGGGAACACTGGGAGGCGGTAGCAGGCTAGGCAGGGAGAAACTGAGCACCAGCAAGTTATTAACGAGTAGAGGAACCGCCAGCAAACCGAGAAGCAGGGAAAAGCGACGCCAGCCTAACCTCCTAAAATCGCGCCGGGAGTGGACAAGAAGCACAAAAACCAGCAGCACATAGAGCGCCAGGAGGAAATACTCCCATATTTCGAGTTGAAGGAAGGCTAGTCCGATCCATGGTCTCCAGATTTCAAAACTCATACTGAAACCCCCTTCGATACTAAGAAATTATAGCACACCATAGAAATAATTCAAATCTTGCCCACACCCCCCAATACGGGTATAATATATCTATGGAAGTTGAGATCGCCGTCGCCAAAGTGGGCAAGTGGGCCACCAGCGAGAGCGGGGACACGTTGGAGATGATCGAACGGCCTCACGGCGGTTTCTCCTTCGTGCTGGTAGATGGCCAACGTTCTGGACGAGCAGCCAAAGCCATCAGCAACCTCGTGGCTCGCAAGGCCATCTCCGAACTGGCAGAGGGAGTACGCGACGGAGCAGCAGCCCGTGCAGCCCACGATTACCTCTACACCCACAAGAAGGGCAAGGTCGTAGCCACGCTCAACATTCTCTCGGTGGACCTGGTGTCCGGCACGCTCGTGCTTTCGCGCAATAGCCCCTGCCCCATCGTCGTTATCACACCTGAAGGCAGGCTACGATTGCTCAATGAACCATCCGAACCAATCGGGGTACGACGCGCCACCAAGCCACAGATCACTGAATTGCCGCTGACCTCCGGGACGGTGGTCGTGATCTATACAGACGGACTGGAGACAGCCGGAGCGCGCTCAAGCCGTGTCTTCGATGTCCCATCAGTAGTGCGCGAACTGACCGCCGGGGGCAATGTAAGCGCCCAGCAATTGGCCGACGGCCTGCTTGAGCAAGCCCTGACATTGGATGAAGGACGGCCACACGACGATACCAGCGTGCTCGTGCTGCACGTCGCGGACCGCGCTGGCGATGGCGTGCGCCGCCTGGTAGCCAGGTTGCCTTTGTAATGCGCACGATGAAGCCTCGCCACTCCCGCCGCTACCTGCGAGCCCTATGGCGCGATACTCATGTGCTGGTAGACCAATTTCGCATCTCTCTATTCGCCTTCACCATACTCCTGTGCAGTGGCACCCTGGCCCTGCGTCTCTTCTACCTCCACCCCGAAACTGAACAGCATCCCGGCTGGCTCGAAGCGTTGCACGCCACCTTCAAACTCATCTTCCTAGAGACCGTCCTCCCGTTCCCCAGAGCACCAGGACTACAGCTCCTGTTTATCGTCATCCCTCTTATCGGACTCGTCGTCGTCGCCGATGGCGTCTTGCGCTTCGGGGTGGCACTGTTCGACCGTCGTGAGCGAAAGGAGAGTTGGCAAGTGGCTATCGCTTCGACCTACCATGATCACGTAGTTGTCTGTGGCCTGGGAAAAGTCGGCTACCGGGTCGTGAAGGAGTTATTGCGCCTGGGAGAGGACACCGTTGGCATCGAACGCAACACCGAAGGGACGTTCCTGGAAAAGATACACCAGATGAACGTACCGGTGTTGCTGGGCGACGCCCGGCAGCGGGAGATGCTAGAGAAGGCCCGCGTGCGGGAAGCGTCCGCTATTGTCGCCTGCACCCAAGATGAACTGACGAACCTGGACATCGCGCTCGACGCCCGGGAACTCAATCCAGGCATCAAGGTGGTGCTACGCATGTTCGACGCCAAACTGGCCGAGAAAGTGAAACGTGGGTTCGGCATCCACACCGCCTTCAGCACCTCAGCGCTAGCCGCTCCCATCTTCGCTGCCGCTGCCACACGCGCCCAGATTGACTACTCGTTTTACGTGGACGACGTGCTGCTGAACGTGGCACGGGCAACGATACAGGCAGGTTCAGCCCTGGAGGGACGTACCATAACCCAGGTAGAACACGCACTCGACCTCACTATCATCCTACATCGGGGGCCAGATAGCCTGGATATGCACCCTGCTCCTGACATCACACTTCGCGTTGGCGATTGCCTCGTGGTCTTCGCCTCGCTGGAACCACTGGCCCGCCTGCGAGAGATGAGCGGCGAACAACGCAGCCCTTCCCAACGGGAAACCAAGAGCCCGCGTCGCCGCCCGTGGCTGGCACGCCTGCTCTCCAAAGAGAAATCAGCAAGCCGGTGAAACAGGCCGAACAAGAAAAACGTCCACTGATCGCCGTGGTCGGCCCCTGCGCCTCAGGCAAATCGCTGCTTGTGCAGGCTTTGCGGGCGCGGGGATACAACGCCCGTGAGGTTGCACAGGAGCACTCTCACGTGCCCACAATGTGGCAGCGCATCACCCAACCCGACCTACTCGTCTACCTGGACGTCTCCTGGACGGTCACAGGCCGGCGCCGGCCCACCGACGCCAGCGCAGATTGGTGGGCTGAACTGGCACGCAGGCTGCGCCACGCCCGACAACACGCAGACCTCTACATCAATACCGACGCGTTGACGCCGCAGGAAGTCCTCGAAAAGACGCTGGTTTTCCTCGCAGAGACCACCCGTTGAACTGCAAGAGCCCACAAGCCCACAAGGTACCCTCTCAATAAGTTGGGGGAAGTGGGGCAAATTGCCAATTTGCCCTACGTTGGCCCCAGAATATTGAGATGACACCCCACAAGATTAATGTTGCGAGTTTGGGCCACTGAGGGTATAATATAGCGGTAGGTAGCAGAAGATTCGCTTGCTAGACACAGGCTCAGAAAAGGCAAGGCGGGCGTTGCAAGCGCCCGCTTCTGATTGAGAGCACGAGAATGGATTGGATTAACGTCGTATTCTGGCTGGTTGGCACACTGATCGCTATATTTGGGCCCATTATTCTGATTCACGAACTGGGCCACTTCGTCATCGCCAAATTGGCGGGGGTGCGGGTCGAGGAGTTTGGCCTTGGTTTTCCACCCCGCCTGCTGGAACTGTGGCGTGGCAAAGGCTATCTCGAAATTGGCAGCACGCGTGTGAACATCCCAATGGGGTTCCGGTTACCTTCTGGGCTGGAGGTAGGAGCCTGGATGGATGCCATCACCTGGCAACGTGACGACGGTACCCACCTCCTGCGTCGTCTGACGGTACTCGATCCTGCCGCAGGCAACTTGACGTATGAACGTGAGCGCGTGGCTGAGGACGTGCGCATACGCGGTGAGTTGACCATCCTGGAACCGGGCACTCTCTACAGCATCAACTTGCTACCAATGGGCGCGTTCGTGAAAATGACCGGAGAGGAAGACCCCTCGGATCCGCGTAGCCTGGCAGCCCAACCCAAACGCTGGCGTGCAGCAGTGCTGGCTGCGGGGCCATTGCTCAACATCATCTTCGCCTTGATGCTGCTCACTGGCGCCTACCTCGCTGGCTACCCAGACAAATGGCTGGTCCAAATCGCCCGCGTGGAACCAGAAACCGCTGCTGAAGAGGCGGGGTTACAGCCCGGCGACATCGTCCTGGCCGCCGATGGAGAGCGCATCGAGGATGGCCTGATCCAACTACGTCGCATCATCCGCACCGCGCCAGAGCAGACCGTCAAACTCGCCATCCTACGCGGAGAGGAGACACTAGACCTGACAACGACGCCACGGCGTACATCCGAGGGGTACGGCTTCCTGGGCATCTTGATGACCCCCTGGCCCGACCGGAGCGCGTTGCAGCGCTATCGCCTCCCCAAAGCGCTGAGCGCCAGCATCAACGACATCACCACAACAATCGCAGCAACCCTGCAAGTTCCGGCCCTGCTCGCCCGTGGCAACATGACCCCCCAGGAGGCACGCCCGGCTGGCATGGTCGGTATCAGCGAAGTGCTGGCCTTTTCTCTGCAACAGAGCATCGAGTGGAAATTGGCCTTCCCTGTGCTGCAGACCGCGTCGCTCATCAGTCTGGCCCTGGGTCTGACCAATCTGCTGCCCCTCCCTGCCCTCGATGGTGGACGTATTCTTTTCGTGCTCATCGAGGCTGTGCGAGGTCGTCGCATCTCGCCCGAGCGCGAAGCGAAGTTTCACTTCGTGGGCCTGGCGATCCTGGTCAGCCTGATGGTCTGGGTGATGGCTCAGGACCTCATCAATCCGATCATCCCCTGGTCGTGGCTGATAAGATGAGACATTCACTCAATCTCCTGCTTGAAGAGTTGCGTGAAAGTGCAGAGATGCCGGCCCAGACATCGCTGTGCCACCTTTCGAACCTTGATGCCGAAGACGCCGCGCGCGTACGCGATGTATGGCTACGCCTGCCCGTCGAGTTGCGACGGCGACTGATCATCCGGATGGTAGAACTGGCGGAGGCGGATCTCGAGATGGACTTCGATGCCGTCTTCCACCTGGGGTTGGAAGACGAGGACGCTGAAGTGCGCACATCGGCAGTCAAAGGATTGTGGGAGGACGAAGACATACGCCTGGTTCCGCTCCTGGCAGCACGCCTGCGGGAAGACGAGGCGGCTACCGTGCGCGCGGCTGCGGCCATGTCGCTGGGCCGCTTCGTCCTTATGGGCGAACTCGAGAGAATCCCGCCCGGGCCATACGCCCTGGCCTACGAGACTCTGCTGGCTGCATGCCAGACCGCCGATGAGCACATAGAAGTGCGGCGGCGCGGTCTGGAATCGCTGGCCTATGTCGGCAACGAAACCGTGGCCGGGTTGATCCACGAAGCCTACGCCGCGCCGGAGGAGAAGATGCACATCAGCGCCGTCTTCGCCATGGGACGCAGCGCCGACACCAGCTGGGCACGCCATGTGCGACAGAAGATTTTCAGCCCCAATCCTGAACTGCGCTACGAAGCCACCCGGGCCTGCGGCGAACTTCAGCTCCGTGAGGCCGTGTCCGAACTGGAAGAACTGGCCGATGACGTCGACTCCGAAGTGCAAGAGGCAGCATTGTGGGCCCTGGGACAGGTCGGGGGCGACAGAGCCCGAGAGATCCTGGAGCACTATTGCCTGGCAGAAGACGAGGCCACACAGGCTGCAGCCGAAGTCGCCATGGCTCAACTGGAGTTCCTGCATAGGGACCTGTCAGAACTTTTCACCAAGCCAATCAAAGAGACCAACTGGCAGGAGAATGGGTGATCACCTTTGTCTGCAACATTCCTCCACCCTGCTCGTCGCTGGCACGGCTACTATCTTCACCCTGGCCGGCCCGCTCACGTTGACACCACCTGTCGTCTTGCTGTTATGATACGTTTGGCCGTACCGCTACTGACCGCCAGTCTTGTCCTGGCACCTTGGTTCCTGCCGACCTCATCTGCTCACGGCGAGCACTGTCGAACCACAGCAGCAGCCGAGGGGATCACCGTGGTCGAAAGCAAAGCCAGTTACAGTTTCGCCCAACAAGTCACATTCACACTGCAGGCTACCTCGGACGCTGAAATCGCCCAGGTCTACTTGTTCTTCCGCGCCACTGGTAACGA
Organism: uncultured Anaerolineales bacterium; assembly: GCA_964385635.1. GTDB lineage: Bacteria > Chloroflexota > Anaerolineae > B4-G1 > B4-G1 > CAYLPU01. Next base: position 21,947 of record CAYLPU010000019.1, read on the forward strand.
GCGGGCCAAGCCGATAAATGTGTCCATCGAGCCTGACTGCAAGATCAGCACCAGCTACGTGCATAATCTGCACCTCTCTCCCCTCCCGCCGTTCGCTACAGTTACCTTCTGGTGGCAGATTGAGGATGATGCAGGCAATAGACTGACCACAGAGCCCCAGCAGTTCGAGTACACGGACAATCGCTTCCGCTGGGAGCAACTCAGCGTCAACGGCCTCACTATCCACTGGATCGAGGGGCACGGCGACCCGGCTTTCAGTCAGACAGCGCTGGACATCGCCCGGGCTAGCCTGGAGGAAATCAACGTGGAATTACGCGCCCCAGTGCCGGAGTCTATCACCATCTACATCTACGACGCACAGCACAACCTTGATGCAGCGATGGCGCTCGCAGGGCGAGAGTGGGCAAGCGGCCAGGCACACCCTGAACTTGGAGTGATTGTCGTCGCGATTCCGTATGAGGAAGGCTACACGTCGCGCATGATGCGCTACATCCCACACGAGATCACCCACTTGCTGGTATACCAGGCCGTCACGCCAACCGGTTACAAATACGTCCCCGAGTGGCTGGACGAGGGACTGGCTACGGCTAACGAACAGTTGCCGACGCCGGAACATGCTATGGCGCTCGAAGAAGCACGCGTGGAGGGGCGGCTCTTCCCTCTGAAAGATTTGTGTGTCCCTTTCTCGCCCGACAAACATACCGCGTTTCTGGCCTATGCCCAGAGCGGCAGCGTGGTGCAGTTCATCCGCGAGCAGTATGGCGCTGAGGGAATACGCAATCTACTAAAAGCCTACGCCAACGGTGCCAGTTGCCAGGTAGGCGTGCGGGAAGCCTTGAGCATCAACCTCAGTGGCCTGGAGACCGCCTGGTGGGCCAGCCTGGAGCCCCAGGCCCCCTGGCAAGCCTGGGTTAAACAGATCGGCGTCTGGGTAGGGCTATGGTTGTTGAGCCTGCTGGTGGCCGTGCCGATGATCGGTGGGCTCCGTCGTCACCGCTAGTCTATTACGTGGAGCGGGCTTTCCAACCTGCCGAATGAGGAATGTCAGGTGCGCAACATCGTCGTCTTCGATCTTGAGACCCAATATGCAGCCGAAGAAGTAGGGGGCTGGCGCTACATCCGCGATATGCGCCTGGCGGTTGCCGTGACCTACAACACGACCACAGACGTCTACCGCGACTACACAGAGCAAGAAGTCGAGCGCCTCATCGACACCCTGCGCGGAGCAGACCTGGTGATCGGCTACAATGTGCTCCGCTTCGACTACGAAGTCCTGCACGCTTACACAACCGAGAAACTAGACCGAATCCCTACACTCGATATGCTCGATAGTCTGTACCGCACGCTCGGCTGGAGGCCATCCCTTGACACCGTCGCTGCTGCCACGTTGGGGGAGACGAAAAGCGCCGATGGACTACAGGCCATACGTTGGTTCCGCGAGGGCCAACTGGATAAACTCACCGCCTACTGCCGCCACGACGTTGAGGTGACCTGGAAAGTCTACCAGTTCGGTCGGCGCAACGGTTACGTCCAATATCACGACCGTCGCTGGCGTGTGCATAAAGCGCCGGTAAAGTGGAATAAGTGACCAATCAGGGTAGAAAGAGATGACCGCAGAACCTGAGCCTGTTTACCTGAATCTGCTCCGCTCGGGTGGGCTAAAGCGGCGCGCGCAGGACGCCTGCGAGCAGTTGCATGCTTGTGGCCTCTGCGGCCGGGAGTGTGGCGTGGACCGCCACGAGCAGCCTGGAGCCTGCAAGACTGGCGTGCGAGCCGTCGTCGCCAGTTACCACCCACATCTAGGGGAAGAAGACCCGCTGCGAGGCTACCGGGGCTCCGGCACCATCTTTTTTGCCTGGTGCAACCTGAACTGTCAGTTCTGCCAGAACTACGACATCAGCCAACTAGGCCACGGGCAGGAAATCGAGCCAGAGAAACTCGCAGGAATGATGCTCTCGCTCCAGGCGCAAGGCTGCCACAACATAAACCTTGTCTCGCCCACTCACGTCGTGCCACAGATTCTGGCTGCCGTCCTGATCGCCGCCGAGGCCGGACTGCGTCTGCCGTTGGTCTACAACACTGGTGGCTACGACTCCCTCAAGACACTGGCGCTACTCGACGGCGTGGTGGACATATATATGCCGGATATGAAATATGCGGACGCAGAGAGCGCCCACCAGTATTCGAAAGTCAAGCATTACCCGACAGTCAACCAGGCTGCCGTTAAGGAGATGCACAGACAGGTGGGCGACCTGGTACTCGACGAGAACGGCATCGCGTTACGGGGACTGCTCGTGCGCCACCTGGTGTTGCCCGAAGATACAGCCGGGACGGCTGAAATCGCGCGCTTCTTGGTTGAGGAAATCTCACGCGACACCTACATCAACGTCATGGATCAATACCGGCCTTGCTACAAGGCTGCCGAACTGCCGCCGCTCGACCGTCCCATCACGCGGGCAGAATATAAGCAGGCTGTGCAGCAGGCCTGTGAGGCCGGTCTGCACCGCTTCGACGAGCGGGAACCTCGGTTTCTCCGCCTCCTGTGAGTAGTGTAAGAGATGGGAAAGAAAGATGGAAGATAAACCAAAACCAGAAGCCCGCCTGCATATCATCATCCACGGGCACGTGCAGGGGGTCAACTTTCGCTACTACACCATCCGCACTGCGCAACACCTCGGCCTTACAGGCTGGGTCGCCAATCGCCGGGACATGACAGTGGAAACAGTCGCCGAGGGACGGCGCGAGGCGCTAGACGAGCTCTTGGCTTTCTTGCACCGAGGTTCTCCATCGTCGGTGGTGCGGAAGATAGACGTTGAGCAAGAAACCCCCACTGGCGAATTCAAACGCTTCGGAGTGCGCTACTTATGAGAAGAAACCCCGAACAGCTGGCCTGGGCTGTCTTGCTGACGTCGTTCTTTATCTGCATAAGCCTGACCGTTGCCGTGCCTCTGGGCATTCGCTACTACGTCTCCCACGCCCACATAGAGCAAAACGTGACACTCCAGGTACAGCGAGGGCCATTGCGTGTCACTCTGGCCGGCCGGGGTGAACCGGTCGCCATCGCCGAAGACCGCGATGACATCCCCGAGCGCACGATCGTGGCCACAGACTCCACCTCGGGCCGACTCGTGATGTATGCATCACAGACAGATGGTCCTGTCATCGCCACAGTCCAGATCTACGACAACACAGAGGTCGTGCTTTCATCAGCGCGCTCACCGCGCTTCTCCACCAGCCGCTTGCCCCACACGGTTGATCTGGAGGTCAGGGCCGGACGGGTGCGTATCAGCATCCCCAACGACAACGGCAGGTCAACAATCGTCGAGGCACAAACCCCCCATGGTACAGTCACGCTGACGAAAGGGAGCTACGAAGTGAAAGTCAACGGGACAACGATGGAGGTCACAGTACGCGACGGACAGGCCGAGGTGACTAACAATGCCAAACATATGATACCACTGGGTCCGGCTGAGCGCGCCATCGTCGGCAATGAGCAAATCATCGGCCCGTTGCCGGCCGCCCGTAACCTCATCTTCAACAGCGACTTTCACGATCCCCTGGAGAACGGATGGGCTAGTTACAGCATGCAGACCGATTCCGAGCAACCTCCGGGGAGTGCCAGCATCACCGCCGACGCGGGGCAGGAGGTGGTCAGTTTCTACCGCGACGGCAGTAACCACGCTGAAGTGGGCATCCGGCAGAAGATCAACTACGACGTGCGCGATTTTGAATTCCTGCAACTGCACGTGGCCGTACGTGTTATTCACCAGAACATGGCCGGCTATGGGGGCTGCGGATACCTCAGTTCCGAGTGTCCCATCATCATCCTCATAGACTACAAGGACGTCTATGGCAGCGACCAACAATGGCGTCACGGCTTCTATACAGGTGAACCGGCTCCCGACTGGCCGTTGTACCCCTGGACCGAGCAGATATCTCCGGGGAACTGGCAGACTTATGATTCGGGCAATTTAATGGAGGAATTGGCTGACGCACCACCCGCTATTATCAAGAGTCTGACTATCTACGCCTCCGGCCATAGCTTCCACGCCATGGTGACAGAAGTCGAATTGCTGGTCCAGGAATGAAACCGGAGCAGGCACATAGCGCAAAGGCCCCCACCTATTCGGCGGGGGCCTTCTCTCTACCCTGCGAAGTTCATGCTCTGTGCCAGATCACAACTGCTCCAGTTCCCGCGCCAACTTGGCTGGTGTCGAGGCTTCGACAACGATGTACTCCACCGCAGGGTAATGTTTCTTAAAGAAGGCTCGCAGATTCCCGGACCACTGCCCCGGATTGACCGCGACTACTCGCCGCACGTTCAGGTCGCCGATACCGGCATCGTCGGCGCTGCTCCCGAGGGTATACCGGTGCTGATCCCACATCCCGTCCACCACCGCCAGCGCCCATGCTGCGTCAGCGTCCGGGGGAAGCAATACGTAAGTCCGTTTGTACTGCTCACGGGGCGAACCACGCTGTGGCGTTGAGGTCGGAGCGCATTTGAACACGTGGGTCGCCATCTCTTTACCGGCAGCAGAAAACACCAGTTTGTATGTCCCAACCTCCCTCAGCCCAGAGGTGGTATACGCCCATGTGTACCAGTCTCCATCCCGCCCAGTCACAACCGCTCCTCGCGCCAATTCCGTCCCCGAAGGCTGACGGGCCACCAGATGGACGTCGGACAAAGCAGAAGATGAGCGAGCCTCAATCGTCACCGCTTCGCCAACCTTCGGACTGCGCGGGCGGTGGTCCATCCGCACCTCCACCGCTACCTCCCCCTCGCCCAAAACGACCAATTCCACATCGTCCCAGTAGGCATCATTGTGCTTGAAGGGCCACAAGGTTTTGCTACGGAGAAACACTGTAACGGTGTCAGATTGCGCTACAGTTTCCACGGCTGGAACCTGGGCGTATTTGTTATAGATGTGAGCCCCACGACCCCATACGACCGTGCCAGCGTAGGGATCAGTGCCGCCTGCTGGATCAATCCCTACATAGAAAGAGAAATTCCGCCAGTTGTCATCGGAGGTGTCTCCCTCCAGGCAGAACCCCGCATCGTACCCCGGCCCATCGCTCCAGCGCCCATCGTCCGGATGCAATCCACCGTGCCAGTTGCTCCAGGCGTGCGCCCAGGCAGTCAGGCGTAACCGGGTGCCCCGCGCAACTTGTACCTGCTGGAGAAATCCCGCGTCGTGCTTGCGGAAAAACGTGAACAAAAGCATCCCCTTCTGACCACTGTGCACCCTCCTGGGATCATGTGTGGCCCATGCATCTCGCGCCTCAGGCTGGTCCCACGTGTCTGGGTCATGGCGGAACCATGTCATCCATCCAGGCGGGGTGAACATGTTGCCCACATCAGTCTCATACGGCTCTCTGCCCTTGGGGAAAATCAGGCAACGATGGCTTTTCTCTTCCCCCCAATCAGCCTCGAACCCCCCATTTTTCAACAAGTTCCGTGGCATTTGTCGCCTCCTTCACCTGGTCCTATTCGCACCGCCACCGCATGCGAAGGCCAGTACCTCACATCGCTGCCAGCCTACTCAAAGCCCAGCCCACGCTCGCGTAGGCTCACGAAACGCTGCTGTCCGATGATCAAGTGGTCCAGAACCTCAATGTCCAGCAGCTTACCTGCTGCGACTAACTGGCGAGTCACCTCTACATCTTCAGGCGAGGGGGTGGGATCACCAGAGGGATGGTTGTGGGTGACGATGATCGCCGCGCAGTTGCGTTTGACAGCACTCCGAAACACCTCGCCCACCCGAATGTGAGATGCGTTGAGACTCCCCACATACACCGTTTCGGATCCGATCAACCGGTTGCGCGTGTCCAGATATAACACCCGGAAATGCTCCTGCTCCAGATGAGCCATCTCGGCCATCAGAAGTTGCGCCACATCAGCCGGGGAGCGCACGACGAAACGATCCTCTGGAGCGGCAAGGAGCATACGACGACCCAGTTCCAGTGCCGCTTTGACCTGTGCCGTCTTGGCCTCCCCCAGCCCCTTCATAGCCCGTAGTTCGGCGTAACTGGCCCGAGCCAGGCCCGGCAACCCGCCATAGTGGGACAGGATCCGTCTGGATAGGTCCAGGACGCTTTCACCACCCACACCTGTGACCAAGATGATGGCCAACAGCTCAGTCGTCGAGAGCGCCCCCTCGCCCGCGTGAGCCAGTCGCTCGCGTGGGCGCTCGCCAGTGGGTAAATCCCTGATCATCGGCCGGTACTCGGCCCGTTTCTCGTCACTCGCCATGCTATTACTATACCTCAACTTGCACTAAATTGTCAAATGGCCCAGACATCCTCATGCCGGATTCTGTCCCTGAACCTTGCTCCTATACCAGCCGGTGGTATAATACACTTCACTTAGCCCAGACAGCAGCCTGAAATCAAGGAGTATGCCACCAATGGAGGACATCCTGGAAAGAATCCCCTTCTACTTAACCATTGTATCCACCATCTGCGGGGGAGTAACTGTTGCCCTACTGGGCGGGATAGCGATCTGGACTTTCCGTGACATTCACGCCCGCTCCCGCGACATTCTGGCCCAAATACTGGCCACGCTATTGGTAATCGCGCTGCCCATCATTGGACTGATGGTATACTTGATGCTACGCCCGCGAGAGACACTGGCGGAGGCATACGAACATTCCCTGGAACAGGAGGCGCTGCTCCAGGCCATCGAAGAACCAGAGATCTGTCCTGGATGTGGACAGCGGGTCAAGAGCGACTACCTGCACTGTCCTGCCTGCCATACGCAGCTAAAAAGAGCCTGCCCAGAATGTGGGCGCCCGCTCCATCTGCGCTGGTCTCTCTGTCCTTACTGTGGCACAAGCGTCGCACCCCAAGCGCTTGAGCCTGTGCCAGCCTCGAAGCCAGAACCCGACTCAGCAGAGAACGTGGAGGCTGAAACGTAATACGTAGAACACGATCCTCCCACACTTTACGTCCTACCTCACGCATCCCCGCTTTCACCTATTACGTGGACCTTGAGCATATTGGTCTCCCCTCCGCTGCCGAAAGGGATGCCTGCCGTCAGCACCACCCGGTCACCCCAGGTCACCAGACCCTCCTCACGTGCTGCCCGCACCGTCACCTGTAACATCTCATCGGTGGCCTCGAACTCCGACACCTGTACAGGCACCACGCCCCACACGAGTTTCAACCGATACAGGGTCATCCGTCTGGGCGTCACGGCCACGATAGGGACAGACGGACGGTGACGCGCTACCATGCGCGCCGTCCTGCCCGACGTTGTCGCGGTGATGATAGCCTTGGCTCCCACCTCGCTGGCGATCTCAACGGCAGCACGACTGATGGCTTCAGTGATCGTTTCATGAGTGCGAGACTCGCCGTGCAGCAAGCGGCTATCAGGCAGATGAGCCTCCGCGTTGGCACAGATCATCGCCATCGTCTCCGCTGCCTCCACCGGGTACCGGCCTACCGCCGTCTCGCCAGAAAGCATCACCGCGTCAGTGCCGTCCAGAATGGCGTTGACAATATCTGACGCTTCCGCCCGCGTCGGGCGTGGATTCTCAATCATCGCCTGGAGCATCTGGGTGGCCGTGATGACCGGCTTACCAGCCTGGTTGCAGGCACGAATGATGTGCTTCTGGTGAAACGGCACCTCCTCAGCAGGCGTCTCCACTCCTAAGTCGCCCCGGGCCACCATGATACCATCGGCCTCGGCCAGAATCTCGTTGAAAACCGAGAGCGCCTCGGGCTTTTCGATCTTCGCGATAATAGAGACGTCCGACCCTCTGCTCTTCAAGAACTGCCGCAGTTCACACACATCGGCTGCGCGGCGGACGAAGGAGAGCGCAAAGAAGTCCACCCCCTGTTCCAACGCAAATATGGCGTCCTCTCGGTCCTTGGGCGTCAGAGCAGGAAAGCGAAGCGCTGCTCCAGGTACATTGATCCCCTTGTGAGAAGTGAGATGTCCCCCTGCGCTCACACGGCACCTCAGGCAACCTTCACCAGCCTGCACGACGACCAACTCCAGGCGTCCGTCATCCAGCAGCACGGTCTGACCAGGCCGCAGGTCCCGTAACAACTCCGGGTGTGGCACGGGTATCTCATCCATCACGCCCGGCCGGGGACACGCCGTCAGCGTCACCACATCCCCTCTGCGCAGTTCGATCGCCCCACCCTCGATCTCACCCACACGCAACTTAGGCCCCTGCAAATCGGCCATCACGGCCACCAACCATCCTTCCTCTGCCATGGCCTGTCGCAGGGTAGCAATAGACTGGCCATGAGTGACGTGGTCGCCATGAGAAAAATTGATGCGTGCCACATCCATCCCGGCCCGGATCAGACCGCGCATCACCTCGGGCGAACTGGAAGCCGGGCCAATAGTACAGACAATACTGGTACGTGGCATCTTACTCCAAGCCTCTACTATATCGTGAATGGAACCCTATGGTCCGACCAGGGCCAACTCATACTCACCCACATCGTCATCGTCATAGCCCCGCGCGATAATGCGGTAGGTGCCACCCAGCGGCAACTCAAACTCGAAAATCTCGGCATTGTCGTCACCGCCTCCGTCATCATCGGTCATAACGCGCACACCGTCGGGCGCGAAGAGCTCAAGATAGGTGTCCATGCTCTCTGTCACGGCGGTCATGGAGATAGTGACAATGTCACCCTGCTCACCCTCAAATAACCAATGCTGACGCGTGCCAGGCTCCAAGGTGGCGTCTACCACCTCACCGTAGGTGAGGACACCATCAACCACCATCTCCGTCCGTTCCACCGTAATCTTGTACGCACCGGCCGCGCCAAACAGACCACCAACGGCAACTATGCGATAGATGCCATCGGCAGGCAGCTCGTAGTACTCAACGAGAGCGTTGAATTCCTCCCCACTGTCGTCATCGTCGGTGAGCGCAACACCATTGGGACCGTACAACTCCAGATAGCAGTCCAGTTCCCCATCCAGCGCATCCATCTCAATAGTGATCACATCCCCCTCTACACCCTGGAAGAACCACCCTGCGCTGGCCCCCCACGCCAACATTCCTTCTACCGGCTGCCCGTACTCGATCACGCTACTAGCGGCTGGCTCCTCAGCGACATAGAGGCTGAGAGCATAATCACCCTCGCCGCTGTAGGTCAAAGCATAGACATAGTAGGTAGCGGAGGCAACCGCGGGGAAATGCATAATGAGAGCATTGGTGTCCTCGCCACTGTCGTCATCTTCAGCGATGACAACCCTATCCTCGTCATGGAGTTCCAGATATGGGTCCAAAGCGTCAGAGTCAACGGCATCCAGCCGGATCGTGACATACTGGCCCTCCTGCGCATCGAAGTACCACACCTCCGTCCCGCCAGGGGGTAACGTCCCTCGCACCGTCTCTCCTGGCTGGATCGGTCCTCTTTCCACAGGCTCCCACAACTCCGCTGGAGGTTCCTGGGTCAGCACCAGCGTGGGCACCGCACTGGGCTCCGAAGTCGGCGGCAACGTGGGCGCCGCCGTGGGCATTGCAGTAGGTTCCAGAGTCGACGGCAGTGTGGGCAGCGCCGTGGGTTCAGGAGACAACGTGCCCCCACTCCACGGAGCAGCCGGCCCTGGCCGAGGCACAAGCGGGCAAATGCTACACCCCAGACTCACCAGGAGCAACACCAACGCCGCCGCTCCGGTCAACCGTAAAGTGCGCCCGCTGGTCATCTGCCTAGCGTCGTAGATTGGAGAAGGCCGCCATACCCGCATACGCGGCCTGTTCACCCAACTCCTGCTCAATGCGTAGCAACTGGTTGTACTTGGCGACGCGGTCAGAGCGGCAGGGCGCGCCGGTCTTGATCTGGCCGGTGTTCAACGCCACCGCCAGATCCGCGATGGTCGCATCCTCCGTCTCGCCCGAACGGTGAGAAACGACGACCGTCCAGCCCGCTCGCTGCGCCAGTTGCACGGCGGCGATTGCCTCTGTGAGCGTTCCAATCTGGTTCACCTTGCACAGGAGCGAGTTGCAGGCCCGCAGGTCAATCGCCTTCTGCACCCGCGTGACGTTGGTCACCAGCAAGTCATCCCCCACGATCTGGATCCGGTCGCCTAAGCGCTCCATCATCAGCACAAAACTGTCCCAGTCGTCCTCGGCCAATCCATCCTCAATGCTGATGATAGGGTACTTCTCCACCCAATCGGCGTAGAACTCGACCATCTCCGCGCCGGTGAGTGTGCGGCCCTCTTTCTTCAGGATGTACCTGCCATCCTCGAAGAACTCGCTGGCAGCAGGATCGAGCGCGATGCAGATCTGCTCAACCGGCTTGTAGCCCGCCTTCTCAACCGCCTCCAGGATGATTTCGATAGCCTCCGCGTTCGCCTTGAGGCCAGGCGCGAAGCCCCCCTCGTCCCCGACGCTGGTGGAGTACCCCTTGGCCTTGAGCACCCCCTTGAGCGTGTGATAGACCTCGCTTCCCCAGCGCAACGCCTCGGCAAAAGTCGGTGCACCCACCGGCATGATCATAAATTCCTGCAGATCAGGGCCGTCCACTGCGTGTTTGCCACCGTTCAAAATGTTCATCATCGGCACTGGCAACACGTGGGCGTGCACTCCGCCGATGTAACGATAGAGCGGCAGTTGCAGCGCGTTGGCCGCCGCGTGGGCCACGGCCAGTGAGACTCCCAGCATAGCGTTGGCTCCCAGTTTCTCCTTGTTGGGAGTGCCATCCAGTGCCAGCAACCGCGCATCAATCGCGGCCTGGTCACCACCGTCCCAGCCGAACAGTTCATCGGCGATAATGTCGTTAACGTTGGCGACCGCTCGTAGCACGCCCTTGCCACTGTAGCGGCCCTCGTCGCCGTCACGGAGCTCCAGCGCCTCGTGAACGCCGGTAGAGGCTCCGGAGGGAACAGCGGCCCGTCCCCAGGCTCCTCCCATCAACATTACCTCCACTTCGACAGTGGGGTTCCCCCGCGAATCCAGAATCTCACGGGCGACGATGAGTTCAATATCGGTTTCGATCATTTTTCCTCCCCTATTTCAAATTCTGAGCTCAATCCCTCAATCAGTCTGCCACGAAAACAGCCAGTTTCAACCTTCCAACCCGCTCAAACGGCGCGCCAGCCGACGGGCGGCCGCTTCGCAGTAGGCGCGTACATCCGCCCACTCGACCGGCGTCAGTAACCTGGGCATAGGCTGCGGCTCGGCATCCTCAAAGTAGGCCAGCGCCCGAGCCGCGATGGGCAGAAAACTGGGCCGGTCCTCATACTTGACAGTCGCCAGTTCCAACAAACGGTCCAATGTCACGATTTCTCGCAGACTGTACAGGTCAATAAAGTCGCGGCGTGTGCCCCGTGAGTTGATGGCGGCGAGTTTCATCAATCCGATGTCGGTGGGCGAGGCAAGTTGTATCCCCTGATACGCGACCGTTGGCTCTAACAGGGGATGGTGCTGATGGATAAAGCTCACGTCTGCACCAAACAATCGAGTGAACATCAAACCATCCTGTTCCGAGGCGACCACGAACTGCCCGCTATCGTCCAGTGCCTGCCCTGAGGCTCCCCGAAGGGCCTGGCGAATCGCCTCACGTTCGGGGGCGAGAAGACGATGGCTGGCGCTGAACCAGTCCAGGTCCGTGGAGACACGATGCCCAATTTGCAGCGCCAACGCCGTTCCACCGGCCAGGTAAAAACCGCCGATAAAGGGTTGCTGGCACAGGTATTCGAGTGCCTGGTGACAGGCGGGCGTAGTGGCCTGCCCGTAGAAGTCTACCATGACTCCATCTTCTTGGCCTGTATGGCCCACTCTGGCGCGATATAATCCGCTACCCCTAGCGCCAGCCGCCACAGGGCAAACGAGCGCCTGGACAACAAACGAAACCCGTGGTGCCGTACCCATTCGGCCACGCTGGCTTCACCGTAGGTCACGAACAGCCAGCGAAGTTGTTCCCACGTGCCCCGTTCCAGAACCCGTTCGACGATGACGCTCTTGTGGCGTTCGAGGTCCATCGTATCAAAATCGTATTCTGGGAACAGCCACGCTGCGTCGGCGGGCAGGTGATTGTCGGCCAACAATGGGAGAGTACTTGGGTAGTCTTTCATAAAGCCATACCCCTTATGCCCCGCTCTCCCCACGCCGGACTACCTGATAGGCATTGCCTCGCCAGTGGATACCTCCCACCCAGACGTTGGTGTCAGGAGTAGCCCGAATCACCGCCCTTCCCTCATCCGGCGCGTGGCCTCCTCGACCAACTCGGTGAAATCCTCTTCGCTCAGAGCCTCGTAGTCAACCCCTCTCTCCCGACACCAACTATGAAAATGCTCCTCTGTCCGTCGATGCAGATCATCAAGGCCAGCCTGGAAATCCACTTCTCGCGCCAGCCGTGAATCTACATCACGGATAGCCTGAACCGCAGCCAGCATCCCGGCGCCATCCACACCTTCCTGCAACAACATTTCGATGTAGCTTCTACCCGTATCGCTGACACGTTGTGCCCCCAGGCTCTCAGCATATAGAGTAACCATCTGCACCTCGCGAGCAGACAACTGTTCCACGACAGCGAGGAGCCTACCTTTATCATAGACACTGGCGGTTCGTTCCACTTGCTACCCCTCTAACTCCAGCCCCTCGTACAGCCGCTCGAAGTCGAAGTGCTCCTCCAACAGAGCCTCGAACTGCTCCAGTTTGGTCGTCTGGCCCAGCCGCGTCTTGCCGAACACCCGCTCGATGGCCTCTACCGTCTCCATTGTATTCCCACGCACCAGCAGCACCGGGACACCGAGTTCCTCAGCGCGACGCAGCACCTCAGGCACAGGCCGCAGGTGACCGGTCAGGATCATGCAATGGGTCGCCGTCTCTAAGGCCACCAGTTGGATGTCTGCCCGATCACCACCGGTGATGACCGCCTTGGTCCCTGGTACACGTCGCATGCGTGGCAGCGCCTGCTCCGCGCTCATCGCCCCGACCACCATATGTTCGATCAACACATCCTTCTTCTCCGGCAGGGTCAGGAACTCGCCCTTCAACACGTCCGCCAGTTCCCCTACGCTGATGGCCCGGAGTTGCTTCTGGAGGGGGACCTGTCCCAGCACTCTGACCCCCTGCTTTTCCAGACAGGGGGTGCATACCTTCTCCATGAGATTCTTCGCCTTGTTCGGCACAGCGTTGACGAGCACGCCCAGCAGCCGATCCCCTAGCATAATGCGCGCCGCCAGGCAGTCATCCGCCACACTCACCCGGTTGTTGAAGTAGACAATGGCCAAGGCCGGCACACCCAGGGCATCTGCCACCATGGTAGGCCCCAGGCCCAGGCTGACCCCCTCCCGCATAGAGGCCCCGCCCTCCAACAGGATGATGTCTTTGCCCGGGATGACCCGCTCGTAGGCCGCCTTCACCTCCGACATAAGATCACGGTCACCGCAACCGCAACGCATCTCCCGCACCAACGCGGGCGTGAGGACAACACCCACCAACTCTTCCGCAGATTCTGCCAGCCCCAGCGTCTGCCGCACAAAGTCGGCATCCTCGTCCTGTGCCCGCCCCGGCATCGGCTCCCACGGCTGAGTGGAGAGCGGCTTGAAGTAACCGACCTTATACCCTTCTCTCTGCAGCCGCCGCCCCAGCGCCAGGCAAACGGCGGTCTTGCCACTGAATCTTTGCAAGGAAGTTACGTACAACGCTTTCATCATCATCGCCTCTCTACTAGATAGTGGTTCTCAGCCCAATATGCCACCATTGCCCGCAGTATCCACCCCGTACTTCCGGGCACTTAGGACTTCAACACCAGCCGCATATCGATCGCCATCGCCCCGCGTCCCTCCTCGAAGACCATCAGCGGGTTGATGTCCAGTTCCACGATCTCGGGGAAATCGGTCACCAACTGACTGATCCGCAGCAGTGCATCCACCATCGCTTCGTGATCAGCCGGCGGCTCGCCCCGGACGCCCTCTAGCAGACGATAGGAGCGAATCTCACGGATCATCTCGTCCGCTTCCTGAGGGCTAAACGGAGCCACGCGGAAAGTGACGTCCTTCAGCGCCTCCACGTAGATACCACCCAACCCGAAGGCGACCAGCGGTCCAAACTGCGGGTCACGACTCATCCCCACCAACACCTCCCGACCGCCTGGTACCATCTGCTGCACCTGGCAACCCCAGATGTTCGCGCCTTGCACGTACCGCCCGGCCCGGTAGATGATCAGGTCAAACGCATCCCGCACGTCGTCAGGCGAACGCAGATTCAGCCTGACGCCTCCCACATCGGTCTTGTGCAAGATATCGGGGGAGGCCACCTTGAGCACGACGGGATAGCCGATCTCCTCTGCGATCTCGATGGCTTCCTCGGGTGTCTTGGCCAGGCGCGATTGGGGGATGGTGAATCCGTAACATTCCAGTACCGTCCACGCCTCGGCGTCACCGATGGAGACACGCCCTTCCGCCCGCACACGGTCGAACAACTCCCGCACCTTTGGTATGCAGACAGTACAAGGCTCAACCTCGAAGATGGGTCGCTCCTTCTCGCGCCGGTAGGTGCTCATCGCAGCCAGCGCCGCCGCCGCCCGCTCCGGGAAGGGGTAATTGGGCACACCGTATTGCCATAGTACATCGATCCCAGCCTCGATGCGCGCCTTCCCCATGAAGCAACCCAGGACTGGTTTATCCGCCCCCTGGGCCATGCGACCTACAGCGCGGGCCGTTTCCTCGATCTCAGTCATCGCCTGGGGGGTGACGATCACCATCAGCCCATCCACGTTCGGGTCATCCAGTACCAGGCGGATAGCGCGCTCGTACCGATCGCCCATCGCGTCCCCCAACACATCCACCGGGTTGGCCACACTGGCCGCGCCCGGCAGGTAGCCTGTCAACGCCTCCGTCGTCTCGCGGCTGAGACGTGTGATCTCCAACCCAGCGTGCTCCAAGGCATCGGTAGCCAAGATACCCGGGCCCCCGGCGTTGGTGACGATGCCGATGCGATCCCCCCTGAGAAGCGGCTGGTAGGCAAAAGCGCGCGCGTAGTCGAAGAGCGCCTCCATAGACGTAGCGCGGATGACGCCCGCCTGCCGGAAGGCCGCTTTGTAGGCCACCTCGGAGCCAGCCAGGCTGCCTGTGTGTGACGATACCGCCCGCGAGCCCGCAGCAGTCACACCGGACTTGATCGCGACCACCGGCTTGTGGCGCGTGACCTTCCGCGCTACCTCGATGAACTTCTGCCCGTCGGGCAATCCTTCGACGTAGATGAGAATCACCCGCGAGGCCGGGTCCTCACCCCACGCTTCCAGCAGATCAACCTCGTTCACGTCCGCCTTGTTGCCCAGGCTGACGAACTTAGAGAAGCCAATACGACCGGCCATCGCCATATCCAGCACCGCTGTGCCCAACGCCCCCGACTGGGACATAAAGGCGATGGGGCCTCCGGGAGGCATACCGGCAGCGAACGTCGCGTTGAGCGGGGTAGTGGTGTCAATCACACCCAGGCAATTGGGACCGACGAGACGCATATTGTGCTTACGAGCGGTCTCAACTAATTCCCTCTCCCGCTCCAGCCCCTCGCGCCCGGCCTCGCGGAATCCGGCGCTGATGACCACGACGGCAGGAATCCCTTTCTGACCGCACTGCTCCAACGCAGCCGGCACAAAGCGATAGGGAATGACAACCACCGCCAGGTCTACCGGATCACGAATGTCCAACACAGAGTGATAGGCTCTCAAGCCCAGGATTTCATCGGCTTTGGGATTGACTGGATAGAGATGACCCGGATAGCCTCCTTCTTTGAGGTTGGCCAACACCGCGTAGCCTAACTTCTTGGGATCGCGGGAGGCGCCGATGACGGCAACCGACTGGGGATGGAAGAAAGTGTCAAGCATAGATACCTCGGGCTGGTACTGACACCCCAGCCTGTTCAGCAGTCGGCAGGCTGGGCACACAGGCCAGGACACATATTTGATGAGCCGCTCCAACTCCCCTGACACGCCTGTGACGAGACGAGACTGTACTGCTTGGGCACAGCCACCTCCGGCCAAGGGGATTTCAATGGTACACGAAAAGGGGGGATTTGGCAAGCGTTGGTGAAGCCTCAACTCCAGACCCTTGATTGAACAGCATTGAGCTTATGGTTATTTTTAGAATTTAAGACTATTTTTAGGAAAGATTGACCCTGTATTCATCGACAAACGTCTCCTCTTAGGCTACAATATACAGTGCGAGTTAAGAAGGGATGCAATCCTGCCCTCATTTTCCGTTGGTAGCGAATAGACGAAAGGAGACAAGGTACCATGAAGAGACTGCTCTTTCTGAGTCTCACGTAGGCGGGACTTGTCCGGCGCTGATTACCCCAGCACTGCCGGACAGAGGACTACGTACAAGCAGGGGGAGTGCCAGTGAACAGGCACTCCTCCTTGCGTTCCTGCACAGAGGGCACAGACCAGTCGGACGCTGGTCGTGGCCCTGCTTGCAGTAGCCCGCCGTGCGCATCTCAGCGCGACATTGACGGGGTAGCCCACGGTGGCAAGCGCAGCGGACTGCCGGGAAGCACACCTGGCACCGCCTCCCTGCCCACCAAGTACGTCTGTAAGCCACTCCCATCGTCGCTCGCGGCGACTACCGGCACATACAGTTCGTACCCCTGCCCAAAGACGTACTCGCCCAACTGCTGAATACAGGTGATCAGCCGATTCACCGCCGGCTGACGCTGTTGTGCCGGGCAGAGCACACGCTGCCAACGACCGTCCTCCATCAGGCGATACAGATCCAAAGCGTCCTCATCCAACCCGGCTACGTCCACATCTGTGTATTGCCAGGTGACAGTGACTGGACGGAGCAGAGACAATGACACTTGCTGTCCAGACCGGTACGCGGTCAACGAAAAGGCGGTGACGCCCGCCAGAGGGCCAGGCAGCAGTTCAGAAGTCAGACGAGGTGTAAAGCGCACCTCTGTAGATGTCGTCACCGTACCGGCGGAAAACTCGAACGCCAGGCGACCGCTGGTCGAGACCAACACACCAGCGGAGTCAGGCTGCAGTGTAGTTATGACGACGATGGGAATCAGCGTCTCAATCCAGTTGTTGCTCTCATCCTGCTCGTCTAGAACCCCATCGCTGTCCACCTCCAGCGCCAGGAGATAGTAATCATCGCCCGGAGTGGGTAGAAGAGCCAATTCCTCCACGATGTTCGCCTGAGCACCAGCGCCGATGGCTGGAATGGAGAAATGATGACCGGGTAGAAGCAGACTACCCTCGGTATCACTCAGATAGAGCGTGCCCGAAACAGGCGGTGACGGCCAATATCCGACGTTAGCGACCTGGATATGAATCTGCGTGTGATCGGGAACCGTGGCATACCCACCTGTCAGAGCGAGCAAATCGGGCCGGGCGTCCACCGTCACCGTGGAAGTGTTGTTCCAGCGGCGCGGGTCGGTCACCGCCTGAGCAGGATCAGCAATGAGCGCAGGCTCGTAAAACCCCGGTCGCGTGATGGTCAGAGCCGGCAGTGGCAGCGGGGCGACGTCTTCCTCATACCGCGCCGGCACGCCCTGGATGGCCTGGTAGCCCAGCAGTGATGACAAAATGACAACGTCGGCTGCAGGCACCTTGCCCAGGTTAGCGACCATGCCTGTCACCGGCAGAGTAGCGGTCAGTGCATCGTAGGGCACGGTTAGGGTAAGATACTCGAGCGGTTCCAAATCCACCCACAGTTGAGCCGCCAGGTCTGTGTATTGCGCGTCGGCCAGGGAGGCGGTATAGTCAGCGTAGGTCTGCCCCATCGTGGAGAGCGCCTTGGATCCACTGTGAAACAAGTAGCCGTTGTAGTGCTGGTCGTCAGACAGACTGTACCAGGCCCAGGTCTGCACCAACCGGTAGTCATCCTCAGGATAGCCAATATCAGGATAGGTCTCGTTCAGAAACAGATCAAACGTCTGGGTCATAAAGTGGCTCACGCGAGCAGGGGGAAAAGTGCGCCCGTCCTCGTCCGCGAACCAGCCCGGCCACAATACACCGTACTCGGTGATGATCAGCGGTTTATTCTGTTCCCCCTTATCCTTCATCCACTGGCGCATGGCGATGAGATGATTGCGCAGCACGTCCACGTTGTCGCCGTCACAGATGGGGTAGTCAATGCCACAACTGGGATCTACGCCTGGCGGCGTGCTGGCCCCCCAGGAGTTATACACCTCGCGCAGGATAAAGGCGTGGATGTTCCATACATCCACCGGCATCGGCTCATCGTAGGTCTGCTGGTATGTGTCCCAGACAATGTCCAGATACTCCAGCCGGCAGGGGGTGGACTGGACGATACCGCCGTTGGCAACAAGTGCCGTGGGGTCCAAGTCCTTGATATAGGTATAAAAGTCGTGGTAGACTACAGCGTAGACCTCTGGTAGGATAGGATCACCCTGGTAAAAAGAATCCGGCTCATTGCTCATAAGCCACAGGGAGCCCGGATGGGTAGCAGCGATCTGGGCGATGACCTCCTGGCTGGGGTTCACCGTGACCTGTGCGGGGTCGTGAGAGTCGGCACCAGCGTGGAAGCGGATCAATTGCACATAAGTCAGGCCGTCAGGATGGGCCGGGTCAAGGCCGGTCATCCAGTTGCTGTACCATCCGGCGTGAAGTTGGGCAACGTCGTAGCCGGCCAGCGCGCCACTATCGAAGCCAAACCGATCGCGCGCATCGGCGTAGGGGGGCAAAAAATGATGGCCGGAGTGCAGAGTGCGCAGTGGAGCGGTCGGTCCGGCCCGCGAGACAATGACGCAGACCGCCAATACGAGCAACGGACTCAAAATTGACGGTAGGATCAGTCTCCTCAAGTCATCTCCGCTGCAACGCTGGGATTCAGCATCCTCCACGTGTAAACGTTCAGACCTCCGGGGCCTCGGCCACGGGTTCCGGTGTATCGCGGAAGACGTGGCCGATCAGAAGCGGCATAACGAACCTGCCAAGAAAACCCCGGAGGTCCGAGACCGTGGCAATGGGCTCTACTGTCACACGAGGTGGCCGTATGTCATGAACCGCGCATGATTATGGGCAGGTACAGGGTGGCGTTCGCAGTCGTGACGAAACTCAGCGGATGCTCGACACCGCCCCAACTGAGATAGGCAATGTTCGTCAGCGGCAACCACAGGGTGCCCGCATTCACTGTCACGGCGAAGGTGGTAGTGATGCTGCCACCCGCACCGAGGTCCTCCTGCCACATCTGGCTCAGACTAGTGCAGGGCGAAGGGGCGCCACCACTGGTGTATGTGCAACTGCCGGGAACGAAAGAGACCCAGGAGGGCAGAGTGTCCGAAAGGATGACACCTTCCACCGCTTCCCCAGCATTCACCGCGACGATTGTGTAGGTGATCACGTCGCCGGCGTCAGCGAAGCGCGGGCCAGTCTTGTAAGAGGAATCGAAATCAGGTACGACTCCCACTACGTTCGTAGTAGCGCTGATTGCCTGCTGAGCACCATCCCAACTGAGATAGGCGTAGTTTTGCAGCGGAAAGTGCGCGGTCCCTGTCACCACCTTCGTCACCGTCACGGCAAAGGTGGTGGTGATACGGTCGCCGGTAGCGAGATTCTCCCGCCACATTTGGTCTAGTGGGGGCACACCGTCCCAACAGTTCCAGGACTGGCCGCCTTCGATGTAGGTGCAACTCCCAGGAACGAACGTGACCCCGCTGCTGGGCAGGGTGTCTGAAAGGACAACGTTCTCCACCGGCCCCCCGGTATTCACCGCGACGATGGTGTAGGTAATCACGTCTCCTTGTTTGGCATAATAGGGGGCAGTTTTGTAGGAAGTAGAGAAATCAGGCGTCGCCGGCGCTGCAATGACGACCAACGTCAGCAACAGTACAGCCGCCGCCGCAAGGACAGCCAGTACGACCTTCGTCGTGGCTGAGACACAAGGACGATAGGGCGTTTCTTTCATTGGGAACCTCCTCGCAACTACAATACGTATTCACAGCCATCGGGGACATCCCAATGGAAGTCTACAACAAGCAATCCTGGGCATCACCTCCTCGTACATCGAGCCTACGCGTGCCAGAGGCCAATCAAGCAGAATAGAGGAGCAACGATGAGTGTGAGCGCACAAGCATTCTGTTCCCAAGAAAGTGAAGGAAGCAGGAGGTCAGGAAAAGCCAACGAAAGTGAAGTATTCATAGTATAATACATCTTATACCACTTGTCAACCACCTGTCGCGTTGGAAAAGGGTCTGACGTTGCCGAGGCAGCCGTTTGACGGTCCCCGCACCACGTGCTACAATACAACCCATCACCGCGCCAGAGGATCACGTATGGACACACCCAAGCGTCATATCTACCTGGACCACTCCGCTACCACTCCCGTGGACCCACGGGTGGTCGAGGCGATGGCTCCGTATTGGAACGAAATCTTCGGCAACAGCGAGTCATCGCACGCCCTCGGCCAGGCGGCCGCCAGCGCGATGGAGCGAGCCCGCCAAACCGTCGCCGACGTACTGAGTTGCCGTCCCTCCGAGATCGTCTTCACCGGCTCCGGCACCGAGGCCGACAACCTGGCACTGCGGGGTGTGGCCTGGGCCACTCGCCAGAGCGGACGCGGCAACCACATCGTCACCACTCCCATTGAGCACCATGCCGTAGGCCACACGGTTGACCAACTGCGCGACTTATTCGGATTTGAAGTTACGAGGGTGCCGGTGGACGAGTACGGGCGCGTGAACCCAGACGACGTGGCGGCCGCTATCCGGACCGACACCATCCTGGTGAGCGTGATGGGCGCCAACAACGAGGTCGGCACAGTGCAACATCTGGTCAAGATCGGGCGAGTCTGCCGCGAGCGGGGTGTGTACTTCCACACCGACGCTATCCAGGCCGCTGGCCGGTTCCCGTTGGAACTGGACGACATCAATGTGGACCTTCTGGCCCTTTCGGCCCATAAGTTCTACGGCCCCAAGGGGGTCGGCTTGCTCTACGTGCGGCGCGACACCCCTCTCGTCCCCGCCATTACCGGCGGGGTCCACGAGCGCGGGCGGCGTCCGGGCACAGTCAACGTTGCCGGGGCGGTGGGACTGGCGACCGCGCTAAGCCTGGCAGAGAAGGAACGAGTGACCGAAACGGCCCGCCTGCGTCGCTTGCGCGACCGACTCATCGAGGGCGTCCTGGCGTCCATCCCGGAAAGTCGTCTGACAGGTCACCCCACACAGCGGCTGTGCCACCACGCCAGTTTTGCCTTCCGCGACATTGAGGGGGAAGCAGCGGTGCTGAACCTCGATCTGGAGGGCATCGCCGCCAGTTCCGGCGCGGCCTGCGCCGAAGGGGAGCCAGAACCATCACCCGTGCTCACCGCGATGGGGCTTCCCCCAGATTGGAGCATCGGCAGTCTGCGCCTCACCCTCGGCCACGCGAACGACGAAGACGACGTAGCACGTGTGCTGGAGGTGTTGCCGGCCATCATCGAACGGCTGCGAGCAGACGAATGATCCCCTCACGGGTTCTCGTAGCCCTCAGCGGTGGCGTAGACAGTAGCGTCGCGGCCGCGCTCCTGGTCGAGCGCGGGTACGAGGTCATTGGCGTGATGCTGCGGTTGTGGGCTGAGGGCGATACGGGCGGGGCCCGCGCCAACCGCTGCTGCACGCCCGAAGCAGTGCACCGTGCCCATCGCGTCGCCGATCGTCTCGACATTCCCTTTTATCTCATCAACGCCGAAGCAGCCTTCAAATCCCAGGTGGTAGATTACTTCGTCGCCGAGTACGGTGCTGGCCGCACCCCCAATCCGTGCATTCCTTGCAATCGTACTGTCCGCTTCAGCCTGCTCCTGAACCGGGCACTGGCACTGGAGGCAGCATTCCTGGCTACAGGTCATTACGCTCGAGTGCGCCACGGCGAAAACCATCAACAACTTCTTCGCGGGCGAGATCCTCGTAAGGATCAATCATACTTCCTGCACAGGCTAACCCAGAAACAATTGGCTCACATCCTTTTCCCCGTGGGCGAGTTGACCAAGACAGAAGTTCGCGCCATCGCTCGCCAGCGTGGCCTGCCAGTGGCAGAACAACCCGAAAGTCAGGACATCTGCTTCCTGGCCGACGGCGATTACCGGCATTTCCTGGCCCGTCAAGCCCCTCACCTGTTCCGACCCGGCCCCATCCGCGATACCTCCGGGCGCGTGCTGGGTCAGCATCAAGGACTACCCGCGTATACCATTGGTCAACGAAAAAGGCTAGGGATCACGGCGGCAGAGCCGCTGTACGTGCTTGCAATTGACCTGACGGAGAACACGCTCATCGTAGGGACGGCAGAGGAACTGGGCCAGGATGAATGTCTGGTTGAGGGAATGCACTACATCAGCGAAGAAAGACCCACAATCACTTTTCGCGCCACGGCGCAGATTCGCTATCGGGCACGGGCGACCACTGTCACGGTGACTCCATTGCCACATCAGAGAACACACATCCACTTTGCCTCACCTCAGCGAGACATCACACCAGGCCAGTTCGTGGTTCTGTACGATGACGAAGTTGTATTGGGGGGTGGAGCCATTTGTGGGGTTCAAGAATCTATGCTATAATAGTTTCATCATGGAAGCCCAAACCCACCCTGTGCCGGCCACAGAATCCCCCTTACTACAAGCCCCAGAGGCACCAGCAGTCGCCGAGCCATCGACCGCGGAACTGCGAGCACGCCGATTGCTCATCACAGGCTTGGTTGTGGCTGGCCTGCTACTGCTGGGCTTGGTCGCGTTGCTGGTGCTCCTTTCAGTGGATGCCTATCACGCCACGTACACAGGTACGGGCCCAAGCCCAGGAATGGTTGTGGTGGGATTGCTTCGGGATGCGGCCATCATATTCGTCGCGTTCGAAACGTTGATCATTGGTGTGCTCATGATCGTCTTGACATTGCAAGTACAGTCTCTGGTCGTGCTGCTGCGAGACGAGGTCAAACCGATGCTGGAGGCAGTCAATGAGACATTGGCAACTGTGCGCGGCACCACTCAGTTCGTCAGTCACAACGTCGTCTCGCCAGTGGTAAAGTGGTCAGGCTATCTGGCTGGGTTGC
This sequence comes from uncultured Anaerolineales bacterium, assembly GCA_964385635.1. Lineage (GTDB taxonomy): Bacteria > Chloroflexota > Anaerolineae > B4-G1 > B4-G1 > CAYLPU01. The sequence goes on from CAYLPU010000019.1 coordinate 44,903, forward strand.
GACGCATCGTGCAAGAAATCAGTGGGTTACGTAAGAGTGAGAAACAGCAAGGAGATGGATAATGAGTAACAATAACGGTGGTGAGATTGGGTCTTTCTTTGCCGGCTTCCTGGTAGGTGGGCTTGTAGGCGCAGCGGTAGCCCTCATCCTGGCCCCCTATTCCGGAGTGGAGACCCGCGAGCAGATTCGGCAGAAGAGCATCGAACTGCGAGGTAAAGCGGGGGATAGTTTGTCTGAAGCCCGTGCCAAGGCCGAGGCCGTGGCCGCCGACGTCAAGCGCCGCGCCGAGAGTCTCCAGGTCCAAAGCAAAGTCATCCTGGAGGAAGGCCAGAAGCAGATGACGAAGGCAGTTGAGGAAACGAAGAAAGCCGCTGCCGCCGCGGTGGACCAAGCACAACCCGAGACCACCGCCGAGGCCGCATAACATACCAGCCACATCCGAAATCTGTGGTAAGACAAGGGCCAGTGCGTGCCGCACCAACAGGTCCCCCTGCGAGAACGTAAAACGTGAAACGACAGATGGGATAATAGGGCTCCCGTCCAGTATAACGCGAGAGCCGCGTCCACACCTACGCCGGCGCGAGCATCATCCAGGCAGACACACTGAGCCGCTGGATATGACATCCCAGCAAACGGTCCACGATGCCGTTGATCTCCCAATGACTCAGACTTCGCCCGCTGACATTGTACACCTCACCTGGCCTCCCCTGCTTCAGTGCTAAATCAACGCCCTGGGCCACAATCCTGAACGTGGACGGGGAAGGTGATGCACCGGCCTCTACACACCTGCACAGGGAGACCTTTCAGGGGGTCCTCGAAGAACAGCCGGTTGAAAGCATAGCGGCCGCCTGGTCCGTAGAATGCACCGAGCCGAAGGACAAGAGTGGGCAACCCATATCATGCACCACCGCCCGGCAACCTTCAACCGCCGCGCGGGCCGCCTCGGGGTCACGAATGTCCCCCCAGGCCAACTCCACCTCCAGCGGACGCAGGAACTCACAGTCACTGGAGGTACGCACAAACGCTCGCAGCCGGTAGCCACGCGCAACAAGATAGGGACACAACGTGTGTCCCAGAAAGCCAGTGGCTCCAGTCACGAGCACAGGTGCGCTCATCGTCGCAGTTTGGACTTCGCGAGACTCGCTACAGACACCCCAGGCAGGACTCGAACCTGCAACCCTCGGATTAGAAGTCCGATGCTCTATCCCATTGAGCTACTGGGGCACAGCAACGATATTCTAACCGAATTACACCCCCATGTCAAGCCCTCAGGCCGCAGAGCCGCCCAGCCCCCCGCCGGCAACGAACGCAGCAAACGCCGCCAGGTCGGGAAAGATGCACTTAGAGAGGGAATGCACGACCCAGTTGTCTGCCAGCGGGGAGATAACATAAACGGGGCTGCCACTCCGATGGGCATTCCACATCTCAATGGCCGTGCCCATACTGGCCGAGGGAACGTATGCCACCAGTACATCCACTCCGCCGGCCAGTTCGGCCAGTTCCAGCAGCGTTTGCTTGGCCTGCTCCGGACCATAACCCACGCTATCGGGATACAGTTCGAGGGGGTCCAACACCTCGATCCCAGGAACATGGCGCCGTACGATCTGAGCGATCTCGCGGCGATAGTCCTGGGCCTCAATCTCCCTGCCGCTCTGTGAGCCCTGTATAATGCCAGCGATGAACAAACGCACAGCAGCCTCCCTACCGGCATCTCCATAGTGGGTGAATGGCAACGCCGCGACAGTAGTCGCGGCGCAATGACCCAACCTCAAGCGCGGCTAGCCTTTTTGTGTTGGCCGGATCCCCTTGTACACTCGCCGTCCTGCCAACGTGCGCAGAATCTTCTCCGCAGGATGACCAACTATGCTGCTCAATTCCTCGCACGTCAACGGCACATTGCCATTCGCCAGGAACACCCTGAAAACCGCGTCTACCAACGACAAGTTCTCGTTGATGTAGTCGGTCTGCTTGCCACAATGAACCCGCAACACGTGTTGCAACCCATCCACCCGCGTCACCTCACCCGTCCTCTCATCTATCCAGTCAATCTTCTCTGTATCAAAGTGTTCGCTGAAAACCGCCCGATGCTTCTGGCAGAGATGGCCACTCAACTCCACGCCGAGATGCAACCCTTTCCGCTCCCACCATCCATAGTCAACGTGAAATGGCGTGTCAAGCATAGGCTTGACCAGCGTTGGCAGCGCAGGAGGGACAAGAATCTTATTCATCGACAGACCTGATTCCGCTGGAGTCCGTACATAAGACCCAGTAATTGTCACCCACTGGCGCGTACGTACCACTAGCGACCAGTTCCGCTAGCAATGGCCCAGGAGGCATGCGCATCGCGGCGTTAATCGCGCTGTAGAGCGTAGCCGCATGGACGGTGCCCTGAGGACTCAGCTTGGTCAATTCGGGAAAGACCTCGGCAATCAACTGGCTCAGCGAAAACCATTGCTCACGCGAGCGGGCCCACACTGCATCCATCGCTTCGATGTCTTCCTGTGCCACGACCATCAAATCATCGTATTTACAAGCGATGAGTTCTTTGCGCATCTCAAAGGTCAGTCTGCCCTCCAGTGGCAACGCAACCCGTACCCATTCTCGCCTGGGCCGGCGGGCACGTCGCCGAATTACAACCGTTCCTGGCTTCTCACCTCGCGCCAGTTCCAGATAGGCCCCTACAGGTATATCGTGTGTCCTGTACCACTCTCCCAGACCATAAACATAGCGCCCCTTGCGCACGACCCAACCTGGCATCTCCGCGCCCGTCTCACCATCCACGAAAGTGAAACGAATACGACGCGCACGGCCAGTGGGGAATATACGCGCCAGTCGGCCCGAAAGCGGCAGGGTGCCAGACCTCCAGTGTGGATAGATCAGCACGACCGTCACCGACTCTGGCACCTCGGCGGGACTGTCCAGGTCCGACCACTCGTCGTCCAATGTCCGCTCCAATGCCAGCATCTCACTGGTCAGCAGTGCAGGGTTGTAGTCCAAAGGCCTGTACTCGAGCCAGATAGGGACAGATTGCACCTCCTCTGGCTCCAGACGACGCAGGAACCAGAGCACCCCGCCCGCCGGTCCCACCTCGTCGAAACGCTCATCCTCCTGAAGCACATAGTTCAGCGAGAAGATGCGTAATTGAGGGGTAATCTCCTCTGGCAATTCCAGATCACCCAGCAGCGCGTCCGTTGGCAACGGACCACCACCCGCCATGTCGAGCACGGCCTCCGCCAGGTTCAAGTGGCCAATGTGTACATCCACCAACAAGTCCTTGCGGAACCATTTGCCGGCCAGGCGGACAAAACTGGGCTCGACTTCAAGGCGTTCCGCCAGCACTGTACCAACCCGCGACTCGTACAGGGCGGCCAGTTCCTCTGGGGAACGCAGCGTGGCACCTTCCGCCGTGCCGACCGGCGCTTCGCGATTGAGCGGATGATCGGCCATCAACTCGGACGCAAATTCACGCACCTCGCCTTCCTCAAACTCCACCTGGACAACCTGGAACGAGTCATACTCAGGGTTGTTACCAGGCCGCACGCCGACGACTTTGCCCACGCGATATTCCAGCGCCGGGAAAACCACTCGCTCGTCCACTTCGTAAGTGCACTTGGGTTGATACAGGGTGCCCCTGGACAGCGCACGCTCTATGAGTGCCTCTTCCCGTTGGCAGCGGTACAAAACCAGCGCCCGGCCCAACTCTTCTGCCGAGCGCGGCAACTCGTCCTCGACGAGTAACGTGCTAAGGTATTGAAGATCGTCAGAAGTAACTGCAAACTCGTCCTCCCAATAGGCAGGGGACTGAGTCTTCCGCTGGATCAAAGCCATGTCTCCTAAGAGTCTAGTTCTGGATATCAATCGCTGTAGAAATACGGGTGTGATTATACCAGGCTTATGTCAGTTTGACAAATACGCTCGGTTGAAGCATACTGGGAGCGAGGAGGCTGAAGATGCGACGAGATGAACAGTCACACCATCCCGGACTGACCACGATCCACATCACGCAGGGACTTCTGAAGGCCCAGGTTATCAAGACCAAGTTGGAACACGAGGGTATTCCCGTGCTACTGAACTACGAGAGTGTGGGGCCGGTTATTGGCATCACAGTGGACGGTCTGGGAGAGGTGCACGTCCTGGTACCGACCAAGTACGCTGATCAGGCACGGGCGCTCATCGAAGAGCAATGACCAGTGCATCATCATCAGCCACCAACTGCCAGCCACTCAGACTCGAACCAGGGATATGATTGCTCCAGCCACTGTAAGCCGTTCACGCTGGTCCCGCCAACCCACGTTTCCCAATGCAAATGTGCGCCAGTAGATAACCCTGTGTTGCCCACCTTGCCAATCAGTTCACCCTGCAAAACCTGCTGGCCAACCTGTACCTCGATCGTCGAGAGATGCGCGTAGCCCGTCAAAACGGACCAACCGTGGTCTAGCACCACGGCATTGCCCCACAACGCCAGTGGATCGGCCAGCACGACGATGCCCGCAGCAGGCGCGTACACCGGCGTGCCAGTTGGCACTCGAAAATCCACACCGCTGTGGTAACTGGTGTACGGCCCTCCACCATAAGCACGGTGAGCGCCGAAGTAAGATGAGACGGCCCCTGCACACGGGCGTTGAAAAGGCATCGTCCAATGCCGCTCCAGGGTAAACGTGTGGCGCAGCGCAGCAAGCCGCTCACGATCCGCGGCGACGACGGCCGGATCAAGCAGGCTGGTTCGGCTGGCAGGCACATCAATCCGCTCATAGCCGAAGCGTCCGGCCTCTACCACAACCCCTGTGGTAAGTACCGTGCTTCGTCCTCTGCCATCCACGGCTGTCAACTCCAGTTCATACAGGCCGGGCTCCGTGAAAACGTGCACCCCCACCAGCCCATAGTATACACCCTGCTCTTCAGCGAAGCGTACCGCCTGCCCAAACAGCCTGCCCTCCAGTGTGACGGGTTCCGTTGTGTGCACCACGACAATCGCCGATGTCCCCTGAACCACCGGCAGCGGCTGTATCTCGACGAAGGCAAAAGGCACCGGCAACAGGCCAACCCCTTCGCCAGGGACCACCAGTTCCTGCCCTGGGTAGATCAATGCCGGGTTTGCGACGCGGCTGGTGACAGCCAACGTCCAGGGTGAGACGCCATAGCGCAGCGCGATACAGAACAGCGTATCGTCGGAGCGCACGATATAGACCACACCTCCGCTCATCGACGGACGAGCAAGCGCCTCTGCGCCGTCCCCCCCTCTCTCTCCCCCATTGGGGGGGATGAAGGGGAGGGGCGCCGGCACCTGGACGACCTGCCCCGCATATATGGCGTTGGGAGAAAGCAAGCCATTGACCTGGACAAGCATCTGCCAGGTGGTATGATAACGCCGGGCGATAGAGGCCAGTGTATCGCCTGCCTGGACCACGTAAGGCGATGTCTCCTCAACAGTCGACATCCCGCCCGAGATAACGAGACGCTGACCGACGTAAATGTGTCGAGGATCAGGAATGCCGTTGGCGTGCGTAATGGCATCCACGGTCAAGCCATACCGTCGGGCGATGGAGAACAGCGTGTCGCCCCTCTGCACAATGTGCACGGTCGTCTGCAGCGGCGGCTCGCCCGATTGGGCCTGCACCGGCACCGCCAACACCGCGATCAACAGCCAGACTGCCAGCCCAACCACGATCCTTCGATTCACCTGATTACCCTCCAAAACGCAGTTGATCTCCTATTCCCACCCGCTCCAGCAACGTCGTCGGCCCCTCCAACACGTCCCGCGCTGGCGCACGGGGGACGTAGAGCGGCCGGAAGGGACGGGCCAGACGGACATCCACCACCCGTCCGTCTCCCCTCAGCCACACCACCGCGATGGGGAAGAAGACAAAAAACATGTGAATGGTCGCATCGGCGCGACTCTCCCCACGCCCCACCAACAGTAATCCCTCGTCGTCTCCTATCCGTCGCCGGAAGGTCAACCCCCGTAGACGACAGAGGAAATTGGCACAGCGGCGCACACACCCCAACGCCCGCTCATCCCGTGTCTCGTTCCACGCCGCCACCCACATCGTCCCAGACCTTCAGGACCCCTTGAACACCAGTGGGAAGAAGACCGTGCTGGGAGATGCATCGAACAACAATCCCTTGTTCGCCCCCATCGCGACGTTACCCGCCTCGTCCACCGCCTGCACGAAGTAACACAGCCAGCGGGATGACGACGCTACCTCACCCGTCCATCGGCGGCCCGTGGGGTCGGGGGTCAAGTCCATTGTCTCCCACTCTCCCTGGCCGTCGTTGTAGGTCACCACAACACGGTGAAGATCAGAGAGGTCAAACGCTATGACTTCGAAGTAAACCTGGTTCTCAGACCGCGATGACTGCGCCCCCATGATCGCCGGCGGCGTGAAGTCGTCGCTTTTCGAATAGTAGACCCTCAGCCTGGCCTCACTGTACAGACGCTCCACGCCCAACCCGCCGTTGTACTGTCCCGCCACCATCACCAGCCGATCCTCGCCGCCGAAGCGGTTGACCACGAACGGCTTGGCCGGGAACCAGCCCGCGGCATCGAAGCCAGGCTCCGGCTGAACGACATCAACGATGGGACGAGCGATGAGCGGGTCGAATCCGCTCTCGACGCCATAACTGCCAGCCACGAGTAACGCTCCGTGTGCAATGAAGCCTGCCGGCCCCGTCATCGGCACCGTAGCTCGGGGTTGGATCGGCCGCCCTGGCGCAGCCTGTACCTCACCGCCCACACTGTAGTAACTGCCGCGAGCAGTGTCTCGCCGCGTCAGCGTAGGCTGCACGGTTATGTCTACAGCCTGCAGGCCCGATACGCCGGTGGACTGCGGCGATGACACACTCGCGCTCACTGCTCCTGCTACCGCCTGAGGTGAGGGCACAGTCACCCGATACATCGGCAACCCATAGAAAGTGGCCTCGATCATCGCCTTCTCGTGGTAGAGGCTCAGGCCACCGCTGGGCAGGCTGCCGAAATAGCGCTGCTTGGCTCGCATGAAAGCCTGTCCCGCTGGCACGCCCAGCTCCCGCCCCAGTTCCTGGGCAAACATCCACATCAGCATCTCCGAGGCTTCGATGGCATCATCCATGCCGTAGCCGTAGCCAGTGTTGCCCACCCAGTAACCGCCCCTGTGCGCCAGCGCCTGGGGGAAGTCGGGAGTCGTCCCCGGTGCCCCGGCCAACACATCCCCGTCGGGCACGTTCAGCCCAGCGTGGCAGCCCATTGAGAAGCCGAGAGTTCCAGAGAGACTGCCGGTACCATTGAGGATATCAGTGTTGTCGAGGGTGGCGGAACCATCCGCCGGGAAGACCTGCCAGTGCGAGAAGTGGGCGTTAACCGAGGCCAGGTGGGGTGCAGCGGTCGGCCAGACGTCCCGCAGGTCACCAGCGTCCCAATTCTCAGAGATGAGAGTGCTCGTGTCGAGATCCAGCCCGTCGAAAGTGTCCTCGATGGCCTCGGCGCTATCCGTCAGGAAGTCATAGCCGGTGACCAGGGCGGTGTCCGCGCTGAGGGAGTTGTCGCTCAGGTAACCGTTGATGAGCCCTATGATCTCGGCCGGTGTCTCCACCAGCCGTCCCACAGCCAGGCCCGGCAGCCACAGCCCTCGCCCGCGCCAGAAGAGTTCCTCACCTGGCCGCGTGCCGTAGAAGTCATCGGTAAGAATGTAGCCCTGGTTGAAGGCAGCACGGAGCGCCCCCCACTCTGCCTGCAAAGCGCCCTCGTAGGTTCGCTCATTGGCGATTGTCGTTTGGTCTGGCACGCGGCGGAAGGGAATCTGCTCGTCGCCGCCAACCAGCACAACGTAGGAGATAGTGTCGTGGGCCGCCAGCGTGGGGCTGATAACCTGGTTGCGGATGGCGCCGGCCACCTCGTTGGCCCGGCCCACGGTGCAGTAGTAGGGATCGGAACTCCAGAGAGCGTATGTGTCAGAGACAAGACCGTTGCTGTCCACCGGCACGACCAGTCCGCGCACCGAGGGCTCGTCCGCCAGCCGGCCCAGCGCGTCCGAGATCGCATTGCCCGCCGCTACGCCGTATGTCTGGTCCAGGCGAGTCTTGTTGTACAGGATGAGCGTGAGCGGTTCGGTGCCAACACTTGTCCCGGTATAGGTTCCGGTGGGCTGGATGGCGGTATCCTCCGGCGTCCAGCCACACGCACCGGCCTCCGCCAGCGGTTCGGCCTGCACCTGCAGGCGGTAGGGTTGATCGGAGTACCGCCCGCCCTCAGCGTAGACCAGGATAAAATAAGTGCCTGGCTCGAAGGCAATGGTGCGGGCCACTTCGGTCACCGTCCCATCGTTGGCCGACGTTGCCGCCCATTGCCCTGTTGCCGCCCATTGCCCCGTCGCTGCCCACTGTCCCGTCGCCGCCCACTGCCCTGTTGCCGCCCATTGCCCCACTGCATCCAATTCCCCCTCGGCCCCCACACTGCTGCCATCAGTCAGTTCACCCACCACCTGGCTGTCGGGGACCGGCGGCGCGGTCAGCAGGTCGCCGAAGACGGCCAGGTCGTAGTCCTCGGGCAGTCGATCCAGCGTGACGGTCAAGAACGATGGCTGTGCAATGTTGACCCGGTACCAGTCCAGATCATCAGAGTGGCTCAGGTACGAATCGTAGACAGTGCCGACGGTGATGGTGTAGGCATCGCCAGGGAAATCGTTGGGCTCGTACGTGTCCTCCGGCGGCAGGCCCATGACTCTCTCTTCGACGACGACAGCGATGTTCATGTAGCCGGAGACACGGACCGAGCCCTCGAAAGCGGATCCCAGTTCGGGCATTATCTCCAGATCAAAGCGCAGGCCCACGTATTGGGAAATCTGGGTCGCGTAATCAAACACCAGTTTGCCTGCTGCGTCGTAGAACTCGACGGTCACATCGTTAGGAGTATCATACTGCGACCAGACGGTAAAGGCAGTGAACCTATTGGGATAGCGGACGACGTTGGGCAGGAAAAAATAACCGCTATAGCCCTGAACGCTGCTGTAGCCTGCTGCCGCCATCCCCCAGTCGGAGAGCGCCACCATGCCAGCCTCCCCAGCAGACCCAGTGGAGCGCACCGCCCCATACCACTGTGTTGCTGGCAGAGACACATCGGCCAGGCTCCGCACGATGTGTGCCTGTGGCAATAGCGTGTAGTCCTCTGTGGCATCCAGCGACCCATCGCCAGCGAAATGGTAGTCCATCCTCCTGGATTGCGCGACACCGCTCGGGTTGTACAGCCTGATCGTCGTCGTCGGGGCGCGCTTGACCCAGGGCAGTATCGCCTCGGAGGAGAGTGTCCCTCCCCACGGAGTAAGCGCCACCGCCTCACCGCTCCCCAGATTCCTATTCAACACGACCGCGGCGATGGGACCGTCAGCAGTAATATGCGCCCATCCGTCAAAACCGTCCGGCAAGTCACCTTGAAGAAACACATCGTAAAACCAGGTGTCGTGATCACCCACCGTCCGTTGGGCAGAATCAACCTCCGTTCCATTGTGATCGTAGAACTGGATGTCCACCACGCTTGATTGGCGACCATAGTTGAAGACGACGATTTGGGAATTCCATCTCGCCAGCCCCTCCCTGTTCACCAGTGGGGCAATGAACCTCGTTGCGTCCACCACGGGGGTGCGATATGCCATCATGTCAACGGCAGGATCCGACTCGTTCAGGATTTCGGCGCTGCACGCCAGTGACTGATCCGCCTCGACGACAGCCGCCCCTGTGAAACTCGCTGCCACCAGTTCTGAGACTGGGTAGACACCTCGCGCGTTTGGGGAGAGTACATCCGTCACCACAACCGTAGGAACTCCAGCGCTTTCCAGCGAACGGTAGAGGCTGATGGTGACACTCGCCGTGCTCCAGGAAGCGTTCTGGTAATACAACCTGGTGGACCGGCCCGAGAGGTCATCATGGTGGGCGAAAGGGAAATAGCAGACGGATGAGGCATCACCATAAGGAACCCCCTCATAGGCCGCAATGCCTACAGGGGCGGAATCGGCCTGGGCCGACGGCGCCGAACCATCAACGGCCAAAGCCATTGGATTCTTCCATCGCAAGGCCGTCATCGAAAGGACCACCAACAACAGTCCGATACCGAAAGTCAGTATCAGCGTCAACCAGCGCCTCATTTGCAACCTCCCCTCCCGCCCCGTGTATCCAATCGCTAATCTCTAATCTCCAACAACCGATCCGCTTCCTCCAAATCCAACCGCGCGCCCAGTTCTTTGAAAACCTGCGCGGCCTGCTGGGCCAGTTCTCTCCCTCTCTCCTCATTGCCCCGCTGCATCCGTAGCCGCGCCAATTCCAGGTGGATCAGCGCAACCTCGTGACGTTTGTGTACTTCCTGTGCAATCTCCAACGCCTGCGCCAGCGATTCCTCGGCCTGATCTAACTCCCCACGCTCCCGGTGTACACACCCCAGCACACGCCAGGTCATCCCCTCATCCAACCGCATGTCGTGCGTCTGAGCGTATTCCAGCGAATGCTCCGCATGGGCTAGCGCCTCATCCTGTCGCCCCTGCCCTAGCGCCACTTCGGCTCGGTGACGGAAAAGCTCAGCCAGATGTTCCTCAGATCCAATCGCCTCAAACATACTCAGGCTACGTTCCAAGTGCTCCGTCGCCTCTCTCCACCGTCCTGCTCTTGCACAGACCTCCCCCAGATTGTTGTGCACAAACGCTACGCCAAACGTCATGCCCAGTCGCTCGACAATTTCCAGCGCTACGCTATACTGCTCACGTGCAGCGTCCGCTTTTCCCTGGACGAAATAGACCCCACCCAGGTTCGATGCAGCACGAGCCTGCCCCTCAGCATAGCCAATCCGTTCCGAGATGTTCATCACGGCAGTATGATGACGCGCTGCCAAATCCCAAGCATCCTGATAGTAGTAAGCCATAGCCAGATTGGTGTGCGCCTGTGCCTGCCCAAACAGATCCCCCAGTTCCTGATACAGCGACAGGCTCTGCCGGCACCGGGCAATCGCTCCGTCCAGGTCTCCAAGGCGAACCAGAATCCCACCCATCAGATAGTGACCCCGGGCAAGCACCTCTTGTCCGACTCGACCACCAATCTGCGCAGCAATCTCCAGGCCACGCACACACCAATCTCTGGCCCGGTCATACTCCGCCTGCCGAAAGAATACACCGTCACCCCTGAGGTAAAGTCGAGCCCCTTCAATCAGACGCTCGATGCCAGGCAGGCCCAGGCCCCGGTCCAACCACTCCAGAGCCGCTGCGTACTCCCCATTGGCCTCGTGGGCTGTCGCCATCTTGCGATATAGCTCCGCCAGCCGGCGGTCTCGCTCCGCCGACGACGATAGCGCCCCAACCAGAGCCCGCCCCGCCTCCAGGCTGTCCAGCGCCTCGTCGTAGCGCCCCACGATGGTCAGCACCTCACCCGCCGCCTCGTGAGCCTCCAGCCGTTCCTCCTCGCACAGTTCATCCAGTTCTGTCGCTGCCTGTAGTGCCCGCCGGAAGTGGGCGATGGCGACCTCATTGGCATACTCCTGCTGCGCTTTCCGTCCCGCCGCCAAGAGGTAGGTCAGCGCCTTGCGCCAGGCCCGTCCCTGGAAGAAATGGTGGGCCAGGAAGCCTGGACGTTCACTCAAGACATCCCCTCCCTGTGCCTCAATAAACGCTCCCACGCGGCGGTGCAACTCGCGCCGCCGCGCATAAGAGAGGCTCTCGTAGGCCACGTCCTGCGTCAGCGCGTGCTTGAACATGTAGACCGGCTCCGGCCCAGGCAGTTCTACCAGCACCAGACCCAGCGTACCCAGCCGGTCCAGCCGTTGCTGCAGCGTACCATCGAGATCGTCGTAGGGATAGACACCGCCCAGCACACCCATGCCGAAGACCCGCCCGATTACCGAAGCCACCTGGAGCACCCGCCGCTCGGTCTCCCCCAGACGGTCTATGCGGCTCTGGATGACGCCGTGGATCGTGTCGGGCACGCCGGCCTGATCCGGATCGGCGACCAATCTCCAACGTCCATCATCCCGTTTCAGGACCTCGGCATCTATCAACGCCCGTACCACCTCTTCGGTGAAGAATGGGTTGCCCTGTGCCTTGCGCAGCAGCAACTCAATCAGCCGACCCGGCACGTCCTCTATGTCCAGGAGATCGGCGACCAGCCCCTGGACGGCAGTCCTGGGCAACTCTTGCAGCACAATCTCGGCTGCGTGACCAAACTTCTGCCAACGCCCGTCCAGCCACTCCCTCGGCCGCTGAACGACCAACAACACCACGGGACAGGAGACAACGTTGCGCGCCACGTAGTCCAGCAGTTCCAGCGAGGTGGGGTCGGTCCAGTGGACGTCTTCGAGCACCAGCAGAAGCGGTTGTGTTCGAGCGTGACCATGGATCAATTCGAGTACGATGTCGAACAGCCGTTGCTGTCGCAGCCGGGAATCCAGCGAGACTGTCAGTTCCGTCTCCTCCAACCCCAATCCCAGCAATTCGGCGACCAACGGCTCCCACCCAGCCATCCCGGCCGCCTCCAACCCACGCACCAACTGCTGCAATTGCACTGACCGTTCCACCGCAGAGATCCCCAGCAATGCGCACACCACATCGGTCCACAGCAGGTAGGGGATGTCGGTCCCGTAGGAGAGACAGGCTCCGGCGAGCACACGCATCTCACGCTGCTGTGCTCGCTGCGCAATCTCCTGAACCAGCCGGGTCTTACCCATCCCGGCCTCGCCGCGCACCACCAGTACAATCCCTGTGCCTTGAATCAGCCTGTCAAGCAACCTCTGTGCCGTGTCCAGTTCAGCCTGGCGGCCCACGAGGCAGCCCTCGGCCACTCCTAGCAGTGGAGGCAACCGCGTCAACCCGGTCACCTGCGCGTGAGACACCGGCTCACGCTTCCCTTTCACCCGGATAGCCGGTCGGGGACGCAGCTCGAACCGCTCGCTCAGGCAGCGAACCGTGGAGTCGGCGACCAGAATCTCCCCCTCGGCAGCCGCTGCCATCAGGCGGGAGGCCAGATTGACCACGTCCCCCATCACGGTATACTCCCGTCGCTCTGCCGAACCGATGCTTCCAGCGAAGACAAAGCCGGTGGTGATACCGATCGCTTGCCGAAGGAGAGGAAACCGCAAACCACACGTGCGGCCAACCAGAGTCTCCACCTCGCGGTTGACATCCTCCAGCACTTCTTGCATCTCCAACCCTGCCAGCACCGCCCTCTCAGGGTCATCAGAGTGGCTCTTGGGCGCGCCGAAGGTGATGAAGAGATGCGATCCAGTTGGGCCAGCCCCGACCTTATGCAGGACCCCCTCATACCGCTCGACCACCCCACGCATCGCCAGGAAGTGACGGTTGATGACATCGGTGAGCAAGCCTTCTCGCTCGGGTCCCAGCGCCTCAACCAGGTCGTTCGTCCCCCGTAAATCGGCGAAGAGGGTGGTCACCCACCGGTGATCGCTCTCAATGCTGATCTCTTCAGGCGAGGAAACCAGTTTTTTCAGCAGACCAGGGGACAGATAGGGGGCGAAGGCGTCCAACCGTGTCAGCAGCCAGCGCAGCGTTGCACCAGGCGAACCGTCCGGTGGCGACAGATCCAGATGTAGGGACTCAACCGCGCTGGCGTGAGGTCCAGCCTGGCGTAACTCAAAGAACCATTCCGTCTGGCCAGGAGCAACAACGGCAGCGCCACCCGCCAATTCGCGCGTAGCGCGATCCACGAAAACCTGTCCCGCCTGAGCCAACTGTTCGGCCCGGCCCATCGTCGCCAGCGCCGGCCCCACCACAGCGTACTCAGCGTTGTCGGGCGTGCCCAGACTGGCCGCGAAGACCCATCCACTGCCCAGTCCGACTGACATCTGGAGCGCGAAGCATCCCAGCGAGGTCTCCACGCGGGCGAATCGCTCCTGCACTATCTGCTGCATCTCCCAGGCGGCACGACAGGCACGAACAGCGTGATCTGTCCCCTCGTAGAAACTCAATGCGGCATCGCCCGCAAACTTCAGCAGGTCGCCGCCGTACCGCGCGGCGATGGTGTTCACTGTATCGAGGAAGCGGTTGACGATGAAAGTGACTTCTTCAGCCCCTTCGCGGCCACGGTCCTGAGAGAAACGTTCCGTCAACGTACTGAAGCCGGAAACGTCAGCAAACAGCGCCGTGCCGTAGCGAAACTCGCCCCTTCCAACCCGTACCTCCCGATCACCAGCCAGGACAGCCCTCGGGAGATAGGTAGCCACAATCGTCAGCAACGCTTGCAGGTGAGAGATGCACTTCGCCAGAGCCTCCGGCGCGAGACCCGGCCCGACCCACTCCTGCCAATCGGGCGGTATGTAGCGCTGCAAGCGCTCCAGTTCGCTGGAAGTCAATCGGTGAGGCACCAAGAACTCCTACAGACTACGCGGGTCGCTCGCGCAGCGTCAGCAACTCCTCGTACAATGCCCGTGTGGTGGCGAACTCAAAAGACGGGGCCTCTGACCCGGCCCAGAACTCCGCCAGCCAGCGATTGCCCGTCGTCTGCTCGTAGACGTGAGCCTGGATGAGCATGTCGAGTCGGTCAGCATCGCGGACAAGCCGTCCCTCGGCACTCGTTCCGTTCTCAAACTCCTGCCACCAGACAAGCCACTGTTCGGCGCAGGGCAGGCAACGCAACAACTCGATCAGAACCCGCTCCTCCGCCTTCGGCTTGGCCCCGGAGGGAAAATAGGCCACTGCAGGCGTAGGAAGATCGCCGACCACGCTCTCCGGCAGATCGTGAAGCAGCGCGATGGTCAGTAACTTCGCCTTGTCCAGGGGCTGATCCACTAACTCGGCCAGGGTCAGGGAGATGAAGGCCACGCTGAAACTGTGATCGGCCACGCTCTCGGCGTTGGTCACACCTCGCATCACCCAGCCGGTGCGCGGTATGCACTTCAACCGGTGAGCATTGAGAAACAGCCGCAATGCAGCGCTGACATCCATCGGCCTGTCCAACCCAGGTGAGGACGCAAGAGGTCTTCCCTCTACAGTTTATAGCCGATCATGCGGAGGAAGTCCTTGCGCTGAGTGACATCCTCTTCCGTCTCAATACCCTTTATCTTGATGCCATCCACCACACCGAGGATACCCCGCCCTTGCTCCGTCTCAACGATGATGACCTCGACAGGGTTGGCTGTGGCGCAGAAGACGTGGCATACTTCGGGCACCATCTTGATCGCGTTCAACACATTGATAGGGTAGAACCCCTCGCCCAGGAAGATGATGAAACTGTGCCCCGCGCTCAGCGCCAGCGCGTTCCGCTTCGCCAGTTCGACTAATTCTTCGTCAGTGCCACCAGCACGCACTAACGCCGGACCTGAAGATTCGCAGAAGGCCAGCCCAAACTTGATGCCTGGCACAACACCCACCAGCGCCTCGTGCAGGTCCTCCACCGTTTTGATGAAGTGCGATTGGCCCAGAATGAGATTCGCGGCTTCCGGCTTCTCAATCTGCACTACTGTGAGTTCCACTGTCCACCTCCCGCTTTTCTCCACAAAGCAGCCCATTCAAAAAATCAAGCGGCGATGGCTTCGGGGCTACCCCGTCACCATCGCCTTTCGCGCCCCTCAGAATAATCCCCAACATTCGACACATCGCCGCCCGGTCAACATCCACTACAACGGACACAAATGCCCTCCCACCGGGGACGGTGCGCTCAATTATTGAGGATGAGCAACGCTGGAGCGGCGTCGCGAACCGTCAGACTCAGGTCTAGAGCCCCAATACCTTGTTCACACTGTGCAATAGTTCCTGAGGGCCGAACGGCTTAGTCACGTAGTCGTCCACCTTGGCGATGTGAAGTCCTAGCACCTTGTCAATGCTCTGCGCCTTGGCGGTGACGACAATAACCGGCAGATTCTTCAGCTCGTCATCAGCCTTCATCTGCTGGTAGACCTCCCAACCATCCATGTCCGGCATCATCAGGTCCAACAACACCAGGTCGGGTTTAAGCCTGCGCACTGTCTCCAGGCCCTCACGACCGCCGACAGCACCGACGAGCTCGAATCCCTTACGCCCGAGGATCAGTTTGACCAAGTCAATCATCTCGGGCTCGTCCTCAATGCAGACAACCACTTTCTTCTCTTCTGCCATTCGGTGATCCCCCCTTGTATTCTACCTGCAAACCGACACAGATCAAGAGGCCAACAATATGGCCCGCAATGCTGCGTCTAG
>CAYLPU010000020.1:0-59334 GCA_964385635.1 uncultured Anaerolineales bacterium
TTACCACACTTCAAATAGTACTCCAAAAGGCGACACCTTCTAGCTTAACACAAAGCGGATGATCCGTTAATTTTGATAATCAACCAAGTTATAGAGACATTGTTATCGTTTGTGTATTCAAACTTACCTTCACTTACGCACAACTACTACGGTACTTTCGGCCTTTTTCTCATACATCCCCCTTGTCGGTATTTTATGCCCCGTTTTGGCCGCATAACGCGCTTGCCACAGCCAGGCAAAGTTTGTAAGGTAGAGAACAAACAACAAGTCTGACACCAGTTTATACCAACAAGCCGAAAAATGCAAATACCAATCATCAGCGTAGCCGGATAGCCAGGGGTCATTACTGCTTCCCTGTCCATAATTGCATCATGCCAGAGACAACACCAGTAATAACCCAACCTCGCGCAAAAGTCAAAAACATGCTGCCGTCACGCGCCACGTTTCACAGGGCGGAGGGATGTTTGGCTAGAATCGCGGTAGAACGGTCAGTTACCCAACCGCCCACCGCAGGCCAACCATTCCCCCCACACCGGCGGCGACTCCCGCCCTAATCGTCGGACACACCATCTTTGAGCACCTCGCACAGCAGGAATAGGACGTGTGCCATCTTTGCGCGGCAAGAGGCGGGGCGTTGAAACACCCCGCTGATACGGCGAAACCCGTTAAAACGGGTTAAAACGGCCTCATTTAGTGCGTTTTCAACGCACTTCCCGTGTCAGACGACGATTTCAATCGTCGGAATTTGGGACTGCTGATCCCGGCTATCGTGCTGGCCGAGATCGTCTTCACCGTCGAGCGAAGGCGACACGACATTGACATCGGTGAGATTCTGGATCGTATCACCGTGTCCGATAACTACCAGGTACTTCCATCTCCCGCACCATCCGTCAACCAGCGGTGCGGGCCATGTCCTTCAACACGGCCACCAACTCCTCCCGCCAGTCGTGCTCCAGCGGCAGCCAGACATCGCGCCGGCCGACGGCCGCGCGCTCGCCCAGGACGCGCCGGAGTCTTTCGCGCTCGGGGTAATCCCCCCCACCCGACCGCAGCGCCAGGCGGCCATTCTCAACACCGATAACCCCCACCCCGGCGTCGCGCGCCAGCGCCTTCAACCGCAACTGATACATCAGGTTCTGCGCTGGCCCGGGCAACGGTCCGAAGCGGTCGGCCAATTCCCGCTCCATCTCTTCGACCTGCGCCATCGAGTTCAATTCCGCCAAACGACGGTATATCTGCAGACGCAGCCGCACGTCGGGAACGTAGTCCGTCGGCAACTGCACCGGAATAGGCAGATCAATCCGGATACTCCCCAGCGGCTCCGGAGGCGGAGGCTGGCCCTCGCGCTGCGCCCTCAATTCCTGCACCGCCCGCGCCAGCAGCCGGGTGTAGAGATTGAAGCCGACGGCAGCGACGTGGCCCGACTGGCGGGTACCCAGAATGTCACCCGCGCCACGAATCTCCAGGTCCCGCATGGCGACGGTGTACCCGGCACCTAATTCAGCCGCCTCGCGGATAGTCTCCAGTCGCTGGCGCGCTTCGGGCGTCAGACGGGCCAACCGGGTGTGGAAGAAATAGGCGTGAGCCCGCTGCGCGCCCCGGCCCACGCGTCCCCGCAACTGGTACAGTTGCGCCAGCCCGAATCGCTCAGCCCGCTCGACGATGAGCGTGTTGGCGTTGGGGATGTCGAGGCCGCTCTCAATGATGCTAGTGCACACCAGCACCTCAATCTCCCCGGCGACAAAGCGCAACATCACCCGCTCCAGGCCTGCCTCTCGCATCTGTCCATGGGCCACAGCAAAGGTCGCCTCCGGCACCAGTCGTTCCAACCGGTGGCGCACTGTCTCGATCGTCTGCACGCGGTTGTGGACGTAGAAGACCTGCCCACCGCGCCCCACTTCGCGCAAGATAGCCCTGCGCACCAATTGGGTGTCGTACTCACCCACGTAAGTGGTGACCGGCAGCCGCTCCTCGGGCGGGGTCTCAATGGTGCTGATGTCGCGCACACCAGTGAGCACCATGTAGAGAGTGCGCGGAATGGGAGTGGCGGTCATCGTCAGCACATCCACCTCGGTGCGCATGCGCTTGAGCCGCTCCTTGTGAGTGACACCAAAGCGCTGCTCCTCGTCAATGATCAGCAGGCCCAAATCAGCGAAGGCGACGTCCTTCTGCAATAACCGATGAGTACCAATAACGATATCCACCTGACCAGTAAGCAACTTCTCCAGAATTCTCCGTTGCTCTGTCCGGGAACGGAAGCGCGAGAGCATCTCTACCTCGATGGGGAAGGGAGCCAACCGCTGGCGGAAGGTGGCGTAGTGCTGTTGGGCCAGGACAGTCGTCGGCACCAGGATGGCAACCTGTCTGCCATCCATCACGGCTTTGAAGGCTGCCCGCAGCGCCACCTCGGTCTTGCCATAACCCACGTCGCCGCAAATGAGCCGGTCCATCGGCTTAGGCTTTTCCATGTCGGCCTTGACGTAGGCGATGGCGCGCAGTTGATCTTCGGTCTCGAAGTAGGGAAAAGCGGCCTCCAGTTCCGCCTGCCAGGGTGTGTCCAGGCTGAATGCATGACCGGTGGCCAGTTCACGGGCGGCGTAGAGTTCCAGAAGTTCGCGGGCGACGTCCTCAGCAGCCCGCTTGGCCCGCTCCTTGACAGTCCGCCACTCGGCCGTGCCCAGCCGATTCAGGCGCGGTGGGCGCTCGCTGGCTCCAATGTAACGGCTGAGCCGATCTGCCTGGTGGACAGGGACATAGAGACGGTCGCTGCCCCCATACTCCACCAGCAGGTACTCACGCTCGACCCCCTCCATGGCCCGCGTGACCAGACCACGGAATATGCCGATGCCGTACTCGACGTGGACGACGAAATCGTCGGGAGTGAGGTCAGCGAAGTAGGACTCCGGGGCAATCTTACGGCGACGGACGGACCGCCTGGGCTCAGGGCGACGCCAGCCGAAGATCTCTGAGTCTGTGAGTAGATGAGCAGATGAGTAGAGAGTAGAAGAAGGAGAAAAGCGGAGAAGCCATCCTTCGGCGAGGGAGCCCTGTACGAATGTCAGCGATGCCTGTGGTGGCTCCCGCAGCTCATCAACCGGCAATCCGCAATCTACATTCTCCATTCTCCATCCCACATCCTCTTCACCCCACAGTTCGGCCAACCGTCGGGCCTGCTGGCTGACGACGACTACCTGCTCGCCCCTGGTCTGCGCCGTATGGATATGCTCCAACACAGGCTTAATCTGACCACCAAAACGGGGGCCGGGGATAAAACAGTCAGCCAGGCGAGAGGTCGTACCTTCCTCCCCGTGGCTCAGCATGAGAACAGGTCGGTCGGTCAGCCGTTCCGACCACTCGTCCCAGGTGACGTAGGGAAGCGGGTAGTCGGGTGGGAGCATCCCATCCTGCTCAGCAGCAGACCGCAGGTCCACGGCCTCTTCCTCCAGACGAGCCCAGGCATCCGCCAGTTCCTGCGGGTCATCCACGACAATCATGACCTCAGGTGAGAAGTAGTCCATCAGCGTGGCAGACTCGGTGTAAAAGTAAGGCAGGTAGAACTCAAGGCCAGGGAAGGGAGTGGCGGCCGCCAGGTTACGGTGATGGGCCTCCAGTTCAGCACGCACATCGGCCGGTTGATCGCCGGCCAACTGCGCGGAGACGTGACCAGCGACACGCGGGCCATGGCGAGGAAGCGCCTCGCGGGCCGGTGTAATGGTGACGCTCTCCGTCCGGTTCTGCGAACGCTGGGTGGCGGGATCAAAGCACCGGAGCGACTCGATCTGGCTGCCGAAGAGTTCGATACGCACAGGCAGGGAATCGGCCGGCGAGAAGATGTCAAGGATGCCACCCCGGTGGCTGAACTGGCCGGGAGCCTCGACGACGCTGACAGGTTCATAGCCCATCCCCATCCAGCGGCCCAAGACCTGCTCCAGATCAAGTGTCTGGCCCACGCGGAACTCACGAACGGAGGTGCGAAACTGATGCAATGGCAACGTGCGCTGCATCAGCGCGCGGGCCGAGGCGACAACGACCAATGAGGACTGAGTAGATGAGGACTGAGTAGATGAGGACTGAAGGACTGAGAGGACGTGCAGGCGGCCCACGATAGCCTCGTCGGTCCAGGGAGTGCGCTCGTAGAAGAGAGCGGGGGGTTCGGGTAAGCGCATGATCCGGACCGGTTCGGAGCGCCAGTCATGGAGGGACCGGTGGAGGGCGCGAGCCCGCTCCACACTCCCGGCGACGACCAGGAGTGGGCGGCCCAGGCCGCCCGCCAGGGCAGCCAGGAGAGCAGGACGGGCTGCCCGCAGGAGACCCAGCGGGGACGGAGTCTCGCCAGCCCACAGCTCCTCCAGCAGCACCCGGTAGGCCGGTAGCCTGTCAAGCCAAGCCAGCAATCCAGAGACGTTCATCTCCTCCAACAACCGTAGACGTCAGAGGGTAGGCCCGTGAGGACATGTACTCCCTGGGCGTTGAGTCCCATTTTTACTCCCTGGCTCCCGAAAATCCTGGACATCTCTGATTATACCGCCCCATCGCCTCTTCGACCCCCTCCCTCAGCCAGGTCTCAATGGCAGCCACAGCCCACTCCAGCGTCTCCCCTACCAACGGTTCCTCTTCCGCCGAGAAATCCTGCAACACATAAGCGGCCGGGTCCATCCTTCCCGGCGGGCGACCGATGCCGATACGCAGACGCGGAAAGGCGCGCTGCCCCCCCAGATGCTCGATGACAGACCGCATCCCTTTGTGCCCGCCACTGCCGCCCTCGGGCCGCAGGCGCATCCTGCCCAGGGGCAGGTCCAGGTCATCGTAGACCACCAGCAGGCGCTCAAGCCGCACCTTGTAGAAGCGGGCCAATGGCACGACTGCGCGACCGCTCTCGTTCATATATATCTGCGACTTGACCAGGATGACTCGCCTCCCGCAGAAGGCGCCCAAAGCAACGTAGGCCCGCTGCTGCTGCTTATCGAAGGCCAGGCCGTGGGCTGCGGCCAGCCGTTCGACGCAACGAAAGCCGACATTGTGCCGGTTTGCAGCGTACCGTGCGCCTGGATTGCCCAGCCCCGCGATGAGGTAGAATTCCACTGTTATACCCTGCGCCCTGTTTCCACGCAACACGCAGGACGCGCCACCTGTTGCATGTCGTGTATCTGTCGGCCCAGCAGCGACTCGCCCGGGCGGTCAATTTGTATGCCGCTGGCGCAAGAGCCAGCGCACACCGGCCTTCACCAACAGGTAGAAGCCCCCCAGCAGGAACAACAATACGGTGATTGATGCCCCGGTGTAAAAGGCGCCACGCAGTTCCCCGACATCGAATGGTATACTAAGACCTTCTCCCTCTTCAGTCGGGGACGTGCTGGCTTCCACAACCTCTTCTTCATCCCGAGGCGTGGGAGAGGGCCGCGGCGTCGGGGTAGCAGGCTGCTCGATGGAAACCGGCGTAGGCGTCGGCCCGACCACGGCGGTGGGCATCGGCTCTGGCGTAGGCTCCTCGGCCGTCGGCGTCGCGACGGGCTGGGCGTTGTTCACGGTGAGATAGTTGACAAAGAAAACATAGGGACTGGAAGCATCGTCGAACCCCCAGAGCGCCAGGGCCAGCGTGTACTGACCATCGGGGATAGTGGTGGTATCCCACGTACCCAGCACACCATCCTCCACCTGCGTTCCTGAGACGACGACAAAATCCACCCACTGCGAATCACCAGTCGGCTCCGGCCCGGCAGCGTAGCGCAACTGGTAGGAATTAATATTGGGATGGGTGACAATGCCTGTGACCTCTACCACCCCGCTGATGGTCATACCTGTAGACGGGTAAGTGATGACCGACCGCGCCTGAGGTTGCGGCGCCGCCCTTCCCGGCGAGCCCACAGTAAACAGAATCACCACCAACACCATCCCTATGGTCAGCGCACGCTTATGCATAGGTCTCCCCCCACGATAAGTTTATACCGGGCACACTCGAAACCTGCAAGAAACGCGAAACGTCTCACGCCAGGTGTAGCAGCGATGCGTTCCTCCAGTTTTCACGCGCGTCTGGTATAGCAGATGAAAAGTGTAGCATGAAAGAGCCAGAATGACAAGGAGAGCAAAGATCAGGCATGGAGAAAACCCACGGTTGACCAGCCACCGTTCCTCTGTTATACTGGTCTTGCGTCACGAGATGGCGCAACCGAGAGAGCGCAACGGTGTTCTTAAAGTTGAAATGCCGTTCGCTCTTCCCCGATGATAGACGACGGGAGCAAGCGGTATGCATGAAGAGAGCGATTCAGCGCTCATCGCCCGTGCCAAGAAGGATCCGGAGGCATTCGGCCTCTTATACGAGCGACACGTCGGCAAGATCTACAACTACATATATTATCGCACAGGAAACCACCACGACGCAGAAGACCTGACAGCACACGTGTTTTACAAGGCGCTGAAGCACATCCCGCGCTACGTGGATCGGGGAGCACCACTCTCGGCGTGGCTGTACCGTATTGCGCACAACGTCGTGGCGAACTGGCACCGGGACCGCAGCCGGCGGCAGATCATCTCGCTGGACGAACTGGTGATGGGCACACTAAAACGAGAGGGACCCGCCCACCTGGCCGAGGAGCATGAGGAACAGGACCTACTGCTCCAAGAGATCCGCCAGCTACCGCCGGAGCGGCAGCAGTTGCTCATCCTTAAGTTTGTCGAGCAGATGAGCAACACCGAGATCGCAGAGACAATGGGGCGGACAGAGGGAGCAATCAAGTCGCTCTATCACCGGACACTGCTGACATTGCGCAAGGAGTTGGCCAGCCAATAGATGGGCGGAGGGCACCGGGAGAACAAACGATGAATGCGAAACGTGTAGTCGAAGTGCTGGCAGCCCACGCCGAGGGGCTGACCGGCCGACCGGAGGCTATCCAGCAGATCAAGGTGACAAACGAGGAACACAGCCGGCTGGCTCCTCTGTTTCAACTGGCCGAGCGGTTACAGCAAAGTATGCAGCCAGTGCAGCCATCGGCAGCCTTCGTGCGCAGACTGGGGAAAGAACTGGTGGACAATGCCAAGCGCAGGGCCGCGCTGACAAGACGACTGCGGCGGGCACTGGTGATTGGCGCGGCAGCGTTGGGATCTATCGTGTCCATCGCGTCGGTGGTAGCGGCGATCGCGCTCGTAGTAACACGGCTGCGCGCACGAGCGCAGGCCCAAGCAATCCAAGCACCGACGGGTTGAACAAGGAAATGCGTCAGTGGAGCCCCGGCCGAGATCGGGGCTTTCTTGTCACCCCAGGCGACGCGCGCGCTCCTTGTACCGCTCCAGGCCGTGCTCCAGGCTGCGGAGCTGCCCCTCAAGTTCTTGCAGCAGCAACAGGATCTGACCAATAGCCTGCTCCGTCGTCAACTGTTCCTGTCCCCAGGCCCGAATCACATCCTCTAAACCATACGTGCCCATACATCTACTCCTCTAACACGTTAACGTGTGCATCAACCCAAAAATCGGGGGAAGCCAATGCTTCCCTCATGACACTCCTATTATACACGGTAACGTGTGATCTGTCAAGACACAGGAACAAATTTTAAGATTCGTCCTCCCCCTCCTCTTCCTCTCCAGATGGGGACACTACCCTCTCAGCCCGGTACTCGAAACCCGCTCGCTCGGCGACGAGCGTGAGCAGCCGATGCATTCCACCACGAGGACGGTACATCCCGATCTCCCATTCGCTGATGGTCTGCTGTCGGGTGCCGAGTTCCTCAGACATCCGCTGCTGGGTCATAGCCAGGAACCCCCGCAGCGCACGGATAGATTCAGCATCCCACTGGTACTTGACCTTGCGCCTGCCCATTCACACTACCTCTAGCCCGATTCTACCCGCCTCTGCAATCTGCGTCAAGTCTCGCATCACCCACCACGCATGATGATCGGGAAGTAATTCCACATCACCGGCCACAGACCCAGCGCCTCGTACGTGCGCGTGTAAACCTCCCCGCCCTGAGGCCAGGTGAGCGGCAAGAACCGCACATACATGTAGTCGGCGCTGGTGGCCCGCAGTTGATAGGTCTGCCCGGCGTAGATGGTCGTAGTGAATCCCCACGACGCGCTGCCCACGCTGGGACTGACCACATCCTGCCCGGCCTCGTCGCGAAAATGCAGCGTCACCTGGGTCAGAGTGATCTCGTTGGTTGAGGTGGTGGGCACGTCCCAGGTATCGCTGCGGTCCTCGTCAGCGAAAAACAGTCCGATGCTGAGGCGCAGCGTACTGGACAGATCGAGCGTGGTGTGGATATAGGGTCCTCCAGGCCAGGTCTCGCGGTTACCGACCCGGTCGGTGGCCCGTGAGCGGAAGTAGTACGTGTGGTCATGCTGACCGGTGAACTGGCCGGAGGTGGCGGGAGTCAAGTCCTGCCAGGAAGTCCACTCGCCGTTCACACCGTCCCGCACCTGGATGTCGTAGAATCCGACCCCCGACTGATTGTCCTGCCCCTCCCAGGTGACGGTGAAGGCGGGGGAATAGGTGACTTCCGGCAGCGGGTGGACGGTGGAGGTGGGAGGCTCGCTGGGTGTCTCGGTCTCGACGACAACGAGCGGGTCGCCACCGATAATGTAGTCACTAGGATCAGAGACCAGGTTGGCGGTAGCGGCAGGCAGCGTGGCAGTGTAGACGTAATACTCCGGCGTGCCGGTCAGGACGTCGGTAGCCGTGACGGTACGGGTGACGCCCCAGCGGTCAACAAAAGTGGCCGTGGGCATCGCTGCCGGAAGCGTGTAGACGCCGGTGACGGGACTCTCGTTCCACAGCACGCTGACCTTGCCATGCGGCGTGCCCCACAGCGTAACGCCCAGATGAGTGTCCGTGGGTTCGCGGGTGGTGAAGGTGGGAGAAATAAGATAGGTAGCGGCGACCTGGTAGGCGACGTAGGCCGGGCGCAGATAATGCTCATCGTGGGTCAGTCCAAAGTGCTCAGCCATATCGCCATCGTGAGCGCGGAACCAGTGATACCGCTCGACGTCTGCGGCAATGGCGTTGGCGTAGGACTGAATCAGGTAGGCGGCTGCTTCCGCCTCAGTCGCGCTGTACCCGGTGCGCAGGCCCGGATAGTCACCGTCGTAGACGGGCACGCCGGTCTCCGTTAGCCATAAGGGGTGATCGGACACATATAGGTTCATCCGGCTGCGGACGTGGTTCACCATATCGTGGGCGTCGGAGGAGCGGCTGTAGAAATGAACCGACATGACGTCGAAGAAATAGTTGTTATCCGAAGCGGTTGGGTCATCGTTCAGAATGTCCAGCACCCGTTCGAAGAAAGTGGGGTCAGCCCAGTACATCAGACCACCGAACAACACCGTTGCATCAGGGTTGGCCGCTTTGGCTGCCTGGTAACCGACCTTGAGCAGTTGGGCGTAATCGGCGTCGCTGCCATCCCACACACCCCAATTTCCATCCGGCTCGTTCCAAATCTCCCACACACTCACCGTCCCTTTGTAGCGAGATACCGTATGGAAGACGAAGTCACCCCAATGGTTGCCGGGATCATCCCAAGGCAAGTACAGGCCAGCAGGGACAGATGACCTCTCCAGGCGCGTGAGTGGAGTACTTGATGAGTGCGCACGTACTGTGGGCGCATACCAGCCAGGAGGGCGTTGTGGCAGACCAGCAACGCTGTCCCTTTGGCCACTTACAGCAGCCCACGCTGGCGTCCATTGCAAGATAGCAACGAGATCAACCTCCTCTGCCAGTGCATCAGCGACGAGTTCATCGAAAGGCGCGAAATTCCACACATCGTTCTCTTCAGGCTCAATGACCGTCCAACGAAAATCAACGCGGTCATAACGAACGCCAGCAGCATACACCAATGGCAGAAAGGGGCGGTTGCCATGTTCGTAGTAGTTGGAATAGCAAGCCCCCGCCCGCCCGTCCGTCTCCTCGACCGGCGGCAGAGGGGTGACACTGACCCGCTCGGCCACGACAGGCCGGGCCGAGGCCAGAAGGAACACCAGGCCCAGCGCGAAGGCCAAAACCAGCAAATAGATGATGATGCGTCTCGCAGTCCAATTCATCGCCCCACCCCCTCATCTCCAGTATACCCAGGATGGGCACAGATGTCAATGGGACTTTGGTAGGTCGGTCAATTACTGTCTAATTTGTCAATGCGCCGACAACGTAACTGCTCAGCCTGTCAGTACAATTCAAGACCTGACAGGTTTTTGCAACCGTTTTTCGAGACAAGTACGCTTGTAGACGGACAGATTCTTTGACACAGAAGATCTCTCGGAAACCTGTCAGGTCTGGCCTGAGAGTCACCCAACGACTTGATTTCTGTGAGTCCTGGGCTTATAATGTGGTTGATGGAGTGACCGGCCCACACACAATCCAAGGAGAGACTTATGAGCACAACCCAACCAGAACCTACCACGAGCATCCGTTCCCTTCCCCGCAACGTCTGGGCCGTGAGCCTGACCAGTTTCTTCATGGACATCTCCAGCGAGATGGTCATCAACATCCTGCCGTTGTTTCTCTCCAACGTGTTAGGGGTGAAGACCAACGTCATTGGCCTGATTGAGGGAGTGGCCGAGGCGACCGCCAGCCTGCTCAAGGTCTTCTCCGGTTGGCTCTCCGACCGGTTGCGCGCCCGCAAGTGGCTGGCAGTGGCAGGGTATGCCCTGTCCGCCTTAGCCAAGCCTTTCTTCTACTTCGCCAACTCCTGGGGCGCGGTGGCCGGCGTGCGCTGGGCCGACCGGGTGGGCAAGGGCATCCGTACCGCCCCCCGCGACGCGCTGGTGGCCGACAGCGTTGACGAGCGGAACCGGGGACTGGCCTTCGGCTTCCACCGCGCCGCCGACACCGGTGGGGCCATGCTGGGGCTGCTCATCGCGCTGGGCGTGGTCTGGCTGGCGCAGGCCAAAAGCATGGAACTGACCCGCCCCACTTTCCAGACAGTGGTGCTCATCAGCCTGGTACCGGCTTTTCTGGCAGTACTCTCCCTGGCACTGGGAGCAAAGGATGTGCCGGTGACCACCCGGCGCAAGATGCCCAGGTTCGCCTTCCGTAGCCTGGGCAAACGCTTCTGTGTCTTTATGCTCGTCGTCGGCCTGTTCGATCTGGGCAACTCCTCCGACGCCTTTCTCGTGTTGCGGGCACAGGAGCGCGGTCTGAGCGTCATCGGCGTGTTGGGGATGCTGGTCACGTTCAACCTCGTCTACACGCTGGTCAGCACCCCGGCAGGGTCGCTCTCCGACCGCATCGGGCGACGACGGCTCATCGTCGGCGGCTGGCTCGTTTACGCAGCCATCTACCTGGGGTTCGCACTGGCGGGCACAGGCTGGCACGTCTGGGTGCTGTACGCCATCTATGGCGTCTATTACGGCCTGGCCTACGGCACGACCAAGGCTATGGTGGCCGACATCGTGCCGGAGGAGTTACGCGGTACAGCCTACGGCACCTACAACGCCATATTGGGCATCCTGGACTTCCCTGCCTCGCTCATCGCCGGGTTCCTGTGGCAGGGGATCGGCACGTGGGGAGGCTTCGGCCCCTCGGCCCCCTTCTTCTTTGGCGCAGCGCTGTCACTGGCGGCGGCAGTGCTGATGGCGTTGGTGGTGCCGAGCAAGTCAAAAACAGTCTGAGCATAACTTGTGTGAAGGAGGGACTTGTCATGGAATATCGCCTGTTGGGACAAACCGGCGTACGGGTTTCCAGTCTATGTTTCGGGACAATGTCGTTTGGCGGCGTCGCCGACGAGGAGGCTTCTGCGGCCATGTTTCACCGCTGCCGCGAGGCCGGTATCAACTTTTTCGACACAGCGGACGTCTATACCGACGGTCGCTCCGAAGAGATCCTGGGCAAGTTGATCGCGGATTGCCGCGACGAGATCGTCCTTACATCCAAAGTTGGCTTTCACACCGGCGAAGACGTGAATGCGCGCGGCCTGTCACGTCGCCATACTATGCTGTCAGTGGAGGCCAGCCTGAAACGTCTGGGAACGGATCGCCTGGATCTCTATTTCCTGCACACTTTTGATCCCAATACGCCGATTGAGGAGCCGCTGCGCGCGCTGGACGACCTGGTGCACCAGGGCAAAATCCTGTACCTGGGAGTCAGCAACTGGGCCGCCTGGCAAATCGCCAAGGCGCTGGGTATCTCGGCGCGCGAGGGCCTGGCACGCTTTGAATGTATCCAGCCAATGTATAACCTAGTCAAACGCCAGGCCGAAGTCGAGATTCTGCCGCTGGCGCAGGCGGAGCATATAGGCGTCATTTCATACAGTCCGCTGGGAGGCGGGTTGTTGACCGGAAAATACGGCTCGACGCGCAGGCCGCAGCGAGGGCGGCTGGTGGAGAATCCAACGTACGTGAAGCGTTACGGCGACCCGACGTACTACGAGATTGCGGAACGTCTCACCGCGCACGCCAAAGAACGGAGCGTGCACCCCGCGTCGCTGGCAGTGGCGTGGGTCATGTCACACCCGGCCATCACCGCGCCGATCATCGGTGCACGCAACGCGGAGCAATTAGAGGCCTCGCTGGCCGCGCTCGACGTGCAAATGACACCTGAATGGCGTGCCGAAATCGCAGCCCTATCCATTGAGCCGCCACCAGCGACCGACCGCAGTGAAAAAAAGAGCGGTATCTTCTGCCGGGGCGGGCAGCCAAAGTAAGTCCAGTCGTGTTGTAGCGCCAGTCACAATACACCAGCCCGAAAGTCGCGGCCAACCTGCCCTACGAAATCGGGAAGCAGGACCAGAACTGCTTCCGCTAACTACTTCTCTCGTTCGTTCAAGACTCATGCGCGCGGTCGCTGGCACACGGCCCGGTCCCACGGAGACGCGGTGCAATGCCACAGCGCACCACACCTATCGAGGCACCGGCGCAGGATCGGGCCGCGGCAGTCGCTCCTCCACCGGCAACAGCGGCGGAAAGGGCTCATGCGGATCGGGGTCTGGTACCAGTAGGCGGTGGACGAGTAAGCATTGCTCAGGTTGTTGGCATGACCGTACTCGATGGTCACGCGATAGTACCATCCTCCTTCGAGAGTAAATACGGGCAAGCCAGTCATTTTCGCCTGGCTTGGCCTCAGTCCGCGCTCCCCCACACCGTCCTACCGAGACCAGTCAGGAACGAGTTACCCACCTACCTGCGCGAATTCCGCGATCGCCTGATCGGAGAGCGGATGATCCCCCATCGCCAGCAGCAACTCCAACGACACACTGACGAAGTGCGCCCCAGCGAGAACCGCGTCCACGACCTCGCTCAGACTGTGAAAACTGGCCGCCAGCACCCGGGCGTGACCGCCCGTGGCCTCTGCGATGGCAGCCATCTCCGCCACCAGCGCCGGCCCGTCCCCCTGCAACCGCGTGCAACGATTCACGTAGGGGATGATATAGTCAGCGCCAGCCTGGCAGGCCAATAGCGCCTGGTGTGCGCTGAAGATGGCGGTGGCGGCACAGGTGAGCCCCTCGCCAGCCAGACAGTGCAGCAGGGCCAGGTTCTCGGTGGTGCAAGGAATCTTCAGCCCCACGCGACCAGGCCGCAGCGCGGCGAAGCGGCGCGCCTCTACCTCCCGCTGCTCGACGGTGGGACCGGTCAGTTGGTAGAAAACCAATCCTTCGCCCAGTGCATCGCACAGTTCCGGGATGATTGCTTCAGCAGGCTGGCCCGCGCGGGCGATGAGCTTAGGATTGGTGGTGATGCCGACGACGAAACCCAGTTCCGCGACGCGCCGTGCATCCTCCAGAGATGCCGAATCGAGGTAAAGTGTCATCCTGTCCTCCTCAGCGTGGTCTGCGCCAGAGTATACCACATCCGTAACTTCTCAAAAAGTTGGGGCGAAAGTAGGTCGGATTTGCTATCCGGCCCTGTGGCGGTTAGCAAAACCGCCCTACGCTGTTTCTGCAACACATCCGCCTTACGACAATGCGGCCTGCCCGCCTCTGTCGCTGAGATGAAAAAATGCACACAGGGAATACTATGCAGCGGCCTACGCCCGGCAAGGACGGATTTGCACAGACCTGGGAGAGGAGTATACTAACAACGCATCGGGCCGGTAGGCGGCCCGTCCGGGAAGTGGACAATGCACGTATACCATCTTAACTGTGGAACGCAGTACCCCTACAGCGCTCGACTGGTGAACGGTACCGGGACTATCCTGTCCTCTGGGTGTCTGGTCGGCCATTGCCTCCTCATCGAGACGCAGCATGGGCTCATTTTGGTTGATACTGGTTTTGGACTGAAGGACATCGCTGACCCAACACGACCAGGGCGTGCGTTTGTTGTTGTCGCGCGCCCACGCCTTGACCCGGAAGAGACGGCAGTACGGCACGTGACCCGACTCGGTTTCAAGACACAGGATGTGCGGCACATCGTGTTGACACATCTCGACATGGACCACGCCGGGGGACTAGCAGACTTTCCAGAAGCACAGGTACATCTATTCGCCCAAGAGCATGAGGCCGCTATGCGTCCAACAACATTCCCCGAACGCCAGCGTTACAGGACGGCCTTGTGGGCGCACAGACCGAAGTGGGTCATCCACTCGCTCCAGGGCGAGCAATGGTACGGGTTTGACTGTGTACACGTGATCACCAACGACCAGACCGAAGTACTGCTCGTCCCACTGCCGGGGCATACGCGCGGGCATTGTGGCGTGGCGGTGCGAACGCCGGATGGATGGCTTCTCCATTGCGGCGACGCATACCTGTTTCGTGGTGAGATGAGCGTGGACCATCCGCACAGCACGCTTGGACTGGAGTGGTTCCAGCGGAGCGTGCAAGTTGACCGTGAGGCACGACTGCGGAATCGGGCGCGGTTGCGTGCCCTCGTCCGTGACCACGACGACGAAGTTCGCGTATTCTGCGCACACGATCCTGTGGAGTTTTCCCGATTCCGGGACATTGATTGAAACGTGTCTTCTCAATAGACCGGGGTTTGACAGATGAGAAACCGGGTTTTTCAGAAAAAACCCGGTTTCTTTCCCCGAATTTCTGAGAAGATGCATTGAGACCGCTGATTGAGAACGAGAAGGTCTGAGGGTATGGTCACGAGATGAAGAACCTGACACTGATCAGACACGCGAAGTCTAGCTGGAAAAACACATATCTCCCAGATCTCGATAGACCGCTAAACAAACGCGGTAAGCGAGATGCTCCCGTAATGGGAAAGCGGTTGGCCGAGCGAGAATCCAGGCCAGACCTGGTGATCTCCAGCCCCGCCACCAGGGCGCTGGTGACAGCCGAGGTCATTACCGAAGAGATCGGGTATCCACCGGAGGAGATCGTTGTAGACGAGAGAATATACGGTGCAGGTGCGATCGAATTGCTCAGAGTCATTCAGAGCCTTGATGACGGTTGGGACCACGTGATGTGCTTTGGACACAACCCCGGCCTGACTGACCTCGCCAACCACCTTTCTCCTCACTACATCAGCAATATACCAACGTGCGGGATCGTCGAACTCGTGTTCAACACTGAAACGTGGGCCAGCGTCGGTCACATTGAGCCAACGCAGGTGTACTTCGACTATCCGAAGAAGAAAACATGATCTTCGTCAAACCCTCCCCCCAGACCAACTCGAAAGGAGCAAGCAATGGAAAAAGAAGTGCACTGCAACTGTAAGTCCGGCTGTCGAACCAGACGCTGTCCTTGCCTCAAGAACAATGAACCTTGTGACGAGAACTGTACCTGTACGGATTGCCATAATCCACTAAACGGTGTGGACGTGGATGCCCTATCCATCTGTGCCATCCAGAACATCGACGCCTACAAGGCTCTCTCAGAAGAGACACTGGCGGAAGAGTACGAACTGCCTTGTGGATGCGAAACAGTCCCGCTTAGGCAACTCCTCGAGGATTATGCGTGTCAGGAGTGTGGCGAGACGTACTGGTATTCTTTCTGCTGGCAGGCGGTCGTTCAGGATAGTTGCACGTGGCATTGTGAAGTATGCGGTGAATGCAGAGATTGGCGGGAATGGCACTGCGAGCGCTGCAACAAGTGTACGTATGGCCTCACTCTTCCCTGTCAACATTGCGGCGCCGAAGGGCCTTACGCTGGCATGTTTTGATCAGCATAGCGATCTCCCCTCCCACCGTACGAGAAGAGGCCAGGAATAGGAGCCGGGCAGGGCCAGACTATCTATCGTTTTCGCAAGGATAAGGAGGAAGTGAAATGCAAGCAAGACGTCTACTCTGGATCGTTGCGTTGGGGCTAGGACTTGCCCTGACCGTAGCCCTATTGACAGCATTGAACCCCTCACTGGAGGTAGCCCACGCCTGGCCGGTGCCCACGCCCGGCGACACCCGTCCTCCCGGCCCCGCTTTCGTCAAACCCGGCGGCACCGGTGGCTGGTGTCTGCAAAACGACCCCTGCGGCTCCATCCAGTATGCCATCGAGCAGTGCGAGCCGGGCAACGGCGACATCATCTATGTGGCCGGGGGTACCTACACCAGCACCGGCAGCGCCGTCATCAGTGTCACCAAGTCCATCACCCTCTACGGCGGGTGGAACGGCACCACCACCACGCCCGTCGTGCGCGACCCCGACACCTACGCCACCATCATGGACGCCGAGAACGGACGGCGGGTAGTCTACATCACCGGCACGGTGGCCCCGATACTGGAGGGCTTCACTCTGCAGAGGGGCAATGCATCGGGGCTGGGCGGCGACCCGGTGCTTGCTAACTATGGCTTCGGCGGTGCCGTCTACGCCAACAACGCCAGCCCGGTGATCACCAACTGCCGCATCCTGAGCAGCACAGCTGGCTTCGGCGGGGGCCTGGCACTCTACTACGGCGCGCCGACCGTGGGCAACAGCGTGGTGCTGAGCAACACGGCCAGCCAGAGCGCCACCGGCCAGTTGAGAGGTGTCGGCGGCGGGATGTTCCTGTACGGCAGCCCGGCTACCATCGTGGGCAACGTTGTGATGAACAATGTCGCCGCTGGTGACGACCTGATGTACGACGGCGGCGGAGGGCTGTATCTAGACGGCAGCCAAGCGGTGATCCGCAGTAACACCATCCAGAGCAACAGCGGCCGCTATCGCGGCGGTGGGCTCTACATCTACCAGAGCGGGGCCACCGTGCGCGACAATGCCATCCTGAACAACAATGCCACGTCGTACGGTGGCGGGGTGTATATGGTTATGAGCCCAACCGATCTCGAGGCCAACACGATTCTTGACAACGGGGCTTCCCAATATGGAGGCGGGCTTCTTGTCGGCGGCTGCGCCCCCTTCACCCTGACCAATAACATCATCGCGCGGAACTCCGCTCAGGTAACCGGACCGGCCCTGTACGTTGCGCGCTACAAAGAAACTCCCGGGAGCACTGAATACCCCAGCCAGGGCACGCTGCTGCACAACACCTTCGCGGACAACAACTCGCCGCTTGTCCCCTGGATGATTCACGTTGACCTCTCCACGAATCTGGCCCTCACCAACACCATCATTGACAAACCCGGTGGGATAACGGTTACTACAGGCAGTTCGGTGACGCTGGACACCACTCTATGGAACCCCTCGCTTCTACTCCAACCTGGGCTCACCGTAAGCGGCACCGGCAGCGTCATCAGTAGCACCAACTATTACAGTGAACCGGGCGTCATCTCGTCAACATTCCACCTCGGCCCCAACTCGCCGGCGATTGACCAGGGGGCGAACGCCGGCGTGACAACTGACATTGACGGCGAGTCCCGGCCCGAAGGCGCGGGCTACGACATCGGAGCCGATGAGTTCTACCAACAACAGTGGGCCATCTACCTGCCGCTGGTACTGCGGGACTCGTAGGGCGGGACAGCATCCCGCCTCCCAATATACCAACTAAAGCGCCACTTCCACGTTCAGCGCCGAAAGCACCGCGTCAATCGGGTTCATGATTGTGGTGGCGTCGGAGCCAGCGAAGAGCAGCCCCACGACTCGCCCGTCCATATCCAGCACCGCCGACCCAGAATCACCGGGTTGGCTCATCGCCCCAGCAACCAGTTGGCCGGTGAAGAGAGCCACAGGACCGTTGTAGTCAACGCGCACGGTGGCGTCAATCTGGGTGATGGTCCCCTGCGTGTGACCGGTGGTGCGCCCCGACTTCTGTACCTCCGTCCCCAGCGTGGCCGCGCCAACACCGGTCGGCCCGCCTATGTAGAGGATCTCGTTGCTCACCAGGTCAGACGAAAGGGGACTAGCCAGCGCGGCGTCCACTCGATTGACCCCTTCGGTCTGTTTCACCGCCCGGAGCCGGTGGTGTGAGCCGAACGCCCTGGCGACGTAATTCAGCAGCCTGGCAGACCATTCAGCGGTAGGGCACTCTGGCGAGGTGGTGCCGAAGTCGAGAGGCACATAATCAGCCAGCGTGGCGATGCGGTCGTCCGTCGTGCCACCGTCGGCAGCACCCGGCTGGAGAATGGCGTCACCCTGCTGAGCATTGTTGCTGTTGGCCAGGACGTGATTGTTCGAGAGGATGAACACCTCCTCACCCCGGCGCACCAGGCAGCCGAAAGTCCCAGCAGTGATGCGGTAGTGCCCCACGGTGACACCAGGTGGGACTACAGGCCGCCAGCGGTCGCGCGGCCCCAACTGAAAAGCACGCAATACCCCTGTCTCCACTACGTCCGTCTTGACGCCATCAAGCGCACGGGGCACCAGGTCTTCTGCAGCCAGAGCGGAGGGGTCTACCTCCTTGCGCGTGACTGAGACGACGAGACTCAGTTCACCTGTGC
Organism: uncultured Anaerolineales bacterium; assembly: GCA_964385635.1. Lineage (GTDB taxonomy): Bacteria > Chloroflexota > Anaerolineae > B4-G1 > B4-G1 > CAYLPU01. The sequence continues at coordinate 18,662 of CAYLPU010000020.1, forward strand.
TCACCCCCTGGCTGATCTTGTAGCCAAGGCCAACCCCCACGACGTTGCGCTTTTTCAGCAGTTCGTGGACGTAGGCCCCTTTGACCTGTTTCACCTGAGCAATCGATTCTGCAATCATCCCACCCTCCTTTTATTTATCCTCTTCCTATCTGCAAACCAGCAGGCTCCCTACTCCCTACTCCCTACTCCCTACTCCCTGCTCCCTACTCCCTGCTAACGGCCATGTAATGCCCGCAGTTCCCCGACGGCCTGGACATCCACAGGCACCCCCTCCAGTTCACGCGGTATCACGTCGCCCGGAGCAAGTTGGGAGAGGGGCAACTTATGGGTCACCGAGACCACAATAGCCGGTTCGCCAGTCAATTCTCCCCCCTGCTGCTGGATCCCAATCCCCACCCCGACGACGTTCGCCCTGCGCATCAAATCGGCCTCGTATACGGCCTTGACAACTCGCACCTGTTCTAGATTTGATAACGTACTCATACGACCCCCTTTCCCGCGATTGCACATCTCTCAACAAGCACATTGTACCTCGTAGCCGTTGTCCGGCCAATACCGGTCTATCTCAATCAAGGCGGCTGGGGCGTAGATTGTTGACGTAGTTGCAATTGTACCACCATTGCCCGCTGTGTGCGAGCATACGCCTCCAACTGCACATCCTGGGAGACATAGGCCAGGCCCGCTGCTCGCTCCAGGTCGGCGACGGCTGCTCCGTAGTCCCCCCGCTCCACGGCGATGCTCGCTCGCAGATAGTAACCCCAACCCGAGCGCGAGTTCTCAACGATGGCTTGCTCGGCATCGGCGCTGGCCGCAGCCAGATTCCCCACACGCAGATAGGCCATGCCCCGACCCAGCAGGAAGTCGAAATCCGTCTCGTACAACGAGCGCGCAGTGTCGAAGGCGACCTCTGCACCATCCAGGTCGCCCAACTCAAAGCGAATGACCCCCTGCCAGAGCCAGGGATCAGAGTCGTCGGGGTTGAGAGCGGCAGCCGCTTCAAACTCAGCCAGAGCCGCTCGCAGGTCTCCATCCTCGACCAGGGATTCTCCACTGGCGCTGTGTCGGAACGCCTGGCGCACCTGACGCGGAGGGGCAATGAAGCGGTCATAGCCCAGCCAAGCGACCGCCAGGACAAGAGCCACCGCCAGGGTCCCGATCAGACCACGGCGCAGTTGGCGTAGTCGCTGCCGGGCCACCGCCTCGTCCAGAAACCACCACCAGCGCACCCGATCCGGCTGTACGGCTGCCCGCTCCTCCCGGAGCACCGCCGGGCTAACCTCGGCCAGGAAACGGCCTTGCCGGCGGCGGAGTTGCCGCTGGAGCGCCTCGAACCGGGCGTGCTCGGCACGCACGTCTACACCGGTGTCAACGGATACAGACGCCTCAAGTTCTGCCAATACCTGGACAGCCTGGTCGAGCAGGTGGAGCAATTCCAATGACCGGGTACCGGTCCCGCGCAAGTTAGCCATACATCGCTCGGCCTGATCCAGCGCCTCGCGGGCATAGTCAGCCTGGGTACGGGATCTGGGAGGGACAAAGAGTTTACCCACCGCCAGCACTCACTCCGGTCGGAGTTCCTCGTACAATCGGTCCAGCCCGACCTTGATGCGGCGCTGGACCAACTCGCGCTCGCCATCGGAGACAGGGAAGAGGGGCAACATCTCGGCCACCAGAGATGCCGTATCCGCACGTGCCATCCCGGCCGCGTGCAACGAGCGCACACGCCGGCGTGCTAGCCGGATATACTCACTGAGGGGGCGGGTGGCGCTCTGATCACACAGGGGGCCGCGACCAGGGACGATAATGGTGTTCGAGAAACACGCACGACGGAGCGCCGTCAGTGTGTTCAGCCATGCTTTGTTACCCGACGTTGCGGTCAGAAAGGGATGAGTCTCCATAACCAGTGTGTCGCCTGCAAAGAGCACGTCCTGCTCAGGCAGGTAAACCCAGGCACTACCCGGAGCAGCACCAGAGATGTGCTCGACCGTCACGTCCATCCCCCCTTTATGCAGCGTCAGGCGGCCAGTAAACACGACCTCAGGCAGCACGATGCGCACTCCAACCAGGTCATCGGCTGCCTCTGGACAGCGGCGAGTCCAACTGTCAATGACACCACGCCAGAAACCTTCGGTGTAGACAGACGCTCGATCATAAGCCCCCCGTGCAGAGACGATGGGGGCCTCCAGCAACCCCGCGCTCAACAGCCGATCGGGATGGGTATCGGTGAGCACGACGTACAGGATAGGTCCTCCAGAGACATCCAAAATCCGCTGTCGCCAGGCACGAGCGTCCTGGGGCAAGGTCGGGACATCCACAGCAATGACCCCTGCTGGCGCGAGGATGAAGCCGACGTTTACGCCGGGGTACTTGGTTGAAGCATAAATATCGGGGGCAATCTCTTTCATAAGAACGATGTTCCTCCATACAGGCTCAGGATGCTGAACGATGAATGCTGGACGTTTTAGTGACTGTGTGACCCCAGCGATGGCAGCAGGCCAACAAGTACCGCTTCGACACAGGGTGTATCGGTCGCCGGAGCACTACCCTGGGCCAGGTGAGGCCGTCCCCCCCCCTTGCCTCTCAACTGCGCGCAGGCTTCCCGTAGCAACAGTGCCACGTCCAGGTCCAGACCCTCAGCGCACGCAAAACACAGATGCGTCCGCTCGCCTACGCCAACCAGCAAAGCAACCAGATTCGGGCGCTGCACCAACTCATGAGCCAGGGCACGCAACTCCTCCGGTTCGCGCTGCTCCCAGACCCGCCACACCACGCGGCACGGCCCACGGGTGACGGCGGCTTCTGCCAGTTCTGTCGCCTCTAGCGCCAGCAACCGCCTGCGCGCTTGGCGCAGGTGCTGCCGCAGTTGCTTGGCCTCAGCCCGCAGCCGCTCCACAGCCCGATCCAATTCCCAGTGGCCCACGGTCAGCAGGCCTGTCAGCCGATTGACCATCGCGTCCTTGACCTGGTAGTCGCGCAGGGCACGGTCACCACACAGGAACTCGACTCGCGTCTCGTTCCCTCGGTAGTCGAGGCGTACGATCTTGATCAAGCCAATTTCGCCGCTGCGAGCGAGGTGCGTACCACCGCAGGGGTTTACGTCAAAGCAACGCCCTGGGCTTGTTGAAGGGCCAGCAATCTCCACGATACGCACCGCCCCCTCCACGGCCGGCGGACGCCTTAAGGGCAGCGCAGCCAGTTCACTTGGGGCGACAACGCGCACGTTGATAACACGGTCCTCCCAGACCACCCGGTTGGCCAGTTCCTCGATCTGCCTCACCACTGCAGGGTCCAGACGGGCCACGTTGATGTCCACCGTGCTCACCTCCGCCCCCAGGTGGAACCCTACAGTTTCGGCATCCAACACTTGCTCAAAAGCAGCAGAGAGGACGTGCTGACCTGTGTGCTGCTGCATGTGATCGAAGCGGCAAGTCCAATCCACTATCCCCTCCACCTCGGCTTCCGGCAAAGCGCGCTCCAGAACATGGAGCACCGCGCCATCCTTCTCTCGCACAGCGACGTCAAGCACCTTCACCTCACCCAGCGCTCCCCGGTCAGCCGGCTGACCGCCGGAGGCAGGGTAGAAGGCAGTGCGGTCAAGCACGACGGCCGGGTGGCCCTCCCAGGTCAGACGCTCGACCACGCGAGCGGAGAAGTGAGTGCAGTAAGAGTCTGTATAGTACAACCGCTCGGTCATTCGACCTCCAGAGGCAGAGTGAAATAGAAAGTCGCGCCGTGGCCCGGTTCGCTCTCTACCCAAATGCGGCCCCCGTGGGCCTCTACAGCCAGTTTACAAAACGCCAGCCCCAGGCCAGTACCCCTGATGCCTGCAGCGCTCTCCAGGCGCGTGAAGTGATCGAAGATACGCTGACGATGCTCCGGCGGGATACCGAGGCCGGTGTCCGATATGGCAAACAGTACTTCCTCTCCCGCCTGTTCGATGCTGAGTGTGATACGCCCTTCTTCCAAAGTAAACTTCACTGCGTTTTCCAGCAAGTTAGTCAACACACGTAGGATCAGGTCACGGTCGGCAAATACCTCGGGCAGGCCAGGGACGACACGTGCTGCCAAGGCCTGCTCCTTATTCAGCGCCAGGGGCTGGATCTGCTCGATTGCCTCATGAGCCAGCAACTCGGGGCCCACGAAGGTTTTCTTCAACTCCGTCTCGCCAGACTCCAACCGGCCCAGGTCCAGCAGCGAGTCGATCAGCCGATACATTTTTTGTCCACTGCGGATGGCAATGCGCAGCAGTTGCATCACCGGCAGCGTATCGTCGTGTTCGACGAAGGCGGTATGGATCAGTTGCATGCTACTCATGATGCTACCTAACGGATTACGCAGGTCGTGGATGATCATGTGCGTCAAATCCTCGCGCATCTGCTCCAACGCCACTCGATCCGAGATGTCGTGCCCGAGCCACTGGATGGCCTCCCGCCCGCCGTAATCAACCCTGGCCATGTGTGTCTCCAGGATGCAGACTTCCTCACCGGACTGGATCTTCATCTCCAGGTTCAATCTCTCGCCTTCCCGAAGTCGCCGCAAGGCAGCCCTATACGCCTCTGATGATACTTCGAATAAGTCACGGGCATCAGCACCGACCAATTGCTCGCGAGGCCGCCCCAACATCCCCACCGCCCGCTGGTTGAGGTTCAGGACTCTCCCATCCAGATCCAGCACAATGATGGGATCAGTGCTTTCGTTGAAGAGACTCTCATAACGACGCTCGGCCTGTCGCACGCGCTCGTAGAGTTCGGCGTTGCGGATAGCAGCGGCGGCCAGATCGGCCACAGCAAGCAGCAGCCGCTGCGCGTCCTTGTCGAAGATGCCAGCAGCCGGGTTGAGCGCCTCAATCACACCAATGGCACGACCTCTGGCCTTAATGGGGACAGCCAGCATCGTGCGCGTGTGGAAGCTAGTGACATCATCTACGCCGGGGTAGAAGCGTTCGTCGGCATGGGCCACAGGCACCAGCGCCGGCTCACCGGTCTGTATCACCCAACCCACAACCCCCTCACCGGGAGCCATGCGCATCCCGACCACCTCATCGGATGCCTCACCGACAGCGACACGAAAGACCATTTCCCCCGTTTCCCCATCCAACAGAGCGACGGACGCGGCCTCCACCTGAAAGTAATCCCGCACCTGGCACATCAGAGATTCCAGCACACTATCCAGATCAAGCGTAGCGGCAAGAACCTGACTGGTGGTATGAAGAAAGGTAAGCTCACGCAGCCGCTTCCACACAGTATTAATCTGGCGCTTGTCTAACTCCTGGCCCGGCCTTCGGGATTTGGGATTTTGGATTCGGGACTTGGTGTCTGTCATTGGTTGTCGAACACAACTTCCTCCCGCCCCTGCAGTTTTTCAAGAATCTTGTCCCTGATCAGTTCCAGATGACTTGTGTTCAGTACAAAGTCGAGATCGTCGGAGGGCACACTCAACACCGGACAGAGAGAGAATCCACCGATCCATTCCTCGTATAGTTCGTTGAGCTGCTCCAGATAGGATGTCGCAATTTGCTGTTCGTACGAACGGCCCCGGTGACGAATCCGTTCCTGGAGTGTGGGAACCGAGGCCCGCAGATAAACAATCAGGTCAGGTGGAGGGAGAACAGTGATCACCACCTCGTACAGTTCGCAGTAACTACGGTAATCTCGCTCGCCCATCGCCCCCTGCTGGTACAGATTACGAGCAAAGATTTCGGCGTCTTCGTAGACAGTGCGATCTTGAATCACCGAGTTGGAGCACCGGAGCAACTTCCAATGGTGACGTAGGCGACGCGAAAGGAAGTAGATCTGCGAGTGAAAACTCCAACGCTGCATATCCTCATAGAAGTCGGCCAGATAGGGATTGTCGTCGACTGCCTCGAAAAAAGGTTCCCAGTTCAGCCGCTCGCTCAAGAGTGCTGTCAAGGTGGACTTGCCCACCCCGATGCTGCCGGCAATGGCGACGAAACGCTTCATATCAACACGCTCTCTCCGCCTGCTACTGCGTCTCCTGCAGGTCAACTCCAACTGCGTACGCCAGACGCCGCAGCCGGGCTATTGCATCTTGGAGCGCCACCTCCAGTTCCGCCTCCGAGCCCCCTGACCGCCCTACTGCGCTCTCAGCCAGCGCGGATCCCACTCGCCCCATCGCCTCGCTGACCTGCAGAAAGTCTCTCACTGCGTCCCACCCCGACGGGGCGTCAGGCATCTCCGCCAGCATTGCTGGCGCTCCCAATGGCTCAATATGTTCCATCTGGGGTAGAGGCTTCTGGTAGGCTCCGAGTCCGAGTGCCGTCCGCACCTGGCCCTCGACGAAAGCCAGGGCGCTCGGATCCTGGACGTAGTTCAGATTATCGGTGTCAATAGCCAGCAATGGGGTTTGGGTATAGGTGGAGTAGTGTCGTTCGTAGGCCTGTCGCAGGCTTTCGATGTAGGCGCGATTTATCTCTCGTTCGTAGATGCGATCACGGGTTGCGATGCGCGCCATCAGCACGTCGATATCGGCACGCAGGTAGATGACGAGATCGGGCACCGGCGCACGGTCGGCCAGGAGCCCAAATAACCGTTCGTACATTCCTAACTCGTCGCCTTCCAGATTCAGGTGCGCAAACAGGCTGTCCTTGGCGAAGGTATAATCTGCGATGAGAAGGCCATGCGCCAGAAGCGCCGGTACCTGCTGTTGTTGCCGGTAGCGGCTCAGTAGAAAAAACATCTGGGTCTGGAAGGCGTAACGGGCGCGATCGGCATAGAAGTCGGAGAGGAAAGGATTCTCCTCAAAGGCCTCCAACAGCAAGCCTGCTTTGAAGCGGGGTTGCAATAGACGGGCCAACGTTGTCTTCCCTACCCCGATGGCACCTTCGATGGCAAGAAAGAAAGGTCGCATCACGGGGGACCTCCAGTCTACCCGCCAGCCACCTGCTCGCCGTAGGCCAGCAGTGCTTCGACCATACCCGGCTCGCGCGCTTCAGCGTAGACTCGCAGCACCGGCTCGGTTCCTGAGGGGCGGATCAGGAGCCAAGAGTCGTCAGCCAACAAGTACTTGACCCCATCCAGCGTTTTCACCTCAACGATCTCCTGGCTACCCAGAGAGGCTGGCACGTCTCCAGTCAACCGGGCGACCATCTCCGCTTTGGCGATGGGGCGGCGAAGTGGGACGTCGCGGCGTGCATAATGGGTCGGACCAACATCGGCCTGGAGGCCAGCCACCAGTTCATGCAGAGGCGCACCGGCGACAGAGACGATCTCCAACAGCAACAGTCCCATCAACACGCCATCTCCCTCTGGAATGTGGCCCTTGATGCATATCCCGCCCGACTCCTCCCCACCGATGAGCACATCGCTGTTCAACATGTGGTCGGCGATGTAGTCAAAGCCCACGGGCGTCTCCAAAAGCGGTAGGTTGTAGCGCGCCGCCAGGCGGTCCACCATGCGAGTGGTTGAGACGGTCTTGACGACTGCCCCACTCCATCCTCGTTCCTCAACCAGATACCGGAGGGCCAAGGCGAAGATATGATGCGGGTCCACGAAGTTCCCGTGGGCGTCCATCGCGCCGATGCGGTCTCCGTCTCCGTCGGTGGCCAGCCCCAGGTCGGCGTGGTAGGACTGCATGGCCGCTCCCAATGCGCTCAGGTAGTGGGCCATAGGCTCCGGGTGAATGCCGCCAAAGCCAGGGTTCATCTCGCCCCGGATTTCGTGCACCCGGCATCTGGTGCGGGCCAACATATCAGCGATGCACTTACGGCCCGATCCGTACATCGCGTCGGTCACCACCCGCAGTTCGCCGTCCGAGATCACATCCAGGTCTACCAGTTGACTGAGATGCTCGTAGTAGGCCCAGGCCGGGTCGAATCGGCGGATGAGCCCCTCATCCAGCGCCACTTGATAGTCCATCACGTTAGGCCCACGAGCCATCTCCTGGTTGCGCACCAGGTGTGCCTCGACGCGATCCACCTGCTCCGGCAATGCCGCCCCGCCAAAGGCGGCCTTGAGTTTGACGCCGTTGTAGCGCGGCGCATTGTGGCTGGCGGTGATCATCACACCAGCAGTAGCCCCTTTGTGAACAACGGAGTAAGAGATAGCTGGGGTCGGAGCATCGGCGCGGGTGAGGTGGGAGACGATGGAGTTGCCAGCCATGACGCGGGCCACCTCAGTCGCGTAGCGATCAGAGAGGAAGCGGGTGTCGAAGCCGACGACAACCTCAGGCTGACCATTGCCGGTCTCCTCCAGCACGTAGTCGGCGATGGCCTGGGCCACCAGCCGCAGGTTGGCGAAGGTAAAGGTATCAGAGATGACGGCGCGCCAGCCGTCGGTACCGAACTTGATAGTCATAGTATGCTCCTTGGTATGTCTGATGCGCAGAGTGCAATACACAAAACGAATTCCGTTCCTACGTTTCACGTACGTTGGCCTATGGGCGTTGGCGGTTCAGCCTCTCCGTTTCCTCACGCGGCCTGATTATAGTCCGAGAACCGGCAGGTGTCAACGCTCATACGTCAAAGTAGAGTTCCATCTCATAGGGATGCGGGCGGTTGCGCACCTGGTAGTACTCCTCGTCCATCTTGAAGGCAATCCAGCGCTCGATCAAATCTTCACTGAAGACATCCCCGGCCAACAGGAAGTCACGATCCGCCGCCAGCGCATCCAGCGCCTCCTTGAGCGATGCAGGCAGCGGCCGGATAGCCGCTCGCTGTTCATCCGTCCAAGCGAAGACGTCGGCGTCTATCGGGCCAAAGCCAGCCTCGGTGGGATCAATCCGGCGCCGGACACCGTCCAGCCCAGCCAGGAGTTGCGCCGCCAGCGCCAGGTAGACGTTGCAGGTGGCATCCGGTGGACGGAACTCGAGACGCACCTGATCGGGTTGGGTGGCATAGCGCGGGATGCGCACGGCAGCGCTCCGGTTGCCGACGGAGAAAAAGGCGTTGACCGGGGCTTCGAAGCCAGACACGAGCCGCCGGTAGGAGTTGGTGCTGGGACTGACGAAAGCCAGCAATGCTGGCCCGTGGAGCAGCAGCCCACCGATGTAGTACAGCGCCGTCTGGCTCAGCAGACCATAGCCTGCGGGGTCGTAGAACACGTTCCGATCGTCCTTGAACAGATGTTGGTGGAAGTGCATCCCCGACCCAGCCTCGCCGTAGAGCGGCTTGGGCATAAAGGTAACTGTCTGGCCGTGCCGGTGGGCGACCATCTTGGTGACGTACTTGACAATCATCGTCACATCGCCAGCATCCAGGAGACCCATCAGCGGCGTTTCGATTTCGCATTGACCTGGCCCGCCTACCTCGTGATGGTGGTACTTGACCGGCACCCCCATCGCCTGGAGGTGCAGGCTCATCTCGGCGCGCAGGTTATAGAGCGTGTCCTTGGGAGGGATAGCGTGATAGCCGCCGTGGAGCGGGATGTAGTGACCATGTCCCCCCGCGCCACTGCGCCAGGTAGCCTCGCCCGATTCGACGCTGTACCCGGAGCGATTCATCTCATTTTCATAGGTCACACTGTCGAAGACGTAGAACTCGAACTCCGGCCCCCACAGGCTCCGGTCGACGATGCCGCTCTCGACCATGTAATCCTCGGCACGGCGAGCGATGTTACGTGGATCGTTGGGGAAGACCACCTTCGTATCCGCCTCCAGCGTGATGCAGATGAAACTGAGGGTGGGCATGTCCCAGAAAGGATCATCGAAACCAGTAGAGAGATCGGGCACCAGCACCATGTCGCCGGCCTTGACCGACTTCAGGCCGACGGAGGAGCCATCGAAGCCAACGCCACCCTCCATCAGCGCCGGGGTGAACTGGCTCTGGGGGATCGTGAGATGGTGCCAGCGCCCCCAGAGATCAGTGAACTTAAGATCAACCATCTGAACACCGTTCTGTTCCACATAGCGTTGTGCTTCTTCGAACGTGCCAAACATCGTGTGCTCCTTTCGCAAACCATTGCGGCAGTTGGTAGCGAGCAGTAGGGTGGTTAGAACCGATTATGCATCCCGGCTCATCGCGTCACCCTTGCCATTTCAATCACCCCGTCCTCTGCGATTGGATAGACGCAGTCACAGCCTGCGCAACGGAAAGCCTGCACCTCGCGGTTCAGCCGGCCACCGCAGACCGGGCAGTGCAAAATCTCCAGCAGTGGCCGAACGGACCCACCCTGTGGCTCACCGACCTTGATCGCCCACACCAGGTCATAGTCCATCTGCCATGGCTGCACCTTGACCGCATCAAGGGGAAACTCGCGCAGCAAGTGCTCGAACTTGTCGCGAGGAAAGGCTCGCCCAGGCAGGAATCTCGCATCACGCCCGATCCGATTGGTCACCAGCAACACCCCACCGGGCCGTAAAACGCGCACCAGTTCCACCAGCACCGCTCGCGGGTCGGGCGTGAACTCCAATGCCTCCAGGCAGACCACACCGTCGAAAGTGTCGTCATCGAAAGGCAACCAGCGGGCATCCTGCCACAAGAAAGTGAGCCGATCTGCAAACTGCGCCGTCCTCCGCACCGCCTCGCGCAGCATACGGCGCGAGAGATCAAGTCCGATGACCCGCCCGCGAAAGGCTGGCTGGCGCAGCAGCGCCCGGGACAGCCGGCCGGTGCCCGTCGCCACATCGAGCACCAGAGGCGCGGGGACCGACTCCAGTGCGCGGGCCAGCGGCAGACCCAGGAACCACTGCTCAGCACCGGTGTCGAACTGCTTGATGCGCTCGTAGGCCCGCGCCGACCAATCGTAGAGCAGCACCACGGCGCGCGGCCCCAGGTAAGTGCCCTCAGCGACGATCAGTTGCCAGTAGAGCAACAACCCCAGCAGTACGAGGCCAAGGAGCCCCAGTACCAGCGCGATCCAGACCATTGTTTACAGCGTCCAGGCAGCAACCAGCATCGCCACCATCAGCCAGGGGCGGGTGTACCGCACATACCAGGAGGCAGGCTGACCACGCCGTAGCCAGGGAAGCAGCACCAGTTGCGGGGCAAGCAACAACAACAACCCCCCCGCTGCCAGAGGATGGTGCAGGGCGACAGAGAGCGTCGCTGCCAAGAACTGGGCACCCACTCCCAGCGCGCGCCCCAAAGGTGACCTGACTCGCCATGCAGCCCCCCAGGCCAGCGCGAAAGCCAACGCCAGCCCAGTCGAACTCAACGTCAGCGACCCAAAGGCAGCGTGCCCGGCAAGCCAGGGCAAAGTCACTGCGACGACAGCGTCACATTCTGGTGTGATGGAGCCCCGCCCTCCCTCCCAGGCCAGGCCCAATTGCATCACAGCCAGAGCAGCCGCGCTCAACAGCAGCAACTCCGGACCCAGCAGTGCCCCCAGCAGTGCTGTCACCGGCAAGGCGACGGCGATCGCTGAGAGTGCCGGGCCACAGGCAGGCCAGAGAACATCACCCCACCAGGTGCGTAGTTGCCCCAGCCAGCGGGATGCACGATCCCCAAAAGAGCCAGGGAGTGTGTAGGGAAGTATTATGACTGGCTCACCGAAGCACCAGTTGCGCCAGCGGCGCAGCGGTGTTGCCCAGTTTGTGCTTCCCATCGCCACCCACAACGTGCCCCATCCCCCGTCCACCAGCACGATCAGCAAGGCAAGCCGCAGCCAGTCCCGGCCCTGCCAACCGAAGCCACCAGAGGCAACAACACCGCACAAACTCGCCCACCCCGGGGCCAGCCAAGTGGCCATACCGGTCAAACGGGCCTGAAGACGGATCAAGCCACCAGAGGCCAGGCGCGAAGAAGTGGAATGAGGATTCTCTTCCATAAGCCAGGCAGATTATACCACAAACTGCTCAATAATGCTCAGGGCTGATTCGGCACAAACGGTCCAAGAGAAACGGCGCACGTTGGCAAAGCCGCGCCCGGTCAGGGTCTCCCGCAGAGCAGGATCGGCGACGACGCGCTGCATAGCAGCGGCGATGGCACCGGTATCGCCAGGATCCACCAGAAGCGCCGCGTCCCCGGCCACCTCGGGCAGGCTTGAGGTAGCACTGGTGATAACAGGACAGCCGCAGGCCTGGGCCTCCAGCACCGGCAGGCCGAAACCCTCGTACAGAGACGGAAAGACGAAAGTGAACGCCCCGCTCAGCAGGGCAGCCTTGTCCTCGTCGGAGACGTAGCCAGGGAAGCACACGTGCCCCTCCAGACCCAGATGGCGCACCTTCGTGAAAAGGTCACCGTAGAGCCAGCCACGTTTTCCGGCCAGGACGAGTCGGGGGGTTGGGTGGCTGGGTGACTGGGTGACCAGGTGAGCGAAGGCAGTGACGAGGCGAACCAGGTTCTTGCGCGGCTGGAGAGTGCCCAGGTAGAGGAAGTAGTCGCCAGCGATGCCGTAGCGCGCTTTGACCGCCTCGATCGTGGCGAGGTCGCGCACCGGGGCAAGTGTCTCATCGCGACCGGGGTAAACGACGGTGATCTTCTCCGGCGGGGTGCCGTAGCGGGTCACCAGGTCAGTCTTGGTGGCCTCTGAGTCGGCCAGGACGTGTGCAGCGGCACGCGCGTTCCAGCGGGTGGAGAGGTCGAGGTACAAACGTTGACGCCAGGGATGGGCTCTCGGGAAGTATAAGTAACCCAGATCGTGGACAGTGACCAGGCTGGCACGTGGATGAACGAGAGGCAGGACATGGGCCGGGACGAAGAGCAGGTCTGGCGGACAGCGCGCCATCTCCCAGGAGAGACGCAGGTGGGTCCACAGGTAGGGGAAGGGGATGGCGCGGAGTTCAGCACCAGGGAAAACGCCGGCTGGAGACAGGCTGCGGAGGTAGAGGCGGAAGCGATGTCGACTGTCGAACGCCAGCAGCGCTCGAATGAGACGCTGAGAATAGACCTCGGTGCCGGTTGGATGGGCAGTGACGGAGCGGCTGGCGTCAATACCGATCAGCATTCTACTGCGAGCGTCTACCGAGCAAGGCGCGCATAAGCACCATCAAACCCACCAGGATCAGGATGACGGGCCACAGCCTGGGCAGGAGTGCGCGTGTCCCAGGGCCAAGTAATCGCAGCGTCACGGCCAGCCCTGCACCACCTACCACGAATGCTACCAGGGCTAGAAAGAACGCGCCCCAATCGCGGAAGCGAGCCGCAGCCCACTGGGCCAGGAAAGAGATGCTGCCGATGAGGACAAACACGGGCCACCACGTCCTCAGGTCCCGGTACTCCAGCGGACCCAGAGTGATGAAAAAGAACCACAGGCCGACGAGTGTGGCAGCAGTGCCGATGAAAACCAGGCCGGGGTCACGCCGCTCACCGAAGATGTAGCCGCCCAGGAATGCCAGACCTCCAGCGAGGGGGAAGACAGGCCAGATTACGTCCTGGCTGGGGATGCCGATGTTCAGCGCGTCCAGCAGAAAGTAGACGCCCAACAGGATGAGAAAAAGGCCCGGGATGATCGCTCCTTTGCGCATAATGTCACTCCTTTCCCGTCAGTTCCTCCAGTTTGCCGATCTTGTCCACGCGTCGCGCGTGGCGGCCTCCAGTGAATTCGCTGCTGAGGAAGACTTGCACAATGTCCAGTGCCAGGCCGAGACCGAGCACACGCCCGCCCAGGCACAGGAGGTTGGCATCGTTGTCCTGGCGGCTCATACGGGCCATGTAGCAGTCGGTACATACGGCGGCGCGGACGCCGTGCACCTTGTTGGCAGTGATGCTCATACCGATTCCCGTGCCGCAGATGAGAATGCCGCACTCGAACTCTCCAGCGGCCACAGCGCGGGCCAGCGGAGCGGCGAAGTCGGGATAGTCTACTGTCTTCGGATTATGCGTGCCAAAGTCCTGCACCTGATGACCCTGGGCAACGAGGAACTCGGCGATTTGCTGCTTCAATTCGTAGCCACCGTGGTCAGCGCCGATGGCGATACGCATAAGTTCACCTCCCGTCGTGGGGGGCATTGTAGACCAAAACGGCCTGCCCGTCAAGGCGACTTCACTACCACCCCCGCCTCTCAGTTCCCCGCTGGGAATGAACGTGCTATAATCAGACAGTCCGATGCTTAAGAAATGCTCCAGGTCGATCCATAATCGGCCTGCCCAGGGCGGCGGAGGACGAGGTATTACCCGGTCAGATAAGGAGCAGAAGAAGTGAACCACAGCGAAAGCACATTCAGCGGTTTCGGGGAGCTGGAACTCTACTACCAGCGCTGGCGACCGGAAGGAGAACCGAAGGCCACCCTGGCCATCGTCCATGGCTTTGGCGAGCATAGCGACCGTTACGGTAACGTGGTGGACTGGTTCGTGCCCAAAGGGTACGCCGTCTACGCCTTCGACCTTCGGGGCCACGGTCGCTCGCCTGGCCCACGCGGCTACATCAACGAGTGGGCCGAGTTTCGCGGAGACGTGAAGTCATTCCTGGAACTCGTGCGCGAGCAGGAACCGGGCCAAGTCATCTCCCTGCTGGGACACAGCATGGGCGGGCTGATCGTCCTGGAGTACGTGCTACACCACCCAGAGGGACTGGCCGGCGTGATCGCATCCGGACCATTGCTGGCCCAGGCCGGCGTTTCCCCGCTCCTGATGGCGCTGAGCAAGGTACTGTCAGGTGTCCTGCCTCGACTCACGCTCAACACCAAACTAGACGCCACGACCATCTCCCGCGATCCGGCCGTCGTCGAAGCCTACGTCAACGATCCACTGGTGCACAGCCTGGGCACCCCGCGCTTGAGCACCGAACTCACCCAGGCGACGGAGTGGACGCAGGCACACGCCGCCGAGATGGAGATTCCGTGCCTGATCGTGCACGGCAGCGCCGACCGACTGTGCCCACCGGAGGGCAGCCGCGTCTTCTACGAGAATACGACGCTTGCTGACAAGAAGCGGCAAGTCTACGCGGACTACTACCATGAGGTCTTCAACGAGGTCGGCAAGGAACGGGTGTTGGCAGACGTGGAGGCGTGGGTTGAGCGGCATCTGCCACGCCCTGAGTGAGCATTGTTTGACCAGCCTGTGCCTTTGTGTTAGAATGTCGTCGTCTCCCGGAGTGACATCGCTTCTGGGAAAATCCCTCTGTGGGGGAACAGTTGGATATTGGATTGCGGCGTCCACCGAGGCGTTAGTTGCTGTATTACTTGGCGGCGATGTTGAGAGAGGGATGCCGATGTACAAATTAACAAAACGGTCGCGTTAAGAGAAATTTTGCTGTTTGGTCAAGGAGAGTGAAATGGAGAACAGGTTTACAGCCGTATTTGAGCAGGTAGACGACTGGTGGATTGGATATGTTGAGGAACTGCCGGGCGCGAATACGCAGGGCAAGACACTAGAGGAAGTGCGCGAGAACTTGAAAGAGGCCATACAACTTGTTATTGAGGCAAATCGGGAATTGGCGCGGCGTGAGGCAACGAGTCCTCTTGTTATCCGTGAAGAATTGTTTGTGGCGGCGTAATGAAGCGTCGCGCATTGCTGAAGCATCTTAGACAACATGGTTGTGAATTGCTACGCGAAGGCGCTCGCCACTCAATTTACTGGAATCCTGTCAGCCGGAGGACAACCTCTGTGCCTCGTCATACGGAAATAGTGGACAAACTCGCGACCAAGATTTGCAGAGACCTCGGTATTCCAAAACCGTGATATGCCACTTCACAACGTGACATTGGCGGCTATGCTTATGCCGAATTCGCCCGGACTCCGATTAGCACAAAACGATGCTCGATCTAGGTATCGTCATCACCAACTATAACACCCGTGACCTGCTGCGCACCTGCCTGCGCTCGGTCTACGCCAGTCAGGGCGATTTCACCTTTGAAGTCTGCGTCGTGGATAATGCCTCGTCCGATGGCAGCGCCAGGATGGTCGCTACTGAGTTCTCTCAAGCACGCCTGATCGCCAACGCGGAGAACGTCGGCTATCCCCGCGCCAACAACCGGGGCCTCCGTGCCTTTGGCTTCACCGACCCGCCAACCAACCAACCGACCCACCAACAACCCACCAACCCACCAACCTTCGCGCTGCTCTTGAACCCAGACACCGAACTGCTGCCGGACGCGCTGGCACGGATGTTGGACTTCATGGCCGAGCATCCCGACGCTGGCATTGCTGGCCCCAAACTGGTGCTTCCCGACGGATCGCTCGACCTGGCCTGCCGGCGTTCATTCCCCACGCCGGAAGTCTCCTTTTACCGACTGACGGGCCTCTCGCGCCTCTTCCCCCACAGCCAGCGCTTTGGCCGCTATAACCTCACCTACCTCGACCCCGATCAGATCACCGAGGTAGATTCTGTCGTGGGTGCGTTTATGCTGGTGCGGGCTCTTGCTATCGCCCAGGCTGGCCTGATGGACGGGCAGTTTTTCATGTACGGCGAGGACTTGGACTGGGCCTACCGCATCAAGGCGGCCGGCTGGACAGTCTACTACAACCCGGTCGTGACGGTATTGCACATTAAGCGGGCGTCCACCCGTCAAAACCCGAGGGCGCAGATCGAGTTCTACCGCGCGATGGGCATCTTCTACCGGAAGCACTACGCCGCACAGACTCGCTGGTGGCTCCACGCACTCATTGCCAGCACCATCTCGCTGCGGCAGGGGTTTGAGCAGTGGCGGCTTGCCGTTGGGCGAAGGTCTCCCGACCGAGCCCCGAGACAACGACCGGAGGAGACACCGTGAAATCGAAGACACAGACCCAGATCATCTTTGTGCTCACATTGGCCCTCACCGACGCGGCAATGGCCGGCCTGGCCTTCTTCCTGGCCTACTGGATACGCCGCTGGCTCGCCTGGCCGGACGCTGCTCAGAACATGGGGAGTTTCTCTGCCTACATTGGCATCGTGCTGACCCACATTGCGTCCATCGTGGGGGTGTTCATCTTCTCTCACCTGTACCACCTGGCCCGTGTGCCCTCGCGCATTGATGAGCTCTATTCCATCTTTGCGTCCACCACGGTGGCCACGCTGATGGGGCTAGCACTCTCCTCATTGCTTTTCAAGAACAGCCCTCTGGAACTAAACTACTCACGGGGGATGATCTTCTACGGCTGGATGCTTACCGTCGTCTTCATCACTGCTGGCAGGGCGATGCACGCACGCATCCGGACGGGACTACGGAGGCTGGGTTGGGGGCGAGACCGGGTGCTCATCGTCGGTACTGGCGATGTGGGGCGGATGATCTTCCAGAAAATCCAATCGAATCCCGGGCTGGGGTACGAGGTGGCCGGCTTCGTCACCGTCAACGGCTCGAATGAAGTTCCGTTGGGCGCGTCGGTCCTCGGTCACGCTGGTGACCTGGCGCCCATCATTAGCAAGCACCAAATCAACGAGGTCATCATCGCCTTGCCAGAGGCAACCCATCAGGAAATCCTGATGCTGATTTCGGAATGTGAGCGGGACAAGGTGACGATCAAGGTCTTCCCCGATGTGTTCCAGATTATGGCCAGCCAGGTGAGCATCGATGATCTGGGGGGCTTGCCGCTGTTGACCGTGCGCAACATCGCGCTGCGCGGCTGGCGGCGCACAGCCAAGCGGCTGACGGACATCGTCGGGGGCACCTGTGGGCTGGTTCTGATCTCCCCGCTGATGATGCTGATGGCGGCACTGATCAAACTGGACTCGCGCGGGCCGGTGTTCTACGCCCAGGAGCGAATGGGGCTCGATGGCCGGCTCTTCCTTATGCTGAAGTTCCGCTCTATGCGGCAGGACGCCGAGGCTCCCGGCCCTGGCTGGACGGTAGAGAACGATCCTCGCGTCACCCGGCTGGGTCGCATCATCCGCCACATCAATGTGGACGAATTACCTCAACTGATCAACGTGCTGCTTGGGGAAATGAGCCTGGTGGGGCCGCGGCCGGAGCGCCCGGTTTACGTCAACCAGTTCCGCCGCTCCATCCCGCGCTACATGGACCGCCACTGGGAGAAAGCCGGTATGACCGGCTGGGCACAGGTCAATGGCTTGCGCGGCGATACCTCCATTGCCGAGCGCACCAAGTACGACCTGTGGTACATTGAGAACTGGTCGCTATTTCTGGACATCAAGATCCTGATCCGTACGTTCTTCAACCTCTTCAGGGCGTTGAATGCGTACTAATCCCAGATACGCGTCAGGGCAGCGTGACACCATCAGGGAGGATCAGGCGGTCGTCGGGCAGTGGATTGCCCACCCTGTCGATTGCTGGGAGGCGCTGGCTCGTCTCGGGCTCGTACCAGCCAACGGCCAGGTCGTACTGCCCGGCCGGCACCCCCTCCAGTGAAAGCACCACCTCGTCGGAGACAACCTCGCCAGGGGCCCACACACCGGTGGGATAGGTAAACCCACGAGGCATCGTGTCCATCTGTGCCACGGGCCAGCCAGTGGCCGGATCGGCCAGGTGAACGAAGAGCATGTAATGCCGGTCGGGTACGGCCAGTGCCCGCCAATGAAGTGTCAGCCGTAGAGCGCCACCCTCTTGTTCCAGGTCATACCCCGCCAGTTCGATCATCCCGCCGAAGCGGGCTCCCACTTCCCGCTGCAGCGGCGGCAGTTCCCATCTCCGCTCACGCTCACGCACGCGCACCGGCTGAGAATGTGTGTAAGTGCCCATCGACGCACCGCTGGTGGGATCGTGCAGCACGAGCAGGAGGGAATAATCGCCAGGAGGAGCGGTGGGCGGGATAGACAGTGCAGCGCGGCCAGCCACCCATGCCCCGACAGGCCAGGCGGTCGGCGGGGAGCCGGGGACCAATGGCAAGGTGGCGCTCATAGGCTCCGCGTTTCCAGCCGTCCCCAACCGGTACTCAACGACGTAGTCCGCCGAGGGCTGCCCCACGGCCAACCAGTATGCCGTCAATTGCAGCGTCTCCCCCTGGTGCACGCGCTTCGGCACCTCCAGCCGGCTCAGCGCCAGTTCGTTCCCGAAGCGAGCGATGACCGGCGCGTTGGAACGCCGGGTAACCCGATGCAGTGAGACCGGGACGACGAATTCTCCCACGGTCTCCCACGTCGCCACACGATAGAGGCTCACAGTGAGGATATAGTCGTCACCAGGCGGTGTGCCTGCCGGGAGCGAGAGGGTATAACGGTCGTGGATGAGGCGACCGGGCGGCCACAGGCTAGTGGGCAGGAAACCGTAGCCGGGCTGGGTGTCCAGGCGTGCCCACTCGTTGCCGGCGGGATCGGTCAGCCACAGGCGAAGCCCGTAGTTGGCGGCGACAGGCATGGCGGCGGACCAATCGAGCCGTAAACCAAGTCGATCAGGCGCGGGTTGTGCGGCTTCGACGGCGTACAGCCGCAACATGCCATCAGCGCTGTCTGCAAAGATGCCGCCCGCAGGCTGCCCCACAGCCATCTCCCATCCGCCCACCCACACTGGCCGCAGGTAGACCTGCTCCGCTCCATCGTTCTCCTCCAGGCAAATCAGGTACAGGCCCGGAGCCACGTCGCGGGGGATGGACAGTTCAATCGTGGTGCTGCCCGTCCACGAAACGGTGGGCGGCGTGGCCTGCAGCCCCAATTGAGTGGTAGCCTCTGTTATTGCGGGGAGTTCGCCGTGGCGAACTGCCGCCGGAGAGACCAGACGCAGTGTCACACTGATTCCTTCTCGCCACGCCCTCCAGTCGAGTGCCACGTACAACGTGTCCCCTGGGGTCAGCCGGTCGGCGCTGTAGCGGTAGCCGGTCACCAGCCACGACGGGTCTGGCCAGCCACCGAGGGCAATCCCGCCGGGGTTGTGGTGCAAATACGGCATCTTCTCGAAGTCCATCGTCAGATCGGTTTCGTCAGCGGGGGCTACACGTGGGCTGAAGGTGACGAGTAAAACGAGTGAAATGACAAATGATAAATGACAAATGACTAATGGCCAGTTTGGGGTTTGGGGTTTGGGCCTTGAGATTTCGCGCCTGGACGCAATGACGACTATCAGCAACGCCAACGCTGTGACCAACGACATCCCTTCGGCGATAACACGCAGTGGTGTGCGGCCCAGCCACGCCACGATCGCGTGTCGCCCGGCAGGGACGTCCAGCGTGAGGTAGCCCGAGTCGGGTGCGGGCTTCGTTTCGACGGGCACGCCGTCCACCGTCGCCCGCCAGCCGGGCCAGTAGTAAAGTGGGAAGGCCACCTCCGCACCTCCTGCGCCAATGGCTTCGACTATCCAGACGCGACGCGTCGGCTCGTGCGCGATTTCTTCCGCGCTCACCAGTTCCCCGCTGAGCGGGATGGCCCGCGGAGAAGCGTCGGGGTCGAGTAGGGCCAGGCTGGTATAGGGGCGCGGCACCACCCAGCGGGGCAGGTACTCATAGCGGATGGTCGAGCCGATGTTGCCGGTAAAGAGCTCGTACAGTTGCAGACGTTCAATGGTGACCTCCTCGGCGGTGATGGACAGGTACTCGGGCCGCAGGCCGACGAGTCCCACCGTGACCAGGAGGCCCGCCAGGATAGCAGCGACGGCCCACCGCCAGTGCCCCCCCTCTTTCCCCCCCAATGGGGGGGATGTAAGGGGGGGAACCCCCAATGGGGGGGATGTAAGGGGGGGAACCCCCATTGGGGGGGATGTAAGGGGGGGAGCCCCCATTGGGGGGGATGTAAGGGGGGGAGCCCCCATTGGGGGGGACGCCGCCACTCTACCGCCCATCAAGGGGGATGCCCCCTCTTTCCCCCCCAATGGGGGGAACGCAAGGGAGGGGAGCGCGCCGGCGAGCAGCGCAGTGAAAAGCGCCTGTACCGAGAGGAAGCGCCAGGGGAACTGCACCAT
Organism: uncultured Anaerolineales bacterium; assembly: GCA_964385635.1. Lineage (GTDB taxonomy): Bacteria > Chloroflexota > Anaerolineae > B4-G1 > B4-G1 > CAYLPU01. The sequence continues at coordinate 39,260 of CAYLPU010000020.1, forward strand.
CGGCAGCAATGGCAGGTGATCCCACAACGGACGGGAAAGAGACGTGACGAGCAAGGTGCTGAAGGCCAGGCCAGTAAGTGCGAAGACCATCTGAGGAATTGCGAATTGCACGTTACGCGTTGCGCGTAACGAACGCGCCCACCCGATGACGAAGACGAGTCCCCCTGCCAGCGCCAGCGCCGCTTGCACCAAACCCATCGAGAAGGGGAGCGGGCCACCGGGGGTGATGGCATAGTTGAAAACAAGACTCGGTTGCACCAGGTCTGCTCCCCGAAAGTGGTTACCGTAGAAGAAGTAGCCAGTGGTCTGGGCGGTCAGTTGAGCGTAGCCCATCTCGGCCAGGGCGGGGAGCCAGTACCAGGCCGAAAGCAAGAGTCCGATGAACAATGCAACAATGAACAATGAGAGTACTTTCTCAATAAACTGGGGTTTGACAGATGAGAAACCGGGTTTTTCAGAAAAAACCCGGTTTCTTTCCCCGAGTTTTTGAGAAGATGCCAATGAAACAATGAACAATGGCTTGCCAGGTGTGAAGCGCGAGACGTGAGACGTGAAACGTGAAACGTGAAGCATGAGACGTGAAACGTGGAACGTCACGTAGAGCAGGATAAATAGGGTGAAGATAAGAGCGGAGATGTTGTGGGTGAGAATCAGGCCCGCGTAAGCCAGGGCGGGGGGAAGCGTGCGACGGAGAGATGGACGCGCCGCCAGACGGTCCAGGCCCCACAGGATGAGCGGGTAGAAGGAGAAGGCGGCGAATTCGGAGAGCGAGTCGCCGCGCACATAGACGTTGACCAGATGGAAGGGGGCCAGGGTGTAGGCGACGGCGGCCAACCACCCACCAGGCCGGCTGTGCAGCACTCGCCGCGCCCAGCCGTACATCCCCAGCGCCGCCATCGCGAAAAAAAGCGTCTGGGTGAGTTTGATAGCACTGAGAATGTCCAGGCCGACGAGCGTGAATCCCGCAGCCAGATAGTACGGCAGCGCCGCGTAGTAATTGAAAAAAGGATATCCCAGACCATAGGCAGCGTCGGGCATCCAGCGGACTGGAAAAACGCCAGCCCGCAGATTGGTCGCCAGTTGGTGGGTGCGCAACAAAAGGAAAGGACTATCGCCGCCCCCCCGGGTATTCAGCAGTCCGGGTCCCCACAGCGGCCCAGCCGCGATCAGCGTCAAAAACAGGAGCGTCGCCAGAGGCACAATGCCCCTCCAATCGACGCTCCGTGAGTGCATCTCTCTACGTTTCACGTTTCACGTTTCACGTTTCACGTTTCACGCTTCACGCTTCACGCTTCACGCTTCACGCTTCACGCTTCACGCTTCACATTTCACGTTTCACGCCTCACGCTTCACGTTTCACGCCTCACATCCTCCGGCGGTTGAGGACGAAGAGCACCGCCACCCCTGCGGCCAGGATCAGCACCAGTATGCCGCTGATCTTAGCGACAGTCGCGAAGATGCGGCTGAAGGTCGAGCCACCGGCCGGTTCTTCGCCATCTCCGTTCCCTGGCGTGGGTTCAGTCGTATCACCGGGGGCTGCCGGGTCCTCACTCCGCACGTTGCCAAACTGTAGGTCAAGGCTGGTCGCTTCCGCCAGTGCAACAGGCCACTCGACCGGGCCACTGGGCTCGTAGCCTGGGGGCGAATTCTGGAGCACCCGATAGGCCCCTGGGGCCAACCCGGTGAAGCAATAGGGTTCGCTGATGCCATCTGAGGTGTACCGATCCAACACGCCAGAGGCATCGGCAACAGTAAACTCCACGTTAGGTAGCAGTTCCTCCGTCCCTTCGTCCCGGAAAGTGTCGCCATTCCGGTCGTGATAGGCCAGCACGCAGATGGAAGCGCCCCCAGCACTTTCCCCTTCTCCCTCTGTCACGGGGCTACCTGGCACGGGGGTCGGCTCAAGTGCGGCGGGCGTAGGCAGCGGCGTCGGCGTGAGCATCTGGCTCGACAGAGAGATCACCAGTTCCTGGCCTATGCTGAGCAAGTCGTTGGGACCAAGGGAGCCGGCGTTGAGTGAGCGAAGTTGATCCGTGTCCACGTCATACATCAGCGCGATGCCGAAAAGCGTATCGCCCGCCTCGACGATATGCACTGTCGCGCCGTCCGGGCGCGGAGTAGGCGTGGCATGCGGGGTGGGGGAAGGCCCAGATGTCGGGGTCGGCGGGGGTGGCGGAACAGTCGGCGTCGGAGTAGAACCCGATGCAGTCATCACCAGGCTGGCGTCGTCCCAGTAGGCGTCCTGGAATTTATAGCCCCACTTGGTCTGGGAACGCAGGAAAACACACACACTGCCCCCTGCTCCCACCTGAGCGGAGATTGGACCGATGAGGCTGTAATGATCGGCTGACAGTTGATCTGCGCTCCAGGCAACGCTCGGCGAAAACGGATCCGCTACGCCATTGGGCTCAATGCCGACCTGGAACCACTGATTCCAGGGGTCACTGCAAGAATAGCCCAAGTTTTCGTCGTTGTCACAACTCCACCCATGTGCATAGGCCGAAAATTGCACTGTTGCACCGGGCTCCAGGCCAGTCACGACCTGGTAGAGTCCCACATCCTGGAGGCGCCACATGTTGAAGAGGAGCACCGCGTAGTTGCCGCTGCGGATGCGCGGCAGCTCTCCGGCGAAATCGTCCGCATTGGGAATAGTCTTGACCTCGGGCTGGCCATACTCACCCCCCTTGCGCCACCACGTCACCCATCCCTGCGGGGTGAAGATGTTGTCGTGAAAGGATCCATCGTGAACATCATGCGTCCAGTTGTCCAGACACCACCCAGCCTCAGAATCGGGCCGGCAGGTGATCCCCTCGAACCCCGGGTTCTTCGACAGGTTCGTCCCTTCCTGCATTGGTCGCAAGAGATCAGGCACGGCCAGGGACAAGGCCGGCACCATCCCCAGTAGCACGGCCACCAACAAGATGCCGATCAACGTGCGCTTCTGAATCATCAAATCCCTCCCTCAAGAATGAACAATGCGACAATTGGCAATGAACAACGGCACAATGGATTGCGCTGACCGAATGTTTTCATTGCTTCTCATTGCTTCATTGTTCATTGACTATGGGCAACACCAACTCGTCTCCCAAAGGTTCCCCGGACGAGGTCGCTGCCTCCAGACGTTCCATCGTCGGCCAGACGTACAGCCCCACAGCGATTCGGGGCTCGTGCTCCCAATCTTCGGATGGCATCAGCACGTGGGGGTCCACAACCACGTCTCCGACGCGCCACAGCCCCGTGGGGTAATACCCTCCCGCCGGCTCTCCATCGTCCTGTGTCACCGTCCGGTCACCGTCGCGCAGGTGAACAAAGACGGTGTAGTTCTCTACAGGGGGCGCCAGCGCCTCCCACTCCAACCGTACATGCCACGCCTGGTCATGCGTCTCGATCGCATAATCGACCAGCGCGATGCTCTCACCAAAGCGAGCCAGGTAGCCCGCTGGCCGCACCAATCCCGGGTCAGCGGTGTAGGCAACGTAGGCTGTGTAAGAGACATCTTCTAGATCGCCCCGCGTCAATGGTCCCGTATGCGCCTCAATGCGTGCATCACGTGGCAACAGGTCCAGGAAACGCTCCACTCCATCATAGGGCCAGAGCAGGAGCAATACCTCTCCCTCCTGTCCCCCACCTTGAGGGGGAAGTGCCGCCCCCGCCTTGAGCCTGGTCACCCTTCCAGTCTCCGGCACGAGGAAGGGAATAGCCTCCCACTCGTCCCACAGCCGGCTGTCCACGTAGACCAACTGTCCGGGTCTGGGATTACCCCCACACGCTACCAGGCCACTCCCATCCCATCCAACGCCGACGAACCGATTGACCTCAGCGGCAAGCTCAGTAGCGGCACTCTCGAAGGCATAGGCAGTCTGCGGAGCAGCCCCGTACCGGACGAAGTAGTCCCAGCCAGTAGCGACCGTACCAACAGCCAGAGTCACACAGGCCATCACCACCGCCCATCCATCACTCCCTTGCTGCCCCAGCCAGGCCATCACCGCATCCAGCCCCAGCGCGGGAAAGACGGCCAGCAAAGGCCACACACCCACTGCCCGCAGGAAGTGCGGCGCATCCTCGGACAGCCAGGTGGGCAGCAGCATCAACCCCACCCAGATCAGAGTTAAGGCCGGAGCGGTCTCCCGTCGCGCACGCAGCGCCGCCCGCGCCAGCCCCCATACCATCACTGCCCCCAGCAGCGGGTCGAAGACCGGTCGCCCTGGCAGATTGTGACGTGGGATGGTGTCTCCACGCACAAAGAACATCCCCAGCGTGCTGACTAACTGGCGGCCCAGCGTGCCCCACAGATCACCACCGTTGATGAGCGGATTGAGGACCGAGACCTGCCCAGGCCGCCCCATCACCACATCCCAATGGCCTACAGCGTAGATGATCAACGGAGCCAGTACCACCAGCGTTCCAGCCACAAACCACACAGTCCCCGGCCACAGCCGGCGCCCCCGTCCGGTGGACAACAGGTAGAGGCCGAAGGCAGCCAGCACGACAGGCGTGAGACGGGCCGGCATGTAGGCGTAGAAACAAAGGCCATATAGCAGCCCGGCCAGCAGCCAGTCGCGCCAGTGGCACGAGCGGTAGGCTCGCGCGCCCAGCCAGAGCGCCAGCGCCGTGGTCAGCGGCAACGTTACAGCACGAAACCCGATGCGGCTGAGGTGCACATGCCACAACGTGGTCGCCAATACCGCCGCGCTCAACAGGGCCACGCGCCGATTGAACCAGACACGGGCCATCAGGTAGGTGGCAGGGATTGTCAAGGTGCCACAAGTGACCGCTGCCAGGCGCAGTGCGCCCGGCGTGCGACCCAGCAAGCCCACCGTAGCGGCGATGAGGTAGATAAACAATGGTTCGCGGCCACGATTGGCCGCGAAGTAGACCGGCCACTGGCCCATGAAAACACGAACGCTCATGGCATCCAGGCCGTTGAATGCTTCGTCGTGGTAGAGCCCTGGTGGGATTTCCCCCAGAGCAAAGACACGCAACACCACCGCCAGCGCCGTCACGCCTGCGATCAGAGTCCATTCTCCCGCCCACCTGCGCCAGCGGCCTGGTAGAACCTCACCACCTGCCGAACTTGCCAAAGCAAGCAAATTATAGCACAATGCAGGGGCTTGGTCAAACCTCATGAAGTTGACGTAATGGAGTGCCTATGCGTGTCTTGATGGTATCTAAAGCCTGTCTGGTGGGTGCCTACCAGCGCAAACTGGAGGAAATCGCCCGCTTCCCAGACGTCGAGCTGATCGTCGTCGTGCCGCCATCGTGGCACGATGGCAGCCGCGTGATACGGCTGGAGCGCGCCCACACCTCTGGTTACGAACTGGTCGTCGAGCCCATCGCGTTCGACAGCAGTTTCCATCTGCACTTTTATCCCCACCTGGGACGGCGGCTGAACGCCTTCGCCCCCGACATCGTACACGTAGACGAAGAACCCTACAACCTTGCCACCTTCCACGCGCTTCGGTTGGCCAAGTGCGCTGGTGCCCGCACGCTGTGGTTCACCTGGCAAAACCTGAACCGGCGCTATCCACTTCCCTTCCGGTTCATTGAATGTTATAATCTGCGCCACGCCGATTACGGTATCGCGGGTAGCCAGGGGGCAGCAGCAGTCTGGCGCGAGAAAGGCTACACCGGCCCACTGGCGATCATCCCACAGTTCGGCGTGGACCCCGGCATTTTCGCCCCGGGTTCCGGCCAGCGGGACTCCGCCCGTGGCTTCGTCATCGGGTACGTGGGGCGGTTGGTACCGGAGAAAGGAGTGGATCTGCTGCTGGAGGCAGTAGCCAGGTTGCCAGGCGTGTGGCGGCTGGCTATCGTGGGAGCGGGTCCAGAGCGGGATCGGTTGGAGGTACTTGCTCGTCGCCTGGGGGTGGTCGACCGGGTTTTCTTCGAGGGGGTTGTCCCCTCTCTGCGTATGCCGACCTTCTATCGGGAGTTGGATGCGCTGGTAGTTCCCTCACGCTCCCGACCCAACTGGGTCGAGCAGTTTGGGCGGGTGCTGATTGAGGCGATGGCCTGCGGCGTACCGGTCATCGGCTCCGACTGTGGCGAGATCCCTAACGTGGTGGACGATGCTGGCCTGATCTTTCCCGAAGGCGACGCCGGGGCACTGCGGGAGCACCTGATGCATCTGATGGGTGCCCCTGACTCATGGGCGGACCTGGCCCGGCGCGGGCGAGAGCGGGTGCTGGCTCACTTCACCCAGGTACAGATCGCTGCACAGACGGTGGCGGTGTATCGGGAAATGACCGGCACTCCGCGCGTGACCGGCCGCCACAAGTCATCATAGGCCCTGCAACGATACTGTAACGCAAGTGAAACCTTGGACACGCTGATTCTGGTTTATGCTGGTATATAGAATTACCCTGTTGGACAAGATGCCATCTTGTCCTACGTTGGTTGCGGCTGGAGGCCGCGTTATGGTAGTGTGCTGGTATAGGGTAGTGTAATGGACATGCTCATCGGCAAAACATTAGGCAGACACCAGATAGTGGAACTCCTCGGACGCGGGGCGATGGCTGAAGTCTACAAAGCCCATCAACCAACGTTGGATCGGTACGTTGCAATCAAGATCCTGCACTCTTTTCTCGCTGAGGACAAGGACCTTCTAAGCCGGTTCCAACGTGAAGCCAGGGCGGCTGCCCAGCTCCGCCACCCCAACATTGTGCAGGTGCACGACTTCGACGTCGCAGGCGGCGTGTACTATTACATGATCATGGAATTCATTGATGGCTATACGCTGGAAGCCAAGTTGCAAGAGTTGGCAGACGACGATAAGATCATGCCGTTAGATGAAGTGACCCGCATCGCTGGAGACGTGGCATCCGCGCTCTTCTATGCCCACGAGCGTGGCATGATCCACCGGGACATCAAACCATCTAATATCATGATCAATCGAGAAAACCAGGTGATCCTGACGGATTTCGGCATCGCCAAGATTCTGAGCGATCCCAAGTATACCACTACAGGAGCGATACTTGGCACACCTTACTACATATCACCCGAACAAGGATTGGGAAAGCCAGGAGATACACGTAGCGACATCTATTCACTGGGGGCCATGTTCTTTCAGATGGTGACAGGCCAACTTCCGTACGATGCGGACACGGCGATGGCGGTTCTCCTTAAACACATAAACGACCCGATTCCCATCGCCAGCCAACTCAACCCGGCTCTGCCGCCAGACGTTGATAGAATCATCTTAAAAGCGATGGCCAAGGACCCAGACAACCGCTACCAAACAGCCGACGAGTTCGCCAAACAGTTGAACCAGGTTGCGGTCGAAGAGTCTGTCCCAGACACTGATATGGCGGGCACAAGGACCGCTCCTACAGTCACCGACCCGACAGAACAGTCAGCCACCGTATTCTCTGCCTCTCCGCGGTCGTCTCCGTCGCCACTCGCTGCCCTGTCCGGCACCAACTGGCTGAAACCTTATACCATGTCTCCTGAACACATTGCCACCAGTCCCACCGACCTGCCAGCGCTATGCGACGCGGACTGGGACCGGGCAGTGAACCATTTTACCAAGGGCTACATCACCGATTGGCTGCGCGACGGCGTGAACCGCTTACGGGATGCCCTCCAACACGGCCTGGCAGACGAACTAGAGTTGATTGCTGCTCGAGCCGAGGCCATCCTCCATCGGGTCCAGAATGGCGACGACCTTGTCCGCAACGCGGGCCTGGAAGAGTTCCTGGAGTCGTTGGGAGCGGTCCTGCCTGTCATGGATATCACCCCAAAAAGGTTGGACCTGCCAACGGTGGGGGTGGGGGAAACCGGGCCACCGGTAACCCTATCCATCACCAACAAGGGGCGAGGCTACCTCTTTGGCAACGTTGTGTACCGAGTGCCGTGGCTCAAAGCCACGCCTGAATGGCTTGGCTGCGCGGCGGGAGAATCCTGTACGGTAACGGTGAAACCGGACCTGAGCGGCCTGCCAGCCGGCCGGATTCAGTCCCCGGATGGCATCCAGATCCGCAGCATAGGCGGAGACCAACACCTGGCAGTCCAGGTGGAGATCCTGCCAGCCGCATTGCAGGTGAACGTCTCCACGCTCAATTTTGGCACGGTGGGCCAGGGAGAGACTGTCCAGATGATGCTCACCCTCCGCAACAGCGGCCGGGGCTATCTGATCGGCAGAGTGCGCTGCCGGGCGCCCTGGTTGACAGCGTCGCCAGAGCAGTTTAAGGTGCCGGCCGGGAATAGCATCCAGATAGCGGTGAACGCCGATTCGCAGGCACTCCCACCGGGCGATGCAGCCCATGCCTGGGCGCTGGTAGTAGAAAGCAACGGTGGACACACCGTTCTAGGTGTTCAAATGCGGGTGCTGTCTCCTCGTTTGGAGGTGAAGCCAGCACAGATAGACATGGGCACTATAGATCTCGCCCAGCCTGGGGCAAAAAAAAGCGCTGAACTGACAGTGTGCAACACCGGACCTGGAGTGCTGACCGGCGCAGTGACCACGGAGGCCGACTGGCTGACCGTCGAACCGGCCGCCTTCCGCTGTCGGGCCGGAGAGACGCAATTGATCCGCCTGTCAACGACCACGTTAAGACCAGGAGACCAACGCCAGTTCTGTCACGTGGTTTCCAATGCAGGAATGGCGGAGTTGCCGGTGCTGTTGCGGGCACGCTTTTCCCTGGAACCGGAGATGGTGCACATCCCGGCCGGCGAGTTCCCCAGAGGCAGTAAAGGACATGACAGAAGAGCCCTGGCATCCGAGAAGCCCCAGCGCCGGATATACCTGTCAGAGTACTGGATCGGCAAGTATCCGGCGACCAACGCCCAATATGCCGCCTTCGTGAAGGCTACCGGGCGCCGGCCCCCGGAGCACTGGGCAGGGAGTCGCCCTCCAGAGGGGAAGGAGAACCACCCGGTGGTGAACGTGAGTTGGTGGGACGCACTGACCTACTGCCGCTGGCTGGCGGAGATGACGGGTAAGCCATACCGGCTGCCGACGGAGGCCCAATGGGAAAAGGCAGCCCGAGGTACCAAGGGGCGGGTGTACCCCTGGGGAAACGAGTGGGATAGGCGGAAATGCAACACGAAGGAAGGAGACAAAGGGGACACGACGCCAGTAGGGACTTACAGCCCGGCCGGGGACAGTCCCTATGGCTGCGCGGACATGGCAGGAAACGTGTTGGAGTGGGTGGCCGACTGGTACAGCGAGGACTACTACGCCCGCTCCTCCGTCTCCCAGGACCCCTATGGCCCGGCATCAGGGGCAGTTAAGGGGCTACGAAGCGGCTCGTGGTCCACCAATCGCTGGGGCGTCCGCTGCGCCAGCCGCTACAATGGCAACCGGACAGCCACCAGCCTCGAGGCTGGTTTCCGCTGCGTTCTATCGGAAACGTCAGATCGCGCCAGAGATGCTGATTGATACCTGCGATCTCCTGGAGACTAAAGACGTTGGGCGAAGGTCTCCCGACCGAGCCCAGGCGAACATCAACCTGGCACAGCGATCAGCCTTCTCGCCGCGTAAAAGAATCCTGCAAGAAGCACCAATAGCAGGACTACATACATAGCAACATCTGCAATGCCGGTATAATAGTCGCCCGTGGACAGCCGGGTCATCAACGCGATGGGCGAGAAGTCGAAGAAATAACTTATGCCGGCTGAGATCGAGACGAAAAGGGAATACATGAATTGCGATCGCTCCCGGTCCTTGAAGTATACCGAGGCGAACGCCGATACCACACTGATTATGGCCGCGATCACCGCAGCGAGTAGCAGTACCAGACCCAGGTTTTGTATGGACACGCGATTGAAACGCAGCAACACCGACCACAAAGCGCACTGTGCCACGGCGAGAACGAGGGCCGCTGTGATCTTCGCCCCGAACACCAGATTCAAAGATAACGGTGCTGACCAGAGCGTTTCCAGCGTGCGATTCTCCAGTTCCTCGGATATCGAGTCGATCACCATACTGCCTGCTACAAAAGCGGGGAAGAACATCAACACAGGAATGATAAATGAGTAGCGGAACTCATAAGTCGTAGAAGGCATTCCCACGACATCCAGGTACCTGACATGGACGCCGTTCGCCTGTCGCAGGTAGTTTTCGTACCTTTTCAACGGTTCTTTCAGTATCATCAATATCACCGTCGAGAGAGACTCAGATTGTGGAAGAAAAAGTTTCATCTCGACGACGCCGCTGTCGTCGAGAACGAATATGATGGCATCTATCATCCCAGCCTCGAACGCGTCCTCAGCATCCAGCGGTGAGGAGAAAGCCGTCACCTTTACGTTGCAGTCGTTCAGGAACCCCACAAGCGGACTATTGGCATCGCCAATGACCCCAGCCTTGATACTGATCCTGGCGTTCAGGCCTATGGAGTCCGGGTCATAGAATGACATCAACCCAATGAGTATCACCGATGAGAAGGACGCGATGCATAACTGAATAACGATCGCGATCATGATCGTCTTTTCTCTGGTGACTGACCTTAATTCTCTTTTTACCATGGCATAGAACGCGCTCATGGTATCACTCCAAGCACGTACAGGTTATACAGGCCATGTACCACCGACCCGGCTAATACAGCGAAAGGATAATACCTGACGCCAAAGCGTCTCGTGAGCAGGCAGACAAGCGCCGTGGAGACAAAGTGGGCGACGAGTGGTATCAAAAGCATACCAGAACTGAAAAGAGCAGCCGATAACACAGATTCCGACACCACGCTCAGCGAAACATATAGCAGTAGTTTTTCCCCAATCAGAAACCCGGCTGCCGAAAGAAACGACAGCACCAGGATGTCTCTTGCAGACCTGATGACCCTGTTCTCAAGTAACACCGCGACACCTGCTGACTTGGCGACCTCTTCGACGACGGCCGCAGCCAGCAGGAGCCCGCCCAAAGCATAGCGCACAGGTACGTTGAACGACAACGCCAGGGTGACTAACTGCATCATGTAGACTATAGGAATGAGAAACAGGCTCAACAGTGTAACGGACAGGTACACGTGGGCTCGGTCGGGAGACCTTCGCCCAACGTCTATGGCGAGATAAATGGCCTCGGCAACCTTTCTATATAGCGGCCGGAATCCCATAAGATATTCTTCATTCAAGATGCGGGTGCCTATGTACATAGAAAGGATGAAGACGAAGGGCATTGGCGCCGTGGAGAACAGATACTCTTTCAGTCCAAACGGCTCTCCTCTGTACATCTTGACGATAAGCGTGAGGGGTGATATATAACTCAGGTCGTTGACTCCTGAGAACATCGCTGGAAAGACCAGATAGGACACAATCACTGAGACCGCGAGCATCGAAACAAAAGTGGTGTCCTTGAACGTGCGATACACGAGGGGCACCATGAGGTATATGGAAAAGATGAACAGTATCACAGGAGTTAAGATCGCTATTGCCAGCAGCAAGTTGCCCTTCAGAAACAAAGTGATCACAATCACGGACGCGAGCGAGAAACCTATGTAGGGGAGCATTTTGCCAGCGATGATCTGGAACGATGTCACCGGGGCGGACATAAGGACCGTGATCCTTCTATCTGTCTTTTCATCCATAAAACTGCTGATGAAAAAAACGCTGACGAAGGTGATCGGGAGGATGTAGAGGAAGGCGATGATGACCTGCGCGAAAGGTATAGGCGGACTCATGAGTGATGGAACGATGATCTCCTTATCCGCCATGAACTCCATTTCGATCCTGGGCAGCCCGCCGCCGCTCTCCAGTTCCCTGATCTGTTCCCTGACCGCAGAGTCGGTATCGTCTACGCTTTCCACAGGCTGTGACACCGGCTCCCCAGGCATCGTCTGGTCCGCGCCCGCTGGCTCCGGTGGGCCGCTCGTCCACGCGTCTACCAACTCTGAAAGGGAGGTCTCTTGAGTCGCCAGCCCACTCTCTGCGGAGGTCGGGAGATAGTTGACCTCGACTCGCAGCGGAAACGCCCTGTCTATTTCGTACTCACCTTCGATCCTTGCCAGTTCATACTTCTCAAGGTACTGTTTCAACGCCCCGGCCGCGTAAAGGGACCTGGCATCACTTCGAGAGGCCACTGTGTTCCCATCAACGTAGGCATCTATCGCCCTTTCACCAAGCATCAAGTACCCGGCAGAACGATCAATTACAACGGTGCGAAACCGGCTATCCCGAATCACAGGACCGCGGGGAGAGATTCCCACCCTATACATACCCTGGCCCAGAACGACTCCCTGCCGGAACGCCAGATAGGAGATGACAAACGCTCCGGCCAGAATGAGTACTACAGCCAGCCTCGAGCCACCCCTGAAACGGGACCTCAGCCTTTTGATCTCTCGTTTTGCGATCGTCAGGATGTTACCCATAGATGTCACCCGTAGAATGGAAATCTAGCCAATGATTCGTCTAAAAAGCGTCGCCAAGCGATATGGGCATTTTGTGGCCGTCAGAGACCTGAATCTGGAAGTAGAGGACGGCGAAATAATGGGGATCATCGGCCACAATGGCGCCGGAAAGAGTACCACCCTCAAGATGATTCTCGGTCTCATCCGCCCAACGTCTGGTCAGGTCGAGGTCATGGGCCAGGACATGGCTAAGGAAAGCACGCATGTAAAACGATTTATCGGCTACCTGCCCGAGGAAAGCTCACTCTATCAGAACATGACGGTGGCTGAGTACCTTATGTTCTTCTCCGAACTGTACGAGATGCCAAAGCGCAAAGCCAGGGAGCGGATGGATTTACTGCTCGGCTCGCTGAGCCTCCCTGAGCAGAACAAACTCACGGGAGAACTCTCAAAAGGTATGAGAAGGAAAGTAGCCATCGCCCGCACGCTACTGCACGACCCCAACCTCCTCATACTGGACGAGCCCAACGCCGGCCTCGACCCTCTCACGTCGTTCTTCATCATCAATTACCTGAAGAGCCTGAAAGAGGAGGGCAAGACGATCCTCCTGAGCGCCCACAACCTGTTCCACGTCGAGCATATATGCGACCGCGTCGCCATTCTACGAAATGGCGGGCTGGTCATCTGCGACAGCGTGGAAGCCATACGCAAGAGACTTGGCAGAAGCGAGTACGAAGTGGTCTTCTATTCTGATGACCGGCTGGATTACGAACAGGAAGAAGGCAACTACGTCTTCAGGACTACCAGTATAAGTGAGATCGCATCCGTGCTAGAAAACATCTCCGAAAACGACTGGGCGCTGGTGAACCTATCTGTGCGCGAGTCCGCGCTCGAAGAGATCTACATAAAACTGATGACGGAGTGACTTCAACTTCAAAATGCCCGCCTCACCTCACCCAGGGGTTGGACTGTTTCTCCTGTCCCACCGTCGTCCGCGGGCCGTGGCCGGAGTAGAGGACAGTCTCGTCGGGCAGGGCGAAGAGAACCTCCCGGATGGAGTGCATCAGCGTGTCCCGGTCACCGCCGGGCAGGTCGGTGCGCCCCACCCCCATCTGGAAGAGTACGTCCCCATCGAAGGCCACCCCCTCCTGCTCCAGGTAGAAGGTCACCCCGCCGGGGGAATGGCCGGGGGTATGCAGCACCTGGAAACGGAGCGTGCCTACCTCCAGCACCTGCCCGTCCTCCAGTTCCAGGTCTGGCAAAGGGCTCTCCTGCACCAGCACGCCAAACCATGAGGCGCCGCCCCGGGACTGCAGGATGGGCAGTTCCGCCGGGTGGAGGGCCAACGGCGCGCCGGTACCAGTCACGATTTCCGCATTCGCCCCCATGTGGTCGAAGTGGCAGTGGGTGTTAAGGACGTAACAAATGGTCAGCCCACTCTCCTCGATTGCTTTGAGAATACGCTTCGGATGCCCTCCGGGGTCAATCACGACCCCTTCCCGCGTCTCCTCGCAGCCGACGATGTAACAATTGGTCTGGGTAATTCCGACGGGGATCGTGTTGATAATCATAGTTTGACTCCTTCTCCGTCGCGCATAGATTAATCGTGGAAGCGTTCATATTCGCTTGAATAGATGGTGACCACCAACTCATCTCCCACCAAAGTGAAGTCAGGCTCACGAATACCGTTCTCCCGGCACAGACGAATCATGCGAGGCACCCCCAAGCCATCACCCTCCCAGTAGCCGAATGCCCGCAGATAGCGCACGATATTGGGATTGCGGGTGACCTGGACGCCGTAGCGCATGCTCTCCACCGTCACGCCGTTGGGCAGCGGCCCTGGGCTGTGTACTTCGATGCGATCATCGAAGATAAAGACACGTGTCCGCATCCCCCGGCGCACGTAGTTGCGGTGGGCGATACCATTCACCAGCGCCTCACGCACCACCTCCTCGATGTACTCCGCCTTCTGCACCCTCTTGAGACCGCGTATCTCCTCCACCACTGTGTAGAGCCTGACAAACTCCATCGCCTCTTCGATGGCCTGGGGCACAGGAGCATCAATCTCCTTGCCAGGATGCCATCTGTCAGTGGTAAGTCCCTTGAAGCGTTTGAGCCATAGTGGGGCCTGGGGCAGAAAGGCGCCCGGCTGATCTCCGAAAAAGAGCACACCAGTGAATGTCACCCTACGTTCTCCATCCTGCTCGATCAGAATCTTCCAGTTGAGCAACTGCTGCACCGGGTCAATAAGCAGTTCATCGAGGCCAAGGCCAAGTTTGCTACGAGCGTATTCCTCTATGGACTCCATATTCAGATCAGCAAGCGTTGCTCCAGGCACGGGGGAGAGATCAAAGTCAATCTCACCGCTTTCCTGGTAGAGACTACCGATCTCCTCGCGAGTAGCAGGACGGCTGGTGACACCGTGACGGATGTAAACTGTGCATCTGTGCTCACCTTCACGGACACAGTGAGGCTTGTGGGGGCCACGGGGCACGCGCACCACCAGCACCGTCCGGCCTTGCGTGGTCTCTATCCTCCCACACGTCAGCGGCAGCGGTGGGTCAATCGTCTGTGCCCCCACGTTGGCAATCCATTCCTCATAGTCCGGCCGGAGTGTCACTCCATAAACCTGGGCATCGTCGTCCACGCCCAGCAGCACATACCCTCCCCGCCCGTTGGCCAGTGCCACTACTTCCCTGGCCAGATGCTCTGGTCGTGGCATCTCCCGCTTGAACTCCACCGTCTCTGTCTCGCCGTCGGCGATCAGGCTCAGCAATTCGCACTCGTCCATCCTGGTGCCTCCCTACGGCAGTCAAAAACCATACCCAAGTAGTGATTATACACTCAACCCGCCTGAAGGGAAAGTCTCAAGGGATCGCCCCCAAAGCGCAAGGATCGGCTTTGTCCAACCCCAAAAAATGTGCTACAATACATTTTCGCCTTGACGAAACGCGGCCAGCGTGTTACAACCTTAGAACAAACGTTCTGTAACCGGGTAGGTACGAGCATTGGTCCAGGATAAGATCATCGTTCGGGGTGCACGAGAGCACAATCTGAAAAACGTCACCGTCGAGATTCCGCGCAACAAGATGGTGGTCATCACCGGCATCTCGGGGTCGGGCAAGTCGTCTCTGGCCTTCGACACCATCTACGCCGAGGGGCAGCGGCGCTACGTCGAGAGCCTCTCCGCCTACGCGCGCCAGTTCCTGGGCCAGATGGAGAAGCCAGACGTAGACCAGATTGAGGGGCTCTCCCCGGCTATCTCCATCGACCAGCGCGGCGCCTCGCACAACCCTCGCTCGACCGTCGGCACCGTCACCGAGATTTACGACTACCTGCGGCTCCTGTACGCCCGTATTGGCATACCCCACTGCCCGCAATGTGGCCGCCAGGTCGCCAAGCAGTCCGCCCAGCAGATCGTGGACGCGGTGATGAAGATGGCCCCCTCCACCCGTTTCCAGGTGCTGGCGCCGTTGGTCAAGGAGCGCAAGGGGCATCACCAGGCGATCTTCGAGGACGTGCGCAAGGCAGGCTTCGTGCGCGTGCGGGTGGATGGCCGGGTCTACGACGTGGACGAGAAGATCAAACTCGACCGCTATAAGATGCATACGATTGAGGCCGTCGTGGATCGGCTTATCATACCAGAGGGGCACGGTCAGAGACCGGCCCCAACAGAGGAGACAGGCTTCCGCTCGCGCCTCACCGACTCCATTGAGACCGCGCTCCAGTTGGGCGACGGAGTGGTGATCGTCAACGACGTTTCGTCCGCTCCGCCGCAGGACGTGCTTTACTCGGAGCACCTGGCCTGTCCGGTCTGTGGCATCAGCCTGCCAGAGATCGAACCGCGTACCTTTTCCTTCAACAGGCCCCAGGGTGCCTGCCCCAGGTGCCAGGGGTTGGGGGTGCAAATGGAATTCGACCCCGAGTTGATCGTGCCCAATCGCGACCGGAGCATCGAAGATGGGGCCGTCCAGGCCTGGAACGGCCGGGGGCACGACGGTTACTACTGGCAACTGCTCAAGGCCACCTGCGGCCACTTCGGCATCCCCACCGGCGCACCCTGGCGCGAGTTGAACCAGGCCCAGCAGCACGTCGTCCTGTATGGCAGTGGCGAAGAGAGCATCCACGTGCACTACGTCACGCGGGACGGACGGCGCAGCGAGTACCCGACCCGCTTCGAGGGGGTCATTCCGAACCTGCGACGCCGCTACCAGGAGACGACCTCCGACTACGTCCGGCGCAAGATCGAGGAGTTTATGACCCGCCGGCCCTGCCCGGCCTGCCAGGGCGCACGGCTGCGCCCGGAGGCCCTCGCCGTCACCGTCGCCGGCAAGTCCATCCACGAGATCAGCCAGTGGCCGGTCATCCGCCTGCTGGCCTGGATTGACGAACTATCGGGGTTCAAGTTTCTTCAGACCTCCGAGATTTTGGCCACCAACTCAGACGAGCCGGAACCCAAACAGGGAGCGAAACCGCTTCGGGAGCACATACCGGAAACCTCGGAGGTCTTTTCTCCGCTCACCGAAACAGAATGGCTCATCGGCCGGCGCATCCTCAAAGAAGTCCGCGCCCGGTTGCGGTTCCTGGTCAACGTGGGTCTCGACTACCTGACGTTGAATCGCACCGCCGTCACGCTGGCCGGCGGCGAGGCGCAGCGTATCCGGCTGGCGACGCAGATCGGGTCACAACTGATGGGGGTGCTCTACGTCCTGGACGAGCCCAGCATCGGTCTCCATCACCGCGACCAGGCCCGCCTTATCCGCACGCTGAAGGAGATGCGCGACCTGGGCAACACACTGCTGGTGGTCGAGCACGACGAGGCGACCATCCGCGCCGCCGACTGGATCGTGGACCTGGGGCCGGGGGCCGGCGAGCACGGCGGGGAAGTGGTCGCCGCCGGCACGGTCGAGGACATAACCGATTGCCCGGCGAGTCTGACCGGAGCGTATCTCGCCGGCCGCAAGTTCATCCCGGTGCCAGCGCAGCGACGCGAGGGAAACGGCGGCGGGCTGGTCATCCGGGGCGCTCGCGAACACAACCTGAAGAACATCGACGTGCGTATCCCGCTGGCGAAGTTCGTCTGCATCACCGGCGTCTCCGGCTCCGGCAAGTCCACGCTGCTGGTTGAGATTCTGTACCGACGGCTGGCGCAGGTGCTGCACCGGTCGCGGGAGCGGGCCGGCGAGCACGAGAAAGTCGAGGGGGTCGAGCAGATTGACAAGGTCATCAACATAGACCAATCCCCCATCGGGCGCACGCCGCGCTCCAACCCGGCCACCTACACCAACATGTTCACCCCCATCCGTGAATTGTTCGCCTCCCTGGCCGAATCGAAGATCCGGGGCTACAAGCCGGGCCGTTTCTCGTTCAACGTCAAGGGCGGGCGGTGCGAGGCCTGCCACGGACAGGGCACACTGCGCATCGAGATGCAGTTCCTGCCAGACATCTACATCCCCTGCGACGTGTGCCACGGACAGCGCTACAACCGGGAGACACTGCAGGTGCGCTATAAGGGGAGGAACATCGCCGAGGTGCTAGACATGACGATGGACGAAGCGATGGAATTCTTCGCCAATATCCCCCGCACCCAGGCCAAACTGAAGACCCTGCAGGACGTGGGGCTGGGATACATCCGGCTGGGGCAGCCCGCGCCGACACTTTCGGGCGGCGAGGCGCAGCGGGTGAAACTTTCGCGGGAACTGAGCAAGCGGGCGACGGGGCGGACGCTTTACGTGCTCGACGAGCCCAGCGTGGGGCTACACGCCGCCGACGTGGACAAACTGATCGGCGTGCTCAACCGGCTGGTGGACGCGGGCAACACCGTCGTCATCATCGAGCACCATCCCGACATCATCAAGGTGGCCGACTGGATCATCGACCTGGGGCCGGAGGGGGGCGACGCCGGAGGCGAGGTCGTGGCCAAGGGCACGCCGGAACAGGTGGCGCAGGTGGAGGCGAGTTATACGGGGCAGTTCCTGAAGCGGGTGTTGCGTGAAGCGCGAAACGTGAAACGTGATGCGTGAAACGTGAAACGTGATCGTATTGGAGGTATTCCGTGAAGAGGATGTTCATTGCCTTGGTCGGCGCATCCATCGTATGTCTTTTCTTCAGTCTCGCGTCTGGGGCGGCTCTGGATGTGGCCCCGCCACCGCCGCTAGGAGCCGCAGGGGTCGCTCCAATGAGCACGCGGGAATCGGGGGTTGCGGATGGGAGCATCCCGACTGTGACGGTCGCGTCGATGGTCTCCAGTTCAGGCAGCGTCACAACGTCGGTAGTGTCCTGCCTGGGAGATAGCGTCACCTACGGGACGCCCTACGGAGGGAACGAGCCGGAGAAGACCTACCCGGGCCAACTGCAGGTCTTGCTGGACGCCGCCAATGGCCCCGGCAGGTTCGAAGTGGTCAACCACGGCGTGGGTGGTTATACTGCCGATCAGGTGCTGGCCGACCTGCAGAATCCCGAGTTGAACTGGATGGGGGAAGATCCGGATTTTGTCCTGCTGATGGTCGGGGGGAACGATTTGAAGGCGGCTGAGCAGGACCCATTCACACTGCCCGCAGTCATCAGCCAGACCGTGGCTGAAGTCCAGGAGATCGTCAACCTGGTCACTGCCCACACCAACGCGGACGGGGCACATCCACAGATCATCGTTTCGGCTATCATCCCGACTCAAGACGTAGGGGAGTCGCTGGCAGTGGGTTGGTACAACAACAGCCTGCAGGACGATCTAACGGGGATGGACCTGTGGACCACCAGCAACTGGGATGACTTCCTGGAAGGGGGCAAGGCAAAGGCGGAGTACATGTCAGACAACGTTCATCCCAACGAGACAGGATACGGGGTGATAGCCGAGAACTGGTTCGAGGCGATGGGGTCCCTGCCGGTGCGGGCGGCTTTCACCGCCTGGCCGACCACAGGGGTGGCTCCGCTGGCGGTCGTCTTCACCAATACCTCCACCGGCGACTACACCGCCAGCCTGTGGGATTTCGGCGACGAGGTGACCAACACATTGACCAGCCCCACGCACACATACAGACTTGGTGGCGTCTACACCATCACCCTGACGGTGAGGGGGCCAGGCGGGAGCGACGTGGCGGCGAGGGCAGGGTACGTCCTCGTGGAACACACAGTCTACCTCCCGGTTGTGCTGCGCGACACTCCTTGACATTCCCCAGGCTCTCCACTATACTGGACAGTGGTCAAAGACGCAAAGTGTAAGACGCCTCCGAATTAAGGAGCAACAGTGATGAACGAAGAACAAGTGAAAGAACCCCAGGCATCCTACGCGACCACTGCGGAGAAAGCGGTTGAGGACACAACCGTGGCCGAGATGACGGTCCCACAGTTGAAAACGCTCATACAGAGCGCACTCAAGGAGACACTGCAAGAAGTACTCCAGAACCCCGATGCCGGCCTGGAGTTGAGGCCTGAATTCGAGGAGAGGTTGCACCAGGCAGTGACCTACGTCGCTTCCGGTGGACACCTGCTTTCTATGGAAGAGTTGACCGACCAACTCGAGAGCGCAAGTGATGTATGAACCATCATTCTACCCGGATGTAGCAAAAGACCTGAAGGGTCTGGACAGGAACATCCGGCAACGCATTCTGGACAAGACTCAAATGCTATCACGAATGACACGAATGGACGAATTTCACGAATAAAAGCGATAAAATTCGTGCCCTTCGGTCCGTTCGTGAAATTCGTGTTTCGTGCCATTCGTGATCTCCACAGCCCTGGATGCTAACCACATACCGACATTGTTCTCCTTTGCCCCCGCGCGATTCCTGGGGAGGGGGT
>CAYLPU010000021.1:0-58776 GCA_964385635.1 uncultured Anaerolineales bacterium
CCCCCAATCCATCGATCCGCTTCCATCGAGCAGCAGGTGAACCGCCAGGTCCTCCTCCTCCTCGAACAACTTGACGAAGGGACGCTCCAGCCGGGCGTAGATGTTCCAGTCCACACGGCGCAGGTCATCGCCACGGGTGTAATCCCGGTAGTCGGCGAACTCGACCGAGGTACCGCGCCTGGTCGAGCGCCGCTCGCCCGCGACCTGTCCGGCGCGAACGCGGCGGGCGACAAGGGAGAGGCGGTCCAGTTTGCGCAGGAACGCTTCAGAACACAGATTCCAGGACATCAACGGATCCAAGACGTCAACGGATTGGTTATTCGTAGACCTTCTCGTCGACTTGTTCTGCCTCCAGCGCGTCCGGTTCCACATCACGTACCTCGGGCCGCCCGGGCAGCAGTTCCTTGTAGTACTCATGCTGGATGATGAGGTCCATCACCTCATTCGTGCCGGTCCAGATCATAATCAGCCGCGTGTCCCGCAGCAACCGCTCGATGGGATAGACGTTCGTGTAGCCGATACCACCCATAATCTGCATCGCGTGGTTGACCACCTGCCAGGCTCCGTCGGTGGCGAACTTCTTGGCCTCGGAGACGAGCCGCCGGGAACGCCGGGGGTCATCCCCGCCGTCCACGCTGCGGGCCGCGCCGTAGACCAGCCCACGGGCAGCGTCCAGCAGGGTGATCGAGTCCGCCACCTTGAAACTGACCGCCTGGAAGCGGCGGATCTTCTCCCCGAAGGCCCTGCGCTGGTCGGAGTAACGGGCCGCCACCTCCAGCGCCGCCCGCCCCATGCCGATGGCCCCGGCAGCGCTGGTCATCCGCTCCGGGATCATCATACGATAGAAAATCTCCGCCGCCCCGTTCTCCGTCCCGACCAAGTTCTCGGCCGGCACGCGGACGTCCCGGAAGACGAGCCTACCCGTCCCGCCGCCCCGGGTGCCCAGCAGACCGTAGAGATACTCCACCTCTATCCCTTCGGCTTCGCTCAGGGCAGGCCCTTCGGCTTTGCTCAGGGCAGGCCCTGGCCCCCGCTCCACGATAAACGCGCTGATGGACTTGTAAGGCGGGACCTCTGGATCGGGATTGGTGCGGGCATAGACCAGGAAGAAGTCCGCCTCGGCCGCGCCGACGATGAACCGCTTTTGGCCGCGCAGGACGTAGTAGTCCCCCTCCCGGCGGGCCTCGGTGGTGGTGCCAAAGAAGTCAGAGCCGCCCCGGGGCTCGGTGAGCGCCTCGGCGGCGATCATCTCCCCAGCCAGTAGCGGGCGCAGCCAGCGCTCCCTTTGCTCGGCAGTGCCGAAGGCCTCCAGCGCCTCGCCGACGATGCTGGGCATCACGTAGGCGCACGTCAGTGCCGTGCCCAGCACCCCCACCTCCTCGATGGCCACAATCTCATCCTCCCACCGCAGCCCTCGACCGCCGTACTGGGGCGGAAAGCGCAGCCCCAGCAGGTTGCGCTCCCCGGCCTCCCGAACGAAGTCACGAGGGTAGTGCACCCGGTCGGCGTCCATGTCCAGGATCAACTGGCGCGGCACCGATCGGACGAACTCTCGAACCTCGTCCCGTAGCGCGCGCTGCTCCTCGGTCAGCATCGCTTCAAACATTGAGCACCTCCCACCACACTACCACCTCTCTCTGCGCCAGCCACTGGGTGAAGTGTTGGACACCCTCGACGAAGATGCTACGGGATTTACATTTCTTTGACATTACTTCACCTCCATTGGATTCGTACTCCCTCACGGCTCGGCTACCGCCCCCACCACCTCTGCCACCACGTCGTCAGTGCTCACCCCCTCCGCCTGTCCCTCAAAGTTGAGCAAAATACGGTGGCGCAGCGCAGCCAGGACGACCGCCCGCAGGTCCTCAAAGGCGACGTTGTATCGTCCGGCCAAGAGCGCCGTCACCTTGCCGCCCAGGATGAGCGCCTGCGCGCCACGGGGGCTGGAGCCGTAGCGCACGTACCTCCGCACCGTCTCCGGGGCCGTGTCGCTCTCAGGGTGAGTGGCGATCGTCAGGCGGGCAGCGTAGTCGGCCACGGGCGAGGCGACAGGCACCTGCCGGGCCAGCGCCCCCATCGCCAGCACCGCCGCCCCGTCGGCCACGAGACCAACCTCCGGCTCCACCTCACCCGTGGTGCGGTTCAGGATCTCCACCAATTCCTGCGAGGAAGGATACTCGATATTGACCTTGAAGAGAAAGCGATCCAGTTGGGCCTCCGGCAGCGGGTAGGTGCCCTCCATCTCAATAGGGTTCTGCGTCGCCAGCACCAGGAAGGGGGGCTCCAGTGTGTAGGAGCGATTGGCAACGGTGACGGTGCACTCCTGCATCGCCTCCAGCAGCGCTGACTGGGTCTTAGGAGTGGCGCGGTTGATCTCGTCGGCCAGGAGCAGATTGGTGAAGACTGGCCCCGGCTGGAAGCGGAACTCCCGCCGCCCGTCCTCAGCCTCTTCCAGGATGTCGGTGCCGATGATGTCGGCCGGCATCAGGTCGGGGGTAAACTGGATGCGGGCGAATTTAAGGTCGAGCACCTGTGCCAGCGTGCGCACCAGCATCGTCTTGCCCAGGCCGGGCACGCCCTCCAGCAGCGCGTGCCCCCCGGCGATGAGGCAGATGAGCACGTGGCGGACCACCTCTCGTTGGCCGACGATGATCTTGCCGACCTCGGCCTCGATGCGGGTGGCGGTTTCGCGGAATTGGGTGGGTGTGATTCCAGACATAGCAGTGTCCTTTACTGAAAATAACTCCGACAGAACTCCAACGCCCGGCGCAGCGCGACCAGGCACTTCGCCTCGTCTCCAGCGTCCAACGCACTGGGATCGGTCTCGACGGTAATGGCCCCCCGATAGCCATCGCGAGCCAGGCGACGCAGGAACCCCGCCAGCGGCAGGTGGCCGTCCGGCGGCAAGCGATGCTCCCTCCCATCGTAATTGGATAGGTGCACGTGGGCCACCCGACCCCGCAGCCGCTCGTAGACCGCCAGCGGGTCCAGTCCCCAGGTGCCCAGGTGGGTTGTGTCGAGCGTCAGGTGGGGAAAACGTTCTAGTTCAGCAGGGCTGTTGAACCAGTAGCCGTTGATCCGTAACCCCAGGAACTGATTCGCCGGCATGTTCTCGACGGCGATCGTGACCTCTGTGCCAGTCTCTAAGTCCATCAGCCCATCGCGCAGGAAATGGTAGTATGGCTCGCGGCGGGGGAGTGGCACCGGCAGGAAGAAACGGCGCGGGCGGTAGGCGTGCCAGTGTCCCACGACGGCGTAGAGCCGGAACGGTAAGTGAGTCACGACCGTTGACGCTCCGACCTCTTGCGCCAGCACCACCGTGCGCCGAAGCCGGCCCAATTGATCCGCCGGCCAATCGGGCACCTCGACGACAAAGGGGCTGTGGACGACGGGGATGGGCAGACCGTAGTCGGCGGACAACCGGCGCAGGTAGCCCGGTTGGCGGCTGTCCCAGCGGTGATCCACCAATACCTCGATGCCGTCGTAGCCAGCCTGGGCCGCCAGTTCGAAGACGCGGGCGGTGCCGTAACTATGGAGCGAACCAGTAGAAAGCGCAATCACAACTCCTCCTACGTGCCTATTACCTCTTCTGGCTTCTTTGTGCTATAATAGTCTCAAACAAGCGGAGGTTATCAAAATGTCCCTAAGGATGCCGGTTGCTGATGTCCCCGTCCCGGCCGCACTGGCGTATCCCCCACGGTTCATCCATGACGAACACGACAATGTGATAGGAGTGGTGCTCTCCCAAAGCGATTACCGCTTATTCCTTCGCGTTTTGGCTGCCCACATAGATTGGGAGAGGCTACCTCCATATCTCCAGGATGCCATTGACAACATGTTGGCTGACGAAGCCTTAACAGAGGACGGCGAACCCCGGCCACTACGTGACTTGCTGGTCCAGGAGTGACACGGGTGACCTATACTGTCCTCTTGTCGCCAGCCGCTGAGCGTGAATGGCGCAAGTTACCCCCTCCGATTCGCAAACGAGTAAACCGCGCCCTGCTAACGCTGGAAAACACTCTTCTTGATGATACCGCTCGCCAGGTATTGATCCTCCGCGTCGCCCATCGCCGCCAGGCGTATCGCTAATCATCCTACAGGTAAGCCTTTCGCGACCGTCGCACCCATTCTCGTTCCGCCTCGAAGGTCAGCCCTGCCAGCGCCTCATCCCAGGTGAGCCAAACAGGCTCAAATTGCTCCTCCCCTCCGATAGGTGAAGCCAGGTGGTCCGTCAGCGCCATCAGGAAGTACCGCTCGGTACGCACGACATGCCGTCCTCCGTGATCGAACTCGACCACCTTGGTGCCCAGGTCGGCTTTGAGCACCAAGTCGGCGTAGCCGCTCTCCTCGCGGGTCTCTCGCAACGCCGCCGCCTGCACCTCCTCCCCCGGCTCTACGTGCCCCTTGGGCAGCCGTACCTCGCCCTGCCCGGGACGTCGCAGCACCAACACGCGACCACCGTGGACGACAACACCACCGGCAGCGGTGTAACGCACACTATTCTCTTCGGCCATCACGTATCCTCTCAGTTGAGCCACCGAGTCACCAAGTCACCGAGTCACCGAACACTGGTCCCCCAGCAAGTCATCCAGAGCCTCCCGCACCTCTTCCAGCGAGAGAAAGACCTGGTGAGCCTCGGAGAAGTCCCGCGATGCAATCCACGGGTTCGGCACGGCTACGCAGACCATCCCAGCCGCCCGAGCAGCAGCGACCCCCAGCGGAGCATCCTCCAGTACCAGGCAGCAGGCCGGAGGCACGCCCAGCCGGCCCGCTGCCAGCAGGTAAACATCAGGGGCGGGCTTGCCCCGCGCCACCTCGTCCCCCGTGGCGATGGCCTGGAAAAAACTCTCTATCGCCAACGTCCGCAACGCCAGCGTCACATATCGGCGATGACCAGAGGTGGCAATCCCCAGCGGAAGCCCACGGTCGGCCAGTTCATCCAGCAAGGGGTAGAGACCAGTGCAAGCGCGAAGCCGGGTCGGAACCGCCTCCAGGAACAACCGGTCTCGCTCGTCCGCTGCCTCCTGGGGGCTGATGATGAGCCGGAAGTGCTGGCAGATGAGCCGGGCCGAATCCACCACCCGCAGCCCCAGAATGTCCGAGAACATCTGAGAGTCCAGCCGGTGCCCATAGCAGGCCAGCACCTGGTTCCACGCCCGCTCCGCCAGTGGCTCGCTACCCACCATCAGACCGTCCAGGTCAAAAATGACCGCGCGCAGCGAAGGATGATTTGATCGGGTTCCGAACATCGTACACAACCTCGGCCTCCCCTCCATTCTTCATTCCCCATTCTCTACTCTCTATTTCACGGCTCCAACGAACTGAAATAATCCCGCACGTATTGCTTCAACCCCAGGGGAATATAACTTCCCTCCAGCGCGGCGCCGGCCTGCGCGGCGTAGTCGGCGTAGACTTCTCGATAGGGCACGCTAGCGCGGCCCCCCTCCGGGGCCGGGAGCGGCACTCCGCCAACCGGCACCCCTTCGTCTCCAGTCCCCTCGCCGCCCACGTCTACCCCGATCCCCTCCTCGTCAAAACGGTCAGGCACGTAGACCTCGTCGTAGGGCGCACCGGTGCCAGCGTCCTCGTGATGGCCAGGCTGCGTCTGTGGATCGCCGCCTGGTTGCTGCTCACCCGGCCCTCCACCCTGCTGCTCTCCCCCTTGAGCCATCTGTCCACCCGTGTCGCCCTGACCGAGCGGCTGTCCGGTGCGCGGTCAGGTGCCACCGGCCTGGGCGATCCGCTCCCGCCCTTCCTGCAACTGCGCCAGCGTGGACTCGACCACTTCCTGCCGCTGCACCCGCTCTCCCGCCTCTCCCATCCGCTGCGCCGCCTCCTGGATCGCCTCCCGCGCCTCGGCTATGTCGCCGCGCTCTATGGCTTCGGCGGCCTGGGCCAACTGTTCCGCCAGGTTGGGGTCGCTTTCGGCCAGCGCTTCCGCCGCCTCCGCCAACTCGCGGGCCAGTTCGAGTTCTTCCTCGCGAGTCAGCGGTTCCCCTTCCGCGCCACTATAATCAGCCAGTGCCTCGGCCGCCATCTGGTAGTCACCACTCGCCAAAGCCTCAGCAATGTCGCGAGTGAGTTCCGAATCGGCCATCCCCTCGGCAGCGCGTTCCAGCCCGGCTCGCACACCCGCCGCGCGGGAATCCTGCAGTTCCGCCAGCGCCTGCTCCGCCCCCGAAAGGGCCGCCACCGCTTCCTCCGGCGTCGCCTGGCCCTCCTCAAGGGCAACAATCGCCTCCTCCAGCGCCTGCAACAGCATCTCCCGCTCAGCCTCGGTCAGCCCCTCGGCCTGGGCCACCTCTTCCCGTGTCGCCTCCAACTCCTCAATCTGCTGCTCAACGGCGGCGCGTACAGCGGCCCGCTGGAGCAATACGTCCTCCTGGGGATTCGGCAACCAGAGTGAGAGCACCAGTGCGACGGTGATCATACCGCAGGCAAGCAGTGCCCGGCGGTGAACCCTCAACGGCAGCATCAGACGGTGATCAACACGAGCGGCGGCGTCCAGCGTGTCGGCCAACTGTGTGGCGGCCATCGCCGGCGCCGTCCGCAGCCGGCCGGTACCGATCTCCACGGCTGTCATCAGTCGCTCGGCCAGTCCGTAGCGGCGGTCGAAGGTGCGCGCCGACGAGACCAGCGAGCGTGGGCGCATCCAGGCAACCGCCAGCCCAACCGCCGCGCCAGCGAGCGTCAACAGGCCCGCCAATCCGGCCAACCAACGAGCCATCATCAACGGCCACACCCGCGCCGCCACTGCCAGAAGCAGTCCCGCGCCAAGCCCGGCCACTGCTCCCCACGACCCCCAGGTCAGGCTCTCAGCCAGCCTCAGCCGCAATCCCCACTGGCGCAGGTAACTCCTAACTCGACAATCTACCGCCATCACCTCACGCTTCATCACGTCCCAGTCGTTTGTTTGCTTTAGTCAAACAGAAGGAGACATCCTCTACATCTCCTTCCATCCCGGCGAAAAGGGAACCGGCATCGAACTGAATGAAAACATGCATTGCGGTAAAAGCCGCGCGGTCGCTTTGACCAGTGGGGAGAAAGTCTCCATTTTACCCCACACTCTTGGGCCTTATACTAACCGCACGCTGAATCTTCCATTTCGCTCCAGCCGGATTGCCAAATCCGGCGGCTTTACGCCTGAAATTGACACTAAATTGCCGCCAATGGCCTGGATTTGACAATCCAGGCCGAGCAATGGTGGAAATTTTAGCGTGCGTTTGGTATATCTCCCTAATTTCCGCCCATTTACGCGCAAATGTGGGGTGCCAGACCTGGACATGAGGGTTACCGTGTCACTTTTGCCTCAATGCGAAAACATATTACTCCGTTTTAGCAGAAAAGAAAAGCTGGCTCTAGGCTTGCTTCTTGCCCCTTGCTTCTTTACTTCGTCTCCTGCCGTCGCACCCGCAGCACAATCACCAGCAGCAGCACCAGCGCCAGCGCCAGGTAGACGGCCGCGTAGATGATCCAGGCGGAAGGGATTGGAATGCGGTGACCGGAGCCCACATCCATCCAGAAAAACCAAACCGTACTCTCCTCCTTCAGCACGATTTCGGTGAAAATAGCGGCCGTGATGGGACTGAGGCTGGCGAGAAAATAGAACAGGTACGTCAATATAGCCTCCGTGATCCACGGCCGCGGAGATGTGCCGTAGCCATACAGGCTGGTAATAGTGGGCTCCATCAGCACGGGTGCCAGGATCACGAACAATACCGGTATCCCGATCGTGGACAACAACGCCGTGGCGTAAGTCAATACGGTCGCAACCAACGTCGTGCGCACAAGGGACGAGAAGAACATGCCGACAATGGCGAAGGTAAAGGCGGTCACCAGTAGGAGGAGCAGCGCCAGCGCCAACTCCTCCACCACGACGCCCCCCAGGACGAAGGCCAGGCTCTCCAGTGGCACTGCCGCCAGAATCAGCAAAAACATGTACGTCAACGCGGAAACGAGTTTGCCGGCAACCAGCCTATGGGCGGGCAAGAGGGTCGTTCGCAGCAACTCGTAGGTCTTGCGCTCCCGCTCGCCACTGATCGCCCCAGCAGTGAAGGCCGGCGTGATGAACGTGACCATGAAGATCTCGATGAGGACAACACTGATGAAGACGACCTGGCCCAGCGAGGCCATATCCGGCGCTCCGCCAAGCCCGGAACTGTCCGCCACGAAAGCGTAGTAGACGATCGAGGTAAAGCAACTCAACAGCAGCAGATAGACGGTCAGCACGACGAACGCCCGCGCACCGCGCATACGCCCCCGCA
Source organism: uncultured Anaerolineales bacterium (assembly GCA_964385635.1). GTDB lineage: Bacteria > Chloroflexota > Anaerolineae > B4-G1 > B4-G1 > CAYLPU01. The sequence continues at coordinate 8,265 of CAYLPU010000021.1, forward strand.
GTTCCTTGATCAAGAGTGGGTTCGACTCGCGGCGCAGCCAGCGGCGACGTTTGACCGTTGTAGACACTTCTCCCATTTCGTGCCTCCTACGCCCGCTTCAACCACCAGACGGCTGCCCATACCAGTAAAGCCGCCCCGACCATCTCAATAAACGCCACCGCTAACGACAACAGCGATGGCACCACCAGCACCATCGCTGGCATAGGCTGAGCCCAATCGACAAACTGCAGCGACCAGAGGCTAGAGAACAACATCTGCCCCAACCACAAGGCCACCCGCACCACGAGAATCGCACTGTACGAGACAACGATGGCCGCTCCCGACGAGCGACACAGCGCCGAGGCAAACAGCCCCACCGCCGCGTGGAGCGCCAGGTCACCCCATGGCTTGAGCCACCCTGCCACGCCCGTAAGCAACAGCCACACCCACGCCTGGTCTATGTCGAACCCGGAGTCTATCATAACAAGAGATAACAAGCCAGTCGAGCCACTTCCAGCCACCCAGATCAACTGGAATGGGGCCAACAGTATCAACATCAGGACACCAGGCCACAGCCGCGCCAGGCAGCCGCCCAACTTACCCAGCACAATGGAACGTTCGGTCAGCAACGTCGCTCGCAGCAAGTCGAGCGTGCCCAGTTCGCGCTCACGGGCGATCGTCGTGGCGGTGAGCGCTGGAGCGATCCACGGCAGGGCCATGCTCAGCAACGAGGTAACAACGGTCACCAGACAGACCACTGGTACGCCGGTGACGAGGGCTGCCACGTGTATCCCCCCTGGGTCGTCAAACAAGTCGCTAAAGACCAACAGCACGCCATAGCCCAGCGCGGCTCCCAACAGCGCCGGATAGAACATGAAGAAGCGCCGCCCTGGCCACCAATGTTTGCGACGGACACGGCGCAACTCCAGCCGCAAGATGGGATGGTCGAGCACAGTCTGCCAGCGTTCGGTCAACAACTCCTACCTCGCCCCCCTGGTCTTACCAGTCTACGACACAATCCCCTCCGTCAGCCGCATGAACACATCTTCCAGATCACCGGTCTTCTCGTGGAACATCATCACCGGGAAACCCATGCCCACCATCTCGCTCAACAGCCGGGCCAGCGCATCGTCGTTTCCCGTGAATACGACCTGCAGATCTCCCTCGCCATTCCCCGCCACCGGCTCGACACGCACCACGTCCGGCCGGTCTGCCAGCCAGGCATGTACCTCCCCAACGGCTCGGCTGAGCCCGCAGAAGTCCTGTCCCATCAACCCGATCCGCACAACGCGCTGGGCCTGAATACGTTGCCGCATCTCCTCCAGCGTACCTGCCGCCACCAAGCGCCCTGCCTCAATAATGCCAATATGCGTGCAGATCTCCTCAATCTCGGAGAGAATATGGGAGGAGACGAAAATCGTCTTGCCCATGGCCTGCAATTCGCGCAGAAGTTCGCGGATCTCAATTCTCGCCCGTGGATCCAGGCCCGAAGCCGGCTCGTCGAGGATCAACACCTGCGGGTCGTGGGCCAGCGCCCGGGACAGGCACAGCCGCTGCTTCATCCCTCGCGACAACGCATCCACGTAGTCATCCCGCCGGCCGGCCAGGTCCACCAACTCCAACAGATCGTCCACCAGCCGCTGGCGCGTCTCCAGGGGTATCTCGTAGCAGGCGGCGAAGAAATCCAGGTATTCCCAGACCTTCATGTCGCCGTAGACGCCGAAGAAGTCGGGCATATAACCAATGGCCCGTCGCACATCTCGCCGCTCTTTGAGTACCGAATGGCCCGCCACCCACGCCTCTCCTGCCGTCGGACGTAAGAGTGTCACCAGGATGCGCATCGTCGTCGTCTTGCCCGCTCCATTAGGCCCGATGAAGCCGAATACCACCCCCTCCTCGACCGTGAGGTCCAGTTCTTCCACTGCCGTCAGCCGGCCATATCGCTTGGTCAGCCCTCGCGTCTCAATAATCGTCGCCATCACCGCTGCCCTCTGATCATGATCGTCAGACCCTCCACATCAGCCGGCCATTCAGCATCCGCCTCCAACCGCAGGCGCAAATCACCCAACGAGGACAGGTAAGCCCCACCGCTCGGAATCGAATGTTGCCCCCAACCGTCATCCAATCTCTCCCAAGCGCCACTTTTCCAGTTCCACAGCGAGACCGTCGGTGGATGAGCCATGTTACCATTGCTGCTACCCCACATATTCAGTACCAGTTCGTCCACTTGCCGCACTCTCACTCCAGGCCAAACAGTGAAGCGGAACACAATCTCCACTCCAGGCTCCAAACGAAAGCCTTCGGACCGCACGTCCACGTAGCTCGTGGTCTCTTCTACCTGGCGCTCAATGAGACCCGGCGGGATGGTGACCGTCGTGCCCGCCTCCAGCCCTGCGACCGGCAAAGCGTAAAGGTAGAGGGCCGTTTCGACCGTCGAAAAGGGGCGCTCCACCACCTCGGCCAGCAATGGACAATCCTCCTCCGCCCAGCCCGCCAGATATACCTTACTATCCTTCAGAACAGCCTTCCCATAGGGAAAAAGTGCCTGAAGGAACTGATAGCGACGGTACAGGGTATGGTCATTCCAATAATCTCCCGGCCCCAGAATTCGCTCCGGCATGTCCTCGAAAGGCGGCAAGGCTGTCCCGATCGCTGTGTGGACCGAGACAACCTGTCCCGGTTCCAGGTCACCCAACCGTCGCTCGTCATCACCCACGATGAGAACAACATCCTTCAAAAGCATCTCGCCATTGCGTACCGTCCCCTCCAGCCACATCTCGCCCGCTGCGCCCACGACCAACCCCAGGTCAGTCTTGATGCCCGGCACCTCCGCGTATCCCTCGGCCACGAAGGACTGGATGCCGCCCACGTCCACCCGCAGGCCCGTCACAGTGCAGCCCTCCGTTTTCTCAATGACGTGCAGCGGTCGCGCAGCCGACCCGCCACCACCAGGGATTTCGCGCACCCCTGCACTCGCCACCCACACGTCGTAAGCCGTGCGCCTGGGCGAGAAGATCCCCACCACTTCACTCACGCGGCCTACCCTCATCCCCTCCGGCACATACACCACCGCCAACCGGTGCACAATCGCCAGATCACCCCGGATCTGGAAGCCTGTCACATAAGCACACGCCGTAAATCCCACGATCAACGCCGGGATGGTCAGCCAGGCCAATTCTCTCCGGTCCAGTTTGCGCAAGATGACGTAGTTGACCGGGCCGATGAGCAGCGTATAGACGAGCATGAAGGCCAGAATATGCAGCATGGAGGGGGCTTCCAGGCCAGGGATAGCATTGACCGCGTCTCGGGCACGGTGTCCATTGGACACGCTGGGCCATGAAGCACCCACGCTTCCTGATCTGACGATGAATCCCCAAAGACGGACGTTATCATTCCAATGGGTGAAAGGGTTCAACCCTGCGTCGAAGGCCAGAAAGTCCACCTTGCCCGCCCCATAGTTACGGCGGGCCAGCAAGATGAGGTCACCTTGCTCATCCTCCTGCTCAATGATGGCTTCTCCGTCACGCAGGCTGGCCTCGGCCACAGCGTATGGACCCGCAGCGACGGATGCGCTCCACTGCTCGCCCAGCATCCACAGATCGTGCACCGAGCGTATGCCATCCACTGCGACCGGCAGCAAGTCGGCTACGGTAGCGACCGTGCGCGCTGCCCCCGCGCCGCCACCCACGATCAGGTGTCCCCCGTGAACCACCCACGTCTCCAGTGCCTGCCGTTGCTCACTACTGAGCACAGTCGTGTCCACATCGTTCAGGATCAGTACGTCGAGCCCCTCCCAACCTAGCGGGTTGGATGGAAGCGTCTCCAGGCTCAGGTGGGCCACCGCCCCCCTCCTGCGGGCTATCGCGGCATCGCTCAGAAAGTTGAGCGCCGAGGGGTTACTGCTGGCGACACCGCAGAGCCAATCCTCCTCGTCCAACCATATCACTTCGACCTGCTGTGCCGAGAGCACCTCGTCCTGTCCATCGCTGGCGAGCAATTCCACCGTCAGATGAGAGCGAGAATACGTATCAGTAGATGGAAGATACAAGAAGTAAGCCTTGCGCGAACGTGCCGGGAGCACGACCCGCTTGACGTACACATCGGGATCGGTACTTCCGCTCACATCGCCGACGGCGACGCGCAACTCCCCTTCAACGTCCGCACCTTCGTTCGAGAGGACAACGTACACCGGACACCAGGCGCCACCGTTGTCGTCATAACGGCAGTAGCCATCGAAGCCGACCGTGACCTGCATCGCCGGGCCGCCTTCCTGGGCGACAGCAGCCCCACACATCCAGACCAAGGAGACTACGGTGGCAAGTAGAGCGGCTTTCCACAGCCGCCGTAGTACCCGCGCTGTTCTCTTCACACAACCGCTCCTGCTGCGAGATTAACGTGGGTGCGTTTCAAATCAGTTGAGGAGCAGGCATCCCCAGATGCCGTCCCGGTCGCATCTGGGGATGCTCCCTCCTCTGTCAACCGAGATGAAACACACAACCCGATTCATATTTATGACGTCCCACGATGAACCAGGGTTCCAACCTATACGTTGCGGCTATTATAGCATATCCCCCACCAGGCTCAACTCCGACTAGCAGACGAATCCACGACGATTGCTCGACGCACTGTGCAGGCGCTTGCACCGAGACTATTTCCCGATATAATAGGGCCAGGAAGAATAACAAACAATGCGCCTCTTCCCACGCACACTGACCCACCCTGCCATTGCCTCCGCCCTCGTTGCGCTGGCACTCACCGGCCTGCTGTACGGGGGCGCGCTTACGCTCCCCCTGTTCTCCGACGACTTAGTCCAGATTCCCTGGCTGAAAGCCATCTCGTGGCGCGAGTTGTGGTCCAGCCCCAGCCCCTATGGTTACTACCGGCCTCTGTGGTACACACTCTGGCGCTTGTGGGGTGGGCTCGTCGGTGGCCTCCACCCTCCGGGCCTGCACCTCCTCAACCTGGTCACCCATTGCGCCGCCTCCTGGCTCTCGGGCCTGTTGGCCGCAGCCTGGATACGACCAGGCACGGACAAGGGCGCGAACAAGTCGCACCCCTACATTCCCGCCTGTTTGGCCACTGCAGTGTTCGCTGCCTTCCCTTTCTCACGCCAGGCCGTCGCCTGGCCGGGCGCGGTGTACAACCCGTTGGTCAGCGCAATGGCAGCCGGCGCACTGCTCGCCTACGATCACGGCCGCCAGGGCCACGGGAGGCGCTGGATCGGGCTGGCGCTGCTACTAGCGGCGTTGGCTCCACTCAACTACGAGAGCGGCCTATTGGTCGGGCCTCTCATAGTGCTGACCGAAGGAGTGGGCGTCCTCCAGCGTCGCTGGCAGCGCCTCTCCTGGTGGCCACTGGTCTTTGCCGGCCTGTTTCTAGCCTCGTTTGCAATCTGGCGCACTATGCGCGGAACCGGAGCCATCGGCTTCGGTCTCAATGCACCTGACCTGCTGCACAACGCAGGCTACCTGGTGCAGGGTATGATCTACCCCACGGCACCATTGGCACAACGACTGGCCGCACGGCACGGGCTCGACCCCGAAACCAGCCTGTGGATCATTGCCCTGCCGACCCTGGCGTTGCTGGTCTGGAGCGGGCTGCGGTGGAACCGGGGCGCGTTCTGGCTGGGGGCGGGCTGGTTCGCGCTTTTCGCCCTGCCCCCGGTGATCGCGATGGAGGCCGACTGGTTCGCGCTGGCCCCTCGCTTCCTGTACATGACGGCGGCAGGCGTCTCCCTGGTGTGGGCAGCAGCCGCTAGCGCCTGGATTGCACGTTTGCGCCCCTCCTGGCGCATAGCGGTGACAGGGCTGCTGCTAGCAGCACTGCTGACCCCGGCAGTCACCTTCGTCCACGACGGGATGCGCCTTTACAAAATGGCCGGTGAAAGCATCTGGGATGCAACGGAGGCAGCCACGCGCGAGCAGCCTCTGCTGCTGGTCAACCTGCCCATGCGAATCACGCCACGCAGCCGTACCTACCCGCTAGGCTTCGAGGGTATCACCCCGCTACCCACGCGCGTCACCGCCGAGGGACTCATCTACGCCCACACCAACATCCGCAACGCGGCCGAGGCCATCGCCCTTGGCGTCATCGCCGTGGACGATCCGCCGGCCTACACCTACCAACTTTTCGGCCACCTGATCGGTTGGGATGAACTGCCGGTCACCGCCCGCCAAGCCCACGCCGTCTACTTGACTCGGTATGAACCCGATCACATCCACCTGGTCGAGGCCGGGGCGGTGGCAACGACCGCTCCGCCGGGTGACTCGCTGGCCCGCTTTGGGGACCGCGTGACGCTGCTGGATGTAGCCTGCACCTGCGACAAGACCGGACAGGTACACCTCACTATGCACTGGCAGGTCGAACCGGCCGTGGAGACCGGCATGACCGTCTTCGCGCACCTGCTTGGCCCAGACAACAGGCGGGTCTCGCAGGCCGACGGCCACCCACTGCTCGGAATGTTCCCCTTCTGGCTGTGGAATGCCGGTGAGATCGTGCGCGACGTGCGCCACTTCGACACCCCGCAGCCAGGAGAGTACAGCGTCGCCCTGGGCGTGTGGGACCCCGCCAGCGGAACGCGGCTGCCCGCCACGGCCGCCGACGGCTCACCCTGGCCGGATCAAGTCGTCCGGGCCGGCCCGTGTACCTGCAGATCTGCAGACAACCCACGATAACCTCCGCGTAACACAATTGTAACCCCCCCGAAACCCTCTTTCCGTGCTACTCGTGGTATCATCATTAGACCAATACGAACACGTGGTGCGCGAAAGGGCAAGAGATGCAAGTTGACAAGACAATGAACCGCCGCGAGTTCCTGAAGCACGCCAGTGCTGCGCTGACCTGGCTGGCGCTACCCCGCACACCCTTGTCAACCAGTCAAATGACGACTGCAGCGTCGCCTGCCTCGTTAGGACGCATCGCCACCTGGTGGCGCCAGGCGGTGCGCAGCAGGCCTTCCCGGCAGGCCGAATGGGTAGCGTGGAAGAGACGCGACGAAGTCATCCCGCTTTATGCCGCGGTCACAGGCGAAGCCCCCTGGTCCAGCAATCCCATCTGGTACCAGACCGACGGGGGCTTCATCCATAGCGGCTACGTGCAGCCTGTGGAGAACGCTCCCAACGCCGAGGTCATCACCGAGGTGGGTGCACCGGGCTTCTGGGCCCAGGTCTGCGTGCCTATCGCCGAGGCTCGCTGGCAGCCCACCAGCCGCTACGTGGGATACAAGCTGTACTATGGCACTGTCTACCGCGTCGTCGGCGCTGTGGCTGATGCCGATGGCAATTGGTGGTACCGGCTCAAGGAGGGCATTACCTACGCGCCCGGCCCTTATGTGCCATCCTGGTCCATACGCCGCATCCCGGCTGAGGAGATGGCCCCTATCTCGCCTGGTCGCTCCGACAAGTGGATGCAGATCGACATTGATGCGCAGACACTGACCTGCTTCGAGGGACAGACTGTCGTATTTAGCACGCGGATCTCTTCTGGCGTGGCTGGAAAGGCAACACCGCGCGGTGAGCACCGCGTGCTTTACAAGCGCCATACCAGTCGCATGATCGGCGGAAGTGAAGGGGATCGCTATGACCTCCCGGGCGTTGCCTTCCCGGTCTATTTTACCTGGTCAACCGTCGCCATCCACGGCACCTACTGGCATAACGACTTTGGCCGGCGGCATAGCCATGGTTGCGTAAACGTGACCAACCAGGCCGCCCAGTGGATTTTCCGCTGGACCGATCCACTGGTTCCATATACCGAATATAGGACAAACGGAACGCCCACAGATGGAACACACATTATCGTCGTCTGAGCAAGGCACGATTTCGGAGGGACGCCATGGACAAGAATACTTTCGATGTCCTCATCCTGATCGGCCGGCCAGCCTCCGGCAAGAGTGAGATCATTGACTTCCTGACACACTCCCCCCCTGACACCCGGCGACGCAGGTGGCACGTCGCCGCTCCTGATGTTCTCGATGATTTCCCTATGCTCTGGACCTGGTTCGAGGAGGACCACATCCTGAGCAAACGGCTAGGACAGCCGAGACTGCACACCGACGCCGACGGCTACTTCAAATACCGCCATCTCTGGCATCTATTGATCGAGCGGTTAAGCCTGGAGTACCACAGGCGGCTACGCGACGATCCTACGTATCACGACCACACCACGGCGATCATCGAATTCGCCCGGGGCAGCGAGCACGGAGGCTATGCGGAGGCATTTCCACGTTTGGCCGACGACATCCTCCAGCGGGCCGCCGTCGTCTATGTGCACGTCTCCTTTGCAGAATCGCTGCGCAAGAACCATCACCGGTTCAACCCTGAGCGGCCAGATAGCATCCTGGAACACACGGTGCCTGATGAGAAACTAACACGACTCTACCGCGATGACGACTGGGCCGCGTTCAGCGCTGGCGATCCAGACTTCCTCACTGTGCGATCTATCCGCGTGCCTTATGTCGTCTTCGAGAACGAGGACGACGTGACGACCGGCAAGCCCGACCTGTTGGCGGCCCGACTGGAGGCAGTACTAAGGCGACTGTGGGAATTACAGTGCTCCCACCAGAAGGGTCTGTCAGCCCCACCCTCCCGCTTACCTGCTCTCCTGGATTTTGACGTAGAAGCAGAGCATCACGCTCCCGTAGGTACGCTGGTCGAAGAGTTCCAGATGATCTAGCACCAATTCCTCGTACTCTCGTGGGTGAATCTGCGCGACGGCCCAGCCATCGTCAGACAGCCAGGCCGGGCTACCATCCAGTATCCGCAGCGTCCTCACCCACAGGCCCCGATACTGAGGCGGCGCGATGTAGACGTAATCAAACGGCTCTGCCCCAGGCCCCACCTTGCGAGCCAGAAAACCAAACACGTCGGCCCGCACTACCCGCGCCCCAGCCTCCAGTCGCGTGTGAGCCAGATTCTCACGGATAATATGCAACGCGGACCCCGCACGCTCCACAAAGACACTCTCCGCTGCTCCCCGGCTCAGTGCCTCGATCCCGACCTGGCCAGTGCCAGCAAAGAGGTCCAGGAAGCGGCAGCCTATTATCTCGTTGCCAATGATACTGAAAAGAGCTGTCTTAGCCCGATCTGTGATGGGCCGTGTCCCTTCCCCCGGCACTGACTTCAGCCGATGTCCCTTTGCCTTGCCTGCGATAACTCGCACAGCATCCCTCCTCTTTGGTCACGTTCACACGTATGACTATACCCCACCATGTCATCATTGACAAATCCACCAATTACAGTATTATCCTCACCGAATGAGGCCTATCAGCATCCTAAACGACGTGCTCGGTCCCATCATGCGCGGGCCGTCCAGCTCGCACACGGCTGGGCCGTTCTTCATCGGCACGCTGGCTCGCGCCTTGCTGGGCGACGAGCCAGCATCAGTGACCTTCGCCTTCGACCCGGGCGGCTCCTTTGCGGAGGTATATCGCCAGCAGGGCAGCGACCTCGGTTTCGCCGCTGGCGTGATGGGGTGGTCCATCACCGATGAACGGTTTTCCAAGGCTCTCGACCTGGCCGCCGAGCAGGACATCCAGATCACCTTCGCCGTCGAACGATTGCCCGACGCCGATCACCCCAACACCGTCGAGATCCGGATGACCTCGCGAAGCGGGCAGCAGTTGCGCGCCGTGGCGCAGTCCGTTGGCGGTGGAGCAGTGACATTCACACAGGTGGCAGGCTGGCCGGTGCGATTCACCGGCGACGCCCACGAAGTGTTGGTCGCGTCGGAGGAAAGGTCAGAGACGACCGTGCACGCCCTCCTGACGCAGGATGGACAGGCCGTATGCCAACCGGCACGCCAGACCCGGGACGGCCAGGTGTTGCTCCACGCGCGGCGTTGGTCGCCGCTGGAGGCTAACGTCAAATCTGAGCTAAGATCGCTGCCGGGCGTACACAGTGTTTGGACAGCGCCCCCACTGTTTCTTGTGCAGCGTGGAGAGCCCCTGTTCTCCAGTGCTGCCGAAATGGTCGAACTGGCGGAGCGGTACAGCCGCTCGCTGGGCCAGCTCGCGCTGGCCTACGAGTCGGCACTGCTGGGGCTTCCAGAAAGCGAAGTGCTAAACGAGATAATCCATCGCTTTGAGATCATGCGGGCAGCCGTGCACCGCGGGCTGGAGGGAAACCTGCCGCCGATGCAATTGCTCCGTCCGAGCGCCCGTCAGGTCTACCAGGCCCAGGCGGAGGGGCGGGTGGCGGTAGGAGGACTCCACACCCGCGCGGCGGCCCGGGCGATGGCAGTGATGCACGTCAACGGCGGCATGGGAGTGGTCTGCGCAGCACCGACGGCCGGTTCGGCAGGCGTCATCCCCGGCGTGGTGGTGACGCTCGCTGAAGAGAAAGGCTTAAACCAGAAGCAGGCAGCGCTGGCGCTACTGGCGGCATCAGCAGTCGGATTGATCGTGGCGCTGCGGGCCACGTTCGCGGCCGAGGAGGCGGGATGCCAGGTGGAGATCGGTGCTTCGGGCGCTATGGCTGCCGCTGCTGTGGTCGAGGCAGCAGGCGGCAGTGCGCGCCAGGCAACCGATGCGGCGGCGATCGCTCTCCAGAACACGATGGGGTCAATTTGTGACCCGGTCCAGGGCATCGTCGAGATCCCTTGTCACACGCGCAATGCGGTCGCGGCATCCGGAGCGTTCGTCTGTGCGGATCTTATCCTGGGCGGGTACGTCAATCCGATCCCGCTGGATGAGACGGTCGACGCCGTGTATGCTGTGGGCCAGATGTTGCCGCGCGAACTCAAGTGCACCGCGCTCGGGGGGCTGTCGCTGGCCCCTTCGGCGCTGGCGATGCCGCGCCTGAGACAATAGGAGATTCTTCGCTACGCTCAGAATGACGAGCAAGCATCAGGGCGACTTTCGCGAACGCCGGTGCTGCTACGCCGTGCTGATCCTGCCAAGCGCACCAGAGATCCGCTCAAGCGCGGTCTGGATGTTCTGCATTGAGTTGGCGAAGCACAGCCGCAGATAACCCTCACCCGCGGCACCGAAGGCACTGCCCGGCAGCACCGCCACCCCGGCTTCCTCGAGTAAGTAATTGGCCAGCCAGGCAGACGTGCGGTCAAACGCGGTGATGTTCGGGAATGTGTAGAGCGCCCCCTGCGGCACACGACACCGGACGCCAGGAATCGCATTCAGGCCCGCCACGAGCACGTCTCTTCTCCGTTGGTACTCTGCCACAACCGCTTCGACCTGGCCCTGAGGCCCGGTCAACGCCTCCAGACCTGCGTACTGGGTGAACGTGGCGGTGCAGCCGATCGAGTGGGTCAGCAGCAGGGCAACCTGCTCGGCGAGTGGCTCTGGCATGATCCCAAAGCCGAGCCGCCAGCCGGTCATAGCGTACGTCTTGGAGAAACCATCGCAGATCACTGTGCGCTCGGCCATGCCCGGCAGGCTGACGATGCTGGGCACAGACACGCCGTCGAACGTGACCCGGCTATAGATTTCGTCGGAGAGCACCCAGATGTCGTGCCGTTGTGCCACGTCGGCGATGTGCTCGAGCATCGCCATCGGGAGCACGCCTCCGGTGGGGTTGCTGGGCGAATTGAGAACAATCAAGCGCGTACAGTCGCTCACCGAGCGATCGAATATCTCCAGGTCGAAAGCGAAGTCATCTTCTTCGCGCAGGGGGACGGGCACCGAAACCCCACCAGCCACCCCGATCATGGCGGAGTAGGTAGGGAATTCAGGATCGGGATAGATCACCTCGTCGCCTGGGCGGACGAGCGCCAGCGTGGGAAAAAACAGCGCTGGCTTAGCACCGGGTCCGACGACCACCTGAGACGGCCGTACCTCAATCCCCAACCGGCGACTGGCATCCTCGGCGATAGCCTGGCGCAGGGCCAGAAGACCGGCCGGCGGGTTATAGCGGGTGTGCCCCTGCTGGATAGCCCGGATTCCAGCCTGCGCTATGTTCTCGAAGGTAGGCACATCCGGCTGCCCGATCTCCAGGTGGATGATCTCCCGGCCCTCGGCTTCCATAGCCTGGGCCTGGGCCAGCACCTGGTAGGCGCCTTCTGGGGCCAGGTGGTTGACACGTTCAGCGAAGGCTGTTGGCATTCTGGTCATCTTCACTTCATTTACCCCTCCTCCCCCCTTCCCTCTCCTGAGAGGGAGAGGGGAATGCTTGCCTACAGGCTGGACAGCGCGCGATCCAGGTCGGCGATGATGTCCTCTGGGTTCTCCAGGCCCACTGAGAGACGGATCAACCCATCGTCAATGCCGACGGCGGCACGTTCCTCCGGCGTCATGTGCTCGTGAGTGATCGTCGGCGGGTGCATGCAGATGGTCCGGCTCGTTCCGAATGTAACTGCGTGGACAATCAGCCCCAGGCTGTCCATCACTTTGGCAGCGCCTTCCATGCCGCCTGTCACCACGAAGGAGAGGAGTCCGCCGCCTGCCTTCATCTGGCGCTGGGCCAGTTTGTGCTGCGGGTGGTCCGGCAACCCGGGGTAGTTGACGTGCGATACCTTAGGATGGTCAGCCAGGAACTCGGCGACCTGTTGCGCGTTGACGCTGTGGCGCTCCATGCGCAGGGAGAGTGTCTCCAGGAATTGCAGCGTCAGCCAGGACTCGAAGGGCTGCATAATCGCACCGATGAATTCGGTAGTGTTCCAACGGATGTCCTCGACCAGCGCTTCCGGCCCGACAATCGCCCCGCCGAGCACACTACCGTTCCCGCACAAGAATTTGGTGATGGACAGCAGGACAACATCTGCCCCCAGTTCCATCGGCTCTTGCAGTGCAGCCGTCGAGATCGTATTGTCCACCAGCAATGGGATACCGTGGGCATGCGCGACGTCGGCTACCGCGGCGATGTCGGTCACGAACAGCGTGGGGTTGCTGGGCGTTTCGACCCACACCAGGCGGGTTCGCTCGTCTATCTCCTTGTCCCAGGATTGGGGAGCGGTGGGGTCTTCGACGAACCGAAACTCGACGTTGCAGTGCTCAGGGAAGATCGTGGCAGCCTGTTTGTACCCTTCGCCGAAAACGTTCAGACTGGTGACGACATTGTCGCCGGGCCGAGCCAGCGTGAAGACCAGATTGAACAGCGACTGCGAGCCGGAAGCCGCAGTAACAGCCGCCTCCCCGCCTTCCAACGACGCCAGCCGTTCCTCCAGCACGCTGGCCGTCGGTGTCTTGGTGCGACCGTAGACGGGATAGGGGATCTTGCCGAAGCACTCATACGGATAGGTCATAGACTGCACGATGGGCGGCACAAATGACCTGAATCGCTCCACATCCTTGAGCGGATGAAATCCGGCGTGCAGCGCCCTGGTGCTGAATCCCAGGTGTGCGTCTGGACGGACGCCTGGCTGCGCCTCGGGGTCATACTCCCACGGATCTCGCATAAAAAACAGTTTTTCAGTATGCATATCAACTCCTCACGTGCTGACTCATTGATCTCATTGATTCGCTGACTCGCTATTTGCTGTCAATCCACTCTTGCTCGCGCTCCACAATCTTCCTGATGTCCCGCCGCACGTCGGGGGGGAGGAGTTCGGGCTGATGACTGGCCAGGATTTCGTCTACCTGTTGGGCTGCCCGCTCCTCCATCGTGGTCGCGCCCCGATCCACCCACTGAGAGTAGGTACCCTTGTCCGCCAGATTGGAGTAATACGGCTCCCTGAAATGCCGCAGCGTGTGATCGTGGCTCAAGTAGTCTCCCGTCGGCCCCAGTTCATCAATGACATCCAGGGCCAGCGTCTCCTCCTCCACCACCACGCCAGCCGTGGCGGCCCGGACCCAGCCGATGAGGTCGTTGGCGATGACGATCAACTGGAGGGAGCCTTGCATCCCCGAATCCATAAACCCGACGTCGTGGACGATGTTGGCCCCGTGCATCAGCGCGGTGAATAGGCTCAACGCCACCTCAGCACCGCACTGCTGATCCAACACTTTCGAATCGGTTGAGCCGCCCAGGCCGAAGACGGGCAGGTCGTAGTATCTCCCCATCTCGGTGGGGACACCTTGCTCGTCGGCCAGGACGTAGTTTCCGACCATCGTCTTCAGGTTGTAGGGGCCGCCGTTCCAGCCTGGGACCGCCACGGGCGTCCCTTCGCGCACCAGTTGGGCGAGGACAATACCCAACAGGGTCCCCGCGTTCATAGCGGCCATGCAGCCGGCCGTCGTCGTCGGCGAGTTGACGCCGCCCGCATTGAGCGGAATGTAGATCAGCGGCAGCCCCTTCTCGGCCAGGTACATGCACTTTCGCAGCGATTCGGCGTTGGCGACCAGCCCCGACGTGACGTTGATGTAGCAGGTGGCGAAAGGGCGCTGCCGGAACGCCTCGACGCCCCCGGCCACAACCTCACACATCTTGATCGCCGCCACACACCCCTCGAAGTCGGGTGAGACGAAGACGATGGGCTTGGTCGTGCAATTAAGCATGACCTCCATCTGGTACCGGTCGTAGATGCGCTGGTCTACATCTTCGGGCAGGAACGCGGACATGACAAACGATATTCCAGGCAGCGTGTCCATCAGGATTGCCGCTTCCTCGACATCTTTGAGCACCGCCCGGCGCCGCTCCCCAGTATGATGATCGAGAATGTTGAGACAGTCGGAACCGCCGCCGTAGTAGGTGTTATACCCCCAGGCACGCATAGCGACCTTGCCATTGCGATCACTGAGGGTGATCCGCCTGGGAGCCACGGCCAGGGCCTTCTCGACCACGTGCTCGGGGATGTAAACCCGTGTGCCATCCACTCTTGCGCCACCCTTGACCAGTAGCCTCCTGGCATTCTCATCATGGACCTCAATCCCCACGCGTTCTAGAATCTCCAGACTGGCAATGTGAATCCGTTCACATTCTTGCAGGCCCATTCGAGAGTAATGAGCGCTGGTCTGACGCAATCCATGTGTCTCGATCATCTTCTCTACCTCCCTACAGAAACCGAATATGATAGATATAGGGGCTGTTGACTATCGAACTCGTCCTCATCTTCCTCTGAAAGCTTGGTACATCAGACCAAAAAACTGATATATGAGATTATAATATCTAATCTACCCGCTGTCAACGTTCCGCAAAGCCTTGCCCCACACCGGTATCTTCTCGATATCTTGGGGCAAGGGCAGCGTAGGGCGGTTTTGCTAACCGCCACAGGGCCGGATAGCCAAATCCGACCTACTTTCGCCCCAACTTCTTGAGAAGTTACCCACACCAACAGGGCAATCGCATTTATAATGTCGGGCAGACTTTGGGACACCGAAAAGCCCTTTTTGCTCCCGCTGGATTGCCAAATCCAGTGGCTAGGGCCTGGATCTGGCGATCCAGGCCGAGCGAATGGGATAAATGCGATTGCCCTACCCACACCAACGTCTGGATGGAAAACGCAGATGAACGCAGGTCTTCACAGAGAACAAACGGAACAACCAGCGTGAATCAGCGCCCAGATACATCAAGTTTGCCATCTGATATATTATGTGGTATAATTCTCGCCGGCAAGAACCTCGCGGGCTGTTTGATGCGTACTTGTGGGCCTGGCACGGAGTTGCGCTGATGGTTCGTTCGAAATCAGGTAACACCTCCAAGAACTTGATCTACAAGGAACTTCGTCGTTCCATCATTATGGGACACCGCAAGCCGGGTGAGAGATTGAATCTGGAAGCGCTGGCCACGAGCCACGGTACCAGCGTCACGCCGGTGCGCGATGCGCTCCAGATGCTCAGCCAGGAGGGGCTAGTAACGATCAAGCCCCGCTCCGGTTACTTCGTCACGCACCTCACCCTGAAGCAGTTGCGCGACATGCTTGAACTGCGCGCAATCCTCGAAGTGGCCTCCATCGAACGAGCCGCGACCCAGATCACCGCTGAGCAACTTGAGCGACTCGAACATATCCACGCTGGCTACACTGGCGACGACGACGAATCCTACGACCGCTATACGAGCGAGAACCGGCATTTCCACTACCTGGTCGCTGAAGCATCGGGCAACCACGAATTAGCAGAGATGTTGGGCCACTTGCATGATCGGTTGTCTCGTTTCATGGTCCTGTGCTACGCTGGCGAGACGCTGCAGCCCAGACACGCGCGCCTCGTCGAAGCACTGCGTACCCACGACGTCGCGGTAGCCCGCCAGGCAATGCTCGACGAAATCAACGAAACCCGCGAGACCATTCTGGAGTGCATCATCCAAGAAGAGGAAGCCTTCTGGCGTCTGGGCAATCGAGACAACTCGAGTGAATAGAACCACTCGATAAGTCGGACGCCACATCGTAACATACACAATCAGGGAGGAAAGAACTAAGGAAATGAAAACGATTCTGAAAAGCGCACGGAAGACAGTGACCATCAGCCCCGACAGGCCGACGGTCATCATCGGCGAGCGGATCAACCCCACAGGCAAGAAGCGGTTGGCTGCCGCTCTCGCCGAGGGCAATTTGGAGATTATTGGCATAGAGGCCGAGGCGCAGGTGGAGGCGGGCGCCGACGTGCTGGATGTCAACGTCGGTGCGGCCGGTGTGGACGAAGTAGACTTGCTGCCCAGGGCCGTGCGTCTCGTGATGGAAACGGTCGACGCGCCGGTGTGCATAGATAGCGCCAACATCGAGGCGTTGCGAGCCGCGCTAGTCGTTCACAAGGAGTTGGCGCCGGAGGGCAAGCCACTCATCAACTCCGTCAACGGCGAGGAGGAGCGCCTGGAATTGGTGCTGCCCTTGGTGGCCGAGTACAAGACAGCCGTCATCGGCCTGGCTATGGACAACGATGGCATCCCCCCGACAGCGGAGAAACGTCTGGCAGTGGCCCGCAAGATCATTGAGCGGGCAGAGGCGCTGGGGATCCCCCGCGAGGACGTGGTCGTCGACTGTCTGGCGCTGACGGTGGGCGCCGAATCGCGCGCGGGCCTGGTCACCCTGGAGGCAATCCGGATGGTGCACGAGGAGTTGGGCGTCAATATGACGCTGGGGGCCAGTAATGTCTCCTTTGGCCTGCCAGATCGCGAGGTGATCAACTGGGCCTTCCTCGCTATGGCAATCCAGCGGGGCGTGAACTGCCCTATCGTGAACGCGGCCAAGGTGCGTCCGGCCATCCTGGCCACCGACCTCCTGCTGGGGCGCGACGAGTACGCCATGCGCTATATCAAAGCCTACAAGAAGAAAAAGCGAGGTTCGTAAGGAACAATCTGATCTTTGCTGACGGTGGCGAAAGGACGGGTATGACGGTTGTCCTGGGCATAGACACAGGGGGCACCTATACTGACGCCGCGCTGGTGGACTACGCCAGCGGAGCGGTGATGGCCGGCGCGAAAGCCCTGACCACCCATCACGACCTGTCCATCGGCATCGGGAAGGCCGTGGCAGCAGCGTGCGATGGGCCGGCCGTATCACCCGCCGATGTGAGTCTGGTGGGCCTTTCGACCACGCTGGCGACCAACGCAATCGTCGAAGGACGGGGCAGCCCGGTCTGTTTGTTACTCATCGGCTACGATCCGGATCTGATCCGGCAGTACGGTTTCGAACGCGAACTGGTAACCCAGGACGTGGTCTACCTGGGCGGTGGCCACGACGGAGCGGGCGACGAGGTGGAGCCGCTGGACGAAGCGGCAGCGCGGGCGGCCATTCTTGCCCGGCGCAACCAGGTGGAATCATTCGCTGTGTCGGGATACTTCGGCGTCCGGAACCCCGCTCACGAACTGCGGGTGCGGGCATTAGTCGAGGAGTTGACCGTCTCTGCGAACGGGGAATCCCTGCCCGTCACCTGTGGCCACGAACTGACCACCCGCCTCAATGCTGTGCGCAGGGCGACGACGGTGACGCTCAACGCCCGGCTGATCCCCTTGTTGCGGGAACTCATCGCCACCGTTCGCAGTACGTTGGACGCGCTAGGCATCGTCGCCCCGTTGATGGTTGTCAAAGGAGACGGATCGCTGGTGCGGGCCGAGTGGGCCAAACGGCGGCCTATCGAGACAATCCTGTCTGGACCGGCAGCCAGCGTCGTGGGGGCCTGGCACATAGCGGGTCGTCGTGACGTGTGGGTGGTGGACGTGGGCGGCACGACGACCGACATCGCCGCGCTGCGCGATGGGCGCCCCCGGCTGAACTCCGAAGGTGCACAGGTCGGCAAGTGGCGGACGATGGTCGAGGCAGTGGACGCGCACACAATAGGGCTGGGCGGCGACAGCCTGGTGTACCTGGACGCCGATGGCCGAGTGATCATCGGCCCCCGGCGAGTGGTGCCGTTGTGCTTGCTGGCGAGCCAGCACCCCTGGGTGGTGGACGAACTGCGGCAGCAGGTGGAGACGCACCAGCGTCTGGCCGGCCAGTTCGTGCTGTCGCAGCACCGGACGGCTCGCGCACTCTCAGACGAGGACCAGGCCTTGCTGCAACACCTGGCCGCAGGTCCCCAACCATTGACCTCGCTGGTCGAGAGGCTACGCTATGGCTCGCTGGTGGTGCGGCGGGTCGAGAGCCTGGAGGCGCAGCGGCTGGTGCTGCGATCCGGTTTTACGCCCACCGATGGACTGCACGTCCTCGGCCACTTCGAGCGTTGGAATACCGAGGCGTCGCGGCTCGGCGCCGAACTACTGGCAACGCAAGTAAACCTCTCCCCCGCAGAGTTTTGTGAGCAATTGGTCGCGAGTGTGTCGAATCGGGTAACGACGGCGTTAATCAGCAAGATACTGAGCGACGAGGCCACGTTGCCCGACTGGGAACAAGAGCCATCGGCCGCGGCGCTTCTGGCCCGCGCGTTGGGAAAAGCCCCCACGTCAGACCTGGATTGCCGGTTGGCATTACGCCATCCGATAGTCGCCGTCGGTGCGCCAGTGGAGGCCTATTTGCCACGCGTGGCCCGGCAACTGAACACTGACCTGGTCATCCCCCCCCATGCCGAGGTGGCAAACGCCGTCGGCGCCGTCGCCGGCGGAGTGGTGCTCCGACAGCAGGTGCTGATCCGACCATTGAGCACGAACCAACACTTTCGCCTGCACCTGCACAATGGCGTGCGCGACTTCTCCTCCCTGGAAGAGGGTATAGCCTACGCCCAACAAGTCGTGCCAGCCCGATTGAGCGCGTTGGCCCGGCAAGCAGGTGCCGACCAGGTTGAGGTGCAGATGACCCGCGTGGATCAGGAAGCGCCGGTCAAGGGAGGATGGGGAGAGCGGATTTACCTGGGAACGCAATTGACGTTCACGACGGCAGGGCGCCCCCGTCCCGGGGGCTCCGAGCGCTTTGTACCGGGAACTAGACTAGAGATCTACGACCTGGACCAAAACGAGAAGAATCGTCAAAAACATCATTGAGGAGGCTTAGAATAATGGCAGACATCCTGGAGAAAATCACCTCGCATCTGTACGATGGTGAGGACGAGATGGTCGCTGAACTAGTCCAGAAAGCACTGGACCAGGGAATAGAGCCGCAAGAGATTCTCGCCGGTGGCCTGATCGCCGGCATGGACGTGGTGGGCAAGGATTTTAAAGCGGGCGATCTCTTTGTGCCCGAGGTGCTCATTGCCGCCCGGGCCATGCACGCCGGCATGGGCATTCTGCGGCCGCTGCTGGCGGAGAGCGATGTGCCTAGCGCGGGCAAGTACGTCATTGGCACGATGGCGGGCGACCTGCACGACATCGGCAAGAACCTGGTCAAGATGATGCTGGAAGGTGCCGGCTTCGAGACAGTTGACCTGGGAACAGACGTCCAGCCGGGCGTCTTCGTGGACGCCGTGCGCGAGCACCAGCCCACGATCATAGGAATGAGTGCCTTGCTGACCACGACGATGATCCAGATGAAAGCCACCATCGAAGCATTGGAGGAAGCGGGACTGCGCGACGTGGTCAAGATCATGGTCGGCGGCGCGCCGGTGACGGCGGCCTTTGCCGAGGAGATCGGGGCCGATGCCTACGCGCCCGATGCGGCCTCCGCTGTGGACGTCGCCCGGAGCATGGTAGGCGCGTAATGCGCAAAGCGTGAAACGTGAAACGTGACTATCAGGTTTCACGTTTCACAACCTGGTACAATGGCTAGGAAAAGGCGAGAACCTGTCAAGGGCCTGGTAGGCGGGCAATACAAACCGCTGACCGATAGCCAGGTGCAACGCATCCACGAGGCAGCGTTGAGCATCTTGGAGCGGACCGGCGTGCAGGTCGAGGAACCGGAAGCACTGAAGTTGTTCCAGGAGGCGGGCGCGATGCTGGACAGCGACGCCCCACGTGTGCGGCTGCCTCGAGCGCTGGTTGAGGACGCCATCGACTGGGCACCCTCACGCGTCGTGCTCGCAGGCCGCGATCCCAGGTGGGACCTGGACCTGGGGGGGGCACGGGTGCACATCGGCACAGGCGGCGCGGCGGTGACCGTCCTGGATCTGGAGACGGACCAACTGCGCCCGGCCGTGCTGCGCGACGTGGCCGAACTAGCCCGGTTGGTGGACGCCCTCGACAACGTACACTTCTACCTGGTGCCGGTCTATCCCACCGATGTGGGCAAGGACGAGGTAGACATTAACACATACTACACCGGCCTGGCCAATACCACCAAGCACGTCCAGGCCGGCGTCTACAGCGTGCAGGGTGTCCGGGACACGGTAGAGATGTGTGAGCGCATAGCAGGCGGGGCAGAGCAGTTACGCGAGCGCCCCATCGTCTCCTTCATTACCAGTTGGATGGTCAGCCCGCTCAAGTTTGCCACCGACGTCACCACGCTGCTGGTCGAAACCTGCCGCCAGCGCATCCCGGTTGTGCTCTCGGCTGCGCCGATGGCCGGGTCTACCGCGCCAGTGACCCTGGCCGGGATGCTGGCGCAACTGACCGCCGAGCAGTTGTCCGGGGTGGTTCTGGCCCAGTTGGCCCGGCGGGGCGCACCGCTGCTGATCGGCCCGATCCCGGCGACGGCGGATATGAAGACCGGTCGCTACCTGGCTGGGGCAGCCGAGTTTGGACTGACGAACGGGGCCATGTCGCAGATAGCCCAGTTCTATCGGTTGCCTATCTACAACTCGGCTGGGATGACCGACGCCAAGGTCCCCGACGTCCAGGCCGGTTTCGAGAAGGGGATGAGCGCGGTTTTAGCGGTTCTGGCCGGGAGCAACTTCATCCACCACGCGGCAGGGATGCTCGAGAACATGAACATCGTCGCAGCGGAGCAGTTTGTCATTGACAATGACATCCTCGGCATGACGATGCGTGTGGTGCAGGGCATCGCGGTGAACGACGAGACGCTGGCCCTGGACGTGATTGACGAGGTCGGCCCCGGCGGCCACTATTTGATGGCCGATCATACGCTCCGGCACATGCGCTCCGAGTTCTACTATCCCTCGGCGGTGGTGGATCGGCAGGGCTGGGACATGTGGCAGCAGGATGGCGGCCTGGATGCACGAGAACGGGCCCAGGATATCGCCCGCGATATCCTGGCAAATCACCGGCCCAAATCACTCGATCCAGAGGTAGAAAAGTGGATTCGCGGGCGATTCGAGCTACACATCTGAAACGTAAAACGTAAGAATCACGCACCACGTTTCACGTTTCACGCATCACTTTCTTCGGGAGGTTCATTGGCGACCGAACAAATTCCTATCGAAACTTTGCATCCCACCATACGGATGCTGTCCGACGAGCAGATTCGAGAGATTCACCATACCAGCCTGGACATCCTTTCTCGGACAGGCATCGTGATGAAGAACGAAGCCGCACGTGTGCTGCTCCTCGACGCTGGAGCCTGGGAATCGGAAGATCGGATCAAGATTCCACCACACCTGGTAATGGACGGTATCGCTTCCGCCCCATCGCGCATCCCGATGTACAATCGCCTGGGCGAGTTGACCATGCCCCTGGAAGCGGGCAAGGTCTTCTTTGGCCCCGGTTCCGACTGCATCTTCACCATGGATGTGGAGACGGGCGAGCGGCGCAAGGCCACAGCGAAGGACGTCCAGCGTTTCGCGCACCTGTGTGATGGCCTGGACCGGATGGATTTCACTATGTCCATGGGCAATCCTTCAGATGTACCAACGTCGGACATCTATATCCACGAGTTCATCGGCATGATCCGGGGCTCGGTCAAACCCACCATCTACACAGCCAACAATCGGGCGGACATGGAGGACATCTATCGCATCGCCTGCGCGGTGGCTGGCGGCAAAACCGAACTGCGCGAAAAGCCTTTCATGATGCTCTACGCCGAGTCCATCTCCCCCCTGCTTTACCCGGATGAATCGGTGGACAAGTTACTCTTCTGCGCCGAGAAGGGCATCCCGGTCACCTACCCACCCTCGCCGAACACCGGTGGCGGGGGGCCGATCACCCTGGCCGGGGCACTGGCCTTGGGCAACGCCGAGTGTCTGGTCGGGCTGGTGCTCACCCAGTTGGTGCGACCAGGCACCCCCTTCCTGTACGGCATGAACACTGCTGCGTTGGACATGAAGTCGGCTATCGTCAGCTACGGTGCTCCCGAGTGGCCAACGGGCATGGCCGCCTGTACCGACATCGCTCGCTACTACGACCTGCCAGCGTGGGGAGCCGCCGGTGCAACCGACAGCAAAGTCGTGGATGCCCAGGCCGGTATCGAGGCAACGGTATCAGTCATGGCCGCTTTCCTGACCCGCTGCAACCTGGTCCATGACGTGGGCTATATCGAATACGGCACCACCTCTTCGATGGAGATGCTGGTCGTGGCCGACGAGATCATCCGCGACGTGCGCTTCATCAATGGGCGGCGTGGAGGTCAGCGAGCGCACGCTGGCCCGCGAACCGATCCATCGCGCCAAGCCAGGCGGGGGCTTCCTGGCCGACGGCCACACGTTGGACAACTGGAAGTGGGCACAGTGGCAGCCGGCTTTGATCGACCGGATGCGCTACGATCGCTGGTTGAAGGCGGGCAGCAGGGACATGGCCACCCGAGCCAACGAGCGTGCCCGCCAAATCCTGGAAGAACATGAGACGCTGCCCCTGCCAGAGGAGACGGAGGAAGTGATTGCTGAGATAATCAAGACACGAGAGGCTCGATAGTGCTCGCCGACTCTACTGGGCGACCGGCTTATCAGCAGCAAAATCTCGAGGGTCTATGCGTTGCACCTCACTCACTTGGTCAAAGTGAGCATCGGTGCTGAGGATGTGTGAGAGGTTGTTCTCGATCATCACTGCTACGTGGATCAGATCGCGTGCTTTGAGAGTGGGGTAACGTTGAATCAGGTTTCTGGCTCGATTGACGTCGGCCATAGTGACTGGCAATGCCGTGGGGATGATGGTCTCTAGTTTGATACTGACCTGTTGCGCTTTATCGGGCAGGCCGAGAGACAGATAACGGTGCAGAATCTCCTGGTGAATCTCACTGCTGACTACGGCAGGCAGTTTTTCGCTCACGATGCGATCCAGGGAGACCTGGCAAGAACGACGATAGGGATGGTCGGCGCCAGCGGCGTACATCACGATATTGACGTCAACAAAGAGGGGATCATTCATTTGCACTTTCACTTTGGCATCCCTCCCAGCGGGATTCGATCTGGCGCTCCATGACTTCCCAGTCGTCCACCGGCAATTCCTGGGAGAACAGCCATTTCAATGCCTCTTGCCTACGTCGCTGCTCAAGATCCTGGATCAACACGCGTTCCACCGTCTCACGGATGAGGACGCCGAGAGGCTTGTTAGTTTCCTGGGCATATCCTTGAAGCAACTCATATTGTTGTTCGGTCAACATCGTTTGTACCCGTTTGACGTACTTAGGTGCCGGATGGCCCATTGTGTCACCTCCTTTGCGAGTGTCAGAAGTAATAGTATCTAGTGAGAGTGTATCACAATCCATACACTCTGTCAAGGAGTGAGAGAATGACACGACCAGGCCCAGTGGATCATGTTGTAGGAAAGGAGGTCCAATGTACCGCAACCGAGATATGGGCATCGACTATATCGAGGCCCGTAGGAAACACCGTTGCTATGGAATGGGGCTGGGCATCATTATCCTAGACGATGTCTACCCCGGTTTCCCCGGTGACGTGCGCAACGCTAGTGCCTACCCGTTTCCCATCCAGTATGAGATCGCCGAAGGGGTGGACATCCAGGCCCTGGTTCGCAAAGAGGACAAGACACCCTGTCTGGAGCCAATCCAGCGAGCGGCTAAAAAACTGGAAGAGATGGGCTGCCGCGCCATTGCCGCTGAATGTGGCTACTTTGCTTATTTTCAGAAAGAGATTGCACACTATGTGGATGTACCAGTTTTTATGTCTAGCCTGCTCCAGGTACCCTTTGCCCAGCAACTCATTGGCCCAAGCAGGGTAGTAGGGGTTCTGGTGGGGGAGCAAAGGTTCATGACGGACGCGCACCTGGATGCTGTCGGCATTCAGCCAGGTAGCAACTACGTCATGGCTGGGGCTACGGACAATGGCCGCTGCCCAGAGTTTGAGAACCTATGGTCCGAGTCCGTCCGACCCGACCCGCCAAGGGCTTACTATAACAAGATGGAAAAGGAATTCGTGCAAGTCGCTGTCGATTTCTACCAAGCCTATCCCAACATGGGCGCAATGATGTTGGAATGCACCGGCATGCAACCCTTTGCTCGTGCACTCCAGCGGGAGATCGATATTCCCATCTTTAGCTGGGGCACTCTGCTGGATTACGCCTACTCGGTGGTAGTCCACCGAGATTACTATGGGCACGTGTAATGTATCACGTGATGACCCTGGGTCATTCTTCTACCCGCCAACCGATCAGACATCACTCTCCCCAGGAGATCAGTTACTCAATGAACAGAACAGATGAAAACGAACTCTATCTAGTCAGTCCATGTATCCTCGGTATTCCAACCCGATGGGACGGAGGACAATGTCTGGTGGAAAGGCTGGTGAAGCTGGCTGCGCAAGGCAGGCTTCTACCGTTTTGCACCGAGGCAGCCGGCGGATTGTCTATCCCTCGCCCTGAGGCGGAGATCATGGCCATCGATGGTGACGCTGTGCTCTTCCGCAAGGCCTCAGGCATCGATGGGCACGACGTTCTCGACGGTAAGGCCAAAGTCGTGAGCATTGAAGGCACGGACGTAACGTCTGAGTACGTAGAAGGCGCACAGATGGGACTGGCACTGGCCAAGAGGTCTGGCATCAAGGTCGCCATCTTGAAAGCCTATAGCCCAGCCTGTGGCAGCCGGAAGATCTACGATGGCACGTTTAGCCTGACGCTCAAGCCAGGCCAGGGAGTGTTGGCTGCCCTGCTGACGAGAAACGGCATCACCGTTTACTCCGAAAACGAGCTAGACCAGGTACCAGGACTGGCTGAGGATGCCTGGGAATCGGCTCTGAACCAGAATAAGGAGTAAATTCTGCTCTATTACACAGGTCTTACTCTCCAGGCTGGGTAGACTGTTCTTTCTTGCTCACACTGCACAGGGACGACCTCAACGGTGGACAAGCGAGTATCGGATCGCAGTTCTTGTGGTCTGTCAGGATGTTGGCGTTTGCGCTTTCCCATCCATGTAGCAAACTGACCACATCGGGGCATATCTTTTCGGTCACCTTAGCCCTCAGTTCGATCTTGCCCCGCACACTCTCGACGATTATCCAATCACCATCGCTGATGCCGTGTTTTTCTGCCGTTGTTGGATGTATCTCAGCCGAGGGCTCCGGCTCTTTGCTACGCAGGCTGGGCAAGCTGCGATGCTGCGAGTGCGTATAGACGGCGACTCTTCGCCCAGCGCTCAGAACTAGAGGATACCTCTGAGCAAGTTGTGGTGCGCTCACAGGGCTCTCAGCAGGTTCTTCGTATTCTGGCAGAGGATCATATCCATAGATCTGCAGAACACGGGAATAGAGTTCTACCTTACCCGTGGGTGTCCCAAAACCATCTCTCTCATACTTGCGATACACTGGCCTGGCCCCATAGTACATGCCGCTTGGGTTCTCCTCAAGGTCCTTGACGGTGATTCCCAAAGGCCTAAGTTGGAAGCCAATAGCCTCCTCGACATTTGCCCAGGGATAATACTTGCCATATCCCATCCTCTGGGCCAATTTGTGCCAGAACCACCAATCCGAGCGGCGCTCACCTGGTTCTATGACTGGCTTCTTCAGCATGACATACCACACGGGTTTGTCAACGCCGTAGTGACCGGACCGGACAACGAGCTGTGTCTTTTCAAGCGAGGATGCTGCTGGCAGCACAATATCCGCCATCTTGGCTGTTGCTGTCATGTACATATCCAAGACTACCATAAAATCCAGGCGGCTGAACGCTTCTCGCACCTGAGTTGTATTCGGCCACGTCACCAGTGGGTTGCCCCCTGCTAACACCATGGCTTTCACAGGATACGGGTCACCACTGAGCAACGTTTCTATCAAGACATCCCCGGGGACGAAGTCCGCGAACTCTACAAACAAGGGATACCGATCCATGCCCAGCGGCTTCAGACCCGCAGGCCTTTTCCTCTTAAGCATCACATCGGCTAGTGGGATTTTCCCGATCAGGACATTGCCCCCTGGCACATCGAGGTTCCCAGTGATGGCGCGCAGTATCATCAAGGCACGCAGCGTCTGGCCGGAGTTCGAGTGATGTTCAGCAGCATTACCGATATGGAGACACGCCGGTTTTATGGAGGCGAAGGTCTCTGCTATCTGTCTGATCTGCTGCGTCTGTACACCCGTGATGGCTTCGACCCGATCAGGTGTATACTCTTTGACTCGTTCAGCTAGTAGCTCAAAGCCCAACGTCCATCTCTCCACGAACTCGGTGTCATATAATTCATCAGCGATTATGACGTGGATAAGGCCCAAAGCGAGGGCCAGGTCAGTTCCGGGTCGAATGGATGTGTAGATGTCCGCCCTTGCTGCAGATTGAGTGAATCTGGGGTCAACGACAATGAGCCGAGCCCCTTTCTTCTTGGCTTCAACGACGTTTCTCCACAAAGTGGGAATGAAGCTCGTGGCTGGGTTGCAGCCCCATAAAAGCAGGCATCGCACCCGGGCAGGATCGAAGCCATACACACTGGTTGCACCATAGGTGAGTTTCTCGGCGATAGTGGTCGGGATGTAACACATATGGTCATTTCTGACCAGATTAGGTGAGCCATACAAGTTCAGGAAACGCTGAGGCCACCCGGCTCCCAGAAACTGAAGGAGGGCGCGGCCCTGATAGACGGCCAGTGCCTGCGCGCCTTCTTCCTTCTTGATCGTACTCAGTCTCTCGGCGATGGCATCGAGTGCCTCATCCCAAGATATCCGCCGCCACAAGTTCCCATCGCGCTTGAGGGGATATCTCAGTCGCTGTGGGTCATAGGCGAGTTCGATAGCCGCTCGGGCCTGAGGGCACACCCAGCCCCGGTTCGAGGGGTACTCCTTCATTCCCTTAATGTCGACAATCTGGTCACCTTCCAGGTACACATCGATCCCGCAATGATCCCCACCACACATGCCACAGACTGTTTTGACCATCTTCATAGGATCTCCCTTCGGGGAGTATGCGGGGACGCTCAGGATGCGACTTCCACTGCTACTGAGTCGATCGGTCCGGATAGATCATCCCCGGCGACCTGCCGTACTGCAGGAGCACGCTGGGGTCCTGCTGCAGGGCTGCCTTTGCACACTACTTGATCTCCTTGATCGGCGGCTGGGAAAAGCGCCTAGCCTTGCTGTGCCGTAGCCCGAGGTCGGCAATCGCTTCGGCAATCTTGAAAGCCACCGCCGTAGGATCTAGCACCACGGCTCCCAGCTCCCGCTCTACGTCCTTTGCATAGCCAGCGAGCCCTGCACAGCCCAGGACAATGACTTCAGCACCATCCTCCTCGACTGCCTTGCGGGCCAGACCCAGAATGCGGGTTTTGGCTTGTGCCGGATTTGCATCCATCTCGAGCACCGACATATCTGTGATAAGTGTAGAGACATAGGCGCTCTCCAATCCCAGCATGCGGGCGTGTAGCTCCCGGGTGGGGATGTGGATGCGGAAAGCCGTCACAAGAGAGAACTTGTGGCCCAACATTGCAGCCATATGCAGAGTGGCCTCTTCGATCCCAATGACTGGAATCTCCGAGATCTCTTTGGCTGCCTCGATGCCTGGGTCCGAGAAGCAAGCCAGCACGATTGCATCGTGCCCTTCCTCATTGGCCCTGCGCACTAATGCCAAGGTATGTGGCTTGGTCAGTTCTCGGTCATACTGTGATTCGATAGAGATCGGACCACGATCAGGATGCACCACGGTCAGCTCGGTATCGGGCCGCTTGACCTTTTCCAGCTCTCGGCGGATATGAGTGGTGACGCTCTCAGACGAGTTAGGGTTGATGACGAAGATCCTCACTGTCCCAACCTCTTACGCCTTTACGCTTCAGCCGCCTGCTCTTCCCTCTCGGCCACCACATCAGCGATAACGCCGCGAATCTCTTCGGGTAGAGTAGGTGCTTCATGTTCGACCAGGATCTCACGAACCCGTTCATTCAGGCGAGTGTACAGATCCTTGGAACCCGATTTCACCCAGTTTTCATGTTGCTGTCTATCGAGGAGAGCGGGTATCCATTGGGCAGTGCGCCAGTTATTCAGCGTGTGCTCATCAGCCAAAAAACCGCTGCCAGGCGTCACGCGGGCAATGGCATCCAGAGCCAGCGTACGCTCGTTGACTTCTATGCCTTCGGCCACGAATCGGGCCATCCGGATGATTTCATCGCCCATGACCATCATTTCCATTGAGGACGTGAGCCCCGACTCGATGTACCCGACGTCGTGGACCACAGTACATCGACACAAAAGCGCGCTATAGATGGACATACAAGCCTCAAGGCCCGCCTGAGCATCAATGATCTTAGAATCTGTGGACCCTCCAACGCCCCAGACAGGAAGATTGTAGAATTCGGCCAAATCCACATCGGCAGCCATCCCCAGACTCCACTCTGGAGAGCCGTAACTGATGACCATGCGTCTCATGTCCATAACCGCCAGGTTCATACCAAACAGGAAGGGAGCACCTTTACGGGCCAACTGGGTCAGGATCAACCCCACCAGGCATTCGGCACTGCCCAGCGCCAGGGCCCCGGCCATCGTGATCGGACCGCCTCCACCCGTGTTGGGCGAAGGCGGGAAGCAGACTGGGATTCCCTTGTTAGCACAGAATAGAAGTTGTTCGACCGCCTCGGGGGGGAAAAGCAGAGGGGAAATAGGTTCGCAATAGTGCAGCAAGAACGGTCGCTCGCGGAGGACTCCTTCGCTTCCGGCAATCGCCACGGCGATACGGTGGATGTCCTCCATATCCCGCCGGCCGTACGCCGTATACACTATGGGCTTAGCGGTGCCTTTGACCATACTGATGAAGCCATGCAGGAAAGCATCCTGAGGAGGCACATCGGAAGGCACTCCCATAGACATGAAGTAATCGAGGCCGTCAAGAACGTTGACAAGGCGGCCCATGTTTTCTATATCAACAGTTGTAGCCGGGCGGCGCTGCCCCGTCTCCACATCGATGGTAAAGGGTGTATCGGAGCCCGGACCGTAAAAGACCTTGCCCAACTCCAAAGGCATGGTGAGCTGGCCCAACTGGTTATACATCGGGATTCGCTCAGGGGCGCTGTCAAGGGCATCATAGAGCATGTAGGGGGGGATCTTGATACGTCCATCTGATTCTGTAGCACCGGCATCCAGCAGCAGTTGCCGCGATTGGGATTCCTTCATCACGATGCCGATTTTGGACAGGATTTCCAGGGTCGCGTAGTGCACTTCCCGGACCTGTTCGTCCGAGAGAGCTCTTATGCGAGGATGAGAAGTTGCAATAGAAGGCTGTCCCATAATCCTAACCTCCGAGAAGAGATATGGCCTGTATTCAACCTTTGCCAGCTTCGGTGCCAGCCCCTTAAGATCCCCTCTCCTGCCCCGCCTCCACAAGAACGGCGATCCGGTACCCTGGAACGAGGCCCACTGGGTGGACGATGAGTTCAACACACTGATAGGGCAAGCCAACGGCATACTGGATGTCGAGGATCGGCGCAAGATTATGTGCGATCTGGAAACGATTATGCAGGAGCGTGGCCCTGCTGCTATCGCCTACTGGTGCAACAACTGGCGAATCACCGCCCCATACGTAGAGGGGCTCGAAGCCCATCCGAGCAAATACGACCACTTCGACGACGTCTGGATCAATCCTGAGAAGCAAACCTAAGGCGAAGGGCCAGTCGTGTTGCCAGTAGCGCTAGATAAGGTTGGGTGGCCCCTTGACGGGGCAACCCAACCGCACCTTGTATACTTGCGTACATCTACCTAGGTGAAGGCTGCTATATGGCCAAATTCATCGCGCGTCGCCTCCTCCTAATGCTCTTGACGATGCTGTTCGTCTCCATTGTGATCTTCGTCGTCAGCGAACTTGCTCCGGGCAACATCGCGCGCAACGTGCTGGGGGCGTACGCGACCCCAGAGCAGGAGGAGTCTTTCCTGGCCCAACTCGGCCTGGATCGTTCCTTGCATATCCGCTACATATCCTGGCTCCTGGGCAGCGACTGGCAGGCAGAACGGCGCATAGGCTTGCCCCTGAAGCGCATACAGACGGAGATGGGATACTACGAATGGTGGGCAGAGGAAGCGGACGGCGTTTTGGTACAGTGGGGGCTGGAAGGATCTGACCTCGTTGAGACTCGTCGCTATCCAGATGGCACAAGTGAGACGGTTGTGGCCAACGACCGCTGGCACGTTGATGATTCCGGTGCCAGGTATTTCTGGGGAGTGGACAAGCATGATAAGGCTGTGAAGTGGGTAATAGGTGCTGACATCATTCCCTCAGGTGCCGTGGACTTGCGCTTTTCCGACGGCACCTTGCTGAGCGACACGGATCTAAGAGACACTGAGGGCCTTTCCGTACATCCGAATGCGGGAGCCAAGAACCCCAATGTCATTCCCACTGGCGAGTGGATCGTCAGAGAGATCGACTTGAGCTCGCTGGCCGGGCACGAAGTGGCAGAGGTCCTTCTGGCCATAGACTATAGAGGCGCAGGGACCCAGTTTCCGGTTCAGATAGTGACCTTCGTCGACGAGGTAGAAATCGTCAAGGTCGAGCCTTCCGCGACTGTTCTGTGGAGCGGGGGCTTTGGGCCGGGCGGATCCGATTTCAGCGGCACCTTTGCTGGATCGGGGACGGGTGAGGAAGGCGACTTTGCTTCCGCCGTGGTGGACGCGGAGGAGGAAGGGGTGGGTGCAAGCGGACGGTCGGTCTACAAAGCCTCCGGTTCGCTCTCCGAGGAACAGTCGTACGTGCATTATAGCCTTTTCAAGAGTATTAGCATCCCCGTGGAAGAGGACACCATTCTGCGGTACAGAATACTCTTCTCCCCCCTCGCTGGCGGGGAGGCGGTCTGGACCCTCACGCACGTCGGGTGGGTGTCTCGACGAGGTGGGCCTGTGGAGTACATTCCTATTCAAAAGGGCTTTCTGCGAGGTGACCCTGGCGAATCCATTAAGACGGGACGTCCAGTAGTGGAAAACCTTTTCCGTCGCCTGCGCAACTCAGTGTTGCTGGCCACGATTGCGTTCGCTATCATTATGCCCATTGGATTGGTGCTGGGTTTGGTGGCTGGATTAAACCAGGGCAGATTCATAGATCGCTTCTTGTCGCTTTTGGGCCTGGTCACTACAGCGACGCCGCAGTTCGCCACAGGTGTTATGCTCATCCTCGTCTTTGCTTCCTGGCTCAACATTCTGCCAGGAGCCACAGTGTTTCCCAGCGATGACGCCGCTTTCAAGAACCCCCAGATGCTGGTGCTGCCAGTTTGGACGCTCACGTTGATAGAAATGGGATACATACTACGCATCACCAGGGCCAGTATGGTGGATGTGATGAGAGAGCCCTACATCCGTACTGCTTCACTGAAGGGACTTCCATACTGGCGCATTGTTTTCAAACACGCGCTGCGCAATGCACTGATAGCCCCCATCACGGTGATCATGCTTCACGTGAACTGGTTGATCGGTGGCATCGTGGTGGTGGAGGCGATTTTCGGTTTTCCCGGGTTGGGGAAATTCCTGTATGATGCGGCGTTGTTCAAAGATGTGTTTGCGATGGAAGCGGGGGCGATGGTGATGGTGCTGCTGGCAGTGGGGACACAGTTGGTGGCGGATGTGATATACACATTTCTTAATCCGCGCATTCGTTATACTTGAGAGAGGGTAGATATGGCAACACAGGAAAGAACCATCAAAGTAGCAGCACCCATCCCTTCTGTAGGGTCACGTCTCAAGGACGGGCTTTCCATCTTAACCGCGCAGAAAGTTGCCCTGGTGGGTCTGTTCCTGGTGTTTGCTTGGGTCTTTATTGCCGCCTTCGCACCGCTGGTTACCCGGTATGACCCCCTGCAGGAGAACTCCAAGGCCGTTAACCAGGGTCCCTTCCGAGAACATTGGCTGGGAACCGACCACAAGGGGCGAGATCTCTGGTCGCGCGTAGCTTACGGCAGCCGCATGATTCTGGTGCTGGCGCCGCTGTCGGTGCTGAGCGCCTTGATTGTCGGCACTACCCTCGGCCTTATGGGCGGCTATTTTGGCGGATGGGTCGACGAGGCCGTCATGCGCATCGTAGATTCGATTATGGCCTTCCCGACTATTCTTCTCTACTTGATCATTATCGCCTCCATCGGGGCTTCAGCTATCAATGTGGTCATTGCTATCACGATCGCGGGTGCACCGGGCATCGCTCGATTGGTGCGTGGTCTGACTCTGGACATCCGGACCCGTGAGTACGTAGCCGCCGCCAAGTTGCGGGGTGAAAACCCGTGGCATATCATGTTCATAGAAATCCTGCCTAACGCGAGAGGGCCTCTGATCGTAGACGCCGCACTCCGCGTGGGATACGCTGTCTTCTCTATTGGTACGCTGGGCTTCCTGGGCCTGGGCCTACCACCGCCCACTCCAGACTGGGGTAGCATGGTGAACACTGGGCGCCGCTATATCTGGACCAATCCGTGGGCCGTGTTGTGGCCTTCGCTGGCAATCTCCTCGCTGGTCGTGGGCCTGAATCTGCTGGCCGATGGCCTTCAGGAAGAACTGGGCCGATATGGGTAAGGCTTCTTTTAGAGCATATGCTGCGTTCTCACGCTAGAAGCCTCCAATCCCTGTCAGCGGTTCTGTGACCGTCTATGAGGTGAGCAGATGGAACTGGACTACAAGGTCAAAACACCGGTTCTCAGGATTAAGGACTTGGCTGTCTGCTATGAGACGCGCAAGGGTGAAGTCAACGCGGTGAGGAACGTGTCCTTCGAGATACGCAGGGAAGAGATTTTTGGTCTCGTGGGAGAATCCGGCTGCGGCAAGAGCACGGTGGCCTTCAGCATTGTCAACTCGCTGGGGCGCAACGGTCACATCGTGGAAGGAAAAATCGTTTTCCAGGGTCGTGACTTGGTGGGATGCAATGAAGGCGAATTGCGGGTCCTGCGTGGAAACGATATCTCAATGGTATACCAGGATCCTATGCAGGCACTTAATCCTTCTCTACGGATCAGCGATCAGCTCAGCGAGGTGCTCATCGTGCACAGAAATATGAGCAAGGAGAAAGCATACGATAGATGTATTCAAATGCTGAAGCGGGTCTATATGCCAGACCCAGAACTGATCATGCAACGGTATCCCCACCAGCTCTCAGGTGGCCAGCAACAACGCGCGATCATCGCGATGGCACTGCTCAACAATCCAGCTTTGTTGATCATGGATGAGCCAACTACAGCGCTAGATGTGACAGTTGAGGCAGTAGTGCTGGATTTGATCGACGAGTTGCGCCGTGAGTTCAACACGGCCATCCTGTACATCAGCCATAACCTGGGGGTCATCGCTCGAGTTTGTGATCGCATAGGAGTGATGTACGCGGGCCAGATCGTGGAGCGGGCGTCAGTGGAGAAGATCTTCTCGCAACCGATGCATCCCTATACTGAAGCACTGACACGATGTATCCCTCGGCTAGGTTCGAGCAAGGAATCCAGTTATCTGTACCCTATTAGGGGCAGGGTGCCGTCGCTGGACGATCTGCCGCCGGGATGCCTGTTTGAACCCCGTTGTGATTACGCTAAGGACAAGTGTCGGGAAAAACGTCCCGCTTCAAGGGAGGTAAAGCTACGTCACTTTGTACGCTGCCAATTTGCGGAAGAGGTGGTGGAAACAGAGTGGCAGACGCCGGAGAAACTCAAAGCCACCCGGCCGACGGACGGCAGGGCCGTGAGTGCTGACGGCTCTATCCTCAAGGTGGAGCGGTTGAAAACCTACTACGAACAAGAGCAGAGGTCATTGGCGAGTCTGTTTGGTCTGGGCCAAAAGCAATACGTCAAGGCATTGGATGGGTTGAGCCTTGAGTTGTCCCGAGGGACTACTTTGGGGGTCGTGGGCGAGTCGGGTTGTGGGAAAAGCACGCTAGCTAAGACGATTGCCGGGCTGGAATCTCCTACAGATGGTGGTATCGAGTTTCTAGGTGTGGACATCTCAGTACCGGTATCGCGTCGGAATTTTGAACTGATCAAGGAATTGCAGATGGTATTTCAGAACCCCGATTCCACATTGAATCCTTCTTTTTCGGTGGGATATCAGATTGGTCGTCCTCTCAAGCGCCTCAAAGGTTTGCACACGGCTCAGCTTGGAAAAGAAGTGATCGAATTGCTGGAGGCGGTGAGGCTTGACGCAAGCTACTATCATCGCTTGCCGCGCCAGCTCAGCGGTGGGGAGAAGCAACGAGTGGCCATCGCCAGATCAATCGCCGCGCATCCCGAGTTGCTCATGTGCGACGAACCGACCTCGTCGCTGGACGTTTCGGTACAGGCGGCTATCCTGAACCTGTTGCTTGACCTGCAGAGAAAGTATGGTATCACGATGGTATTCATCTCCCATGACCTCAGCGTGGTTCGGTTCTTCTCCGACTACGTGGCGGTGATGTACCTGGGGAAGATATGCGAAATTGGGCCAGCCGAGGCCATTTACGCGCCACCCTATCACCCCTACACGGAAGCGCTGCTCTCCGCTGTGCCCATCCCCGACCCCAGGGCAGAGCAGAAACACATCCGCTTGAGTGGTTCTGTGCCAAGCGCGCTCAATCCACCGAGTGGTTGTCGTTTCCACACCCGGTGTTCGCGCCGTCACATGTTGCCCGACAGTGGCAAGGTCTGCGAGACCGAGACGCCACCGTGGCGCTATGACACGGAGGAACACCGTATCTTTTGCCACATTCCGCTGGAGGAATTGCGCAAGATGGAAAAGGTTGTGACTATTGAGGAGGTGGCCAATGCTGGTTAAAGACTATATGACCAGACATCCGCTCATGGCGGAGCCAAGTCTGTCTATCATCGAAGCGCAACGTTATATGTGGGAGAACCACGTCCGTCATCTGCCCGTAGTAGGTGATGGGAAACGGACGGATGCCGAAAGTCAAGAGATTATGGGCGCGCGGGAGATTTGAGCGCGGTGCATAGTACGTGAGACGTGAAGCGTGTTGCGCAGCGAGACGAAACACGCATGCCTTCAGGTGTGGTTGAGGACATAGGAGCCCTCGTTCCTATGTCCTCCTTGTTCATAGTCGAAAGGGAGAGAGGCCAATGTACCGCAATAGAGATATAGGCATCAACTATATCAAGGCCCGTAAGGATCATCGCTGCTATGGAATGGGCCTGGGCATCATCATCCTGGACGACGTCTACCCCGGTTTCCCCGGCGATGTGCGTAACGCCAGCGCCTACCCGTTTCCCATCCAGTATGAGATCGCCGAGGGGGTGGACATCCAGGCCCTGGTTCGCAAAGAGGACAAGTCACCTTGTCTGCAGCCAATTCAGCGGGCGGCCAAAAGGCTGGAAAAAATGGGCTGCCGGGCCATCGCCGCTGAATGTGGTTACTTCGCCTACTTTCAGAAAGAGATTGCAGGTTACACGGACGTACCGGTGTTTATGTCTAGCCTGCTCCAGGTACCCCTGGCCCAACAAATCATCGGCCCGGACAAGGTGGTAGGTCTTCTGGTAGCGCGGGAAGATAAGATGACGCAAGCGCACCTGGAAGCCGTCGGCATTCAACCGGGCAGCAACTATGTCATAACCGGGGCCGAGGACGACGGCCGCTGCCCGGAGTTCGAGCACCTATGGTACGAGCCCAAGCGACCTGACCCACCAGGGGCCTACTACGACAAGGCGGAAAAGGAGTTCGTGCCGGTCGCCGTTGACTTCTACCGCGCCCATCCCAATATGGGAGCCATGATGTTGGAATGCACCGGTATGCAGCCTTTTGCCCGTGCCATCCAGCGCGAGATTGATATCCCGATCTTTAGTTGGGGCACGCTGCTGGATTATGCCTACTCGGTGGTGGTCCATCGAGACTACTACGGGCATGTGTAATTCGGCCATACCAGGCACAAAAGGAGATGCACGGATGAAAGCAGTTCGTCTGATCAAAGTAGGCCAACCCCTGGAAATGCAAGAGGTTCCGATTCCCCAGGTCGGTCCCAGGGATGTGTTGGTGCGGATCAGGGCGGCGGGCATCTGCCATTCAGATGTCCACTACCGGGCTGGGGTGTCGCCGGTGTACCCGTTCCCCTTGACGCTGGGCCACGAAGTCGCCGGAGTCGTCGAGCAAGTGGGGCCGAAGGTCGCTGATGCCGCTGATGTAAACGGCGGCGTCAGCATCGGTGACCGGGTATGCCTCCACTATATGGTCACCTGCGGCGACTGCACCTATTGCAGCCAGGGCAGCGAACAGTTCTGCACCTCGGGCCAGATGCTGGGCAAGAATCGAGACGGGAGCTATGCCGAATACATCAGCATACCCGCCCGCAACGCCTTTCCCCTTCCTGACGAGATTCCCTTCGAGCACGGGGCCATCATGATGTGTTCGTCGGCGACCTCGTTCCACGCGCTGCGCAAAGGCCGGCTGAGAGCAGGTGAGACGGTCGCCGTTTTTGGCGTCGGCGGGTTGGGCATGTCGGCGGTGCAACTGGCCCGGGCCTTTGGGGCGTTAGACGTGTACGCGGTGGATATCAACGCTGACAGGCTCAAGAGAACCGAAAAATTGGGCGCTATCCCGATCAACGCAGCCGAGACCGATCCGGTGGCCAGGATCAAACGATTGACCGGCGGCCGGGGCGTGGATGTGGCCCTGGAGTTGATCGGCCTGCCGTTGACGGTGCGACAGTGCATCGAATCGTTGGCCGTCTTTGGACGGGTGGTAGTGGTCGGCCTCAGCGACAAAACCGTCAAGATCGCGCCCTACCGCGAATTGATATGCAGGGAGGCGGAACTCATCGGCTCGGCCGATCACCTGGCTCACGAATTGCCCATCCTCATCGAGTTGGCTCGCCGGGGCACGCTGGACCTTTCCGACGTGGTCACCGACACCGTGCCCCTCGACGCCGACGCCATCAACGAAGTGATGGATCGTCTCGAACGCTTTGGCGGCGACGTGCGCACTGTAATCACGCCGTCAAAATAGCCTGTACCGTGAAACGAGTGTGAGGGTTGCTATATGACCTGCATCACCCAAGTTTTGATAGCGCCAGCCACAGGCGCTTATTACTACGAGGATCTGGCCGCTCTTCAATCCCACCCCACCCCTCTGGCCGAACGCTATGCCGCCGCCCCGATGACGCCTGGTTTCCGTCACATCCGCGAGGTAGCCGAGGCCCTCTCGGTGGGCCTGGTCCTGGACATAGGACAGGTGGCGTGGGGGGACTGTGTGGCCGTGGCCTACAGCGGCAAGGCCGGCCGCGACCCGGTCTTCCGCACCGAGGAAGGTCTGGCGACGATTCAGCGGGTGGTGGCCCCGTTGCTCCAGGGCCGGGAGATCACGACTTTCCGCGGACTCGCCGGGGAGGTGGACAGTCTGTTCGAATCGGTGGAGATAATCAAGCCGCTACCTCAGCCCAAAGGAATGACCCGCCGGGAACTGTTGACCGCACCGGCCCGCATGTGGCGGGCAGCCCAGGGGCAGAAGGAAGAAGAGAGAATCGCCCTTACGGAGCGCGTCACCGTGGAGCGACGACTGCACACCGCCGTCCGCTACGGCGTCAGCCAGGCTCTGCTGAAAGCAGTGGCCCTGGCTCGCGGTGTGACGATGGCCGAGGTGATTGCCGAGGAATGGGACCTACCGCTGCCCAACGCGCCAGTGCCCATCCACGCCCAGTCGGGCGGCGAACGCTACCACAACGCGGACAAGATGATCGTCCGCCGGGTGGCCTCGCTCCCGCACGGACTGGTGGATGACATTCCCGAGCAACTCGGCGAGGATGGCGCCAAACTGACACGGTACGTGCGCTGGCTCAAGGAGCGCATCCAGGAACTGGGCGGCGCCGATTACCGGCCAACGATTCACCTGGACGTTCATGGAGCGCTGGGACAGATTTTTGATAACGATCTTGGTCGCGTCCTCGGGCAACTCTACGCACTGGAGTTGGCCGTGCAACCCTACTCGCTGCGGGTGGAGAGTCCGGTGATTATGGAGAGCCGGGAAGCCCAGATTGAGACGATGAAGGCGCTGCGCGAATACATCCGCTTCCGTAAGATGAACGTGCAACTTGTCGCTGACGAGTGGGCCAACACGCTGGAGGACATCCTGGCCTTCGTGGACGCTCAAGCGGCCGACATGATCCAGATCAAGACACCCGACCTGGGCAGCATACACAACACGATCGAGGCGGTGTTGGCCTGCAAAGCCGGGGGCGTGGGCGCGTTCCTGGGCGGTAGTTGCGCCGAAACCGACCTGTCAGCAAAGGTAGCCGTCCACGTTGCCCTGGCCACCCGGCCGGACATCATTATGGCTAAACCAGGCATGGGAGTGGACGAGGGCATTATGCTGGTGCAGAACGAGATGGCGCGCACCTTGGCCTGGATTCGGGCGCGTGAAGCGTGAAACGCGAAAGGAGACCTATGGACATCAACTATCACGCTCACCAGACACCGCAGTTCCGCGTTTTGTCAGATCAACAAATCGAAAAGGTCTATCAGGCGACACTGGAGTGTCTGAACCGCACCGGCGTCAATGTGCTCAACGCCGAGGCGCGCGACCTGTTGGCCGCGGCCGGCGCGCGGGTGGACGGCGTGCGGGTGCGTATTCCGCCGCACATCATTCAGGACGGTGTCGCCGCCAATCCGCGCTCCTTCACCCTGTGGGGACGCAATGGCAAGCATCGAATGCAAATAGTGCCCGATCGGGTTTACTTCGG
Organism: uncultured Anaerolineales bacterium; assembly: GCA_964385635.1. Classification (GTDB taxonomy): domain Bacteria; phylum Chloroflexota; class Anaerolineae; order B4-G1; family B4-G1; genus CAYLPU01. The sequence goes on from CAYLPU010000021.1 coordinate 47,273, forward strand.
CCCCGGCCCCACCTGCACCTACTTCATCGACCCAGAAACCGGTGAACGGCGGAAGGTCCGCCGTGGCGATCCCGGCCTGACAGCCCGGGTGTGCGACGGGCTGGACAACATCGACTACGTAATGGGGCTGGGGTTGATCGACGACGTACATCACCGGTTGGCCCCGGTGTACGAGTTTGCCGAGATGATTACCAACACCGGCAAGCCTATGCTGCCCTGGGCATATTCCCTCGGAAACATATCCGACATCTACCAGATCGCCCTGGCCGTCGCCGGGAGCGAGGAAACATTTCGAGAGCACCCGTTCTTCGCCCTCTTCGCCACGTTTCAGGCTCCACTGCAACACACCAACGAAGAACTGGCTAACGTGCTCTGGGCCGCCGAGCGCGATGTCCCCATCGTCTACCTGGGCGGCGGTACCGCCGGATCCACCGCACCGGTGACCGGGGCGGGCACGCTGGTCATCTCCCTGGCCGGGGCGCTGAGCGGCCTGGCGATCATCCAACTCAAGAGACGGGGCGCGGCAGTGTGCATCGGCGGCGTGCCCCAGCCGATGGACCTGCGCACAGGGCGGCCGGCCTACGGCGGGCCGGAGATGAGCCTCTACAGCGCGGCTGTGTCCGACATCTCCCGCTACCTGGGCCTGCCCTTCATGGGCACCGCCGGGGCGTCCGAGGCGAAGGTGCTCGACCTGCAGGCCGCCATCGAGAGCACAATGCAGATAGTGCTCTCCGGCCTCAGCGGAGCGACGCTGGTCCACGACGTGGGCTTCCTCGACTGCGCCGACATCGGTTCGCTGGAGATGCTGGTGATGAACGATGAGATTATCGCTATGACTCGGCGCATCATGCGCGGCATCGAGGTCAGTGACGACACACTGATGCTGGACCTGATAGATCGCATTGGCCCAGGGGGGGAGTTTATGTCCACCAAAGAGACGGCCAAGCGGTGCCGCGCCGAGATTTGGACACCGACATTGATGGACCGCGATCCGTGGGTCAACTGGGAGGCGGCCGGTTCACTGACGATGCACGACCGGATCCAGGCGCGGGTGCGGGAGATTCTGGCGACGCACGAGCCTCCGCCCTTGCCTGAGGGCACGGCGGAGAAGATTGAGACGATTCTGGAGGCGGCAGAAGCACGTGAGAAGCGAAACGTGAAACGTGAAGGGTGAATGGACGTATCCTTTGTCTTAAACGATAAACCTGTCATCGTTCACGTAGACCCAGCCAGGAATCTGCTAGACGTGCTGCGGAATGAGTTGGGGCTGACCGGAACCAAGCAGGGGTGTGACTACGAAGGGGAATGCGGGGCTTGCACCGTGCTGCTGGACGGGCAACCGGTTCGCTCCTGCCTGACGCCGGTGGGCAAGGTCGCCGGCCGGCGTGTGCTCACCATTGAGGGCCTGGGCGACCCCGATAACCTGCATCCTCTCCAGGCCGCTTTTATTGAAGCAGGCGCGGTGCAGTGTGGGTACTGCACGCCCGGCATGATCCTGGCGGCCAAAGCGCTCCTCGACCACAAACCCAATCCGACTAGAGAACAAATCATCGAAGCACTGGAGGGCAATCTCTGCCGCTGCACCGGTTACACCAGGATTCTCATGGCGGTCGAGATGGCTGCCGCACACATGCGCGGCGAAGTAGGGCGGGTTTCCATACCCGCCGCCATCAAGCCGCTCGTCGGTGGGGACGTCATCCGTATCGACTCCATCGAGAAGGTGACCGGCCGGGCCAAATACGTCGAAGCCATCCTGATGCCCGGCCTGCTACACGCCAGAGTCTTGCGCAGCCCACACCATCACGCCCGTCTTCTCTCTCTGCACATCGAAAGAGCCGCTCAAATGCCGGGCCTGGTACGGATCATCACCGCCGCCGACATTCCCGGTGAGAACGGCCTTAACGACTACAGCCGGAACGAGCCGATTCTGACCCCTGTCGGCGACAGCGTCAAGATGGTAGGTGCTCCAGTCGCCCTGGTCGTGGCGACCTCGCCAGAACAGGCCCAAGCAGGCGTGGAGGCGATTGAGGCCCAGTACCAACACTTGCCCCACACCTTCAACACGGAGGAAGCGCTAAAAGAGGGCGCGTTCCCCATCTACGAGGGAGGTAACGTCTTAACCACCGACCGGGTGGCTCACGGAGACCTGGAGGCTGCTTTTGCAAAATCGGGCCTGATCGTGGAAACCTGCTATCGCACGGCATACCTGGAGCACGCCGCTCTGGAGCGGGAAACAGTGCTGGGGTATATTGACGAGGAGGGGCGGGTGACCGTCGTCGGCGGCACGCACGAACCACACTGGGCGCAAGGATACATTGCCAGCGTACTGGCGTTGGATCCGGCGCAGGTACGTGTGATCATGCCACCCACCGGTGGCTCTTTCGGTGGCAAGCAAGACCCATGGCCTCTGGTGGCGACGGGTCTGATGACCTACTGGGTGCGCCAGCCCGTTCGCCTGGCCTATTCCCGGCGTGAATCTTTCGACGCCTCGCCCAAGCGTCACCCTTACCGGGTAGACTACAAGATCGGCACTGCCGGCGATGGACGGTTGACCGGCATTTATGTCCGCATCAACGCCAACACCGGCGGTTACGATGCCCACGGCCAGTACATCCCAAACTTTGCCATCACGGCCAGCGGTGGTCCCTACCGGTGGCAGGCCGTGGACGCTGGTGCACAGAGTCTCTACACCAATGGCCCCAAGTCCGGTCAGTTCCGTGGATTCGGCACGGCGCAATCCACTTTTGCACTGGAATGTACCTTGGACGAGTTGAGTGCCAGGCTGGGGCAAGACCCCCTGGAATTTCGGATCAAGAATGCCCTTCAGCAGCCCGACATCTCCTTTCTGGGATATCCGGTGGCAGAATCCCTGGGGTACACTGAAGTATTGGAGGCGATTCGACCTCGCTACCTGGCATTCCAGCAGGAGGTGATAGCGTTCAACGCTGGGGCAGGTGACGGCGTGCTTCGCAAGGGAGTCGGTCTCGCCGGTATGTGGTACCGGTTTGGGAAATCCGGTTCTCTACGGATTGAGGCCCACGCGGAATTGGCCGACGACGGTCACTTCGTCGTCTACTGCTCAGCCCCCGATTACGGCCAGGGCACCAACACAGTGATGAGCCAGTTAGCAGCCGAGACACTAGGAGTATCCAGAGACCGGATCGAGTTGGTGAACGCCGACACGGCCCTCACTCCCGATAGCGGTATCCAGGGCGCTTCTCGGGCGACCTATTGGGTTGGAAACAGTGTCTGTAAGGCCGCGCAGAATCTCAGGCTGGAAATCCTGGCCACAGCCGCCGAACTGCTGGATTGCCCCCCTGCTGATTTGGTTCTCGACTACCAAAGAAACCGGGTTTTTCAGAAAACACCCGGTTTCTGGGTCTCGCTGAAAGAGGTCGCCCAGGAGTTCAATCGCATCGGCAAATCCAGAAGAGTGATCGGTCTGTTCGACCCCTCTCCCTTGTTTCCACAGAAGACGCGCCCGGAGTATATACCGATTTTCGTCACAGGCGCTCAACTGGCTGAGGTCATTGTGAACCTGCGTACCGGAGAGACTCAGGTCACCCGCGTGGTGGCTGCCCACGACGTCGGCCGGGCCATCAATCCCCCGGATGCCAGAGGGCAAATCGAAGGCGCGATCGTGATGGGGCTGGGCAGTGCCCTGATGGAAGAATACATACCAGGCGCCAGCACTGGCTTTAGTGACTACTACCTGCCGACGATCAAGTCCATGCCCGAAATCGAGGTGGTCCTGGTTGAGGTGCCTAGCCTTCACGGCCCCTTCGGCGCCAAAGGACTGGGAGAGGCAGCGATGCTCCCCTCGACACCGGCGATCATCAATAGTATCTCTCGCGCTATCGGCGTGCGCATCCGAGAGTTGCCCGCCACCCCTGAGCGTGTGCTAAAGGCAATCCAAAACCCTAAGGGCTTGAGGTGACAAGATGACCGAGTATCTCATCCCCACCTCGACCGAGGAAGCAATTAGCCTCTTGGGAACCTACCATGGCGAGGCTCGCATCATCGCCGGCGGAACAGATGTCATGCCTGACCTCCGCAAGCAAAAGATCAATCCGCGCTGCCTGGTGGACATCACCCGCATCCCAGGTCTGGACCAGATCAAGATTATGGAGAATTTCATCGAAGTTGGGGCCGCGGTCACGTTTGCTGCCATCAAGGATTCCTCTTATCTGAATCAGCACGTGCATGCGCTGGCCGATGCCGCGCGTTCCGTCGGTGTCCTCGCGATTCAGAACGTTGCCACCTGGGTGGGCAATATCGTACAAGCGATGCCAGCGGCCGATGGGGCGATTATCGCTATCGCCTTGGAAGCGGAGGCCCACATTGCGGACAGTCACGGCGCGGTATGGCAGCCAGTCGAATCATTGTTCGACGGGCCTGGCATCTCTGCCATAGATCCATCGCGCCAACTGGTCACACATATCCGCTTCCCACGCCCCCAGTCTCCATCGGGCACCGCCTGGAACCGCATCGGACGCCGGCCCTCCCTGGTGCTGCCGATCCTGAACTGCGCCGTGAAACTCCACCTGGACCCCATAGATGCTCAGCACCAGCAGATAGCGCACGTACGCATCGCTCTCGGACCGGTCAGTCCGCGCCCTTTTCGCGCGCGCGAGGCGGAAACATTTCTGATAGGTCAACCACCCACTGAGGAGACCTTCGCGCAAGCCGCGCACGTCGCTCAGAGGGAATCGAACCCACGCAGCAGCATCATGCGCGCCTCCCGGGAATACCGGCTTGCCATCATCCCGCCCTTGGTCAGCGACACCCTGGCCGCAGCGGCGGAGCGCGCCAGAGGCGACATCTATGAGACAGGAGGATAAATACCATGACCCAAGACGCTCTTGCTTTTCCCCGAATGGAAATGTTGGACAAAGAGCAATGCGAGGCAATCCACCTGGCGTCGCTGGAGATCCTGCGGCGTACTGGCGTGCGAATCTATCACGAGGAAGCGCTGGACATGCTCCGCCAGACCGACGCTGTGATCACCGATGACAACCTGGTCCGCTTCCCGCCAGGGTTGGTAGAATGGTCGCTGGCGCAGGCTCCTTCGCGCGTCGCCCTATGCCGGCGGGGAAGTAGCCAGGTCGTCGCCCCTCTGGAGGGGCGGCACGTCAACTTCGGCACCGGCTCCGATTGCCCCAACTACCTGGACCCTCACACCGGGGAACGCCGCCCATTCACCATCGCCGATGTGGTTGATGCCATCCACATCGTAGATGACTTGCCAGAATTAGCATTCTGCATGTCTATGGGCATCCCGTCCGACATCGGATCGGCCAACCCTTATCGCCACCAGTTCGCGCTGATGCTGGAGCACACCACCAAGCCGGTCGTCTTTGTGTGCAACGACCGTGCCGACTGTAAAGCCATCGTCGCCATGGCGTCCGCTGCGGCCGGGGGCATAGACCAACTGAGGCTCAACCCCACCCTGCTCCTCTATTCCGAGCCCTCGACGCCGCTCAAGCACTCTGAGACCGCTACAGGGAAACTACTATATATGGCGGAACAGGCGCTGCCTATCGTCCATTCTCCTGCACCGATGATGGGGGGAACCGCACCGGTGACCCTGGCTGGCGGGCTCGCTTTGGGCAACGCGGAGGTGCTCTCCAGCCTGGTGATGCACCAACTCAAGCATCCCGGAGCGCCGTTCGTCTACGGTCAGGGCCTGCACCACATGGACATGAAGGCGACCATCAGTGTGTACGGCGCGCCCGAGTTCCAACTGGCCCGCATACTGGTGGCCGAGATGGGCCGCTTCTACGGACTGCCCACGTGGGGCTACGCCGGACACTCCGACAGTTGCGCCATGGACGAGCAGGCTGCCGCCGACGCCGCTTTCTCGGTGCTGGTCGCGCTGCTGACGGGGACGAACCTGGTGCACGACGTGGGCTACCTGGAGGCAGGCCTGACCACCTCACCGGAGATGATCGTCTTCACCGCCGAGATGATCTCAATGATGCGTCATTTTATGCACGGCACCTCCCTCAATGCCGAGTCCCTGGCCCTGGACGTGATCCATCAGGTAGGACCGGGCGGCGACTTTTTGACGACCAATCACACCTTGAAGCACTTCCGCAAACTGTGGCAGCCCGTGTTGTTCAGCCGGCAGCGGGCGGATGGCTGGATCGCCACGGGGAGCAAGCGGCTGGGACAGCGGTTGCGGGAGAAGACCCTGTCCATCCTGGAGGAACACGAACCGGAACTCCTTCCCAATAGCGTGCAGGAGGAGATCGCTTATATCCTGGAAAACGACTAGCCCGTTTCCTCACCAACAAGTCAAAATCCTGGACGCACATGAACGCAGACAAGTGCGCTCTCTACACCCGCGGCAGAGCGCATCTACCACCTGGGGGAGAGACAGACCTGTAGTCTCAGATTATGTGCTTGGGTGGGGAAAGAGTTGAGGCGATCCCCTTTTGCTCGGTCTGGATTGCCAAATCCAGACCTTGCCGCCGGATTTGGCAATCCGGCGGGAGCAGTGATAACTCGAGCACGTAATCCACTACTATGTCAGAGTACGTTAGGGTAAAGGTCGCGCTCCTGCGCAACGTTTTACTCAAACTAGTGTTACTACTGAAGTAAGTCTACACGAGTCACTTTCAGACGTCCTCAGGGACAGTGGCTATGAGCAAGGCAGAAGTCAAAGGAACTTATGCTGACCTACTTAGCGTGTGCCACATGGCCACATAACCCGTGTGAACTCTGGAGTTGACCAGTTTCTATTGAGAGAAAGAAGGTGCCTATGGTCAAAGTGTAGGCTGCTCTGCTGGCAGAGTATTCTCATTATGTCATCAGTCTCATTATGTAGCGGCTGCCGCAAACATAAAGTAAGGAAAAGGAGAAATAAATGGAAGAGGTCAAGAAACCATTACTTACCCCCAGGCAGATAGGAATGGCCGCAGCTTTCGGTGGCGCGGCTCTGGCTATCGTACTGGCGGGAATCACCATCCCCATCCCAGGCACCATGGTTGTCACGGACCCCCGAGAACCCTTCACCACCATTGGTTCCAGCCTGACCGGCCCCATCGGCGGCCTTGTGATCGGCTTCCTGGCCGGTATCGCTGAGCCTGGTATCCCATGGGCTAGCCTGCTCGCTCATATTATCGGCTGCTTGTATATGGGCCTTGCCTATAAATTTGTCTACAATCGCTTCCAGGTGTTGTGGATGAAGCTGGCAGCGTGGGCTGTCCTGGTTCTGATCTACTACTTTGTCGTCGTTGTGCCCCTTTTTGTAGTGGGTATCTGGATTTTCTATCCTGCTGAAACGGGTGGCGAGGCTTTCCTGCCCCTCCTTGGCGCTTTGGAAGTTGGTGCTATGCCGGAGGCGGTGTTGACTACCATTTTCACCACCGTTATCATGGGGATTCTGCCCGAGAGATTCAGAAGGCCCGTGTGGTGAGCCACCTTTCGCAGTAGGAAGACCGCGTTCAACTTTAGTAGACAACCGGTCTATGCGCTGGTCCCTGGCCCGCTGGTGAGGCCAGGGACCTGTTTGCTTTGAGCAATCACTCTGTTCCGTCCTTTTCGACCACTACTTCAGGAGATGTCACGTGGAGTATGATATTGAGTTCATAGATGTTTTCTTCACCTACGAAGACGCCGAGACACCGGCCATCGAGAATATCAACCTCAGGGTGCAGCCAGGTGAGATCGTTCTTCTTACCGGCCCCTCGGGAGCGGGCAAGACGACTCTGTGTAGCTGTCTCAATGGATTGGTTCCTCATTTCCATAACGGGGTGTTGAAGGGACAAGTGCTAGTTAGGGATAGGGACACCAGGAGAACGCGCGTCGGCGTGCTGTCGTCGCTGGTCGGGCTGGTTTTCCAGGACCCCGAAAGCCAGCTTATCTGCCCCACGGTGGCCGACGAGATTGCCTTTGGGCCGGAGAATCTGGCGGTGCCTCGGGACGAAATCAACCAAAGAGTGGAAAAGAGCCTGGAGATCGCTCGGCTCAAGGGCTTTGAGGAGCGGGAGCCTCATAACCTGTCGGGGGGAGAGCAGCAAGCCTGTGCTATCGCGGCCATATTCGCCATGTATCCAGAGATCTATGTGATGGACGAACCCACCTCCAATCTCGATCCACTGGGCACGCAACACGTCCTGTCCACGATCGTAAAAGTAGCCAAGGAGCGCGGCAAGACCCTTCTCATCGCCGAGCACAAGTTCGAGGAAATCTTGCCGTTGGTGGATCGGATAGTGGTTATGGATCGGGGCCGCATCGTTCGGGATGACAGCGTAAAAGATGCTTTGGGCAAAGGTGATATCGAGCACGTTTTCGTCAGACCTCCACTCATTCGTCTGGCAGAGAAACTGCAACTCGATGCTCAACCTCTCACGGCTGAGCAATTCTATTCGGCCTTTACCCAAAAGTACAGACTCGATGGTCTCACTCTGAGCACAGACAAACGCTCGGTGGTGGGTGAGGAGGAGAAAGGCGAACCTGTCATCGAGATCAGGGGCCTCTGTCATTCGTACGACGGCGCCAACGCCGCCCTGAATGGGGTTGACCTGACCATTTGCCGGGGCGAACTGGTATCCATCCTGGGCAAGAATGGATCGGGCAAGACCACGTTGGTCAAGCATATCAACGGTCTGCTCAAGCCTGGCGCGGGCAGCGTGGTCGTGCTGGGCCAGGATACTACCCAGGTCACTACCGCTAAACTGGCAAAGAAGGTGGGATTCTGTTTTCAGAACCCTAACCATCAGATGATCACGTTCGTGGTGAAAGACGAGTTGGCTCTTGGCCCGAAAACCCTCGGGTTGGACAAAGAGGAAATCGAGCGCCGGTCGTTGGAAGCGCTGGAATTTGTGGGGATGGCCGGGCAGATGGAGGGTGACGTGATAGCCCTGGGCCAGGGACAAAAACAGAGGCTCGCCCTGGCCTCAGTGCTCACAATGAAGCCCGAGATCCTGATCATTGACGAGCCTACGACCGGTCAGGACCCACAGATGACCGAAGACATCTTTGAGATTATCAAGAGATTGAACGAGAATGGCACGACAATCCTGGTCATCACCCACAAGTTCGACTGCGCGGCAGCCTATACCGAGAGAGCCGTGATCCTCGCCGGCGGGAACATCATCTACGATGGGCCAATGGGTCCGGCGCTGATGGATGAGGAATTGTTGAGTGAGAACTCGCTGGCTCAGCCACAGATCACCAGGCTGGCGGCCAAACTGGCGAACCACAACGTTCCAGGGGATATTGTGACTATGGATCAGATGGGCGATGCCTTGAGTAAGTTGACAACAGGAGAACAACATGGCCATTACGTATAGACGCGGGGACTCTTTTTTGCATTCGCTCGACGCCAGGACAAAGCTGGTTATGTTTTTCGCTCTGGCCTTTATCTCTTTGTTGTTTCTAGATCCGTTGATCATTGGTTCTCTATTCTTTGGGCTGTACGCTCTCGCCGCCAATGCTGTTGGCCGCAAGACCATCGCCCAAAGCACCAGGCCGTTGATCACCATTTTCACCGTTTTCTCTCTCTACAGCCTCTATTGGTTGAGGCCCGAAGGGGCGATCCATCTTTTCTATCTCTTCCCGTGGTGGGACTTTTTTCCCGTCACCCTGGAAGGTTTGATCAGTTCCCTGGCCCTATTCTTTCGTTTTTTCATCGTGGTTCTGGCTATCCACACCCTGCTGTACACCACGCCTGCTGCGGATCTGGTTCTGGGGCTGACCAAGCGTGAGTCCTCCCGGCGACTCAGAGATATTATAATCTACGTGGCTATTGTGACAGCCTTGCTCTTTTCCACCATCAATCTTTCCTGGGGAGAAAAGTTGCAGGATGTTTCCTCGAACACAATAGTGGCGTTTGTTATCTCGCTGGGGGCTTCTCTGGTGGTGGCTGCTGTCTCCTATTGGTTGCTATCCAAAGGACTGCCGCCAGAGATCGGCATCACCATCAGCCTGGGCTTTTCGACGGTGGGTATCCTCACCGAGCAGACGCAAAAGATTATGGATGCCCAAAAGGCCCGTGGTTACGAGATGGAACACAAGAACGCCCTCTTGCGGATAAAGGCCTTTGCATCCTCTTTGATACCGATATTCTTTGCTACCATCGAGAGGGCTGAAAATATCAGCATCGCTATCCTGGCGCGGGCCTTTGATCTAGACATCAGAAACCGCACCTACCGCCGCGCCTTGACCTTCCAGAAAAATGACTATGTGATGCTGACAATCCTGTTACTGCTCATTTTTGCGGGCCTGGGCGTAAACTACCTGGGATTGGGAAGAATCACAGAGATCGCTATTCGGGCACTGTTTTTCAACTAAAGTCGCAATGAGACAAGATCAGGAGGAGCGACTGATGACAAAGAAATTGACCAGGGACAAAGTCTTTTACGCCTTCTCTGCAGATCTCGAGCCGGTACTGGAGATCGAACTGGGTGAGAAGGTGCAGATGGAGACTCACGACTGCTTTTGCGGTCAGATGCAGTCGGAATCGGATACCATAGATGACCTGGATTGGGAGCGGGTCAACCCGGCCACCGGCCCGGTCTACGTACGCGGGGTCCAGCCTGGGAACATCCTGGCTGTGGAGATCGAGGACGTCCAGGTGGCTGACCAGGGGGCGATGGTGACCATTCCGGGCGAGGGGGCCCTGGGCGATATCATCACCGAGGCAGAGACCCGGATCTTCCGCATGGAAGAGGGCCAGGCTATCTTCAACGACAAGGTGCGGCTGCCAATGAAGCCCATGATCGGCGTCATCGGCGTGGCTCCGTCAGGTGAGCCGGTACCTAACGGCACACCGGATGCCCACGGCGGCAATATGGACTGCACGCTCATCGGGGCCGGTTGCACAGTTTATCTGCCGGTCAACTCTGAGGGGGCACTACTGGGCATGGGCGACATGCATGCCGTGATGGGTGATGGCGAGATCGTAGTCTGTGGACTGGAGATTCCGGGGGAGGTAACATTCCGCACGCGGGTGCTCACAGAGGCCAATCTACCCACCCCCTTCCTAGAGACCGCCGATCTGGTGGCCACCGTCCACTCTGCCCCCACCATTGACGAGGCCACTGATGGAGCCATCCACCGCATGGCTCAATTCCTGACCGAGATGGTGGGGATGGACGTCAACGAAGCCGGAATGATTATGAGCGTCGCTGGCGAGCTCAAGTTTTGCCAGGTAGTTGATCCTATGAAGACCATACGGTTCGAGTTCCCCAAATTCATCTTGAGCGCATACGGTTTCGATGTGAAGGCCTTGAGATAGCTGGGGAACACAGAAAGCAAAACTTGGAGCGGTAGACGAGATCCAATGGAAAGGACCACCTTCATCCAAGGGCAGCCCTTTTGCCCTTTCGCGATGATGGGCTGACCAGTCGCACGACATTCACACCTGAGGGCATCAGCCGGAGCCGCTGCCGCCGGATACCCAGAGTGTTATGACGTGCGCACCGCTCAGCCTATGCCCAGATTCTCTACCGTACATTTTCACCGAACTGCGCGGGTTGGAAGAAGAAGTACACGTC
>CAYLPU010000022.1:0-58383 GCA_964385635.1 uncultured Anaerolineales bacterium
GGCGGGGGGGGCAAAATGGTGGGGGCCAGTGTGGGCAACACGAAGATGGACACAGGGTCGCCGGAGACCAGTAACACAGCCAGTATCGTCCCCAAGGTCACCAGCACCAGGGCGGGGGTGACCCACTTACGGTGTGCCATATTGATTTCTCCCCAGATCAGATTTCACCGCCCGCCCCATATCGTTTGAAGCAGAAAAGCCCCCCCTTTCCCTTGCTGTCTCTCTATTCTAATCCCATTGCAGATATAACACAACTTTGACATCTCGGCCTTTTCGTTGTATACTGCCCCCCAGTTCAGAGAGGTCTCAGGATGTGTGCCGTGTTAGCCATGTGCTTCCTCAACCCACCTACCCCTACGCAGCCAGACCCCCGGTCTGGATAGGTGCGTTGGGGACACACGCCCGGAAAGTAAGCAGGCCAGCCCTCCAGACCGTGCGAGGGCTGGCTTTTGTGTGAGGACACCGATGACCATCCAAGAACTCACGGACGAGATGAATCGTTTTGTAGAAGCGATGGGTTGGTACAGGGAGGATTCACCGTGGCTACAGACACCGCGCAATATCGCCACATCGCTTTCACTGGAGGCGGCCGAGGTGCTGGAGCATTTCCAGTGGGGCGAACGGGCAGACGAGAACGCATTGGCGGGGGAACTGGCCGACGTGGCACTCTATCTGCTGCAACTGGCCTACCTGACAGGTATCAACCTGGAGCAGGCGATTCTCGGCAAACTGGCGATCAACTACAATCGGAACTGGTCCGAGGAGTGAGCAGGTGTGAAAATCCTCGCTGTCAGCGACCAGGTAGTCGAAGGCATCTACAGTTCGCACATTTGCGAGCGGTTTGGCGACGTGGATATGGTACTTGCGTGTGGAGACCTGCCCTATTCTTACCTGGAGTACATCGTGACGATGCTAAACGTGGACTGTTTCTTCGTGCACGGCAACCATGACCAGCCCGAGTACACGGCTGATGGACACACGCTTACTAGACCAAGCGGCTGGGTCAATTTGGATGGACGGACCGTAGAGGCCAAGGAGATACTCCTGGGAGGGCTGGAGGGATCAATCCGTTACAAGCCCAGAGCGCCTTTCCAGTACACGGAGAGCGAGATGGCTTATAAAGTCTGGCGACTGACGCCGGCCCTGCTCATGAATCGTATGCTCCATGGGTGCTACCTGGACATCCTCATCACGCACTCCCCCCCCTTCGGCATCCACGATGGCGAGGATCTGCCGCACCGCGGCTTCAGGGCACTGTTAGGACTCATGGCCCGTTTCCGGCCTCGCTATCTGCTCCACGGCCACAAGCACATCTACGGGCCCGAACCATCGCGAACACGCTACCTGGACACCGAGGTCATCAACGTCTACCCTTTCCGCGTGATCGAGTGGTGATAATAGATGATGGCTGGTAAAGATCAGGCACAAGCCGACTTCGACGTGGCGCGACGCAGGGCGTTCTGGAATGAGATTGCGTCGTTCCTGAGCGGGCGTCCCAACCGGCTGCTTTCGTGGGACGAAGTGCGCGGTAAACTGGGCGTGCGCGGGCAAGTCTATCGGGGTGTGCGAGCCGTGCCGGTGGACAAGATCATCGGCAGCGTGGGACGCTACCGGGACTTTGATCGCGTCTTCTTGCCGACACAGAACCGCACGGCGGACCGCTGGCGCTCTATCGCCCGCGCCTACTACGACGAGGTCAGCCTGCCACCGGTGAAGTTGTACAAGATCGGGGATGCCTACTTCGTCCTCGACGGCAATCACCGTGTCTCGGTAGCACGGGAGCAGGGAATTGAGTTCGTGGACGCTGAAGTGATTGAGGCAAGGACCAGGGTGCCAGTGACAGCCGATCTGGACGCCGACGTTCTGGAAATCAAGGGCGAATACGTCCGCTTTCTCGAACGCACGCGACTAGACGAGTTGCGATCTGGCCAGCGCCTGGAGTTCACCATCGGCGGCGGGTACGAGCGGCTGCTGGAGCACATCGCCGTGCATCGCTATTTCCTGGGCCTGGAACAGCAGTGTTTCATCTCTGAAGACGAGGCAGTCGGCGACTGGTACGATCACGTCTATCTGCCACTGGTGCGCATCATCCGCGAAAAGGACATCCTGGCCGACTTCCCTGGCCGTACTGAGGCAGACCTGTATCTGTGGATTATGGATCACCAGCACTACCTGCGCGAGCAGTTCGGCCCTGAGGTACAGACCGAACTGGCCGCCGAGCACTTCGCCGACCACTACACTACCCGGCCAGTCAAGCGCATGCTGCATGCGGTACAAGACCTGGTTGCAGGGCGGGATGTAGATGAGGAAGTTATTAGACCCTAAAGGTTCCGGAAAACCCTTAGGGTTCGCGAGAGACGAATACAAGGAGGAGAAATGGCCACCAAAGTCACCCCGCGCAGTGAGGATTACTCCCGCTGGTACACTGACGTAGTCCAGATGGCCGATCTAGCCGACTACGCGCCCGTCAAAGGCTGCATGGTGATCAAACCTCACGGCTATGCGCTGTGGGAGAACATCAAGGCAGGGCTTGATCGGCGCTTCAAGGCCACCGGTCACGTTAACGCTTACTTTCCCCTGTTTATCCCACTGAGTTTCATCCAGAAAGAAGCACAACACGTGGAGGGTTTTTCGCCCGAACTGGCGATCGTCACCATCGGCGGGGGCAAACAACTGGAGGAGCCATTGGTCGTGCGTCCGACCTCAGAGACGATCATCGGCCATATGTACGCCAAATGGATCCAATCCTATCGTGATCTGCCCCTGCTGATCAACCAGTGGGCCAACGTGGTACGATGGGAGATGCGCACCCGTCTGTTCCTGCGCACGACGGAGTTCCTATGGCAGGAAGGGCACACGGCGCACGCCACCGCCGAAGAGGCACGGGAAGAAACGGGGCGGATGCTCAACATCTATGCCCAGTTCGCGATCGAGGATGCCGCCATCCCGGTCATCGCCGGCCGCAAGAGCGAAAGCGAGAAGTTCGCCGGAGCAGTGACCAGTTACACCATTGAGGCGATGATGGGAGACTATAGGGCACTCCAGGCTGGCACCAGTCACTTTCTGGGGCAAAATTTCGCCAGGGCGTTCGACATCAAGTTCCTCGATGAGAACAACGAACGCCAACACGTGTGGACGACCAGTTGGGGCCTCAGCACGCGCATGGTGGGAGCCGTGGTGATGGTGCACGGAGATGATCAGGGATTAGTCTTGCCGCCAATACTGGCCCCGATCCAGGTGGTCATTGTCCCTATTTGGAAAAAAGATCCAGATCGCACCAAGGTGCTCGAGGTTGTGACCCGGGCAGAGGCAACGTTGCGCGATGACGTGCGCGTGCGCGTGGACGACCGTGACGAGTATTCGCCTGGTTGGAAGTTTAACGAATGGGAGATGCGAGGCGTGCCGCTGCGAATCGAGATCGGTCCCCGGGACGTGGAGCAGGAACAGGTTACGCTGGCCCGGCGCGACATCCCTGGTCGCGAGGGAAAAAGCACTGTGCCACTGGAAGGGCTGGCGGAGACAGTGCAAGAGATCCTGGCCACGATCCAGGCTGATCTCTACCGCCGCGCCCTTGACTTCCGCGAGGCACACACCTACGACCCCAAGGATTATGCAGAGTTCAGAGAGGCAGTATCCCATGGGTTCACCTATTCCTGGTGGTGCGGGGACGCGGACTGCGAGGCACAGATCAAGGAGGACACCAAGGCCACAGTGCGCTGTATCCCGTTGGAGCAAGAGCCGGGGAAAGGAAAATGCATCCGCTGCGGAAAAGAGGCCAGCGAGCGGGCTGTCTTGGGACGGGCCTACTGAGGAGACAGACTGAGGAGGCAGAATGAAACACAGCCACATCGCCATTGCCACATTGCTGCTAACCGGCTTCGTCACGGCCTGCCTGTCCCCTACGCCTGCCGCCATCACCGTCACGTCCGACGCACCCTCCCCCACACCTTTACCCTCACCCACCGCGGTCCCCACCAGCACACCGACCCCGACGCCGCCCAAGGAATTCACCATCTGCCAGGCCACCGAGCCCAACACGCTCTTCGCCTACGGTGGCCCGTCGCGTGCCGCCCGCAACGTGCTGGAGGCGATCTACGATGGCCCGATTGACACCCGCACGTACCAGTTCCAGCCCGTGATCCTGGAGAAACTCCCCAGCCTGGCCGACGGAGATGCCGTCCTGCAAACCACTCACGTTCAAGAAGGCGACAGAGTCGTGGACGTCCACGGCCAGGTGGTGGATTTGCTCCCTGGCGTCACCATCTTCGACGCCGGTAGCCAGAAAGTTACCTTCGAGGGCGGAGTGGTCACGATGACGCAGATGATGGTGACCTTTACGCTGCGGGCCGACGTCACCTGGGCGGATGGTCAGCCACTGACCGCCGATGATTCCCGCTACTCCTTCGAGTTGGCCGGCGAGTTTGACAGTCCCACCCTGCGGCTGTTCCGGGACCGCACCCAAAGTTACGATCTCGTGGACGAGCGCACCGTCGTCTGGACCGGTGCCCCCGGCTATCGGGATGCCTTCTATTTCCTGAACTTCTACCAACCGTTGCCCCGGCACGTGTGGGGGGTGGCCGAGGCAGATCAGTTGCTCAGCGCCGAGGTTGCGCACCGCAAGCCGCTGGGCTGGGGCCCCTTCGTCGTCGAGGAGTGGGTGGAGGGCGACCGCATCACGCTAGTGCGCAACCCACACTATTTCCGTGGTTCCGAGGGGCTGCCCTACCTCGACCGGGTCACCTTCCGCTTCGTTCCCGACCTGCAGCAGGCGCTTGATTTGCTCGTGGCGGGCGAATGTGACCTGATCACCCAGGACGTGATCAAACAGGGTGTGATGGAGGAGGGAGATTTTGTGCCGCTGCTGGAGGCCGCCGACACTGGCACGATACAGTTGATCTCATCCCCCAGCAGCGAGTGGGAGCATCTCGATTTCGGAATTGATCCAGCCAAGTGGGTTCGCCGCCCAGATTTCTTCGAGGATGTACGGGTGCGTCGCGCCGTCGCAATGTGCATTCACCGTGAGCGTTTAGCAGGAGAGGCATTCCCCTACAGCGGAGCCGTTGTCGCCAGCAGTTACATCGCCGCCGAGCACCCACTTTATGCAGGTGATCGACTCTATCGTTGGGACTACAATCCGTCCGAGGCGCTTCTCCTGTTGGATGAGGTGGGGTGGCGGGACGAGGACGGGGATGGCATTCGGGAAGCCCACGGTGTGGCAGACATCACCAATGGCACGCCCTTCTCTGTCACTCTGCTCACGACCAGTGGCCATCTGGTCGGGGAGCGGACGGCGCGTATCCTGATTGAGAACTTGACGGCCTGCGGCATCGGGCTGACGGTGGAGTACATCCCAGCCGAGGAACTCTTCGCCGACGGCCCCGACGGCCCGCTGTTCGGGCGTCAGTTCGATCTGGCGCTTTTCTCCTGGCTGAACGGTCTTGATGCACCGTGCGGGCTCTACCTCTCGACCGAGATTCCTGGGCAGGAGAATTGGTGGGCCACGAGCAATAATCCTGGCTACGTCAGCGCCGACTACGACGCAGCCTGCCAGGCAGCGATGGATGCGCTGCCTGGAACGGAGGAGTACACGCGCCTCCACGTTGAGGCACAGCGGATCTTCTCCCACGACCTGCCTGTGCTGCCGCTCTACTTCGTGCCCAATCTGGTCGCCACGCGCCCGGGAGTGAGCGGCGTGATCCTGGATCCCAGTGAGTATCTGGAGTTGTGGAATATCGAGGCGTTCGACGTGGTGCGGGTTGCGGGACAGTAGGGGAGTGTGGAAGTGTGGGAGTGTATGATCCGCTGATGTCCTATAATCCGAGTTCTACCATCCGTGGCCGCGTGGTCAAGGCCGGCCACGCTGAGGCCGAGGCGCTGGTGTCGCCTGAGCCCATCGGCTTTTTCGGCGGGGTGGACCCCGATACGGGGATAGTCATTGAGGCCGGGCACCCGCTGGAAGGCGAATGTGTGGCTGGGCGCGTGCTCGTCTTCCCCACGGGCAAGGGCAGCACCGTCGGCTCCTACACGCTCTACCGGTTGGCGCGCTCTCGGCTAGCCCCGGCGGCGATCATCAACGTTGAGGCGGACCCCGTCGTGGCCGTCGGGGCGATCATTGCCGAGATTCCAATGGTGGATCAGGTAGATATCTCGCACATTCGCACCGGCGATTGGGTGCAAGTGCACGATGAAAAAATCACAATCTGGCAGGGAGGAAAATCAATGAGCAGCGTCCTGAGTTCGTCGAAGGAAGAATTGGTGGAACTGATCCCGGAGTTCAATGAGATCCGCGACTCCGAGTTGCAAGCCAAGGTACTGGCTGTCTGGGAGGAGGGGATCGTCCTTGGCGGCTGGACGGTCGAGGCGCTGGCGGAAATCCCCTTTACGCTGTTGGCCGAGGACGTGGATGTCACCTTCATAGAGCACGTGCGCACTGTGTGTCGCATGTGCATCGCGATGGAGCAGGTACTGGTGGAGGCGTACGGTGAGCGAAAGCAGATCGATCACGACACGCTGGTGGCGGGCGCGCTGCTGGCCGACGTCGGCAAACTGCTCGAGTACCGCCGCGAACCGGATGGCAAGACAGTCTTCGCCGATATGTACCACTACCTGCGACACCCTTTCACCGGCGTGGCGATGGCCTACAAGCACGGCATCCCCAAGAGCGTATTGCACGTCATCGCCACCCACGCCTGGGAGGGCGACAAGTTCAAGCGGCGGCCGGAGTCGATCATCTTCCACCACGCCGATTTCACCGACTTCGATCTGGTGAAGCTCAAGTAGAGAATAGACTGGCGCTCAGGACACCAGCGCCAGGATACGGCGTATCATCTCGGGATCATCGCGCAGCAGACCCGCTCTGGGAAGGCGAGGCAGCAGCGTGACCCAGTCCACGTTCCGGAGTGCTATCCCCGTACCTGAGCAAACGCAACCCCTCCAGCCGCACCATCTCGGGAAAGAGAGCGCGGTAGATGTCGCAGTTGGGCGAGCGGGCGTCGCGGTTGATGGTAACGCGGTGCGCTTCGAGCGGGCAGCCACCACAACACCAGTAGCGCCACTGACACTCAGCGCACCCGGCCTTCTCGTCCACCGGTGGGTTGTACAGATCCTTGTAACCCTCCTGCACGCGAGACAGCGGGTCGGGGTCGTGCACATCGGTCAGGGCATGGCCCAGATCCATCTGGCAGCCAGCCACACGTCCTGCCGGATCGATCGCTAAGTAGTTAATGCCGATGCCACAGGGGCGCAGATGGGGCGTAGACAGGTTGGCCCGGTCGGCCAGGACAGCGAGCAAAGATCGCTGAGGCAGGTGCTTCTCGATGACCCGGTAGGCTGCCAGCAACCCCTCGATGACGCTCTCCTCCTCCAGTCGTAAGTCCGAAGGGACAGCACGGGCGTATTCCCGGTAAAAACTGAGCCCGAAAGGTAAATTGCGCTCCAGCAGCCAGCTCATCAACTCTGGCAGCCCGGCGGCGTTACGGCCGGTGACGGTGACAGATATATTGGGGACAAGGCCACAGGCCAGCGCCAAGTCAATAGAGTGCGCCACCATATCGAAGGAACCACTCCCATCGGCAAAGTGACGCTGGCAATCATGATAGCCGCCCACACCGTCAAGCGAAAGCACCAGCCGGAGGCCCAATGCCTGCACAGTGTCGATCATCCTGGGAGTGAGGCCGACGCCGTTGCTGATCACCACGCCGTCCAGTTCCAACCCGTGGCGTGTTGCTGTGCCAGCGGCATGGTGGTGTAACTCAACCAACAGCGGGAAGCGGAGCGTCGGCTCACCGCCGGCATACTTGAGTTTCACTGTGGTGAAACCATGAGCCAACGCCGAACGAAAAATGGCGTCCACGGCCAACCGGCCGACTTCGGGACTCATCTCGGCGCTGGAGCGGGAGCGGTAACAATAGTCACAGGCGAGTTGACAGGCATTGGTCAGATGAAGCCAGGCTGCGAGGGTCTGCGGCGTCTCAATGGGAGCCGGAGCAGTGCAACCGTATGGCATGATGAGGCCCAGGGAGACCATCTGACTCAGCGCTTCTTGCACAGCAGACTCTCCCCACACGCGCCGGAAGGCCGCAGACGCGTTGCTCAGACGGTGGGGGTGGTCAAAGTAACGCCCCAGCATCAGAGCAGAGCGATTGAGGACGAGCACCCCACCCCGGAGTTGCGGCCCCCCAACCGCCAAATGGCCGGCGTCCAGTTCCAAATCGATCGTGGCGGAGAGAACGTACCGGCTGCCAGCGGGTAGATGGGGTTGGGTCACTGCAACGGTTGCCGAGCAGGCATCGCACTGCCCCTCGGCCATAAGTGCTTGCCCCTCAACCCTGAAGATTATGCGCGGTGGCCCATCGAATCCGTCAGGCATAGTATTCTCCTCCCATCCAGCGCAAGAAGAAGCGCAGTGCATCAGGTTGACGGCTGTCCAGGTCTTCTCGCCGCCACAGTTCCCGCAGCCGCTGGCCCAATTCCTCGACTACGTGCACTGACACCTGGCGAGTGACGAGCAAGTCGTTCAGTTTGCTGAGCTGGGCCTGTGCAGTGTAGGGTCTCAGGTCGTCACGTCCTGCTAACAGCGGAAATGCCCGCTCGTAGTACCCCCAGGCCAGGTCCACATCCTCGGGATTCGTGCACAGGGCCAGGTCGCCCAGGGTCTTGAGGAGCGTTCCCTCCGCCCGAGGGAAATTCACGTCCGCCCACTCTTGCTTGTACTCCTCAAACCTGGTGGCAAATTCCTCCAGGCGGTCATATTGCCCCTTGCTCAGGGCGATTTCCGCCAGATCGCTGAGATTATTCAATTCGAGATCGGCTTCCGAGGCGCTATCACACAAGTCGTAGCTCTGTAGAAAGTACCGCTCAGCCTCGTCAATCTGACCTCGCTCCTGGTAGACGTGTCCCAACCGGTGTAGGATCAAGGCTTTGTCCTTCTCCAGGCCGATGATTTGTGCTTTTTTAAGGATCGTCTCCGCGCTGTCCAGGTCACCAGTCAGACGATATACCAGCCCACAGCCGGCGTACACACGGCTCAGCCACTCACGGTCATCGGACGGCTCAAAGATGTCGAGCGCGGCACGATAGTGGTTGAGCGCGTCGTCAAAACGCTCACAAAGGACATAAACCTCACTATAAACCTCGTGAACCGCTCCCAGGCCACGGTCAAAGTCAACCTCGCGCCACAGCCCCAGAGCCTGATCGCAGAGATTCAGCGCGGCTTTGTGCCGCCCCAGGTGGGCGATGGCGAAAGCCATGTTGTTGAGAATCCAGGCCTCTCGTTTGCGGTCCTTCAGGCGCACGCTGATCTCAAAGGCCTCCTCGTAGTGACTCAAAGCAATCTCGAAGTGCCCGACCAGACGGTGGCCCCAGCCCAGCGCGTTGAGCGCACGGGCCAGCCAGTCCTGCAAGTCGTGATCCCGGCTCAGCCCCACCGCTTCATCAAAGTGTTCCAGGCCAGCCCCAAAATCCCCCAAGCGAATCTCCAGGTTGCCCAACTGGATGTACATGTCTACCCGTTGAGGCGGCTGGAGTCCCGGGTACTCCAGCATCTCCAACAACAAGTCCTTGCCCGACTGGTAATCGCCGCGGTCAAGCAGATTCTTGGCCCGCCGGATGTCTACCTCGTATCGCTGCTCAGGCCCCAGGTGGCCAGCGTAGTTGTCCACCTCTAAGATAAGGTCCTCCCGTGCGGCAAACTGGTAGGCCTGAGTCGCTGCGTCGAAGAGAGACTTAAAAGTGTCCACTCCTTTGTCCACGTCCACGATCAGCAGGTGTTTGAGCTTACGGTGTTCAATGACCTGCAGTTCCCGCTCCGCCGCCTCACGCTTGACGAGAAGTTCAAACTCCTGCTCGGTGTCCCCTTGCTCCTCGGCAGCAGTCAGGTCTGCCTCCAGGCGTGCGGACGAGGCCCGCAGTGGCTCGCTTCTACCCTCAAAGTAACTGAGCGCTCGTGCGCTGTACTCGCGCCTGCGGGCCACTTTAGGATCAATTTCCTCCCACAGTCGCTCTACCCAGCGCCGCATCTCATCGTGCAGGCTGATGCGCTTGTCCGGGAGCGACTTGACGTAGACGCTGGTACGTACTTCGTCCATCAACGCCTGCGCTTTGCCAGCGTCAATCCGCAGCAACTCGGCGATCATCTCCACATCGAGGGGGTAGACGTGGGCCATCGTCAGCGTCAGCCGATCCATCGGCGTGCGCAGTTCCTTGACATGTTCGACCAGGCGAAATTCCAACTCCTTTTGACGCTTCTGCAACTCTTCACTGCTCAGCGATTGGAGCGTCTCAAGACTCTCCTCTTGCAACCAGTTCAGCGGGATGTCGTGGGCCAACCACTCGACGACCAAATCTATCATAATCGGCCGTCCCTTGGCCAGCAGGAGCAGTTTCTCCGCCATCTCTTTCCCCAGCCTGACGTGCAGCCTCTCCTGCTTGGCGCGCAAGAACTCAGCACTGGCCTCATCCTCAAAGGCTGCTAGCCTCATCTCTAGCGCGTCGTCGCCTAGCCGGCCTCTGAGCAACTTCCACAGGTCCCGCGCATTGCGCCCGCTCAAGATGGCAAACACATTTTCCATCTGAGCCAACAAGTCTAACAAGTAGGTCCACACGTCCGGACGCTTGACAGTGTCCGTTGTGTCCAATAATAGGACAATCCGTCGTTGTTCGGCAGCCGCGTTGAGGCTTCGGGCCAGTTCTAGCCGGATGGAGTCTTCCTCCTCCGCCAACCGTTGGGGACTCACATCCGCCGACTGCATCTTGTGCCAGTCCATCAAGCGACGCAGATAAGGGCGAAAGGCATCCTCTCCAAGCAGCATGGCGAGGCGACGCCCGATGTTCTCCGGCACCCGCAACTCAGGATCGTCAAAGTCCAGCATGGTAACGAGCAGACGTTGCCCCTCAGCCTCACTGTAGCGCCTGTGCACCTCTTGCAGGAGACAGGTCTTGCCGTAGCCGCCCGGAGCGTGGATGCACAGCACACACCTGGTGCCCCAGTCACCAATCAGTTCCCCGATGCGGGCCAGTTCCACTTCCCGATTAATAAAAGGTCTCTGTTCATGGTCAGTCATGGTTACCTCCCATAGCCTACGAAAAATTCGCTCCGACCCCCGTCCCCGGGGGCCGGCCGCCCCGAGGACGGAACGGGGAGTGCTTTTCGGACAGGCGCTTAGGTAAGAACGTTCTCGACGCGCTCGCGCAGTTCCCTCCACGGCGTGTCGCCATACTCATTTTGGCGCAGGAAATAGTTTACCGTGAAACGAAGTTCCCAATCATTATCCATCGCCTGCCTGAGTACATTCTTTTCCGCCTGAATCTCACGGTCACGCACGAGCAAACCGAGCGCCAGAGACACAGTCTCCTCGAAGAAGGTTTGTCGCATCTGGCCCCGGTGGCGTTCGTCCTGCACGTGATCAGCGTGTCGCTGGAGCGACTGGAACAGGAACTCCAGCGCCCATATCTCCGGCATTTGCGTCTGGGGTTCCTCCAGATGCACTTTGCAGATGTCCATGGCGTGCTGACAGTGAGCGACGAAGACCGGTGGGGGAACCTCGCGCAGCCAGCGGATCACCAGAAGCCGCCGGGTGATGGCATCCCTGAGCAGGCGTCCACTCCAGTCCATCAGGTACGTGCTGGTGAGCCTGTCCGCGATATCGAACTCGCTCTGACGCGCCAGTGGGGAGTTGGTCCAGTCGAGCACCTTACGCAGCACACCATAGTCCACGCAACGAAAGATGCTCAGCGCGTCAAACAGCCCACGCAACTCCCGGGGCACGTCACTACGCACCGCGCTGGCCTCCGGGCACACGGTGCCCTCGTATATCTCCTCGGCGGAATAACTGAAGAACTCATCAGGCGGGTAACGTGTTTCCTCGTACATCTCCAACACACGGGCCATACAGCCCGGATGGCCGGCGGTACAGTGCATCAGGTGGGCCGCAAGTTGCCCAATTGCTCGTTGATCAGAAAGATATGCCTCGGCCGTGTCGCGGACCACCTCGTAGTTGAAAGGGGTCAGTTTGAGGACAGTCAGAGGGAACGGTGCAGGCTGGGGTGTTTTGCCAGCCAGGTAGCGACCAGCGAAGATCACCCGGAAAGGAGAGTGTCTCGTCTGAAAGAACTCGGAGCCGCGCAAGGCATACTCTACTCCGGGGATAAAGTCCGTAAACAAGGCATCTACGGCCGGTAGCAACGAGGCCCATGGCCTCTTGTCCACATCAACGAGCAGGACGACACCTTTTTTGCCCCCTTCCTGTGGGCCAAGCGTGTCTTCCAATTGCTGTGTGATCGCTCGGCCCAGATTCAGCCCCAGTCGTTGGGCGTCACCGTCGTGGGCGAGTATGAGACCAAGTTCAGCCGCCAGCGCCAGCGCGATAGACGGGAGAGAGCGATGTTCCTGAACAGAGACGTAGGCGCAGAGCCAATGCTGTTCATCAAAGCGGCGTTGCAGTTCTTTCAGCAGAGATGTCTTACCATAGCCAGCCGGCGCGTCCAGCAGGTGGTAGGCCGGGGCAAAGGTAGATAGGATTTGCTTGAGTTCGTCTTCGCGATTGATGAAAGGGATGTGGGGCGAGGGAGGAGGTTCCAGATCAGCGACCTGCAATTCGGCAATCCGCTCCGCCAACCCAGGACTACGAGTGGCTAGCAGACGTTCTTCACTGTAATCGAACAGCAAGCGCGTCAGGTCTCCCCGAACGCGAGACGCGAAATCATCCCCAGATTCATAGGATTGAAACAGGCCGGGGTGCGCGCCGGTGACATAAAAATCAGCCAGGAATCCTTGCACCCGTTGCAACTGGACAACGTCCACATTCACCGGCATTGGTCGCGTGCACCGATAGAAGAGCATCTGTGGACACCCCGTTTCCCGCCAGGCCTGGTAGGCCAGCGCAAACTCCTCTTCGGTGCCAGAGAGAAAGGGTTCGCCTGTCTCCGGGTGGGTTTCCCCCGGTGGCGTGCCAAAGCGCGCCCAAAGGATGCCGACAAAGACGTCCCACTTCTCCAGCGGCAACTGGTCAAAGACAACCTGCTGGGGACGGCCCATACGAGGAGCGATCGTGCGCCAGTCGAGCAACTCCAACACCAGTCCCAACCGGTCGGCCACGGTGCGGTTCAGTTCCCCGACAGTCTGTTCCAGGCGATTCCGCTCTTCAGTCACGTCGCCCGGTGAGGCCACGAAGACGCGCAACTTCGTGTATTGCCTCTCCCCCTCGTCCCGCGCCAGTTGCTCGTCCATACCCCTCCCTGGTTCGCCATCGCTCAAGGTGGGTGCATTATACACCGCAAAGAGCGGCAATGCAATTCTACATGAAAAAGCGTGGGGCGGGTAATCACCCGCCCCACGTCAAGTCGCAGGCCCCATCCTTATTGAGTGATCGCTTCCACCAGCTCGGCTCGCTCTGCCAGTACGTCGGCCATCACTGCGCGCAACAAATCCAGCGCCTGGATGACCCGGCGGTCGTGCAGTGCGTAGTGCACAGTGTTACCATCCCGCGTAGCCGTGACTAACCCTCGATCGCGTAGCACCTTCAGGTGACGCGAGACAGTAGGCTGGCTGACTTCCAACATCTCTGCCAGTTCCGTCACGTAGTGCGGGCCGTCGGCCAGGAAATACAGGATCAAGATGCGAGTGGGATCGGCTAAACCCTGGCACACCTGGGCATGTAATAGATTGACTTCCTCAACCAACACTCGATCCACTTCGACGCTCCTCTCTTGGAATAGGACTCGGCAGTTAGTCATCCTCTGGCGAGTCGCTGGACAGCCGACGGGTGCCAGAGTTACACAGCCGCACCCACTCAGATGAACAACTGGACCTTCGAGTTGGCGGCCTCTTTGACAAAGGTGGCCACCCCCACGACATCATCCACCTCTGGGATCAGGTCATCGCGGCTGATCTCCAGCACGTCCATGCTCATCTTGCAGGCCAGCAGGCACACGTCCAGGTCAATGACGGTCTGAAGTAACTCTTCGAGCGAGGCCACGTTCTTGTCGCGCATCATCTTGCGAAACAGGATTCGTCCCATGCCGCCAAAGGCGAAACGGGATGGGTTCAGGCGATTGATGCCACCCCGGTTCATAATGCCCATCATCTTGCCCAGAAAACTCTGAGCCTTGATGGGTGTCCCTTTCTTGATGACGTTTAATCCCCAGAAGGTGAAAAAAAGCGTGGTGTCCATGCCGGCGGCAGCACATCCCGTGGCGATGATCAGGGCGGCAAAGACCCTGTCCATTTCGCCACTGAAGACGACAATGGTTGCCTTGTTGTTGTCCTCAGCCATATCTGTTTACCTCACTTTTTTCCTGACGTAATATCGGAAGTAGCCTTCGACCGGCTCTTCGCCCAGGAATTCGTTGCCTGTCTGCTCACACCAGGCGGGGACATCGGCGTGCGCCCCTTCGTCGTCAGCGCGAATCTCAAGCACCTGCCCATCCTCCAGTTTTTTCATATTCTTAGCCATGAACGCGATGGGCATCGGACACAACTGTCCAATCGAATCCTGTACCATATCCACTTGAATTTCCATCTGTTTTTACCTCCTGAGTAATGTGTAATTGTGCCCCAGACTTCGGGAGTCTCAGAGCCACGGCACCACGTGGTGCTGCTCGACCAGTTCCACGAAACCATCGTAATCTATGACCTGGATGCCATCAACCAGGGAGGCGAGACCGCGCGCCTCCAGGTCGGCCTGCAGGGCATAGACGGGGTGTTGCTCCAACGCCTGCTTGATCAGGTCCTCGCTTACGGTTCCCCTGGCGGCGGCGTATACGCCATCCTCGTACAGCAGGATCGGCTCGTTGGCAGGCGCGATCCCGAGCACAGATCTCAGGTTGCCAAACATCAAGGGCGATTTGTTGACCGTGTATAACATCTCGCATCCTCCTCCAGGTTTAGAAAGGCAGCACGACTCCGCCCGACTCAAGCAGCCGGGCTACTCCCGCATCGCCCACAAGCTCCACGTCCATCACCAAGTCGTCCGGTGTCAATCCGCGCTCGCTCAATGACCGATCATGGACGTAGAATTTGGTCACGCCAAAATCAGGCAACATCGGGAAGGCCTCGCCCAGCGGTTTCATGTCCAGCCCGGCCGGGTTCTGGCCTTTGACCAGTGCGTAGACCCCATCGTCTACAAAGACGACGTCGACGTCCATTTCAAACACACCAATGCCCATGATTGAGCGAAAGCCCTCGGCGGTGTAGACCGAGCCATACGGGGCCTTGCGCATCAATACGGCGACTTTGTTGCTCATCTGTTCCTCCCTGATCCCTGTTAGTCTCCGAAGGTCACAAAGCGATCGGCGTCTCTCAGATAGTCAGAAAGCGCCCCCAGTCCTCCAAGCCGCACGTTCTGCGCCAGCGTATCGCGCCGGAAGCCTCGGAAACGGGCGCAGGCGGTGCAGGCCACCACGTCAATGCCCTGCGCAGCCAGTTCGCTGAAGCGCTCGGCGATGTTGCGCTCGCCCGGCGGTTTGATGTACCCATTAGCGTTGTTCACGCCATCGGTATACAAGAAGATACCGGTGATCTTGTGTCCACGGGCCAGGGCGGCCTTGACGAAGTGGTAGGCCGAGTCAGCAGCCTGGTGCTGATATGGCCCTTCCAGGACTAACACTCCTATCTTCATACGTTGCCTCCTCTACGTCTCCTCTGTTCAGGGGGTCGAAAACGGGGTGATGAGCGATGGCTCCAGTTCTCCTCGCTCGTATGCCTCAATGGCCTCGCGGACGGTGATCCCTTCGGGAGCGACGTACACCGCAATCGCCAGGGCCTGGAGGGCCATACAACATTCAGGGTGAATCTGAGGGGTAATAAGCACCGCAGCGCCACTCCGGGCCACCGCGCGAATGCCCTTCAAGTTCACTTCTCTTGCCGGCCCGTCCGTCTCCACCCGGACGACCTCCCACTCCATCGTCTGTGGATTTACGACGATGAACGAG
Source organism: uncultured Anaerolineales bacterium (assembly GCA_964385635.1). Taxonomy (GTDB): domain Bacteria; phylum Chloroflexota; class Anaerolineae; order B4-G1; family B4-G1; genus CAYLPU01. The sequence goes on from CAYLPU010000022.1 coordinate 15,928, forward strand.
ACGCAGGTGCCAAAGTGGATTTCCAGAACCGCTTCCAAGTCCTCGCCTTGCGAAGCGACGGCAATGCGGGTGAGCAACCCTCTACGCGACTCAAGTGTTTGCAAACCGGTGGCTTTGTACTGCTCGATGGCTTCGCGCACCGTCATGTCCTCCACACCATCAATGACCTCAATGCCCAGGTCCAGCATGGTCTGGCGGCAAATCTCCTTGACGTGCCCCGTGATGACGACGGATACGTCCTGCTTGGCGACGGCCCGGATCGCTGCCAGGCTCACTCGCTCCGGGTGCTCTATGTGGGGCGGCACGCTCACGACCACGTATTCCATCGTGTCCAGGTCAAAGACCAAAAACTGGGAACACGTACCGAATCGTATGCCCACCCACGCTTCCGGCACCGTTCCCGTAGACGCAACGGCTACCTTCATCTCTCAGCCCCCTTTTCTTGCCTTTCCAGTCAGGTGGTTTTGTGTATTCGTATATACGCATATAGCAGCATACGTATTATAGCATAAATGGGATGGGAGCGCAAGTGTAGAGTTCTTCTGTTTCGAGGCACCAGGGCGGGTGCTAGCCCGCCCTGGCGGTGTTAGCGCCCCCCACGGTTGTGCAGCATGATGAGGGGCAAGTAGACCTGCATGCCTGGCTGCTCAATTGTGATGTCGCCGTGATACTCAGTGCTGCTCTCATCTGGATTGACGAGTAGTACCTTGTAGGTTCCCGGCTTTACATTGGCAGGTACGGTGGCCCTGACCAACTCGCTGTTGATGAACGTCACCTCGGCCAGCGGGATGCTGTCGCTTCCGGCCCGCAGATACGCCTTGGGCGTGTCCACGAAGTTGGAGCCCTGCAGGGAAATGAGGGTGTCGGCATCGTTGGAGAGGGAAGCGGGCTGGACGTTGGCGATCTTCGGCCCGCTGTCCAACATCACGACGGTCAGCCCGACGACCGTGGCGGTGGCCTGGCCATTCTGGTCAACGGTGGTCAGGCTGAAAGGAACAGCCAGTTTGCCGGTCGGGGGCGGCGTCGCCAGTTGCCAGCGCAGGCGCAGAACAGGGCAGGTCTCGCTTCCATCCCAGTCCGCCTTGCCAGTGTACCACACCGAGGGGCGGCCGTCTTCCGCTGTCGTCACTTCCCAGCGGTCGGCGTCGGCTGTCACCAGTTCACCCAGCGGTTTTCCGTCCACGGAGAGCGGCGTGGCCTCGGCCAGGTCAAGGTAGTCCGACTTGACCAGGACTTCCACCTTGATCGCCGAGACGGCCTGGTGGATGTAGACGGTGGCCTCAACCTGGTCGCCCAGGCGCGCGGCTTCGACAATGAACTCCACCGTGGCTGCCGGGGCCGACAGGCTGGAGGCGGTGGTCACGTGAAGGTCGTAGTTGGTGTCTGGGCCATAGTAACCGCTGAAGTAGTGGCGGACGCGGACATAGTAGTCGCCAGTTGCGGGCGCGGTCCAGACGATGCGCGAGGCCAGGCCCATTCCCCCGTCGTCGTTGTGGGTGATCTCAGTGCTGCCGTCGGTGTCGTACAGGTACATATAGGTGTCGCAGGTGCTGCCCAGGTTGGAGGTCTCAATGACGTAACTGGTTCCAGCCGTGGCCGCGAACTTCATCCAGTCGTTATCGCCAGCGTCGTGGAAGTTATGACTCTGAGCGCCGCCGTTGATGGTGATAGTGCTGGCATCGCCGGGATCGTCGTCGTCCTCATAGCCATCCTCAACGCTGCTTGAGCAGGTTACCCTCAGGTCGTAGTCGGTGTTAGCGCCGTAGGTGCTGTTGAAGTAGTGACGCACCTTCACGTAATAGGTGCCGCCGGCCGGCACGGCCCAGACGATGCGCGAGGCTAGGCCCGTTCCCCCGTCGTCGTTGTGGGTGATCTCAGTGCTGCCGTCGGTATCGTACAGGTACATGTAGGTGTCGCTGCGGCTGCCTAGATTGGTGGTTTCGATGATGCACGTGTTGCCAGAGGTCGCGGAGAAGTAGACCCAGTCTCCGTCGCCAGCGTCGTGGAAGTTGTGGGTTTGGGCGGTGCCGTCAGTGGTGATGGCGTTGGCCTGATCAGAGGCATCATCGGGCTCGTAACCGTCGGCGGTGCTGCTGCTGGCGGTGGTGATGCGCAGATCGTAGTTGGTACCGTCCCCGTGGCGGCTGCCGGAGTAGTGGCGCACGCGCACGTAGTAGGTACCACTGATTGAGGCTGTCCACTCGATGCGCGAGGCCAGCCCGATGCCCCCGTCGTCGTCGTGAGTAATTTCTGTGCTGCCGTCGCTGTCATACAGGTACACGTAGGTGTCGCAGGTGCTGCCCAGGTTGAATGTCTCAATGACGTAGCCGGTACCGGCGGTGGATGAGAACTTCACCCAGTCGTTGTCACCAGCGTCGTGGAAGTTATGACTCTGGGCGGTGCCGTCGGCGGTGATGGTGCTGGTCAGGCTGTACGTGTCGTCGGGCTCGTAGGCATCCTCGCCGCCGCCGCTGCTGCCAGCGGTGGTGACGCTCAGGTCGTAGTTGGTGTCCGGGCCGTAGGCACTGCTGGAGTAGTGACGGACACGGACGTAGTAGGTACCAGTGATAGATGCGGTCCACGCGATGCGGGAGGCCAGGCCGGTGCCGGCGTCGTCATCGTGGGTGATTTCGGTTGCGCCGTCGGTGTCGTACAGATAGAGGTAAGTGTCACAACCAGTGCCCAGGTTGGCGGTTTCGATGACGTAACTGCTGCCGGATGCGGTCGAGAACTTAGCCCAATCGTTGTCGCCAGCGTAATGGAAGTTGTGGGTCTGCGTGACGCCGGTGGTGGCAATGAGCACAGCATCGCTGTAGGAGTTGTCGGGCTCGTAACCGTCGCCACCGCTGCTGCCGGAACTGAGTACCTGCAAGTCGTAGTTGGTGTCCGAACCGTAGCGACTGCTGGAGTAGTGACGCACGCGGACGTAGTAGGTGCCGTTGGCTGGCGCGGCCCACGTGATGCGCGAGGCCAGCCCACCGCCACCGTCGTCGTTGTGAGTGATTTCTGTGCTGCCGTCAGTGTCGTAAAGATACACGTAGGTGTCGCTGCGGGGGCCAAGGTTGAGGGTCTGGATGGTGTACGCCACGCCAGCCGTGGCCGAGAACTTCACCCAGTCCTCGTCGCCAGGCATGTGGAAGTTGTGGGTTTGGGCATCGTCGTCGACGGTGATGGTGTTGGCCTGACCAGAGGCGTCGTCCGGCTCGTACCCATCACCGCCACCGGAGCCAACAGCAGTCACGCGCAGGTCATAGTCGGTATTGGCACCGTAGGTGCTGCTGGAGTCGTGGTGAACGCGGACGTAGTAGGTGCCGTTGGCCGGCGCGGTCCAGCCGATGCGGGAGGCCAGTCCGGTGCCGCTGTCGTCATCATGGGCGATCTCGGTGGTGCCGTCGGTGTCATAGAGATAGAGATAGGTGTCGCAGCGACTACCCAGGTTGAGGGTCTCGATGACGTAACCGGTGCCGGCCGTGGCCGAGAACTTCGCCCAGTCGGTGTCACCGGCGTCATGGAAGTTGTGGTCGGCCTGGGTGCTGCTGATGGTGCTGGCATCGTCGGGACCGTCGTCGTCCTCGTAGGCGTCGGCCGTGCCGGGAGTGCTGGTGCTGGTGACGGTCAGGTCGTAGTCGGTGCCGTCTCCGTAGCGACTGCCGGAGTAGTGGCGCACGCGGATGTAGTACGTGCCATCGGCTGGCGCGGTCCACGTGATGCGCGAGGCCAACCCGGTGGAACCGTCATCGTTGCGGGCAATCTCAGTGGTGCCGTCGGTGTCGTAGAGGTACACGTAAGTGTCGCAGTTGCTGCCCAGGTTGGAGGTTTCGATGATGTAATCCGTGCCGAGCGTGGCTGAGAACTTCACCCAGTCATTGTCGCCGGTGTCGTGGAAGTTGTGGGTCTGAGCGCTGCCGTTGACAGTGATGGTGCTGGCATCGCCTGGACCGTCGTCATCTTCGTAGGAATCGGGGGGGGAGCCTGTCTCGGCGCCGGTTATGCTCAGGTCGTAGTCAGTGTCGGACCCGTAGCGATCGCTGGAGTAATGACGCACGCGGACGTAGTAGGTGCCGTCTGAGGGGGCGGTCCAGGCGATGCGGGAGGCCAGGCCGGTGCCGCTATCGTCGTCGTGGGTGACCTCGGTGGTCGTGTCGGTGTCATAAAGATAAAGATAAGTGTCGCACCGACCGCCCAGGTTGGAGGTTTCGATGACGTAGCCAGCACCGGCCGTGGCCGTGAACTTCACCCAATCGTCGTCGCCGGCGTCGTGGAAGTTGTGGGTCTGGGCAGCGCCGTCGACGGTGATGACCTTGGCCTGGCCAGGGGTATCGTCTACCTCGTAATCATCCCCGCTCACACCGCCCGTCGTCACTCTCAGGTCATAATTGGTGTTGGTCCCATAGTGACTGCTGGAATAGTGGCGGACGCGGACGTAGTAGGTGCCGCCTGACGACGGAGTCCACTCGATGTGGGAAGCCAGGCCAGTGCCGCCGTCGTCGTCGTAGGTGATTTCGGTCGTGCCGTCGGTATTGTAGAGGTACATGTAGGTATCGCAACCGCTGCCCAGGTCAGTGGTTTCGATGATGTAACTGGCACCGGCCGTGGCCGTGAACCTCACCCAGTCGTTGTCACCAGCGTCGTGGAAGTTGTGGGTCTGGGCAGCACCGTTGACGGTGATGAGGTTGGTGTCGCCCCAGGAGTCGTCGGGCTCGTAGTCGTCTGCGCCGGTGGAGCCGCCTGCGCCGGTGACGCTCAGGTCGTAATCGGTCCCGGACCCGTAGCGACTGCTGGAGTAGTGACGGATGCGGACGTAGTAGGTACCGTCTGCCGAGGCGGTCCAGGCGATGCGAGAGGCCAGGCCGGTGCCGCCATCGTCGTTATAGGTGATTTGGGTGTCACCGTCGGTGTCGTACAGGTACACGTAGGTGTCGCAGGTGCTCCCCAGGTTGGAGGTTTCGATGACATAGTTAGTGCCAGTCGTGGCCGAGAACCTCACCCAGTCGTTGTCGCCAGCGTCGTGGAAGTTATGGCTCTGAGCGTCGCCGTTGACGGTGATGGTGCTGGCATCGCCGGCGGTGTCGTCGTCCTCGTAGGAATCGGGGGTACCAGAGCCACCGCCGCAGACGGGCTGATCCATCTCGGTGGCATCCAGCGCTTCCTGCACCTGCTGACAATGCACATTCGTGAAGTCAATGCCATCGGGATCGATCGAGACCAGGTCGTTGCAGGCACTGCGCAGCGCGTCGTAAGCATCGCCGAAATTGCTGCCGCTGGTCAGGTACACGGTCAACACTCGATAGAAGATACGCTCGGTGCGGTCGCGCCCGATGCTGGTGATCGTATGACCATTGTAGGAGCCCCCTTCGGCCATGAGATAGGCGGCGTGACCGGGCACGGTCATATTGGTGTGTACCCCACCGTAGTCGGCATCGCCGCAGTAGAATTGGGGGTCGCTGACTTTGGCGGGATCGCCATAGGCGTTCGGATTAGACAGGCTGCGAATGGCGCCGATGGGCGTGTCTTCGCCCATCAGCCAGTCGTCCCGGTCTATCATCGTACCGAAGATGTCCGACATGGCCTCGTTCAGCGCGCCCGACTGATAGGCGTAGATCAAGTCGGCCGAGTATTGGGTGACGGCGTGGGCCCACTCGTGGGCCACAACATCCTTGGTGGCAAACCCAGGGCCAAAGGTGGTCTGGTAACCATTCCAGAAGGCATTGGCGGTGGTGCCGTAGCGCACACTGGCCCGCATAGTCGCACCACTGCCATCGAAACTGTCGCGGCCGTGAGTGTTGAAGAAGTAATCGTAGGTGTCGCCGGTGAAGTTGAAGGCGGAGATAGCGTCGGCCGGGGGGCTTCCGACAGGCCCGGACTCGTTGTAGACCAGCGTGCCAGGCAGGCTGGTGGAACCGTTCAGGTCGTAGACCTGGCGGTTCCTGCCCGTCTGCAGATTGGTGTAGTGAAGCAGCAACTTGCCGGTGTGGGCATCTACGAACACCGTCCGGGAATCGGGCGAGTCTTCGTCGCCGACGATCAGGCGGTAGGCCAGGTGATTGGCGCTGGGTCCCAGGTCAAGCAGAGCGGGGTTGTATATCATCAACTCACCGCTCCCGAGAACGAAGTCGTCCAGGCCGAGTTCGTCTATCGCGGCCTTGTAGGCGGCGCCAACCGGCAGTTCCGGCTTGGTAGACACCCCAATAGCGGGTAGATACTCACCGTTGGCGGCGGCGACCAATCCGTCGTCAATATGCACGGCGACCTCGCCAGCGAAGACCGGGAGGCCATCGTAGGTTTGCTCCAAGAATACGTGAGAATTTCCCAGGTCGTCTACCTCGGTGCGGATCGGATTCCACTGGGTGTCGGCCCCAGCGATGCGGAGCGGTGCGCTATGGGTTCGCAAGAAGGCCTGGGCCATCTGGACGGGGTCCTTCCCCTCTTCCGCGGACAAGCCCATGGCCAATGGGCCGACGCTCTCGGTGCCCAGGAACGCGGGCCGGCTTATGGCCTCGTGCCAGAATAGATGCACGACCCCAGCGGCCTGCGTTTGTGGCCCGGTTTCTTTACCCTCTCCCTCCAGAGCCGGTGGGGGTAGAGGCTCGTGGACGTCTGGAATAGAACTGGCCTCGCCCCAATCTGTGCCCACCACCAACAGCGCAATTACCAGCAGTGGAACCACAAACTTCCGTAATCTGCCATTCACCGCGAACCTCCCTATTAGAAACACACTGTAACCCCAATTATGCCCACCGAAGCCGCGAGCGGCTATGGTTCCTTCCCGGTTTCGACAGTCTCGCTCAACGAGTTCAGAATCGGCTGAAGCGATTCGGGCACTGCTGTGTCCATCGTTCGCACTGTATGCCCCTTGTAAGTAATCGTGTACTCGATGAGATCGCAGCAAGTATCAGCGGGCAGGTACTCTCTCTCAAGTCTGGAAAACTCAGCCTGATCCAGTTGCCGCAGAAGCGCTTCGAAAGCCTCCTGAGCGAGGACAAACTCGTAGTGCTCAGCCTTCCGGGTGAGCGTAGCCCTACGATCTGCGTATATGGCCAGACAATCATCCAGGCCCGCAAAACCACCACTCTGACGGTATTCGATAAGCACATCTGAAGAAGTCACATCAGTGGAAGTAGCCACTGTACAACTGATCGTCAGGCTTGCCAGAACCATTCCTGTGAAGCAGACAAGAACCCTATTAGTGAAATTGGTGTAATTGGTGGCAAGAAAGCTCAAAGTCATCTGCACTCCCCCAACTCCAGGCCGCACATTCCGGCTAGAACATCCATTACTTATTTTAGCAGCAAAGCGTTTCATGGAGCGTGTCAAACTGCGTGTCAAATTTTGGAATCGCTGAAGCCACTGAGGAACGCGAACACGCTGAAGACATCGCGTCTTCAGCGGTTTCGTCCCTGTCAGCGGCGTCAAGTTTGGTCGAGGCCTGGCAGGGGGGTAGGGCAATCGCATTTATCCCATTCGCTCGGCCTGGATCGCCAGATCCAGGCCCTAGCCACTGGATTTGGCAATCCAGCGGGAGCAAAAAGGGCTTTTCGGTGTCCCAAAGTCTGCCCGACATTATAAATGCGATTGCCCTGGGCAGGGGGGTAAACTGACGGGAGACAAGTACAGCTTGTCAGGTTGTTCGACGACCGGCGGTGATCAGGAGACCTTGCCAACTGCACGGCGACGGTCGGGAGACCTTGCCGAACATAAGTCCTATGGCCAGAGCCCACCTTCGACGTCCACGGGCTGAAACATCTGAGCAAACGCTTGACGCCACAGTTCTACCTGATCTGGGTCAAGGATGGAGTTTGGGGTAGGCTGTGTTGATCTTTCGATCTGCTCGATCTGATCAGTGCCAAGAGGTACCGGGCATTTCCGAAAATGCCCGGTACCGGTTGAATCATCCTCCCCTTAACACGAGGGGCAAGTAGATCTGGTGATAGGGTTGGTACGAGATGACGACTTTGTCCAACACGGACGTGTCGTTGCCTGGTGGAGCGGTGGAAGTGAAGACGGCCCGGTACTCGATAAAACGACCGGAGGGATGGGAGATTGCCTCACCAGAGGTGATGTGAGTGGTCCAGTTCGTCCATCCTGCGCCGGCGGCAGTCATCACGCGGGTGGCGATTTGCAGGCCGGTGCCTGGCGTGATGGTGGCCGTCCAGGTGATGTTACCCCAGGATGCCAGCCCGCCGGGATTGAGCGTGCGGGCATACGTGCCACTGGAGAGATAGTTATCGGCCGGGTAGCCGGCGGCATAGATCTGCCGGCCGGAAGGCTCTCGATAATCCTCCCACGCTACGACGACCTCTCCTTCAAAACTAGAGATGAGGCTCAGTGGCGCATCGCCGCACACTTCCTGCTGTGAGTCGAGCGTCCGGGGAGTAGTCCAATGCAAACCGCCATCGGGGCTGACTGAGAAGAGCACGTTACTTTCCGCATATGCGGTCTGATCGGGCATGTGAATCCAGGCCACATATACCTTGCCGCTCCGATCCACGCCGACGGATGGATAATCGTAATAGGAGACTGCACCGCCGCCAGAAGCATTACGAAGGTACTTCACAGTGACGGGGAGGTTCCAGGTGTCACCCTGATCGTCGCTACGGGCGACCACGACTTGGAAATCGAAGGTACAGCAGGATGGGCCGGTGCTGACTTTCTCCACCCACGTGGCGTACAACACTCCCGCGGGGCGGGCGATGATGTCAGGGACGCCTGCTCCACACATCGTGGGATCGCTCAAGCGAGTATTGGACATCCAGTTGCTCGCGTTCCAGGTCGTGCCGCTGATCCAACGAGAGAAGTAGACCTGACCATCAGTGTCTTCCCGCATGTCCTCCCACACTGCGTAGACGTCGCCGTCGCTGCTCACGGCCAGATGGGGTTCTCGCTGCTGGGTGCCGCTGATGTCATCACTGATCTTTATCGGTGTGCTCCAGGACGACGTGTAGCGTGAGATATAGATGTCGCCGTCGTCATCCCGCTCGTCCTCCCAGATGGTGTAAAGATAACCTGAAGCGCCGTGGGAGGCTATGCTGGGGAGACGGGCTGTCCCGGTATATACCGAATTGACAGATGACCACGAATTTCCTTTGTTGCTGCTGGTTGCGTACTTGATGTCGCCAGGATCGCCGCCGTTAGCATCGGGGGTCTCGTGCCAAACTACCCAGAGGTTCTCATCGGTTGCGCGCACGGTGATGTCCGGGGTGTTTAGAGAAGGACACCCTGGACTGGAACATGTATCCGCTATCAGAGTGTCGGACAACCAAGTACGACCGCCGTCGATACTACGGGCGAAGTAGATGTCAGGGTAGTGGTCGTAGCTGCGCTCGTCTGCCCACACAGCCAGGAAGACGGTCTCTGTGGTAGTTCCAGTATTGGTGAGGACGAAGGAGAGACGAGGGGCTAACTTGCTGTCACTCGAATCGTCGTTCACTTGTGTGTTGAGAAACCAGCGGTGATCGAGTTGCACTGTCCCGTGTGAACTCCAGATATCCACCCCGGTTAAGTCGCCCTGGACAAAGTCGGGGAAAGTGTCTGTGGTCCATTCTTGCATCTCGCCGGCAGCGCGGGTGGTCAACAGAAGCAGGCCTGCCATTGCCAGCGCCAAAGCCATACACACTGCGATTTTCCAGTATTTCCTGGACATTGTCTGTCTCCTTTATTTTCAGTAGGGGCGCACCAGCGTGTGCGCCCTGGAGGGCAAACACGTGGGTCTGCCCCTATCGCTACGCTCGCTCGGAATGACGTATCACGAGTAGCCTGAATAGTAACCTCCTTTTATCCAACTGAGTGCATCTCATGAACTTGTTCGATCCGTCGGATGCTTTTTGTTCGCTTCCCTCATGACACAAGGAAAGCGAAGCGGCAATTACTCAATCGGCCAGCCGGTGTGGGCGAGGTGGCTGCCCTGGTCGCTGCCCGCTGTGCCCAGGTGCTCGGCGCGTTCGTACCCCCATTTACTCTACCTGAATATCGTTCGCCGCCACAGATGACGGCCAGTATGAAGGGCTGAAGCCAGTTGCTCTGGTTCGGTTCTAACTGTATAATACCACTGTGGACATTTTCCGCAAGGAGCCGACAAATGAGTGTAGAAGTGCATACCCTGACTCCTCGAGCAAGCCAACTGGCGATTGATATTCGTCTTTCGGCCACGGTGAACGTCACCGAGTTCAGCGCCCGGCAGAAGGTAACCGGTTTCGTTGCCGATGAGATCAGCACAAATATGCATGGCGGCGAGCCAGGGCTGGTCGTTGGTGAGCGTATTTGCTGGCGTGTCCCGGTTATTCTTTCGATGCCACCCACCGGCGACCGGGGTGAAGTCGGCGCGATTGACGTGGATATCGAGACCGGTCAATTGATGGTCACCCGTGCGCTCATCGAGGAGATCGAACGCCGTGCCGAATATCTTGCTACCCATCCCACACCACCTTCAACGTAACGACGGTGATTGTCTGGCTGCCTGCGCGGCGATGGTGCTGGACTATCTGGGTGTGTCAGCCGGCTATGATCGCTTGCTTCGGTTGCTGGGCGTTAAATGCTACGGCACGCCAGGCTCCCGTTTGAACAACCCGGCCAATCTGGGTGTGCACGTCCGCTACGCTCGGGGCACAATGGACGAATTGTTTGACTACCTGGCCGGTGGGCAACCGTGTATTGTGCTCGTCCGCACCGGCCAATTGCCCCACTGGACGTATGCCACTGACCATGCTGTGCTCGTCGTCGGCTTTGACGAGCAGGCGGTGTACGTCAACGATCCTGCCTTCGAGCAAGCCCCACAGCGTGTTCCTCGCGCTGATTTCGAACTCGCTTGGCTGGAGTTCGATTATCGCTATGCGGTGATGTGGCGCTAGTGTGTCGTTCACAACTGGCGTAGAAGGCTTTCGCCTGTTCCAGCCACCCCGACAGGATCTGCTTGCGCAGACCATCCAGCGTGTGCTACCTACTGTTCTCTGGAAGGTCCACAGCGCGCCCACGCGCCAGGCGACGATGTCGCCGGCCCTGTTCGCTGCCCGCTGCGCCCAGGTGCTCGGCGCGTTCGTACCCCTTCGACAAGCTCAGGGCAGGCTCCTCGCGCTCGACCAGCCACGGGCACAGCCGCTCGAAGTCACGCGGCGAGAGTTTATCGAAGGGCAGGGTGTGGGTTGTGCCGGTGATGGAAGGTTGGGAGTGGGTCAAAGCTGTGTCTCCTGTTGCATAGAAGAAGCCCATTGGTCTACAAGTTCTCTGAGACCATCAAGACGCGAAAAGTCAAAGCGAGCTTTGATACGGGCAGCTATTGATGGCAATTGCCGCTTCAAGATACGGCATCCTGTGGGAAAGATCGCGACCAACGGGACATTTGAAAGATCTTGAAGATACAAGGAAGTGTGCCGCTGAAGGCACTTGGTAGCAGCATCGCGCCTCTGGGATTTCTTATCAAGTTTGTGAAGGGGACAAAGGGCAGCGTCTACGACCCAGATACCCCGGCTATTCATAAACTTGAAAAGAGCTTTATCATCGCTGCCAGGTACTAATTCTTCACGAAGATTCGCCCGTAAACCACTGGACTCGTAGCAAGAGACAGGATCATAGACAAAGCGACTGATTGGTGGAGACTCACACAGGAGGATCAGGCGTGGTTCGACCTCGAGCTCGTCGAGTGCCTTCAGACGCATAGTCTCAACTTCCCTGATACGAGCGACATTGAGCAGTGATACTGCTGGACAGTCTGTGCAGTCCAATTTTGCCACGTCGATAGATACCATAGTGACCGTCTTATCTCCTTCAATCCTGTTTTCCCACTGTGCCAGCTTTTCCCTCCGCCAATCGGAACAACTGTACACGATCTGGTCAATTTGCCGGTCGGTGACCTCGATGTGTGCCTCAGCAGGCCAGGGTCAGCCATCAGTTACTCACCCCACCGTTCGCTCCAGGTTCAGCGCCAGCAGCTACACTAGAATCTCCTTGTTGCTTATTGCTCAATCGGCCAGCCACCATGGGATTCGATGGCGGCATCTATTTCCTCCATCAGGTAGATGGTCTCCTTGAGCGCCACGACGAAACGCTGGTAGTGGTCGATGTCGTCTTGGGTAAGGGTGCGGCCGGGGACGCCCTTTTTGCCGCGCCGGTCGTAGAGCCACTTGCGGCAGACCTGGTAGCCGCCGATGTGGAAGTTCCAGACATCCTCAGGGAGACCGTCAAAGTAGGAGCAAGACGACCGCTGGGAGCTGTCCAGGTAGACTTTGCCATCCTCGTAGCACTTGCTTTTGCTGAAGGCGCCCATGGTGGTGCCGTTAGTGCCCTCGACGAAGGTGGTGACGGGTTCTCGTAGGGGCGATTTGCCAAATCGCCCTACGTTCCAGGAGGCGGCGGGGTAGTCGTCTTCGAGGAGGTGGAGGGCGACGAGGTCCGCGCCCAGGCCGACCAGGGTGGCGAACAGTTGCGGGTCCGAGGTTAGCGGCAGGTGGGGAAAGTCTGACTTGAGGAACTCGGCGTAGCGGGCGCGATAGGCAAGGCTCTGAAAGACGGCGTAAGCATAATGGAAAACGTCTTCCGAGCTAAATGTCTCGGACAAGTCACCATGCCCGTCCGGGATAAAATGCAGACCTGTCCGTTCCTCCAGGGCAGTCACGAATCGGGGACTAAGATTAGGCACGCGACTATCTTTACCTGGTGGCCAGGATGAGATGTCGGAGATGTCAAAAAGTTGTCTCCGCCCTCCCCTTCTTGCATCAGCAGCGGGATAGAGATAGAGAGCCAACAAGGTATTAGAATCGTATGCAGCACAGGATTTGTGTCCACAGATTTGGCGTGTAGCCAAAACATCCCATTTGTCTCGCGTCTGCCGAGTGGTTATGATACCTACATTCTCCCCTGCCAGCATGTTGGGCATAACTTCGGGACGGGGCATACAGATAAAACCTCTCGTTTGGCCCGTGTAATAGATGAACCGCAGGTCAAACGGTCGGTATAGAATCGGTACAACACAGCTGCGAACCGGCCCGCTGGACCGGAGATCTGCTTGAGCAAGATGGACCTTCCAATCCCTCACGTCCCGACCCAAGGTATACTTCTTACGCGCTTCCTCAACTGGCAGGGCGACAAAGTCTCGCACGGTGTGCCAGACTTCATCCGGTGACCAGTGGATAGTCAGGTGGTCGCGGGCTGTCACTATGCCTATCGAGTTCACCGGGAAAATCTTGGTCACTTTCCAGCCTTTATAATACTCGGCCTCCAAGTCAGCATCGCGTGGCACAATTAGGTAGAGAGGTGACTGTGAGGTGAGTAGATTCCAATCTGTAGTCCGCACATCTGCTTCGAGGAGTCGCTGGTATTTGTGTCCGCGCAAGCCCCACAAATCGGCGTGGTAGACCTCCGAGGTTTCAGAAACCTCGGAGGTCTGAGCGGGCCGCTTCACCGCCAGCAGAATCGCCACACCGGGCATAATGTCAAACACGTTCTCATCGGGATTGCCCTCGGGTGTGGTCTCTTTCTTCTTGGTGCTGCCGTGCAGATCCAGGACGTAAATCGTGTCGAAGGCTGCCATCAGCGATTGGCGCATCCCACGAAAAGTGGGGTTGTCCAGGTAGCCGTGGTTGGTGATAAAGGCCAAAATGCCCGCGCCGGTCTGCTCAACGCGCCACTGCCCGAAGCGGATGAACTTGACGTAGTCGTCGTTGAGCCACTTGGGATTGCGCTCATTCAGGCCGTGGCCGTCCACTTCAAAGTAGTTCTCCACGGAGCGGCCCTCACTGTCGGTGCCGCGCAAGAGGCCCGCGATCCACTCGCTCTCGTTGGCCGAGTGTCCGGCGTAGGGCGGATTGCCGATCACCACCGTGATGGGTACTTGCCGCTTGACGCGGGCGGCGGCGTTGGACTCTTTGGAGAGGAAGCCAGCCAGAGCCAGGGTCTCGTGGGCCTCCACCGGCTCCTCCAGGGTGTTGGTGAGGTATACGCGCAACCGCTCGTCGCTGGCAAAGTCGTAGCCGGTCTGGCGCAGTTTGAGGCCCAATTTCATGTGGGCCACGGCGTAAGGGGCCATCATCAACTCAAAGCCGTTGAGGCGAGGCAGCAGGTGGTCGGCGATGTAAGCGTTCCAGTCGGCGCCGGGTCTGGCCTTGACAGTGCGCTCAATCTGGTCAATGACGTGGGCCAGGAAGGTGCCGGTGCCGGTGGCCGGGTCGAGGATCTGCACCAGCGGCTCGTTGGTGTCTGGGTCTACGCTGGTGTCGGCCAGGCCGTCAGTGAGGCCGAATTCGGTCTTGAGCAGGTGGTCTACGGAGCGCACGATGTAGGAGACGACGGGGTCGGGGGTGTAGAAGACGCCGCGCTTGACTTTCTGGGCCTTGTCGTATTCGCCCAGGAAGAGTTCGTAGAAGTGGATGACGGGGTCTTCGCGGCCCATACCGCTCTGCTTGCCAAAGTCTTGCAGGATGGCCTCGATGTTGGTCTGGCGCAGCAGTTCGACCAGTTGGTCCACACCCAGGTCGTCCAGGTCCACCAGAAACCGGGTTTTTTCCGAAAAACCCGGTTTCTTTGCCTCTGAAGCCATCAATTCGGCCAACAAGTCCTTGAGGAAAGGATTGGTGTTGGGGATCAGTTCGACCATACGGTCGTAGGTCAGATCGGTACCGCTTTCCTTTTGCTGGGTGGCGGCGGAGAAGAGGCCGTAGGCGATGGTCTGGGCGACCATGTCGGCGAAGGTCTCGGGGGCCAGGTCGTGGAGCAGGGTTTCTTTGAAGGCGGCGTAGAGCCGGTGCAGCGGGCCGTCGCGGGTCTCCAGACCGTAGACCTCGTTCACCAGGTCGCGGACGGTGGCAGCGTGGCAGGCCATCTGGCGGGCCAACATCTAAGAGGTGGTGATGGTGTAGCGGTGGGCGACGGTGAAGGCGCGGCTCCACTGCTGACGCCAGGCGTCGGCGTCGGTCTCGGTCTCAGGGTCGGGCCAGCGAAGAGCCTCCAGGTTGAGGTTTTTGATGTAGTAGAAGTGGGTCTCGCGGGTGTCCCAGGAGAAGGTGCGCAGTTCGGGGAGGCGGTCCTCGCGGCGGCGAAAGTGGGCGAAGGAGATGGAACGGTGCTCGGCATCACCCTGGGCGGAGATGAAGAGCAGGTCGTTCAACCGCCAGACGGGCTGGTGGGGGTCGCGGTGGCGGCCGGCGGGTACGAGCGAGCGCAGGATGCGGCGCAGGACAACGACGGGCAGACGCTTGCTCTCGAACTGGATGTAAAAGATGGCCCAGGGCTGGGTGTCCGCCAGGGGGCGTATCTGCTTGATGGTCTCGATCTTGACAGCGTGCCTGGGGTCTATGCCGAGTTCGGCCGGGTCGTAGTCAAAGGTGTAATCGTCGGCGTCCTCGGCCTCGATGGGCCAGTCGAGTTCGTCGCGCAGGTAGGCGACGAGTTGGTCGAAATTGGTCAGGGCACGGAGTTTGGCGATGTCTTTGGGCTGCATCAGGCATCTTCTTATCCGGCCACGAATGAATTCGCGGCCTGATACCAGAAACACGTTAGAAACGTGTTGTGACGTTGACGGAACGTGTTTCCAACACGTTTTCCGTAGCAGTAGCAGACATCGAATTCATTCGATGACTCATTTGATGGCGACTACTAACCAACTAACCAACTAACTCCATCCAGGCCAGTAGCGCGCTCTTGACGCCCACGGGGGCCTGGACCTTTTTCAGGTAGGTGTTTGTGATGTGCTTGTCCATCTTGCGGCGGATCTCGGTCAGGGTCTCTTTTGGTGTCGCGGTGTGGCGCGGTGTGTCGGGTTCACACTGGATGAGGGAAAAGATGCGGGTGGCGTCGTCTTTGATCTCACCGGTGGCCAGGTCGTAGAGATACCAGCGGGTGAAGCCGGCCTGGTTGTCCCATTCGCCAGTCGTGGCGTCCTTGGCAGGCAACCGGTAGCAGAAGAAAACCGCGCGGGCGCCTTCGCCCGCAGGCCGCCGCCCTGAAGAGGCGGCGGTGGGTATTTCTTTGCCGCTGAAGACACGCAAGGGCATCTGCGCCAGTCGCTCGGTCAGGTCGGGATGATCTTGAAGTAACTGTTGGTAGGTGAGGCGCATCTCTTCAGTGGAAGTGGTGGTACCCTCGTGGGCCTGGTTGAAGTCCCTGAGTGCCTCGTAATCATCCTCGGGTCTCAGCAGCTTGCGGCCCTCGATGCCGAAGGTTTTGGAGATGCGCAGCGTCTTGTGGGTCACTCGCTGGTAGAGGGTGAGGATGCGGTTCAGTTCGTCGGGCGGCAAGAAGTTCCACAGGTGTACGGTGCCCCGCACCCCAGCCAGTTGGGGATGATCGGTGATCATCTGCGCTTCGATTGCGGGATCAAGGCGACGGTCCACGCGGCCGATGCGTTGCATCAAGCGCACCGGGTTCCAGTGCAGGTCATAGTTGATGATGCAGGTACCGTCCTGCAGGTTGAGACCCTCGGAGAGCACGTCGGTGGAGATGAGGACGCGGATTTCCTGGGTGCCTTCACCGGTCAGGTCGGCGCTGCTGCTCTCGTTGTAGTAGGGCGAAAAGGCGCGGATGATGTGGCTGCGGTTGCGCTGGCTCAGGCTATCTACCTCGTTCAGCGGCCCGATGCCGGCGTCCTGCAACTGACGTTTCAGATAGCGGGCGGTGGCCACGTACTCGGTAAAGATGAGCACCTTGTGGTTTTGGAGTAGGGGATCGGTCTGGAGCAGATGGATCAGGGTTTGCAGTTTGTCGTCCTGGGCGGGGTCAAAGTCCTGCAATTCGTCCAGGAATTGGGCCAACTGATCCATATCAAGGCCGGTCTCCATCACGATCTCGGTCACGTTGTATTCTCGCTCGTCCAACTGTTTGATCTTTTTCTTGAACTCCTCGGGGATGATGTCCTCGTCCAGTTCTTCTTCCTCTTCCTCGCTGCCCCGAAGCCCACGGGTGCGCAAATGCTCCTTGACGCGGGCCATGAGGTCGGCGTGCTGGCCCTCCCAACGGGCGGCGTACTTGGGATTGTGCAAACGGACGAAATGGAGCAGCTTGAGCAACAGGTCTTCACAACTGGCCTCGAAGGCTTTGGCGGAACTTTCGAAACGCTTGAGCAGCAGCGTGCGGATCAGGCCGACCACCTGCTTCTGCCGTCCCTCAGCCAGGGGGTCAATGGCGGTGTCGTCACCGCGATACTTAGCCAGAGGGTAGTAAATGAGCAGCGAGACAAGCGGGTTGTCTTTGTCGAAGGCAACCTCCAGGTTATCGAGCAGGCCGCCGTAGGTCTGGGCCAGTGAGTAGTTTGCGACCTGGGGATCCTTCCGTTTGGGGAAGGCAACCTGTTGGCCGCCGCGCTGTTTCAGACTACGCTTGACGTAGGCCCGGCTGCGCTGTACGACCAAGGCCTGGAAGAGGTCGTCTTCGGAGAGTACCTTCTCAGCAGCACGTGAGTCAATCTCAACGTGACCATCACCGTTTCCAGCGCCACCTACCAGCACATCCAGCGCCCCCTCCATCCTGCGAAAGTGGCCGCGCAGGGTGTGGATGCCCAGGGGGGCGTCGCTGAAATAGCCAGGCTGACGGCGTGAGAAAAGTTCGATCAGGTGCATCAGGTCGTAGAGGCTGTTGTTGATGGGGGTGGCGGTGAGCAGAAAGAGTTGTTTGCCCTTGGTCAGGTCGTAGAACTTGCGTGAGCGATCCGACGAGATGTTGCGGAAGTGGTGCGCCTCGTCTACGACGATGGCGTCCACCTTGTCGGCGACTTCTTGCATCCATCCAGGATACTTGCCGCCACGCAGCAGGTCGGTGTGATTGTAGATGACCAGGTTACTCAAGTTACCAAGTGCATCCGGCAAGTAGCGCCGTAGCTTCACTTCCCAGACATCTTCGCGCGCCGCCTTGGGGACAAAGAGGGCCACCCGCTTACGGTCGCGGAGCAAACGCTCGATGACCATCAGACCAATGAAGGTCTTGCCCAGACCGACGCCGTCGCACAGCAACGCGCCATTGTAGCGTCGGGCGATCTGCATGAGGTTGTGGTATCCCTCGCGCTGGTAGTGGTCCAGCACCGGATACATCCTGGACTCGCCCTTTTTCCACTCGCTGACCGAGAGTTCGTGCGCCCGAAAGTAGGCGGCCATGGCCCGGGCGTAGACCTCGAAGGGGGTGTACTCGCGGGTGTGGCGCTCAATCGTGCGCAGAATCTCTGGGGTGACGTCCTCGGCCTCGTCCCAGTACCGTTCGTACCATTCCTGGAGCAGTTCGACCTCGCGCCGCAACTGGATGTTGAGTTCGACGTTATCGTGGAGGCCGGGGTAGGTGAAGTTGCTCGAACCGACCAGGGCGGCGGAGCCGACGACGTCCAGTTTGGCGTGGGTGATGTACGCTTTGGCGTGGAACTTTTTCTTGCGGTAGACGCGGGCCTGGATCTGACTGGACTTGATGGCTTCGACGATGGCAGGGACGCCGGAGAGGAAGTCGTCTTGCTCTTTGGCGACTTCGATGCTGTCGTCCAGCCGGGCGGTTATCTGGGCCAATCCTGCCTCAAAGGCCTTCTTGGTGCGCTTGGAGACTTCGTCGCCCATGAGGATACGCAGCCTGTCCAACTGCTGCCATTGGCCATTGAGGGCGAGCAGTGCGCCGATCTCGAAGTAGCCGGTGGCAATGTCAAAGGCGTGGGAGATGTCGCACCAGTCGCGCAGGTAACGCTGGACTTTCCAGTGGTCGTCGGCGTTGTCCACGATGAAGAGTTCAGCGCCGGATTTCATTCTCATTCCTCATTCTTTGTCAACTGTCACCGTCACGCGCACGCGATCTGGAAGGTCGCCGCCGGTCAGTTTGCGGAGCGCCCACTGTTGAACGTAGAGTGTGCCGATGACCGGAGGGCTGTCACTGGCTTCTTCCTGGTAGCGCCTGGTGTTTTTGGTGTCTTTTTCGACTTCGAATGTTAATTCTAGTTTGTCCATTGCTTGATGTCTCCTGTAATCTGTGGGGTGTCGGTCTTTGGATAGTATCTCTCGCAGTGCAACTTTATCCATGTCTCACGCTCGCATTCGTAATTCTCGTGCTGTTCACCAACTCTTACAGTATACTTGACCTCGCGCGAAAGTCAAAATCTCGTACCGCTGGCGAGCCTTCGGTCTTGCCTGGAACGAAAACCGGGGCGGATCATTCCGCCCCGTCGCATTGCGCCTCTACTCCCATTCGCCAGCAATGCCAGGCGTGCGAGTCAATTGTGGCCCTCTCCCCACTCCCTACCCTCTATCCCCTGTGCCATTAGTGCCATTAGTGCCGTTAGTGCCATTAGTGGAGAGATACCCCGGCTTGGGAATAAATGTTGGCTTTTTGGGATTTCGCAGGGTCAGGGTGTTGGACTCCCCAACACAAGTTCGGGACTCCGACACGTCATCCCCGAACAGATTGCGCTCTAGTCCTCAGATACCCGCCATTGATTTAGCCAGCGCACCTGGCCAATCCAGCCGGCCGCTTGTGTCTCCAAAAGCAGGCAGTCCAAGGCCGCGATCAGGCTCGATAGAGTCCAACTGGTTTGGGCAGCCAGGATGATGCCGCCGTGATAGGGGTAGCGGTGTGCCAGGACGATAAAGTCACGGACGTTAAAGGTAAAGATGCAGCGCCCACGGGCGGTGGCCTCGAGTAGTTGGGTTTCATCATTGGCGTCCCGATCTATCCACTCGTTCGGGGTGCGGGTCACGTCGTGGTCATGGGCGACCAACGCTGTATGGAGGGCCTTGCTGGATGTGTCGGCATCGAGGTGAAGTCGAGGTTCAGGCATAGGTTGCATCCGTAGCCTGCATAGCTTCCATAGATTGTTCAGTTGCGACGGCGGCGTCTATTTCGGCGCGGTGGGCCTGGTAGAAGGACAGAGCGTCGTTGACCTGGGCTTCTGTCAGGTCGTACTCTGTACCGATTTGAGCGGGTGTCAGTTTCCATTGTTGAGCAGCCGCTACTACGGTTTGAACACGGATGGATGTGCCGCGCAGGACAGGCGTGGGTTGTCCGGCAGCGCCGCGACGGTATGTGACGCGTGGGAAGGCAGGGTCGTCGAGGTTCTGGCTGAGGGAGCCTACTTTTTCGGCCACGGTCCACATGATGAACTGGTTGAGCGAGACGCCCTGGTTGGCAGCCCATTTTTCTGCTTCTTCCTTCAACTGAGCGGGTAGGTTCAAGGGGTATCGTGCCATTGGTTTCTCCTGATAACAACCCGTTTAGGCATCACTGAGTATATCTTATAACGCAGTAGCGCAAAACTAACCCTGTGGATCTGAGATTCGGAGTATCGGCTGAATGAGGCCAACTACACCCCACTCGCATTGCCGAATCGGCGTCAATATGCAGCTTTGTCCCCACTGGAGGATCAATTTGGGCTCTTTTGAGGCCGCTTCGCCCCACTCGCTTGAGCGCGTGAAGGCCGCTTTTCACAGGGTGACTTTTGCGGAACTGCCTTATAACGCAGTAGCGCAAAACTAACCCTGTGGATCTGAGATTCGGAGTATCGGCTGAATGAGGCCAACTACACCCCACTCGCATTGCCGAATCGGCGTCAATATGCAGCTTTGTCCCCACTGGAGGATCAATTTGGGCTCTTTTGAGGCCGCTTCGCCCCACTCGCTTGAGCGCGTGAAGGCCGCTTTTCACAGGGTGACTTTTGCGGAACTGCCTTATAACACATCATACAGCATATCCAGGAAGCTGTCAATGCGCCTTCACCGCGCTGGCTCGCCACTTGTATCTTGCATCCTGCCACTTGCATCTTTTCCCTCTCCGAGTACAATGGAGACCACATCACAATGGGAGGCAGCGATGAGTGTAACTGACAAGCCTGGCAAACTGTACCTGGGCCGCGAGTACGATCTGAAGAAGAGCACAGTCACCGACCGGCCTGTCCTGTACAAGACCCGGCACCTGACCACCCACGGGGTCATCCTCGGCATGACCGGCTCCGGCAAGACCGGCCTGGGCATCATCCTGCTGGAGGAGACGCTGCTGCAGGGTGTCCCTGTCCTGATCCTTGATCCCAAGGGGGACATGACCAACCTGCTGTTGACCTTCCCCGACCTGCGCCCGGAGGACTTCACGCCCTGGGTAGACCCGGAGGGAGCCCGGCGGCGAGAGATGAGCGTCGAGGAGTACGCCACCAGGGAGGCCCGCAAGTGGCGGGAGGGGCTGGCCGAGTGGGACATCACCGGCGAGCGCATCGGGCGGTTGCGCCAGGCGGCGCAGTTCACTATCTTTACCCCCGGCTCAGAGGCGGGGCAGCCGGTGGACGTGCTCCACTTCTTCGACACGCCCGACCTGGATTGGGACATCCACGAGGAATCGCTGCGGGAGCGCATCGGGGGGATCGTGTCGGCGCTGCTGGGGCTGGTGGGCGTCGAGGCGGACCCGCTCCAGAGCCCCGAGCACATTATGCTGGCGCGCATCATCGAGCACGTCTGGCGCGCTCACCAGCAACTCGACCTGCCCGCGCTGATCCGCCTGCTGCAGAAGCCCCCCTTCCACCAGGTGGGCGCTTTCGAGATGGAGACTTTCTTCCCCGAAAAAGAGCGCTTCGCGCTGGCGCGGTCGCTGAACAACCTCATCGCCGCCCCCGGCTTCGAGAACTGGCAGGAGGGGACACCGCTGGACGTGGGGCCGCTGCTCCACGCCGGCGACGGCCGCCCCCGGGCCAGTGTGTTCTACCTGGCGCACCTGAACGACGCGCAACGGGCTTTTTTCATCACCCTGTTCCTCGAGGCGGTGCGCGATTGGCTGCGCGCTCAGTCCGGCACGACTGATCTGCGGGCGCTGCTCTACTTCGACGAGGTGTTCGGCTACTTTCCGCCCTACCCGGCCAACCCGCCCACCAAGGGGCCGCTCCTGGCGCTGGTCAAGCAGGGGCGGGCCGCCGGCCTGGGTGTCGTGCTGGCAACACAGAACCCGGCCGACCTGGACTATAAAGGGCTGACCAACGCGGGCACGTGGGCGGTCGGTTCGCTGCGGGCCGAGCGGGACAAGGAGCGCGTGCTGGAGGGGCTGGAGGGGGCAATTGCCGAGGCGGGCGCGACGATGGACCGGCGCACGCTCGACCGGGCGCTGGGCGCGCTCAAGCCTCGCGTCTTCCTGCTGCACGACATCCGCGAGGGCGCACCGGTCTTTTTCCACACCCGCTGGGCGATGTCCTACCTGCGCGGGCCGCTGACCCGGGAACAGGTGCGAGAAGTGACGGAGGGACAAGGGGAGGGGGAGACGGGGAGACGGGGGGATGGGGAGACAAGGGGACAGGGAGACGGGGAGACAAGGGGACGGGGAGATGGAGAGGCAGGGGGAATGGGAGAGCGGGAGGATAGGATGATTGCGGGTCTGACGGCTGAGCCGCCGACGCTGCCTCCTGATGTTGCGCAGGTTTTCCTTCCTCCAACCACAACCTTCGAGTGGGCGTTGCGGGGCTACGAGGAGCGGGCTGGGCGGGCGGTGCTGGTGCAGGAGCGGCGGCTGGTCTACACACCCCATCTGTTGGGCCTTGGCACGGTGCGGATGTTGGATCGGAAACGGGGTGTGGACCATCGGGAGGATGTGGCGCGGCTGGTGCGGCCCGGCGAGGGGCCTGCGAGGGTAGACTGGGACGAGGGAGAGGTTGTGGTGAGCGAGGATGACCTTGCGTCGAGGCCGATGGGGGAAGGTTTCTACGCGCCGGTGGCCTCGACGCTGGCCCGCCCGCGCGATCTGAAGCGCTGGGAGAAGGACTTTGCCGATTATCTCTACCACAATGTGTCTGTCACCTTATGGCACAACCCGGCGCTCAAGTTGGATGGCACGGTGGGGGAAAGCCGCCGCGACTTTCGCGTGCGCTGCGAGGAGGAGGCCCGTCGCGGACGGGACGCCGAACTGAAGAAGGCCCGCGCCAGCGCGGAGAAGGAGATGACCCGCGTGCAGGAGAGGATCCGCCGCGAGAAGCGGGAACTGGCCGAGGATCAGGAGGAGGTGGATGCTCGCAAGCGGGAGGAACTGCTGAGTTTTGGTGAGTCGGCGTTCAACCTGATCGCCGGGCGGCGGTCATCGGCCATGCTCTCCCGCGCCAGTCGCAAGCGGCGCATGACCCGGCAGGCGAAGGCAGACGTCGAGGAATCGCTGGCAGCCATCGAGGACCTGGAGGAGCAACTGGAGGACCTGGGGGCCCAGTGGGAGGAGCGGGCAGCCGAGATTAACGATCGCTGGGCCGACACGCTGGAGGAGATCGAGACGATAGAGGTCACTCCCCGCCGCGCCGACGTGACGGTCGAGTTCTGCGGCCTGGCCTGGGCGCCGGTCTGGCGGGTGACGCTGGAGGATGGGCAGCAGATCGAACTGCCAGCGCGCGAACCGGTTGCTCGGGCAGAGTGAGGCGGCACTTTGCGAGAGCGTGAAGCGTAAAACGTAAGTGCCGACACATCCAGGTCAGCCCCCCGGTGCTCACCAGAAACGACAGGCCGGCCCTCACTCTGGGGGCCGGCTCTGTCGCGCTGCTAGGACAGGTCAGTTTGAAAAGAGGATTTCGAGAAACGTCCCCAAATCATCCTTTTCAACTTCAACGCTCTTTCTCATCTTGTGATTTCCTCATTCGTGACATTCGTGTTCATAGACTGTCTGGTAGTGAATCCAAACCGGGCTCGTCCAACTCAGACTGCTCTTCGCTCTCTGTCTCCAAGCCCTCCAGGGCGCGCAGTTCCCGGTAGGCCAGCGTCCACGTGCTGGACTTGAACACCTCCATCAGTCCACCCAGGAACAGCCACGGGGCTGCCATCACCAGGATGAAGATCGGGATACCGATCAAGCCCGCCACAATCCACGGCACCGCTCCCTCGAAGAACAGGCCAGCCAGTCCCCCCACCAGGAGCGCCGGCAAACCACCGAGCACTCCTCCCACGACGATCAGCAGGATTATGGCGGGGAACAGCACGATCGTGATGGCGATCATCGCGATCACCCAGCCAATCTGCACGCCGATCATGATGAGCCACATGATCCCGACGTCTTTCAGGTGTCGTGTCACGACACCGAGGCCATGGCGGATCGACTCGATCACACCCAACTCCTCCAGTGCGCATGCCCGCCAGAAGAACTTCATCAGCAGTGAGAGCAGCGCGCCGATGACGATGGCCAGGAAGAGGAGCAGGAAGAACAGGCCGATGGTGGCGACCGTGCCGATCACACCGGCGGCATTGCTTCCCAGTGCCCACAGCAGCAGCGGGGCAAGCGCCAGCGCAAACAGCAGGATGAAAACCAACGTCACCGGCAGGTCGATTAGCAGTTTGATCAGGAAGAGCCGGAATGTAGTACGCGACCAGCCCATCCGGAATCCCTGGCGCACGCTGCGTTTTTCGCCCGTCTCTTCGTGATCGTCCACCATCCGTATCAGCGCCGTCTCTGCCACGTAGCGCGCTATCGTTGCCGCGATGATCAGAAAGATGGTCAGGCACGCCAGCCCAACGCCGATAATAATCAGCAGGCTCACGACCTCGGGTAGAATCTCAGGCCAAGAGATATCACCGGGCGGCCAAGGGAAATCACCGCGTGGAGGAAATCCGCCGTTGCCACCATTACCGCCGCCACCGCCGCTACTGCCGCTACTGCCACTGCCACCCCCACTGGCGGTGGTCAGCGCGAGGATGATACCAAAGATCCACAGTGCCCGGTAGCGCCAGGTGGTCTCCCAAGCGCGTTTCAAAACTTTTATGTGATCCATGTACTTTCTCCTTTACGCCCCCAACAACATTGGACGCACGTTGGCCGCCCAGGCGCGGATGCCGTCCCAGTCGCGGAAGTCACCCTCTGGCGACTTCATCGCCTTCATCATCAACCGCATTAGCAGGGAGAGATTGCTGTAGTCCAGCGCCCCCGCAAACAGGCCCACATCCACCGGCTGCACCATCTCACGCACCGGGTCCAGGCAGGCCGCCACCGTGCGACGGTTTTCCTCCGTGTCGTCCTTCAGCGTCAGGCAGACGGCGAAGTAGGCGATGGGCAACTGGCTCAAGGCTTCCTGGTGCGTCTCCACGAACTTCACCGCCTCGGGCAACCACCGACCTGCGCGGATGGCGCTGCCTACGACCACGGCCTGATAGGAACTCACGTCGGTCACGTCTTTCGCCAGGCACACGTCCACCGCCGTGCTCCCTTCGCATAACACCTGTCCAATGGCCTCCGCCACCTCGCCGGTAGACCCGCACTTGCTGGCGTAAGCAACCAGAATCTTCAGACTCATTTCACTTTCACCTCCACAGTTTGATTCGACGAATTCCACCGCCGGTTGTTGCAAGCCCAATGCGGTTAGGCCGCAGCAGGCCAGCGTCGTCACCCCGATCGTCCCTCCCGCCAACACCAGAAAGCGCCGTCGGGTGATCTCGGATCTCTTATTCACGTTGCTCCCTCACCTCGGTGGTAGCGGCGAGCCCACCAACTGGCCAGCCAGCTACAGTACAGCAGGCCAATCACGACCAGCGATACTAGATTTAACGTGACACCCCAACCCAACGGCCCTCCACTATCCAACAACTGCAGCGCGATCTGGCCAATATCGCTCAGACTTGCGCCCGAGAGGCCGAAGACCTCGGCCAGCCACGACCCTTGCCGCGAAGCGGGCAGCAACCACGTTGTTACGTCGCTCCCCAGGTCAAGCTGCAATGCACCCATCACCACACCGGACACAAGGAATATCGCCTGGATGAAAGCCCACGCGCCGAGCAATCCCACCGGTGTCAGCTGCCAGCCGACCTCCAGCGCCCTCTGCCAGGCAGTCTGCACCGGGCGGCGCGGCAGCCGCAACCCCACTTGTGCCACGAAACGATCGGGCGGTGTGAGTCCCCCGGCCGCGGGGCTTTCCTGCAACAGCGCTGCCAGTACCCGCAGTCTCTCCAGTTCTGCGCGGCACGTTGCGCAGTGTGCCAGGTGGTCCTCCACCTGCCGCAAGCGGCGCCCCCGCAACTCGCCGTCGTGGTACACTCCCAGCCAGGTCGTCACGTGTTCGGTCATAGCGCCTCCAGATAGGGTGCCAGCGACTCGCGCAACCGGTTGCGGGCGTAGTTCAGCCGCGACATCACCGTGCCGATGGGGATACCCAGCGTGTCGGCGATCTCCCGATACGAGAGCCCCTCGTACTCCCGCAATACCAGCACCGCACGGCTGGCCGGCGGCAGCGCCAGCACCGCCTGCCGCACCCGCTCGCCTCGCTCTTTCCCTTCCACCGCAGCCTCCGGCCCCTCATCCGAAGCGGCCAGCGGCAGCGCGTCCACATCCACCATCTCCCGTTCGCGGCGCAGCACGTCCAGTGCGACGTTGGTGGCGATGCGATACACCCAGTTGCGGAAAGGGGAGCGCGGCCGGTAACTGGGGAGATGCTGCCAGGCGCGGATGAAGGCCTCTTGTGCCGCGTCCTGTGCCAGGTTTGCATCTCCACACATGCGGTACACCACGTTGACGACTCCCCCTCTGTGACGCCGGACCAGTTCACCAAAGGCCCGCCTGTCCCCCTGCTGGGCCTGGGTGATCAACTCCAGGTTGGAAACATCGGTTTCTGCTGACGGTGCCGACCGGCTGCTCACTCCGATGACTGTCCTTTCTATCCCTTCAACGTCCTTGCTCGCGGTTTTATTCGGAAGGATGGGGGCTGGAGATTGCAATTCGTATTATGTGTAGTATACTGTAAGAACGTGAAACGTGAAACGTGAGACGTGGAAGGAAGTGATCTATGATTCCATTGCGAGACACTATACCCGCCCGCCGTTTTCCCATCGTCAACGTGGCTCTCATCGGTCTCAACGTGCTGGTCTTCCTGTTCGAGTCCATCCTGGGGCCGGAGCAACTGGATCAATTCATCTGGTCTTGGGGACTGACGCCGGCCGATTTCTGGCAAGGCGGGGGGTTGAGCCGCTGGTTACCCCTGTTTACATCAATGTTCATGCACGGTGGCTGGTGGCACCTGATATCCAATATGCTCGCCCTCTACATTTTCGGCGATAACATTGAGGATCGGCTGGGGCACTTCCGCTACCCGCTGTTCTACCTGTTCAGCGGCCTGGCGGCCAGCGCTGTCCACCTGGTAGTCTATTCCGGTTCGCCCATCCCGACGGTGGGGGCGAGCGGGGCTATCGCGGGCGTGCTGGGGGCCTATCTGGTGCTCTATCCCCGGGCTCGCGTCGTCACGCTCGTGCCCATATTCTACTTCATCCGCATCGTCGAGGTCCCGGCGCTGGTTTACCTGGGCTTCTGGTTCATCTCCCAGTTGTTCAATGGTCTCTTCGCCCTGACCGCCACCGATGTCCTCCAAAGCGGCGGGGTGGCCTGGTGGGCACATATCGGTGGCTTCGTCTTCGGGCTGGCGATTATCCGGCTCATCTCCCCCCGTCCCCCCCGCACCTACGCTGATGAATATCGACAGTGGTGACAAGAACGACTATTTCGAACCTGGCTCGAACTTGGAAGGAGGAGAGACAATGAATCGCAGGAAGTTTCTAAGGACAATCGGCTTGACACTGCTTGTACTGCTCTCAATCAGGTGCAACGCAATGCCTACACCGGAACCCGCACCGACATCCACGCCCTTCCCGACTGTGACACTCGCACCGACGTCCACGCCGCCTCCGACTCTGACACCCACGGCCAATCCAACACCAACACCGACACCGACTCCTATCGGCGGCGGTGGTGGACAGATCGCATTCGTCTCCAACCGCGACGGCAACCTGGAAATCTGCGTGATAAACAGCGACGGTTCCGGGCAGGCCAACCTGACCAATCACGAGTCGGAGGATAATTGGCCTACGATGTCACCGGATGGCAAACAAATCGCTTTCACCTCCGATCGCGACGAGCCAAACCCTGGCTCTTGTGGCCTCAGCAATAGTTGCAGTTCGGAGATCTACATAGTGAATACCGATGGAACTGGCCTGACTCGGCTGACCGACGATCCGGGACAGGAGACGTTCCCTGCCTGGTCGCCGGACGGTACGCAGATCGCCTTTGTATCCAACCGCGATGGGGGTCTCGATGTCTTTGTGATGAACGCCGACGGTTCCGCACAGACCAACCTGACCAATACCTCGGGCTTCGATTTGTACCCTGCGTGGATGGAGGATGGGTCGCAGATCGTCTTCCTATCCACCCGCGACGGCGGTTTCCAATTCTACGTGATGAACGCCGATGGCTCTGAGCAGACGATGATGGACAGCGGTTTACCGCCCAGCGAATCCTCCCCAGGCAGTCTGAATACCCTCTTTTTCCTCGAGGATGTGAGTGTATACGAAATCTATGCTCTCGCCGGCGACTCCTTGAAAACTATAGAGGACAGCGGTTCGTCGCTTGGCGAATTCCCCACCTGGTCGCCGGACGGCACGCAGGTCGCTTTTCACTCTAATCGCGATGGCGACATGGAGATTTACGTGATGAACGCCGACGGTTCCGAGGTGACACAGCTAACGGATGACGATGCAAATGATATGTTCCCTGCATGGTCGCCGGACGGTACGCGGATCACCTTCCACTCTAACCGTGATGGCAACGTGGAGATCTACGTGATGAACGCCGACGGCTCCAATGTGGTGAACCTGACCAACAACTCGGCGGACGATACCATCCCTGCCTGGTATCCATAACGCGGTCTCCAGCCGCAACCAACGTAGGACAAGATGACATCTTGTCCTACAAGATTACGGGAGGGGTCTCCTGCATGCCATGTCGGAGGTACGTTCCTGGCACCGGCCGCCGACGAGATTGTGATGGACGAGAGCGCTGTGCTGGGGCTGGTGAACCCTCAACTGACAAACCGCAATGAAGATTCGCGCCTTACTTTTTTTCCTCTGTGTCCTTCTCGTTCTTCTACCTGGCTCGGTAGCGGTCTTTGAACTGTACCACACCGACCGCATCTACCCGGGCGTGTGGGTGTGGGGTGTGGAGGTGGGCGGGATGCGGCCCGAGCAGGCGGCCGCCGCGCTGCAGGATGGTCTGGGGCTCAATGCGCCCTCGGTGACACTGCGCGGGCCGGATCGCTCCTGGAGCGTCCAGGCCACCGACCTGGGTCTCCGGTTCGACGCGCGGGCGACGCTGTCGCCGGCCTACCAGGTGGGACGCGGCCGCTCGTGGGCGGACAACCTGCTGACCCACCTGTGGCTGCTGTTTTACGGCGAAGAGTTCCCACCCATCATCGTCTACGACGAGCGCGTAGCCCGCCTTTACCTGAAGGCACTGGCCAAGCAGGTGTACCTGCCTCCCACCAACGCCACGCTCTCCCTCGACGGCGTCACCCCAGTCGTCAACCCCGCCCGGCCCGGACGTTATCTGGACGTGGAGGCGACTCTGGCAGCGTTGGCCCCGGTCGTGACCCGGCTGGCCCCCGCCGAGGTGGAACTGGTCGTCCGCGAGTCTGCGCCCCCCGTTGCCGACGCCGAACCGGCTCGCGCCGAGGCTGAAGTGTTGCTGGATGGCCCGCTCACGCTCGTTCTCGCTCATCCCCGCGAGGGCGACCCCGGCCCATGGGTACTCCCGCCGGAGCAACTGGCCACGATGCTGGTGGTGCGGGCGGAAGGTGGGGAGTTGCACATCGCACTGGATGAGCAACCGCTGCGGGTCTACCTGGAGGAGGTGGCCCCGGCGCTGGTGATTGAGCCGATAGATGCCCGCTTCCACTTCGACGAGGGGACAGACCAACTGGAGCCCATCAGCCCCAGCACGGATGGCCGTGCGCTTGACGTGGGGGCCAGCCTGGTGCGCATCGTGCAGGAACTGGCGGCAGGCAACCGCTACATCTCGCTCGTCGTGCAGGCCGTCCTGCCCCGCTACCCCGACACCGCCACCGCTGAGGAGTTGGGCATCGTCGAACAGGTGGCCGAAGGGAATTCCTACTTCATCGGCTCTCCCTCCGGGCGCGACCACAACATCCGGCTGGCGGCGGGCAAGTTCGATGGGCTGATCGTCGCGCCGGGGGACACCTTCTCCTTCAACCACTACCTGGGGGAGGTGAGCGCCGAGGCCGGTTACGATGAATCCCTCATCACCGCTGGCGAGCAACTGGCCGTCGAGGTCGGTGGCGGCATCTGCCAGGTCTCTACGACCGCCTTTCGCGCTGCCTTCTGGGGCGGCTATCCCATCGTCAGTCGCTGGTACCACCACTATCGGGTGGGCTACTATGAGTTGATGGGGGCAGGGGTGGGGATGGACGCCACCGTCTACTCGCCGCAGGTGGACTTCAAGTTTACCAACGACCGGCCCTACCCGCTGCTGATTGAGACCGAGATCGAGGAAGCGGACCACCGGCTGGTCTTTCGCTTCTACTCCACCGGTGATGGGCGACGGGTGGAGAAGGAGGAGCCGGAGATCAGCGACGATACCGAGCCCGGCCCGCCTATCTACGAGTTGCACGAGGAGTTAGCGCCGGGGACGGTGATCCGGTGGCAATCGGCGGTGAACGGGCTGACGGTGGTGGTGGAGCGGCGGGTCTACGATGCGGCGGGCGACCTGCTCTATCACGACACGATTATCAGCCGTTACGCGCCCCGTCGGGCTGCCTACCACTACGGCCCCGGCTATGAGCCTCCGGCGGAGCCGGAGGAAGAAGCGGAACCGGAGGAAGAAGAAGAAGAAGAAGAAGTGGAGCCGCAGGGTTGATGTGGAATGAATCCAATATACGAAACAGGGCCGCCGGGTCGGCGTCGAATAGGAGCACTACACGAAGAGGAGGTGTATCTATGACGAACGACGGCCCACTGGCAGGCGTGCGCGCACTGGACCTCTCCCGACTCCTCCCCGGTCCCTACTGCTCCCGCATCCTGGCCGACTTCGGCGCCGAGATCGTCAAGGTGGAGCGACCGGGTGGGGGGGATTGGCTGCGGTACGCGCCGCCGCTGGTGGACGGAGAGAGCATCCTCTTCCGAGCACTCAACCGGGGTAAAAAGAGCATCACACTGAACCTCAAATCCGACGAGGGTCTGGTCATCTTCTTGCGGCTGGTCGAGACCGCCGACGTGCTCCTGGAGAGTTTCCGCCCCGGTGTGATGGAACGGCTGGGACTGGGATACGAGATGCTGGCCCAGGCCAACCCTCGCTTGGTCTACTGCTCGCTGACCGGCTACGGATCGGACGGCCCCCACCGGGAGCGGGCCGGTCACGACCTGAATTACATCGGCCTGGCGGGCCTGCTAGATCTGACCGGGCCACTGAAGGGACCACCAGTGGTCCCCGGCACCCCCATAGCCGACCTGGCGGGCGCGCTGTGGGCGGCGATCGGTATCCTGCTGGCGCTGGTGGCGCGGGAGCGGACGGGCCAGGGGCAGCGGGTGGACGGGTCACTCCTGGGGGCGTCGCTGGCTTGCATGCCAGTGGCGATGGCACAGCACCAGGGAGGGCAGCCGATGAAACAGGGTGGAAGCGACCTGACCGGTGGCCTGGTCTGCTACCACGTCTACGAGACTGGGGACGGCAGGTACATGACGCTGGCAGCGCTGGAGCCCCAGTTCTGGGCCGCCTTCTGCCGGGCGGCGGAGCGGGAGGATCTGATGGGGCAGCAGTTCGCGCCGGCCGTCCCCGGCGAGCCGGCCTACGAGGAGCTGTGCATGCTCTTCCGGACCCGCACGAGGGCAGAGTGGGCAGAAATAGTTGAGGCGGACAGTTGCTGTGAGCCGGTGTACAATGTGGGAGAGGCACTGGCTTCTGCCCCGGTGCAGGCACTGGGGATGCTGGCGGGCGCAGGGTTGCTCCCGCCGGTGCGCCTCTCGGCGCAGACGGGTTCCTCGCTGGGCGCCGCCCCTGCCCTGGGCCAGCACACCGCCGAGGTACTGGCGGACCTGGGGTACGACGAAGCGGCGGTAGAGGAACTGAGAGAGAAGGGACAGGTGTAACAAGGCACAGTGAACGCCGGTTGCCGCGCTAAGGGTCCGTAAAAGAATAACTTCCCGACACGATGTCATTGCGAGCGTTTTTTGCGCAGCAATCCCCACGTTTGTCTAGGAAGGAGATTGCTTCGTCGCAAAAAGCGCTTCTCGCAATGACACGATTGGGGAACTTATTTATTTACAGGCCCTAAGGTGACAGGAGCGGGAAGATGAGCGCCATCAGCACACCAGCGGCGATCACCGATGCCACCTGCCCGGCAGTGTTGGCACCGAGGGCGTGCATCAGGATGAAGTTCTGGTTGTCCTCCTCCAGCGCTACTTGCTGTGCCAGTCGCCCGCTCATCGGAAAGGCGCTGATGGCCGCTGCCCCCACGAGGGGGTTGATCCGCCGCCCCGAGAGCAGACAGACCAGTTTCCCGAACATAATGCCGCCGATGGTATCGAGGACGAAGGCCACCAGGCCCAGCAGCAGGACTTTGGCGGTGTCCAGGTTCAGGAAGGCCGCACCTTGCATCGTCGAGCCGATGGTCAAGCCCAGGAAGAGCGTGGAGGTGTTGGTGATCGCCTCCTGGGCAGTGCGGCTGAGTCCCTCCACGACGCCCGACTCGCGCATCAGGTTGCCCAGCATCAGTGTGGCGATGAGGGGCGCGGCCTGCGGTAGAAAGATGGATGCCAGCAGCGTCACCAGGATGGGGAAGAGGATGACGGCCGTTCTGGAGACCGGGCGGGGTGTGTACTCCATGCGGATCGCCCGCTCCCGTTTGGTGATGAAGAGCCGCATCAGCGGTGGCTGGATGATGGGCACCAGGCTCATATAGGAGTAGGCGGTCACCGCCACCGCCGCCGCCAGCCCAGGCGTCTCGAAGAGATGCCCCAATTTCGCCCCCACGTAGATCACCGTCGGCCCGTCAATGGCACCAATGACACCGATGCTGGTCGCCTCGGCCAGGTTGAAGCCCAGCAGGACGGCCACGACCAACGCGGCGAAGATGCCCAGGTGGCCCATTGCCCCCATCAGGATGAAGATGGGCTGGCTCAGAAGCGGCCGCATGTCCATCATCGCTCCCACGCCCAGGAAGATCAGCAGGGGGAACAGTTCTGTCTCTATTCCGGCTCGGTTCAGCACCCCGAACAGTCCCTCCGGCCCGATCATATAGGCCGAGACCGGCAGATTACCCAGCATGCAGCCGAAGCCGATGGGCAAAAGCAACGTCGGCTCGTACTCCTTGGCGATGGCCAAATACATCAACGACCCTCCGACGATCACCATGACCGTCTGTTGCCAGGTGATGGTCAGCAGGCCTCCCAGAAGCCCGGTCAGATTAATTCCACCCACGGTCTCCTCCTTTTTTACTTCATTTCCAACAGGGTCTCGCCGTAGGCAACCTGGCGTCCCTCGGCGACGTGAATAGCGCCGATAGTGCCCCCACGCGTGGCGCGGATGACGTTGTCCATCTTCATCGCCTCAATGATGAGGAGTTCGTCGTTCGGGGCAACCTGCTGACCGGGCCGCACGGCGATGGACTTGATCACGCCGGGCAGAGGGGCGGGGACTGAGTTGCTCGGGCTGCCAGAGACTTCCGAAGTTTCAGAAAACTTCGGAAGCCTGGGGGACGCAATGGCCGGGGCGGCCTCCTCTACAGTCGCCTCCGCCACTACCGGCACGGCCTTCACTCCCACGGTGAATGTCTGTCCGTCTACTTCCACGCGCACCTGTTCGCGGCGCGGGTCGTCCAGCACTTTGACGTCGAACGTATGGTCCTCAAGTGTAATCTGGTACCGTTTCACCGGACCCTCCTCGTGCGCAGGTTGAGCGTCAGTTGGCGCTGGTGATGGAGTACCCGCCAGGCACTGAGCGGTTTCTCCGCTCCTGATGTGCTGACGGGACTCAGGTCTTGCTCAGCGCGGGCCAGCGCGACACCGATTACCGCCGCCCGCCATCGCATCGCTCTCTGCTCCTCCGCTCCCACACTCCCACACACACCTTCCCCCATACTCCCCTTCTCCTCTACCCCGGGTCGGTCCTTGATGAGCGCGGTCATCAGATACATCAACCCATAGAGGAAGACCAACGCCAGGAAGAGCATTAGCATACCGATGCCGGAAACGACTAGTGAGATGATGATAGGGTTGTCCATCTTGTCTCCTGAAGGTGCGACGCACTTTGGAAGTGCGTCGCACCTCATACCTCATAATGGGATGTTCCCATGCTTTTTCGGCAGCGGCATGGCCTGCTTATCCCGCAGGAAGTCCAGGGCGGCGATCAGTTTGGCCCGCGTCTCGCTGGGCAGGATCACGTCGTCCACGTGACCGCTGGCCGCCGCCGCGTAGGGGCTGCCGAACTGCTCCCGGAACTCGGCGACGAACTGCGCCCGCACCTCCTCTGGGTTCTCCACCTCCGCCATCCGCTTGCGGTAGAGGATGTTGACCGCCCCCTCCGCTCCCAGCACCGCTATCTCCGCCGTGGGCCAGGCGTAGACCAGGTCGGTACGGATGTATTTGCTGCTCAGCACGATGTAGGCCCCGCCGTAGGCCTTGCGGGTGACGACGCAGACCTTGGGCACCGTCGCCTCCGAGTAGGCGTAGACGATCTTGGCTCCGTGGCGGATGATGCCCCCGTGCTCCTGCACCGTCCCCGGCATAAAACCGGGACAGTCCACGAAGGTGACCAGCGGAATGTTGAAGGCGTCGCAGAAGCGGACGAAGCGGGCGATCTTGTCCGAAGCGTTGATATCGAGCACGCCAGCCAGGCGGGCGGGTTGGTTGGCGACCACTCCCACCACCTCCCCATGGAGCCGGGC
The DNA here is from genome assembly GCA_964385635.1 of uncultured Anaerolineales bacterium. GTDB lineage: Bacteria > Chloroflexota > Anaerolineae > B4-G1 > B4-G1 > CAYLPU01. Next base: position 50,513 of record CAYLPU010000022.1, read on the forward strand.
GAAGCCAACCACCGCGTTGGGGGCGAAACATGCGTGCACCTCGAAGAAACTGGACAGGTCAAAGACGCGGGTGATGACCTCCCGGATGTCGTAGGGCTGGCTTCCCTCGGGCGGCACCAGTGTGTCCAGCGCCGGGTCGGCCCTGGTCGGGTCATCCGTCAGCGGGAGGCGCGGTGGGGGGTCTACATTGTTGGACGGCAGGTAACTCAGCAGTTTGCGGGTGATAGAAAGCGCCTCGTCCTCGTCGGCGGCTACGAAGTGGGCCACGCCGCTGATGCTGGCATGGGTCTGGGCTCCGCCCAGCGTGTCGAAGTCCACCTCCTCGCCAATCACCGCCTTGATCACCTGCGGCCCGGTGATGAACATGTGGCTGAGCCCAGCGGTCATGATGATGAAGTCGGTCAGGCCGGGGGAGTAGACAGAGCCGCCGGCGCACGGGCCGAGCATGACGCTGATCTGCGGGATGACACCGCTGGCCTGTGTGTTGCGCCAGAAGAGTTCGCTGTAGCCAGCCAGACTCCAGACCCCCTCCTGGATACGCGCCCCCACAGAGTCGTTCAGCGCGACGAAGGGGGTACCAGAGCCGACGGCCATGTCCAGCATCTTGCAGACTTTCTGCGCCTGTACCTCGGAGAAGGAGCCGCCGATGACAGTGAAGTCCTGGGCGGCCACGGCGATCTTGCGGCCGTCTATCCGGCCGAAGCCCACCACCACGTTGTCGCCGGGGAACCGTTTCTGGTCCAGCCCGAAAGCGGTGTGACGGTGAGTGACGTAGGGATCCACTTCCTGAAAACTGCCGGGGTCGAGCAGCCGGTCTATCCGCTCGCGGGCAGTCAGTTTTCCCTTGGCGTGCTGCTTCTCGATCGCCCTGGCCCCACCGCCCTGGCGGACTATCTCGCGGCGATGGAGTAGTTCCTGGTTAAGGTCATCGGCAGCCATCTGGGTCTCCTCCTGAGAATGTTGGGCGTGATGCGTGTTGCGTAAGCATTTCGTGCGTTTCCTGGCGGGCAGCCCGTGTCAACTGCATAGTGCTGAATTATAGCGTTGAAGCATAGGCTGTCAAGCGTAGCAAGCCAGGTTTGACATTGTTGGTACAATGATGTACATTAACAAACCAAGAAGAAACCGGGTTTTTTCCCAAAAACCCGGTTTCTGGAAGGGCCAGCCGCCAACTGCCGGCCGAACTGAAGAAACGCTTGAAGCCGGGCCAAAAGTACCTGCGCGGGCTCTTCAGCGGCGGTGCGCTGGCAGCCGAGGCGTTCATCTTGTGGGAGGAGATTCTGGGAGACGTTTTCTCCAACGTGGCGGCGGCCCCCCGGCTAAAGTTAGAAGATGCCGCCCGAAGCGACGGGAACTGCGCGGTGGATCTGGGGGAGGACGAGTTCACCGTGAGCCGCCCCCACCCGATGATAAATAATGACCTGCGCATCCGCCGCCTGATGCAGGAGGCGAGCGACCCGGAGGTGGCAGTGATCCTGCTCGATGTGGTGCTGGGCTACGGCGCGCACCCCGACCCGGCGAGCGAACTGGGGCCAGCCATCCGCCAGGCGCGGGAGCACGCCACCGGCGAGGGGCGGGAGTTGGTCGTCGTGACCTCGGTGACAGGGACGGAGGGTGACCCGCAGGGGTTGAGCCGGCAGGTGCGGGCGCTGGAGGAGGCGGGAGCGGTCGTCTGCGGGTGCAACGCGGCGGCGGCGCGGCTGGCGGGGTTTGTTGCAACGTGGTTAAGGGATATCACTTGTTTAGGCGGAATTTCCTGATGCCCAGATGGGAGAATCAGACGTGGAGATAATCAAGAGCTCGAGACACCAGAAGATAATCGGCAACTTTGGCGAGAACCTGATATGCAATTGGCTATCCAGATCGGGATTTGAGGTGACGCTTGTCGACCATACAGGGATTGATGTAGTGGCCTATAACCCTTCGACGAAGCAACGTCTTGGTATTACTGTCAAATCAAGGACAAGGGATATTGGGAAAGAAGAAGAGAGCGTTAACATCCTTTCTTATCAGAAGGCGAAAAGCGACCGAGAGAAACTGTTGGATGCTTGTGAGGCATTTGCCTGCGATCCGTGGGTAGCGGTCTATACGGAAACTCTGGAGTATGCTGACGTTTACCTTACAAGCCTGAAGAATTTCGACAGAGAATATCGCAGTGAGAAGGCCAAAGCCATTGATACATGGAAGATGACCAAGAAATACAAGGAGCGATACGAACAAGATCCCAATGTCAAGCACATCAGAATGGAGTTTCATGCCACAAATTGGAAGTGGTTTCGGTAAACACTGAGAATTCCGCCTAAGTTATGGTCGGCAGCGCAGTCGCCCACTCCGCCGCCACTACCGAACCGGACGTGACAGGCGCTCGAAACCGTACCGACCGGGGAGGTTGCCCCTCGACGCGGCAACGTCCACGATGTGGGGCGCACCGTCATCCACGAGCAGGGGGGCGGCGGCGCGGCTAGCGGGGTTTGTTGCGGCGTAGTTGAAAGGAGATGTATCCGTGGAGATTGATTACAAGAGGCTGTTCGAGGATCTCACGAGTCGGTATAGAGGCGCTGACCCACGAGCCCTTATTCAGGTTCTCCGGCCCATCCTGATCCCCATTCATAGTCTCGACAAAGAGGTAATAAAGATCCCAGGTCAGAATCACTACAGGGCCTCTTTTTCGGTGGCCATAAATGAAGCCAACCAGGAAATCATTGTTCGCGGCAGAACAGGCAAATTTGTGCCCAAGGAGTATGCTGACGGAGGGGTTTGGAAAGAAATAGCCAAAGGTCGAATCATTGACGTCAATTACGAGACGGGTATCGCGATGGGTGAAGTTTACACCGGGGGGACGAAAACACAGCTCAAGAAGGCATTACAGGAACTCTCAGAAGATGATTATCTCGAGATAGACCAATATGGAGCAGCGGCGAAGGTACTAAGTGGTTTGGTAGAATACTCTTTTGCCAGGATAGCGAGAGAAAGCGGATACAAAGTCAAGCGCATGCCAGAGGATATGGCTCGTCATCTAGGCGCTTACTACCATTACGACTTTGAACTTGAGCGGGGTGGTGTTGTCAAGAAGGCCGAAGTCAAATCTCTTTGGGGTACGAATACGAGGTATGCCCGTCTCATACATGGCAAGACAAAAGAGTATAGCACTAGCAGTTGTAAATTCGACACCCAGGACATTTTTGCGGTCAGTCTTTTCCTACGCACTGGCGATATTCGAGACTTTGCATTCGCTCGCTCTATTCCCATTGATGTCAAACCGTATGGTTTGCCGAGGTCATCAAAGCACCCTGAATACGTCAATCAAAATCCCTCTTGTAAAGTTGGAGACGGTACTTGGTTTGCAACAATCGATGAGGTCTGGGACCTGGATTGAGTCGAGGTAACTCTCTGGTTCTGACCCTCCCAGTCCTGGATGGACTCGGCAAGGGTGGTGGTAAAATCGGCGCGTACAGCGCGAGTCCGTTTCTCCAAATCGAGAATCGATTCAGCCTGATCCTCGAGGGTATCTATCTCTTGTTTCTTGATCGGTAACAGAATGTCCAGCAGGCATTGCTCGTCTATTGCAGGATAGGCGATGCCAATCGTATTTCTCAAGACCTGCATGGTGACGAAATCGGTTTTCAGGAGATAGGCCAAGACAAGTGGATGAATCCCGTGCGGGCGGAGAACAGCCAATCCTGTCGAGCATACGGCACCATCTTGTTCTGTCTGGATTACTCCTATCGTCCGTCGCTCTGGACGAACGGTAGAAAACAGTACGTCACCTGCCCGCACGAGTTTCCGTGCCCGGCTTGGGGCCTCGGCGCAAAGAACAGTTTTTGTTCGAACGGTGCAAGCCTCAGAATCAATGCCTGAAATCTCGATGTATTGAAAAGTGCCGGTGCCCCATCTTCTTGGATCTGTCCTGTCGTTAGCCAGTTGAGCAACGCTAGACAAAAAGATGTCACCAACAGCAGGATTGTTTATTCTCTGTTCAATTTCGATGGGCAGAGATACGTGGTAGTTTGCATCCCAACGACTCGAATGTTCGACACTGTTTACTCGTCTACCGTAAGCGGAGGCACGGGTTGGGTCCGAAAATGCTCGCAGAATCTCGAGTAGGTCTCCATGACCGTTTCTGGTTTTAGTTCTGTGGGCATTCTTGGTGCGCACACTAAATCCCACGTCTTGACATACCGCGAAGAAAGAAACGTTGCGCTTTGCATCTGGCTCCTTCAATTTGCGGACGTGAAGGATTGATGTTTTTGTATTCGTACCCGCTGCGCGAAATGTGACTTCTGGCAGAGAGACCACACTCCGTATGTCTATACTATCGCGAATGTTCCTTCTCAGGTCTTTATAAATGCCCTTGTTCGTTAGAATACTATCGGGTACAATAGCGAGAAATTGCCCCCCTGGAGCCAGCCAGTCCAGGTATCTCTCGATAAACAGCAACTCGGAATTCATTGTCGTGGGTGATCTACTAGACCACGTACCTGCAATTTGATACTGCCTCAAGTCGTTTTCCTGAAACTCGGCGCCAAAGGGGGGGTTGGTCAATATCAATCTTACTCGGCCTTCCAGTGATTTTGTAAAACCTGAGTCTGACCCAGAACGCGCTAAAGCATTGGAGAGGTGAAGATGAGCGGCAGGAAATCCAAACATAGCCATATTTGTTAGGGCTAATCTAATCATTCTCTCACTTTTGTCAATGCCGGCAATAACGTTTGTGACCATGTTTTGTGTCCACGCATCCTGAGAATCTGCGCCATGTCTTTCGACTACTTTACTACAAAGTATCCTTATCACTTCAGTTAAAAATGAACCCACTCCACAGGAGGGATCTAGAATCAGCCCGAAATTGACGCACTCGACTGGGTCACACAGGGTGCTCAGTTCAGAAGCAGACATATCTTGAATGGCAAGTCTTACCATGAACCTTACTACCTCAGTGGGAGTCAAGTATTGTCCTAATTCCTTTTCATTGACAAATGAGTCAGCCAGGAACTTGCCAAAAACGTCGTTGAGCACGTCTATACCTCTGATATTGTCAATATCCTTCAACATACTTTTATGTGCCAGACGCTCAAACGCCTCAATAATCTCAATGGCCAGGATGTTTTCTTGTTTCTTTAGTTCGAGTTCAAAATCACCCGGTTCCATTTCGTGACCGAGCGACTTGGGCAAGTGTCTATTAAAAGCATCCTTTACAAACCTGCTCAGAGATTGGGCTGAACCTTCGATACTGACATTGTCACCCAGGACAGTTTTCCTGGATATGCCTCCCTCTGACATAATGTGAGCGAAGAGTAACTTGGATAACTCGTCCAGAGCTTGATTTCGTGATGACAAACGCCCGCGCCTGTGTAGGGCTTGGCGGAGTTCCATCAAAGTTTGGTCTAATGCTTCCCTGATATATGACTCATTCACCAGGGAAGGTAGCTCGTAGAAGGATCTCTGTTCGGCTACGTGTTGGTTGGCAGATCGAATACTGGCGTATATCTCTCTTAACTGTCCTTCAACTAGTGGTCTGGGCACGCTTTCTTTATTTAGCCATCGTCCAATAGTGGACGGGGATATGCCTAGTTCTTTCGCCAGTGATTCGCGGGAGTAATCGTAGCGATCCAGAATCTCTTTCAGAAGCAGATGAATGGGCTCCATATTCCTGGTCCTTTCGTTCAGATGGCTTGCTTGAGGTTTATTATACACGACGTGTAAAGGAAATGCAAGTCTAGAAATTGTACACGCCGTGTTATTGGACATCAGTGGATTTTGACGCATCTGCCTAACACAACTCGCTCTGCGATCCGTTCGCTCGAAACCGTGCCGGCTGGGGAGATTGTCCCTTGACGCGGCAACGTCCACGACATGGAGCGCACCGTCACTCACGAGCGCATCACCTGCCGGACGGTTCTACGAGGTTCTTGGCAAGCGGCTGAGTACTGGCACTCCTACCGCGATGGCGGCCGCGCTGAAACAAAGGCTCTTCCACAATTCCAAAAGGAGAAAATGACAATGGCCAACGCTACTGGAGAAGAAGTCGTTTTGGTTCCTGGTGGCGAGTTCCTTATGGGCTCGGATTCAGAGGGAGATCACAGCCCCGTTCACAAGGTATACGTTGACTCCTTCTACATGGACAAGTATGAGGTAACTAACGCGCAGTACCTGAGGTTCTGCGAAGCAACAGGACACCGACTGCCAGAATTCTGGGGCATGGAAGGTTTCCGGTGTGGCCCTGACTACCCGAACCATCCGGTGGTTGGAGTGAGTTGGCGCGACGCTGCCGAGTATGCAGCGTGGTGTGGCAAGAGACTCCCGACCGAAGCAGAGTGGGAATATGCGGCCAGGGGGGGACTGGTGGGGATGGACTACCCCAACGGTGACACACTCCATCCTTCCGACGGGAACTACAACCAGTCAGGCAAGGGTGGCCCGGTCGCGGTCGGCAGCTACCCGGCAAATGGCTTTGGCCTTTATGACATGCAGGGAAACATAGTCGAGTGGGTGTGGGATTACTACGATGCGGACTATTACTCGTCGAGTCCGATGGCGAATCCGAGGGGGCCGGAACCTGTAAGGTTCCATGTGATCCGCGGGGGTGGTTGGCATTCAGGTCCGTATTGTAGCAGGGTGTACTATCGGAACGCACTTCCGGCCAACTGGGTGGATTTCAATGTGGGTTTCCGGTGCGCTAAGGATTTCGAGTCGCACGACGATTCTGGCACAGAGGGCAGATCGCATTGAGCGCGCAGCCCAAGTCATGGTCGCCGGGGCAGTCGCCCACCCAGCCGCCACTACCGAAGCGGATGTGACAGGCGCTCGAAACCGCACCGGCTGGGGAAATTGCCCCTCGACGCGGCAACGTCCACGATGTGGAGCGCACCGTCACTCACAAGCGCATCATCTGCCGGACGGTTCTACGAGGTTCCTGGCAAGCGTGGGTGTAGTCGAAAGACACTTTGGTCAGGAGACCTGCGGCGAACAAGGTGAGGTTGATCGTCGTGGCCTCGGTGACGGGGACGGAAGGTGACCCGCAGGGGCTGGGCCGGCAGGTGCGGGCGCAGGAGGAGGTGGGGCGGTCGTCTGCGGTTGCAACACGGCGGCGGCGCGGCTGGCGGGATTCATCGTGGTTTAGAGGGAGACCAAGCCCAGGCTGATCATAATTGCCTCATCAACCTGGTGCACCGAGGCCTCGTCCAGTTGGCCAACGTATTGCTCTAAACGGCGCTTGTCCAGCATGCGAATCTGGTCCAGTCGAATGGCCGACGGTCTGGGCAGGCCACCAGCGCTTGCCGGGACGCGCACTTCGGTTGGATAGGGCTTCTTGGAGAGGGAGGTGGTCAGGGCCGCGACGATGATCGTCGGGGCGAAGCGGTTGCCGACGTCGTTCTGGATGATCAGCACCGGACGACGCCCGCCTTGCTCGTGACCGACGACCGGATCAAGCCTGGCGTAGTAGATCTGCCCCCGGCGGTACTGGTGTGGCATAGGCTATTCCTCCCACGGGGCGTACCGATCCCAGGCTTCCTGCTCGGCGACATAGAATTCTTCCGCCATCTCCAGGCTCTCCTGGGCGCGGTAAAGGTAGCCCTCCTTGAGCAGCTCACGCAGTTCGCGACGGTGCTGCTCCTCTAGGAACGCCTTCGCCGCCTGGCGGATGAACTGGCTGCGGTTGAAGTCAAGTTTGGCGGCCATCTCCTCGACCTGTTGCAGCAGGTCGGGAGGCATAGTGACGATAATGCGACGCATTGTTTGAGTTGTACTCATCGTATATCACCTCGGGTAATTATTGTGTATACTACAAGTATATATCAATATTCATAACCTGTCAAGAGGACGTATTCCCTCAAGTATAATCGCACCGAAGGCAGTTCGTTCCCTCAAATGAA
>CAYLPU010000023.1:0-55869 GCA_964385635.1 uncultured Anaerolineales bacterium
CCGGCAACTGCGCAGCGGCGTGCAGGACGAACAACTGGCCGAACTGGTGGTGAACTTGTACGAAGATGATAAGCTGTGCCTGGTGCAGGAGGCGCAAGAGACACAGGAACCGCGCATTATTTGTTCGCTGGGGCTGGTCTAAGAAACCGGGTTTTTCAGAAAAAACCCGGTTTCTATCTCGCCAGGAGGACGCAGATGCTCAATACGGCACGGGTCCGACGCCACCTCAAGGGATTCGACTTCGAGTCTCTGTTCATTGAAGAGCTGGGTTGGGATAACTATTCGACCAACCTGGACGTGGAGATTGACGCGGGATCGGTCAGGAGACCTTCGCCCATCGTGGGGCGGTTCAGGCTGCAGGCCGTGGCCGAGAAGCGGGGTGTGGTGGCCTTTGTCTGTGCCGTGGAGACCATCCCCCCGTATGCTACGCGGCGCAAGATCGACCGGCAGGTGGCCCGCTCCTTGCGCGAGCATTTCATCATCTACGTTGACGGAGAGCGCAGCGAGCAAATCTGGCAATGGGTGCGGCGGGAAGTAGGCCGGCCGCTGGCCAGCCGGGAACACCACTACACCATCCAGCAGCCGGGCGACTCGCTCATTCAGAAACTCCAAACCATCGCCTTCAGTTTTGAGGAAGAAGAGACCCTGACCCTGGTGGAGGTGACCGGTCGCGTCCGGGCTGCTTTCAACGTGGAACGGGCCACGAAAAGGTTCTACGATCGCTTTAAGAAAGAGCGCGACGCTTTCCAGAAGTTCCTTGAGGGAATACCGGACGAGGAGTTGGAGCGGTGGTACGTGTCGGTGATGTTGAACCGGCTCATGTTCATCTACTTTATCCAGAAGAAGGGCTTTTTGGACGGCGACCCGGACTACTTGCGCCACAAACTGGCGGAAAGTCAAGAAACCGGGTTTTTGGGAAAAAACCCGGTTTCTCAAGATCGCTTCTACGCTGATTTTTTGTGTCCGCTGTTCTTTGAGGGATTCGCCAGGACGCCAGGTGAGCGGTCGCCGCAGGTTCGGGCCTTGTTGGGCGACATTCCCTTTCTGAACGGCGGCATTTTCCAGCAGCACGAGGTAGAGCAGTTGCACGGCCGGACGATTCGGATTCCCGACGCAGCGTTCGAGCGGCTCTTTGACTTCTTCGACTATTACCGATGGCACCTGGATGACCGGCCGTTGCGGGATGACCGCGAGATCAACCCCGACGTGTTGGGCTATATCTTTGAAAAGTACATCAACCAGAAGCAGATGGGAGCCTACTACACCAAAGAGGACATCACCGGCTACATCAGCAAGAACACCGTCATCCCCGCCCTCTTCGACCAGGCACGGGGAAAGTGTCGCGTCGCCTTTGAGGGCGAGCAATCGGTCTGGGCGCTGCTGGCCGCCGACCCCGACCGCTACCTCTACGAAGCAGTGCGCAAGGGAACCGAACTAGCCTTGCCGCCGGAGATCGCGGCGGGGATAAACGACGTGAGCCAGCGCGGGGTTTGGAACACCCGCACGCCGGAAGAATACGCGCTGCCCACCGAGATCTGGCGGGAGACGGTGGCGCGACGCCAACGCTACGAAGAGGTGTGGCTCAAACTCGTGGACGGAGAGGTGCGTTCTATCAACGACCTGATCACCTACAACCTGGACATCCAGCAGTTTGCCCAGGATGTGATTGAGAACTGCGAGGGGCCGGAGTTGCTGCGGGCATTCTGGCGGGCGATCAACCAGGTTACGGTGCTGGATCCCACCTGTGGGTCGGGCGCTTTCCTGTTCGCCGCGCTCAACATATTGGAGCCGTTGTACGAGGCATGCCTGGGTCGGATGGAAGCGTTCGTGGCCGAACTTGCCCACGGCGACCACCACCCGCACAAGTACCGGGACTTCCGCCAGGTGCTGGAGCAGATGGAGCGGCATTCCTTCGGCTCCGCTCAGGACAGGCCCAACCGGCGCTACTTTGTCCTCAAGTCCATCGTGGTCAACAACCTGTACGGCGTGGACATCATGGCCGAGGCAGTAGAGATCGCCAAGCTGCGCTTCTTCCTGAAACTGGTGGCCCAGGTGGAGCAGGTGGAGAACATTGAGCCGTTGCCCGACATAGACTTCAACATCCGCGCCGGGAATACACTGGTGGGTTTCGCGACGCGAGGGGAGGTCAAAAGGGCTATTACGACGGTGCAAAAGGGACAGGTCGCCCAGGACAGGATGCTATTTGCCGAGGAGGTGGATACGCTGCGGCGCATCGAGGAGAAGGCCGAAGATGTGAATCGCCTGTTTGCAAAGTTCCAGGCCATGCAGACGGCGCACGACATGCGCGAGTACACCCAGGATTCCATCGAGACAAAAGAGGAACTCCGCAAGCGGCTAAAAGCACTGGAAGACGAGTTGAACCGCTACCTGGCGCAGGAGTATGGGGTAGATGTGACCAAGCCAGCAGCGTACCAGAAGTGGCTGGCCTCCCACCAGCCTTTTCATTGGTTCACAGAGTTTTATGGTATCCTGAAGCAGGGTGGATTTGACGTGATTATCGGAAATCCGCCGTATGTGGAGTACCGCAAAGTAAAGAAAGATTATAAAATCATAAACTACGATACTAAAACTTGCAGAAATCTCTATGCTTTTATTGCAGAAAGAGCGCTTAGGTTATCAAGTGAGTTAAGCCGTTTCGGAATCATAGTTCCGCTAAGCGCATTCTGTACACAAAGAATGGAGCCGCTTTGGAATATAATAAAGACTTCGCGTTCAATGCAATGGATCAGTCACTTTGGATGGAGGCCGTCTAAATTGTTCAATGGGGTAAATCTTAGGCTATCTATTGCACTTATGGGGCCAAGTGTTAAGAAACCAGTGACTACTTGGGTTACAAAATACAATAAGTGGAACGCAGAAGCGCGAGCGTTTCTTTTATCAACTATAACCTATATTTCACTCAATGATTATTCATCACAATTGAACGTAATTGCTAAAATTGGAGATCAAGTAGAGAATTCTATCCTCTCTAAAATGCAAATTCCAAGAAGGTTGGAGATCCTTGAATCGTCTATCCAACAACACCTCGTTTACTATAAGAATACGGGTGTTAATCATTGGATAACAGCTACAGATTTTCCACCAAGGACATTTAGAGGTGATCAACCATCAGCATCATCCCGACAGACGACTTTTGCCTTGAAAGATGAGAGATCAAAAGAATTTTGTGTTTGTTGTATAAATAGTAATCTTTTCTACTGGTTGTATATTGTTAAAACTAACTGTCGAGACCTAAACCCTAGCGATATTCGAAGTTTTCCTATTCTCCGTAATATTGAGAAAGATGTTAGGTTTCAGAGGCTAGCTAGCGAACTTATGATGAGCCTAGATGAGAATTCTAGATACACTGTAAGACAGCAAAAACAAACAGGGGAAATTCGTATACAATCATTTCGCCCTCGTTTTTCCAAACCCATCATAGACGAAATAGACCGCGTGCTGGCCCAGCACTACGGCTTCACCGCCGAAGAACTGGATTTCATCATCAACTACGACATCAAGTACCGCCTGGGTGATGCCCTGTTCGAGGCTCAGGAATGAAAACACCTGGAGAAATTCGCCGGCAATTAGCGTCAGGGAAATTTGAGTTCAGTCGCCATGCCTTCAAACGCGCCGTTGAACGCAACATCAGCGAGTTGGAAATAAGACAGGCCGGCGCAAAAGCAATGCTCATCGAAGATTATCCCAACGACAAGTATTCACCAAGCTGCTTGCTGCTGGGCTTTACCGAGACAGAACGTCCCTTGCATTTGCAGGTATCGTATGCTGACACAGAGTTAGTAAAAATCATTACTCTGTATGAACCCGATGAAACCGAATGGTACGATTACATGCACAGGAGGTGAAAATGTTTCGCTGTCACGTCTGTGGCTCTGTACAAGCCTATGAGGGTTCCACCGACGAGGTTTTCCTTATTAAGGGGAAACGGGTTTTGATCGAAAATATTCCAGTTACAAGGTGCGCCCGCTGTGGTGAAGCCACATTTAGCCGCACCACGACGGAAAGAGTGCGTCAATTGATACACGGCCAAGTGCAACCCGTCAGAACAGTTCAGATGGAGGTATTTGCCTTTGCGTAGCCGTGGTATAGCGCGACTGGCCTACTTGCGCTGGGGTGCAGTTGATTACCCACGCCAACTAGCAGACCACCTGGAAGAACTGGCCCCGCCAACGGTCACGTTGTGGGGAGAGCGGGACATCTGGTTCAAGCGCAACGGGCCGCTGCTGGCCCTGTTCTGCTCCACCAAAGCACCGGCCGGCATCATCTTGCAGGTGCATGACCTGGCGCAGCAGTGGCGCACCGGCGTGGTGACGGTCATCAGCGGCTTCCACTCGCCGGTAGAGCAGGAGTGCCTGGCAGTGCTGTTGCGCGGGCCACAGCCCGTCATCGTCTGCCCAGCTCGCAGCCTGGTCAAGATGCGCTTGAAACGGGAGTACAGAAAACCAACGGCGGCGGGGCGGATGCTGCTCATGTCGCCGTTTGGAGAAAAGGTGCGGCGTTTGACGGCGGACACAGCGCTGGTCCGCAACCGCTTCGTGGCCGCCCTGGCCGATACCGTGCTGATCGCCCACGCTCAGCCCGGCAGCAAGACAGAGCAGTTGGCGCAAGAAGTGCTGGGCTGGGGAAAGCAAGTGTACACACTGGATCACCCGGCGAATGAACATTTGCTGGCGTTGGGAGCACAACCGCTGGCACCAGCATGATTGCCTGGGATCAATCTTGACAACTCGCTGCAAGGCAAACCCGCGGCCCCGCGCTTTTCGCTGATTAGCATCACTCAGAGGAGATTCGCGCAGCCGCACAAAGAAGGGTCGTATCATCTCAATATTCTGGGGCCAACGTAGGGCAAATTGGCAATTTGCCCCACCTTCCCCGACTTATTGAGAGGATACGAAGGGTCTACATGACTCCCACCACCCGCTTACAGGAGGTTTCGATGAACGATCTGACAGACCGTCGCTTAGCGACCCGTGCCGTGCACGCCGGCATGCACAGCCCCCGCCCCGACTTCATCCCCACCGTGCCCCCCATTCACCCCTCGGTCACGTACCGGTATGAGCACATGGAAGACCTGGATGCAGTCTTCGCTGGAACGCGCCAGGGGTACGTCTACACCCGCTACGGCAACCCCACCGTGACCGCGTTGGAGGAGGCCGTGGCCGCGCTGGAAGAGGGGGAGACCGCTCTGGCCTTCGGTTCCGGCATGGCAGCCGTCCACGCCGCCCTGCTGGCCACGGGGGCCCGGGCAGGTTCGACGGTGGTCGCGGCGCAGGACCTCTACGGCGCTACCTACGCCCTGCTGAGCCAACTCCTGCAGTCCCAGGGGGTCACGGCGCGCTTTGTGGACGTGGCCGACCTGGAGGCAGTGGAGGCGGCCTGTGCGAAACTCGGGCCGGTGGCCTTGCTGGTGGAGACGATCTCCAACCCACGGCTCAAGGTGGCGGACCTGCCGGCGCTGGCCGGCATAGCCCACCGGCACGGGGCAGCCCTGTTGGTAGATAACACCTTCGCCACCCCCTGCCTGGTGCAACCCCTGAACCTGGGGGCCGACGTGGTGATCCACAGCAGTACCAAGTACCTGGGGGGGCACGGCGACGTGTTGAGCGGGGTCGTGGTCACTTCAGAGACCCGGCGGGCGGACCTGTTCGAGGTGCTCAAAGTGACCGGCGCTAACCTGGGACCCCAGGAGGCATGGCTGGTGTTGCGGGGGATCAAGACCCTGGTGCTGCGGATGCGCCAACACTGCGAGAACGGCTTAGCCGTGGCCCGCTGGCTGGAGGGACACCCCAGGGTGAGCCAGGTGCTGTACCCCGGCCTCCCATCTCATCCCCAGCACGCGCTGGCGGAACGGCTGTTTGGGGAGCGGGGATATGGGGGCATGGTGTCCTTCGAACTGGCCCAGGCGGACCAGCGCCAGGTTTTCCGCTTCTTTGAATCGCTGCGGGTCTGCCTGCCGGCCACGACGCTGGGGGACGTCTGCACGCTGGTTCTTTACCCGGCCCACTCCTCCCACCGCGCGTTGAGCCCGGAGGAACGAGCGCGCATCGGCATCAGTGACGGGCTGGTGCGTTTGTCGGTGGGGATTGAGGCGGTGGAGGACCTGCTGAGCGACCTGGAGCAGGCGCTCGAGTCAGGATTCTGAACGCAGACGAACGCTTGTAACCACTCAGCCATGTGCCCCAAGGCGGTTTGCAACCGCCGTCGTTACTACTCACCCTGTCATTGCGAGGAACGAAGTGACGAAGCACCGCCACGAGTACTCGCGGTGGCAATCCCCAACTTGCTGGCGGGAGATTGCTTCGCTACGCTCGCAATGACATCATTACAAAGCTATTGACTGGGTGAGATTGCCACTTTCCAGACATGCCTGAGTAGTAACCTGTCGTCTTGGGCTAAAACGAGGCTCTGCATGGCAAAAATGAGGGTTGCAAACCCTCTCTGAGCATAGGCTGATCATTTTTCCTTTCCGAAAAACAACCGCGCTTCGAGTTTCATCTCAAAAAAGATGTTGACAGGAAATTTTTTTTCTGTTATAATGCTACCGAAGATTTGCCCAAGCACAGGGAGGTATATTATGATAACTGAATCAAAGACCATGGAGGCGCTGCGCAGTAAGATCAAAACGTATCTTAATTCGGGGCACACTTGGAGGCAAAGTAATTCTGACCACCATATCTAGGGGCCTGCGGCGCAGATGCGCTACATCTTGGGGTACATCAAGATGCCTCGTCAGCTTTGCCCCTATTTATTGAGAAGATACATCAAAACCTACCTACGCCAGAAGCAAGTGAGCCATGAAGTGGACTATGAGGACGGGACTATTACAGCCCGACAGGGTTCAGTGGCTGTGATAATCAAGCCGATGGAGTGGGGTGAGCGGACCTTGGTGAAACTGATAGCCCCGGTAGTCCTGAGCGTCAGTGAGGTCACACCCAGGCTCACCCGCTTCTTGGCTGAGAAGAACAACCAACTCCTGCTTGGCAGGTTCTCTCTCGACACGAAGGATAACACCAACGCCGTCTGGTATGAACATGTGCTACTCGGCGACTCCTTGGACGCAGAGGAACCGTCCGTCGCAGTAGAAGCGATCGCTGCGATTGCCGACGAGTATTATGAGCAGGTCTGGGAGATAGCTCACGGCGAGTAGGCGACAGATACATACCATAATGTGAGTGTACCGTAGGAGTGGACGTCGATCCATAGCAGTCGCATTGGCAGGCTGAGCGTAGAGAGGGCTGATGGACGTAAGCGAGATGGGTCATAGGCACAATCATGTGTTGCGAATTCAGGCAGATGAAGATCTGCCCGAGCACAAGGTGGCGGCTTCTCTGGATGATCTTGATCGAGACATCCTGGAGATGCACCAGAAGGACGTTTTCTTTTCATACGTCGAGTTTGCCGAGAAATGGAATGTGACGGGCGCCACCATCCGCAACCGGGTTAAGCGCCTGAAGGCATCGGGGGTGATGGATGTCATATTGGTGATGAACCCCTACAAAATTGGTTACAACACGTTCGCAATTGTCGGAATCAGGCTTGAAACGGGAGCAAGTCCTGGCAAGGTGGCGGCAATCCTTCTTTCGATTCCAGGGGTTACGAACGTGGTTATGGTTGCTGGCCGGTATGACTTCTTTGTTCACTATGTTTGTCAGAACATGGAGGAATACCGGCGCTTTGTTGTTGAAAGGTTTAGGAAGATCCCAGGGATCGCCAACATTGAGAGTTTCATCGGGCTTGACCTATACGAACGAAAGTTTGAGTTAGGAGTGATTAGCTAATCCTAAAAACAGGGGGTATGATGGGAGAGGAATCAAGAAAAACAGTAGTGAACTCGTGGAATGAATGGGACCCGCTAAAACACATTATTGTTGGCCGCGCCGACGGGACCATGGTTCAGGCCCCTGAGATCGCCATTCAACGCGATTGGCCGGAGAACGGGTTCCCCCTGGGAACGTACGGGCCCTACCCCAAGGAAATGGAAGAGAAAGCCAACGAACAGCTGGACAATTTCGCCGCAATCCTGGAGAGCCGGGGCATTCGCGTAGACCGGCCTACCCCGATTGACTTCAGTCAGACGGTGCAGACTCCTGATTGGAAGCAAGAGTCGATGTTCGGATGTATGCCCCCTCGGGATTTGTTGCTCACGGTGGGCAATGAAATCCTGGAAGCAACCATGTCGTACCGGAGTCGCTGGTATGAGTATCTTTGCTACCGACCATTGTTTGAGCGGTACTTCAAGGAAGATCCGAACTTCCGCTTTGCGGCGGCGCCCAAACCGCGTTTGACGGAGCGCACCTACAAGAAAGACTTCTGGAAGGAATGGGAGTCATTGAGCGAAGAAGAGAAGTGGGAGCGAGCCGAAAAGAGCGACTGGATACCAACAGAAGTGGAGCCGTTGTTCGATGCTGCCGATGTTGTGCGCTTCGGAAGGGATCTTTTCGTCCAGAAGTCAATGGTTACCAATGATGCTGGTATTGACTGGTTGCGGCGACATTATCCTGCCCATCGAATCCACAAGGTGAGGTATAGGGAACTCACGCCGTGGCACATGGACACGACCCTCGTTCCTCTTCGCCCTGGTCTGGTGCTTTTCAATCCGGTGCGGACCCCGCTGGAACCACAAAGGGAACTGTTCGAGAAGAACGGCTGGGAAATTGTGGAGGCCCCGAAATCGGTTCTTAAGAAGAAAAGGCCGATTACCTTCTGCAGTATCTGGCTTAACATGAACATTCTCGTGCTTGATCCGAAGACCGTTTGTGTTGAAGCCAGTGAGCCCCCTATGCTAGAACTGCTCGATAAGCATGGCTTTGAAGTCGTCCCGGTTCCATTCTATGAGGTGTCACCATTCGGGGGCGGTCTGCACTGCGGGACCGCGGATGTCTACCGAGAGGGTGAGTGTGAGGACTACTTCCCGAAGCAGGTGCAAGGATTTTAGAAATGTGTGTTGTGTGCATTGAAAACACAAAAGCATTGCTATATAGAATTAGGAGAAAAAATCATGACAAAGATCGTAAATTCCTGGAATGAATGGGATCCCCTCAAGAGAGTAATCTTGGGTCGCCCTGAAGGGACTCACGTCCCCGCGCCTGAGCCTGGTGCATACTCTCATCAGCCTGATGGTGGATATCCCATCGGCACCTATGGGCCATATCCCCGGCAGATGGTCGAAGAGGCGCAAGAGCAAATGGATCACTTCGAGAAGATCTTGACTGATCGTGGCATAATCGTCGATCGAGTTGAGGTGCATCCAGCGTATCTAGAAGGACGTGGCAACGGAACTCCGGATTGGACGATGTCCAATGTCCGCAGCGCATCTTCCCCACGTGACCTCTTCGTGACGGTCGGGAATCAGATCATCGAGGCCCCAGGTGCACAGCGCCAACGGTGGTGGGAGTTCCTTAACCTACGTCCCATTTTCGAGCGGTACTTCAAGGAGGATCCGGAATTCTTGTGGACCGCCGCGCCGAAGCCACGTCTGACGGACAAATCCTATGTGAAGAATTACTGGTACAAGTACTACAACGAATGGTCAGATGAGACGAAGCAGAAGCGTATGGAAGAGAGTCGCTTCCATTTGACCGACATCGAGCCGATGTGGGACGCGGCATGCGCCATGCGACTGGGAAAGGACATCTTCTGGTACCATGGCTGTGTGACCAACAACGCCGGGATCGACTGGCTCAAGCGCTATTTCGGCGCCAAAGGCATCCGCGTGCACGAGATCCAGTACGGTACGACTGAGGACGTATACTACGCCTTTCACCAAGATGTGATCCTGATGCCCTTGCGCCCCGGCTTGGTGATGCACAATCCCACGCGTCCCATCTTGACCGAAGAACTGGTGAAACTCCTCGAGATAAACGATTGGGAGATCGTCGAGACAGCTGGCCCGACCTATAAGTATGAGGAAGTGCTCGACGCCTTCGGAACGCCTCGCAGAGGGCCAAACCCGATTTTCATGAACGCGCTCTCTCTAGGACCGAACGCCATCTGCGTGGAAGCGCACGAGACAAAGTACATTGAACAGCTCACCAAACTGGGGTTTGAAGTTGTTCCTGTGCCCTACGAGAAGGTGGTTCCATTTGGTGGGTCATTGCACTGCACCACCGTCGATGTTTACCGCGATGGTGAGTGCGAGGACTACTTTCCACATCAGATAGAGGGATTCTAAGGGCAGAAGCCTCTGCTCGAATGTGACAAGAGGCTCAGATAAAGGAGGCCAAGTGATGCTAGTAGAACACATGATTTGGGAAGAGTATCGGGATGAGGTAAGCCGAAGGATCATCATCCTCCCGCTGGGCGCACTGGAGCAACATGGGCCCCACCTACCTTTGAACGTCGATGTCGTGATCCCAACAAACCTGGCGAAGATGGTATCCGAGAAACTGGACGTTATGATATTGCCGCCGATTGCATACGGGTATAAGTCAGATCCCACTAGCGGTGGCGGGCCACTGTTCCCCGGAACGACAAGCCTGGATGGGACCACGTTGATCAACTTGACGCTCGACATCCTGCGGGAGACATATCGTCATGGCGGGAGAAAATTCCTCCTCCTCAACGGTCACTACGAGAACGTCGCATTTGTGACCGAGGCAGTAGAGCTTCTCATGCGCGAGGTGGATGATGCACTTGTCGTGATCCTGTCGTGGTGGGATCAGGTTTCAGATGAGATGGTTGACGAGCTTTTTGCGGAGGCGGGCTTCCCGGGATGGGACACGGAGCATGCGTCCATTACAGAAACCTCGCTCATGCAGTACTTTGCTCCCGAACTAGTTCGAGAGGATAAGATCATTGACGACCAGAGCGAGCGAAAGGTAACATACTCCATCTTTCCGCCGCCAGATGACATCGTCCCAAAGTCTGGCGTCCTTTACAAGGCGACCTATGCTTCGCGCGAGAAAGGGGAGAAGCTGGCAAAGCAGGTTGTGGGCGCAATCGTGCAGATAGCCCAGCGAGAGTTCGGACCGTGACGAGAACTGTGTGGGAACTCCGAGCACGTGGGTTCTGAGCACATGAGTAAGGAGGTGATGTAACGGGGACGAAAGACACTCAATGGCTTTGAACATTAGCGCATCGAAGTCGACACGGAAACCCATGTGACCATGAAGCCCATACAATCTAGGGAAGAAGGAGAGAAAAATGAATAAGCACCTTAAAGTTGTGTTCGCCGTCGTCGCTGTACTAACAATGGTTCTTTCGGCATGCGGACAAGCGGCTACTGAGGTTCCTGCTGAGGCTCCTACTGAGGCTCCTACTGAAGCCCCTGTGGAGAAAATCAAGGTTGCAGTGGCGTTCCCGGGGGTCATTACTGACCAGTCGTGGAACCAGTTCGGTTACGAAGGCCTCCAGCGCGCTGCGGAAGAATGTGGCGTCGAAATCGCCTATAGCGAGGACGTCTTTCCAGATGAGCAGGTTGAGGTCTTCCGCAACTATGCCGCAGAAGGGTATGACGTCGTCCTCGGCCACGGCGGTGAGTACGCGGACGCTATCGCACAAGTAGCGGCCGAGTACCCTGACCTGTGGTTCGGCGACACGAATGGCCTCCCAGAGGGCGACAATGTCAGCATCATGATCATCGGTTACAACCAGATGAGCTTCCTGGCGGGAGTGCTGGCCTGCGAAATGACCGAGACCGATCACGTCGCCGTCGTTGGCGCAATGGAGATCCCCGTCATGGCGGCAGCCTTTGATGCGTTTGTGGAGGGGGTCAACTACTGCGGCAAGGAGATAGAGGTTGACGAGGTCTACACGGGAGACTGGGCGGATGTGACCCTGGCGCGTGAGGCCGCCCTGGCTCTGATCGCCGACGGCGCGGACGTGCTCTACCACCATGTCGATGCTGCTGACGCGGGCATCATCGCTGCGGCAGAGGATGAGGGCGTGTATGCCATCGGCCTTTATCGTGACTCAAGCGACCTGGGGCCGGGTGCGGTAATCGGCAGCGCCATAGGGTTCCCTGGCGACATGATCTACCGCTTGGCCTGCGGAATGGTTCCGCAGGGCGAGAAAGAGTGGCTGAATGTGCACACCGGCGTAGACATCCACATGACCGATTTGACTCCTCCGGATGTGCAGGAGAAAGTCCGAGCGGTTTATGAGAAGATGAAGTCCGGGGAGCTTGACATCAAGATGTTCGGAGAAGAGGCTCCTGCTGAAGCCCCTGTTGAGGAGGAGAAGCTCAAGGTTGCGGTGGCGTTCCCGGGAGTCGTTTCTGACCAGTCGTGGAACCAGTTCGGTTACGAAGGCCTCCAGCGCGCTGCGGAAGAATGTGGCGTCGAAATCGCCTATAGCGAGGACGTCTTTCCAGATGAGCAGGTTGAGGTCTTCCGCAACTATGCCGCAGAAGGGTATGACGTCGTCCTCGGCCACGGCGGTGAGTACGCGGACGCTATCGCACAAGTAGCGGCCGAGTACCCTGACCTGTGGTTCGGCGACACGAATGGCCTCCCAGAGGGCGACAATGTCAGCATCATGATCATCGGTTACAACCAGATGAGCTTCCTGGCGGGAGTGCTGGCCTGCGAAATGACCGAGACCGATCACGTCGCCGTCGTTGGCGCAATGGAGATCCCCGTCATGGCGGCAGCCTTTGATGCGTTTGTGGAGGGGGTCAACTACTGCGGCAAGGAGATAGAGGTTGACGAGGTCTACACGGGAGACTGGGCGGATGTGACCCTGGCGCGTGAGGCCGCCCTGGCTCTGATCGCCGACGGCGCGGACGTGCTCTACCACCATGTCGATGCTGCTGACGCGGGCATCATCGCTGCGGCAGAGGATGAGGGCGTGTATGCCATCGGCCTTTATCGTGACTCAAGCGACCTGGGGCCGGGTGCGGTAATCGGCAGCGCCATAGGGTTCCCTGGCGACATGATCTACCGCTTGGCCTGCGGAATGGTTCCGCAGGGCGAGAAAGAGTGGCTGAATGTGCACACCGGCGTAGACATCCACATGACCAATTTGACGCCTCCAGATGTGCAGGAGAGAGTCCGAGCGGTTTATGAGAAGATGAAGTCCGGGGAGCTTGAGATCAAGATGTTCGGGCAAGAATAGGGTAAAGCCCGGAGAGATTGAAATCGAGCCATAGGACAAAGTCTCTCGATCAGAACCCGCCCCACTCCAGCGATGGGGTGGGGCGGGGTGGGGTTTATTTGGAGGTTTATCACGTGGATCGAAATGGTGATATCGCGCTGCGAATGGTGGGGATAACCAAGAGGTTTCCGGGCGTCCTGGCGAACGACAACGTTACGTTCGAGTTGAAGGCAGGAGAAGTACATGGCCTGCTGGGTGAAAACGGCGCAGGCAAGACAACTCTCGTGAACATACTCTTTGGTATTCACCAGCCGGACAGCGGAGAGATATTCATCAACGACAAAAAAGTCGAGGTGACCTCACCACGGGCAGCAAACGATCTCGGCATAGGAATGGTCCACCAGCATTTTATGTTGGTCGAGAACCTGACCGCGCTTGAGAACATCGTCTTGGGCCTCCCGTTGGAGCGCCCGCCTCTGCTCGACCTTAACCCAGCCCGTGCCCGTTTCAGGGAACTGACCAAAGAGTACGATCTTGACCTTGATCCCTCAACCCCTGTCTGGCAGCTTCCGGTGGGAGACCAACAGTGGCTGGAGTTTCTCAAGCTACTTTTCCGGGATGCACGCATATTGATCCTCGACGAGCCCACGGCCGTCCTTGCGCCTTCTCAGGTGGAACGGCTCTTTAAGACCATACGGTACCTGGCTGACGAGGGCTGTTCGATCGTCTTTATCAGTCACAAACTCAGGGAAATGAAAGAGGTTGCCGATCGGGTTACTGTGCTGCGAGATGGTCACGTTGTTGGCACCGTGGACCCCAGAGGAACAACGCCCTCCCAACTGGCGCAGATGATGGTCGGGCGAGATGTGTTCCTGGATAGACGATCACGACCACTCTCTGAGTCCAAGCAAGCCGTGCTCGCAATCAATGGTCTCAGTTGTCAGGACGACCGCGGCACTCTGGCGCTGAGAGACTTGAGCCTGAACGCGTACGCTGGGGAAATCGTTGGGGTGGCGGGAGTGGACGGCAACGGGCAGAGGGAGCTGGCGGAGTGCATCGCGGGTTTGCGCCAACCCACTCGTGGCACCGTCCAAATCAACGGCAAACCTGTTAGCGGGGTCGTGCGTGATACCTCACTGCTAGGCTTCATTCCGGAGGACCGGCGCAAGACGGGGCTGGTGCTCGGATTTGGCGTAGCAGAGAACCTGATCTTAAAAACGTTCGCAGAACCCCGTTTCACACGACATCGCGTTATGCAATGGGGCGCGATACAGCAGGAGGCCAACACTCTCATCCAGGAGTACGACATCAGGACGCCACATTCTATGATGCCAGTTCGATTCTTGTCCGGTGGAAACCAGCAGAGAGTTGTGGTGGCTCGTGAGTTAAGCGGCGATCCTGCGCTGGTGGTCGCCTCTCAGGCAACCAGAGGGCTGGACGTCAGTGCGATAGAAAGTGCCCACAAGATGCTACTGAGAGAGCGAAATCGTGGAGCAGCGGTGCTTTTCATTTCAACTGAGTTGCCCGAAGTGCTGGCTCTCAGTGACCGCATCATCATCATGTTCGAAGGCCAGATTATGGGAGAGTTGGATGCCGAAAGCGCGGACGTTGGTTTGATAGGAGAACTGATGCTAGGACATCGCGAGGTTGCAGAAATGGCGGCGGGAGAGACTGTATGAAAAAACGCACAGCAACCGTATTGCCTGGCTTGGGAGGGTTCGTACTTCCATACGCAAGGCCATTCCTCGCAATTGCCTTAGCCCTGCTTGTTTCAGCCGGGTTGATCTTGGCTAGAGGCGCGAATCCAATCGCTGCGTACACTGCCATGTTGCAGGGAGCGTTCGGCAGTGTCGCTGCCTTGGCCAATACAGGTGTCCGAGCCACACCTCTGCTCCTGGGGGGGCTTGGTGTTGCCCTCGGGTTCAAGGCTGGTTTGTTGAACGTGGGGGCGGAAGGACAGATATACGCAGGTGGGATAGCCGCGACCGCCGTGGGTATTTCCCCCCTTCCTGTGCCGCCATGGCTACACCTGCTTCTCACCGTTGTTGCGGGATTTGTCGGTGGTGCTCTTTGGGGGCTGATCCCCGCCTATCTGCGCGCTTATCGGGGAGTGAGCGAAATCGTTGTTACCCTGATGCTGAATTATGTGGGTATTCAGCTTGCCAGTTTTCTCGTGCAAGAATACGCACCGCTGGGTGAGCAGGGTGTCTTCTACCCACAATCGCCTCTCATTCTGCCCAGCGCACACCTGCCCATCCTGATCAAGGGAACCAGCCTGCACGGAGGCATCGTCTTGGGGCTTGTCCTGGGCGTGTTTTTGCACTTCGTGCTGCGCTACACCAACTTTGGCTTTCGAACCAGAATGGTCGGGGAAAACCCTGAAGCAGCGCGCTACGCCGGGGTTGACGTTCGGCGGCAGATATTCACTGCGTTGTCGGTGGCTTGTGGGTTGGGTGGTCTCGCAGGCACCAGCGAGGTCATAGGGCTCAAACTCAGACTGTTCGACCGTTTCTCACAAGGTCTGGGGTATGATGCGATTGCGGTTGCTCTGATGGCCAACGGCAATCCTCTGGGTGTAATCCTCACGGCAATCTTCTTTGGAGCCCTGCGGGCAGGGGCGGGCAAAATGCAGGTAGTGGTCGGTATCGAAACGCCTATAGCGTCGGTCATCCAGGCTCTGGCGGTGTTATTCGTAATCGCAATCGGGTTCACCGAGCGCGCGCGTGTCACCCGGCGGGAGCGGGAGCAAGAGCCTGAACAGGAGAGGGCGGTTCATGGAGATCAGTAGCATATTCAATGACTGGCTTTTGGCGAGCGTCCGTATGGCCGCGCCACTCATGCTGCTTGGCATCGGCGGGGTGTTTACAGAGCGCATCGGCGTGTTCAACATCGGTATGGAAGGCATGATGCTGGTTGGCGCGATGGCCGCAGTCGCCGGAGACCTCGTCACAGGAAGTGTTTGGGTAGGTACCCTTTGTGCGATGTTGGCTGGTGGTCTGCTGGCTGTCATACACGCCTACCTGACGGTAACTCGGCGTGCTAACCAGATTGTCTCGGGCGCGGCGATTAACCTATTGGCCCTGGGGCTGACAAATCTGTTATATGGCCCGCTCTATGAGGGATTCAAGTATAGGCCCCGGGTAGCACTGTATCCGAAATTGGCGCCGCCCGCATGGCAAGAGATACCCATACTCGGACCAGTACTCTTTGCCCAACCGGTGATCGTCTGGATCGCGTTCGCCTTGCCACTGGTAGCTACCTGGATTCTGTACCGTACTAGTTGGGGGCTCAACATCCGAGCCGTCGGAGATCACCCCCATGCTGTCGCTACCGCCGGAGTGTCGGTGTTTCGACTCAAGTATATCGGTGTGATTCTCAGCGGAGTGTTCTCTGGGCTGGGCGGAAGTGCTCTTGTCCTGGCTGATCTGGGCATGTTTGGGCCAAATCTAACAGCCGGTCGAGGGTTCATTGCTCTGGCTGCACTCGCAGTCGGCAGTTGGAATCCAACGTGGGTTGCGGCTGCTTGCCTGTTCTTTGGAGCGGCAGACGCTCTGCAGTTGCGGGCACAGACTTGGTCGCAGACTTATGGGGTTAATATTCCATATCAGTTCCTTGTTATGGTCCCATACTTGTTGACGATTGTAGCGCTGGCCGGGCTCGTGGGTAGGACGGCTGCGCCGAAGACCGTTGGAAAGCCCTATGAGCCGGAAAGTTATTAATGAGAGATGCTAGAAGTTCCTGCGTACTGAACTTCAAGGAAAGTTCTCAGATGGGAATTGAATAATGGACTGCAAAAAAACTGCTGTGTACAACTCAACCGGGAAACTAAAGCGCGTCTTACTGGGCAAGCCGGCATATCATCAAAACATCCCTGTCAGTGATGTTGCCCGCGATCTCGACGATGCCGGGATCAAGCATGATCAGGAGACGAAAGATAAACAACACAGAGAACTGGAGGATGTGTTCAACCAACTCAACATCGATGTCAGTTGGGTCGAATTAACTCCAGAGAAACTCCCATGGCAGATGTTTACACGGGACCTTGGCGTTAATACATCAGACGGAGTTTTGGTCGGTCGTTTCCGTTACGTCGAACGAAAAGGTGAAGAGGTTGTGGCCAAAAGGACCCTGGAGAAATCAGGTGAAAGTCTCTTGCCCACTCAAATTACCAGAGGGGCTATGGAAGGCGGTGACTGTTTCTGGCTTGACGAGGACACGCTTGTCATCGGCAACGGCAATCGCAGCACGTACTCCGGGTTTGAAAATGCCAGAGAAATCCTGGGTGAATATGGAAAACGTGTTTTTGTTGTTGAGTTTCTCTCCAAGTGGAACCACCTGGACATGATTTTTCAACCAGTCGCAGAGAAATTAGCCCTGGTTTGTGAAGATGCGGCCCCGGAATACTTCAGCGGCTTCCTTGATGCCCTGGGTTGGGATCAGATCAAATTACCAGGGGAATACGCCAGGAAGTGCGAAATCAACGTGCTTGCTCTCGGAGGTGACAGGGTTCTTTCATTCAGAGGCAACCGGATTAACGAGATGTTGGAGGCATGGGGGTTGGAAGTATTTGATCCTGAGTATAGCTGCTTTACCGCACATGGCGGCGGAGTCCATTGCTCCACGTTCGAGTTGGAACGAGAACCTTGAAAGTTCCCAGGGGAAGGAGGTGGTGAAAGGCGAAACGACAGGATATCCAAGGCAAAGCGCTTCCCGAGTAGCGTAACCGAATTCTCATAGGAAGCAGGTAATCACTCTAACAACAAGGAGGAAAACAGATGTATAGCAAGAGTATGAAGAGGTTTGCTGCGTTAGCAGCTATGGTTGTGGTGGTGGCACTGTTGGTCGCTGGTTGCGGCCCTGCGGCAGCCGGGACAATAAAGATTTCCTTCGTTGGACCCCTGACCGGACCGGATGGGGTTGATGGACAGGGCGCAGCAGACGCGGCTAAACTAGCCGTTGACCTCATCAACGAGGCCGGTGGCGTCTGTGGTGGTCGCATGCTGGAGTTCAAAGCCTACGACACCAAGGCTGACCCTAAAGAGGGCGTCAATATTGCTACATTGCTCTGTGCTGACGAAGCAGTATATGCAGCGGTAGCCGACTACAACAGTTCGGTTGCTCTGGCAGAAGCCCCTGTCTTCAACGAGTGCGGATTGGTGCAGCTCAACTACTACGCGGCTGCCCCTGATATCCCCAAGATAGGTGGCGAGTGGACTTTCCGTGCCTACCCACCCGGACAGAACCAGTCTATCTATTTGGCCAATTGGGTGGCTAGCGAGGGCTATACAAAGATTGGGTGTCTTTACGAAAACACTGACTATGGCCTGGGGTTGCACGAAGCGTTCAAGGAAGAGATTGCAAAACTCGGTGGAGAGTGCGTAGTCGAAGAGGCAGTGCTGAAAGACCAGACTGACTTGAGTGCGGTCATTTCCAAGTTCAAGTCTGCTGAGGCAGAAGTGGTTGTCGCGATGATCCAGTACCAGGTAGGGGCTTACTGGGCAACCCAGGCGGCAGACCTGGATCTTGAGGCGCCGCTCTATGGCTCGGATGGTCTCTACGCGCCTGAGATCATCAACCTAGGCGGCGAGTCGGTCGAGGGCACGCGGACTGTAGCTGCATACCTACCCGAATCGGAAGATCCAGTTATCACTGCCTTTGTCCAGGCTCACAACGACGCCTTTGGGGTGGGTCCCAATAACCCTGGTGGTTATGCCTTTGACGCTATCAACCTGATCGTCCAGGCATTGGAGAGCTCGGAGTGTTCAGGTCGTGAAGGTGTCAGGGAATGGCTTGCCACCAACGTGGATAACATAAGAGGTGTTACAGGCAACATCTCCTTCGACGAGTACGGAGAGCGCGGTTTCGCGCCGGGAATGTACGTCCCGATCGAAATCCAGAATGGAACGTGGGCTGAGGTTGTAGAGTGAACTTGACGGACAGTTTGCTACTCACAATGCTGCCCACCAGCTAATTGCCAAGAGCCATAGAGAATGATTGACCCAAGTTGATGAGCCGGTTCTCAATCCGGGGGCCGCTCATCAACTTGGGGGTTGGCATCTTACAGACCAAGCGACCAAGTGACAATTAGTGGAATGCTTGGACACGTTACGACGGGGATGAATCTGTGAAACTAGATTTTCTTCTTCAGCAGCTCATCAGTGGTGTAGCCATCGGCATGGCCTACGCCCTCATCGCCATTGGCTACTCGATGGTCTACGGGATACTGAAGTTTATCAACTTTGGTCATGGCGCGGTATACATGACCGGAACGTACATCGCTTACTTCCTGTGGATATTCTTCCTCGAACGCATGCCTCTCTGGCCAAGTTTCATCCTCGCAACCCTGATTGCGATGGTAGGAGCGGCCATCTTTGGAGTACTGATGGAGAAGGTGGCCTACAAACCGACGCGTGGCAGGAGTCGTTTGACAACTTTCATGAGTTCTGTCGGCGTGTCGCTGTTAATAACCTACGGTATGGAGTTCCTGGTGGGCCCAGCGCCGAGGCGCACACCGGCTCTCTTTGAGGGGGTAAAGATATACATAGGCGGGGCCGTCCTCACAGGTATGCAAGTGTTCATGTTTGCAACGGCATTGATTCTGCTCCTGGCGCTCCAGTTATTTGTGACGAAAACGCGCATGGGGAGGGCCATGCGGGCCTGCTCAGAGGATTTAGGCGCGGCCTATCTGATGGGTGTCAACGCCGATACAGTCATCTCAGTTACCTTTGCGATTGGCTCGGCGCTCGGTGCTGTGGCCGGGATTCTCGTCGGGGCGTACTACCGGGCCGTCTATCCGACGATGGGCTGGATAGCCGGTTTGAAAGGGTTCATTTGCGCTGTCGCCGGGGGCATCGGCAGTATACCCGGGGCCATGCTGGGCGGGTTATTGCTTGGCATGGGCGAGAACCTGGGCGCGGGGCTGGTAGCGTCTGGATATCGTGACGCAATTGCGTTTGCCATCTTGATCTTGGTTATGCTTTTCCGTCCAACCGGCATCTTTGCCAGAAAGCAGAAGAGTTCACTATGAAATGGTTTCCTGATAGGATTCGCGTCCTTACGCTGACGCTCGTTATCGCCCTCCTGATACCGATATTTGTGCGCTCGGCATTTGTCCTGCACGTCCTGGTGCTGCTGGGTATCTGGGTGGTTTTGACCGTTTCTCTCAACCTCGTAACGGGCTTTGCCGGCCAGCTTGCGCTGGGGCATGCGGCGTTCGTCACAATCGGGGCCTACACGGGCGCACTCCTGATGCTCAATAATGGCTGGTCATTCTGGCCGGCCCTATTGGTCGGGGGCCTCACATCGCTCCTGTCCGGGCTGATACTTGGGCTGATGGCTTTGCGCTTGCGCGGTGACTATCTTGGCATGGTGACATTGGGCTTTGGGGAGATCATCCGCGTCGTGGCCATCAATTGGGTCGATCTCACGCGTGGGCCTATGAGTTTGCCAGGCATCCCGCGCCCGGTCATCTTTGGCTACACCTTCAAGGGGGAGGTGCCGTTCTACTTCCTCATGTTGGCCCTCGTCGTGTTCACACAGGTGACTGTCGAACGCTTGCTGTTCTCGCGCTTCGGGAGGGCATGCCTTGCAGTGCGCGACGACGTAGAGGCTGCGAGGGCGATGGGAGTGGAGGACTACAAGTATAAGGTGCTGGCCTTTTGTATTTCATCGGGATACGCCGGGTTGGCGGGGGTATTCTACGCCTCGTGGACCACGCTCTTCAGCCCGGACTCTTTCACCCTCACCGATTCAATCATGATTTCAGTCATGGAAACGCTGGGGGGTATCGGCAGCCTGGAAGGGATAATACCCGGAGCGATGATTCTCGGCGCTTTGCCTGAATTGCTGCGACCGTTTACGACCGGCGTCAAAATTGCCAGCCTGCGCCTGGCAGGTGTGGGGCTGTTGATGGTCGTGATGCTTATCGTCCGCCCTCAAGGTATTGCCGGAATGTCCATCAGGAAGGCTTACATATCATTGGAACCTGTTCGTAGATTATTTGTCCGCGATCAGGCGCGTATACAGGAGGGGCCTTGATGGCAGAGCTGCTGCGCACAGAGGCGGCCACAAAGGCTTTTGGGGGCTTGGTGGCCGTCAACAACGTGGACATGACCATTGAAGAAGGCCAAATCCTGGGGTTAATCGGCCCGAATGGTGCAGGTAAGACGACACTATTTAACGTCATCACAGGCGTTTATCCTATCACGAGCGGAGATATTTATTTCAAAAGGGAGCGCATCACCAACCAACCGCAGCAGGTTATTGTCCGGCAGGGCCTGTGTCGCACGTTTCAGAAGTTGCGTATCTTCAAAAATCTGACAGTTCTGGAGAATGTTCTAATCGGGATGCACACCCAGAGCAAAGGGACTGTGATAGATGCGCTGCTCGATTTGCCTGGTACACAGGCCGAGGAAAAGAGAGTAAGAGAACAGGCGATGTACTACATGGACCTATTGGGCCTCGCCGACAAGGCGGACTTGCAGGCCAGCAGCCTGCCATACGGAGACCAGCGCCGAGTCGAAGTTGCTCGCGCCCTGGCTGCCGAACCCGACTTGTTACTCCTGGATGAGCCTGCAGCCGGTATGAATGTGGCCGAAGCGGGCACATTGACAGACTTCATCGAATGGATACGCAGCGAGCTAAAAAAGACGATCTTTCTCATCGAACACAACATGCGCGTCGTTATGCCAGTTGCCGACTATGTGGTTGTAATTAACGAAGGCAAAAAGATTTTCGAAGGGACTCCCGCAGAGGTTCAGAATTCCATGGAAGTGATCGAGGCTTATCTTGGCAAGACCTACCTCGAGAGAATGCGAGAGAATAGTAACTATGCTTAAGATCGAGAACTTACACGTCGCGTACGGGGCAATTAAAGCCCTCCACGGCGTTTCCCTGGAGGTCAACAAGGGAGAGATCGTTGCCATGATCGGCAGCAATGGCGCCGGCAAGAGCACACTCTTGAACACTATTTCCGGTCTATTGAGACCGGCTGAGGGAACGATCCACTTCAACGACGTGCGGCTTGACAAGACACGACCCGACAATATCGTCGCTCTAGGCATCTGTCAGGTACCAGAAGGGCGGCGCATATTCGCGAGTATGACAGTGCTCGAAAACCTGAAAATGGGTGCCTACCTACCGCAAAACATGGAGACTTTTGACTCGAATTTGGAGCGCGTCTACAACCTCTTTCCTCGCCTTGCAGAGCGAGAGAGCCAGGAAGCTGACACCCTCAGCGGAGGCGAGCAACAGATGCTCGCTATTGGTCGGGCGCTGATGAGCAACCCGACATTGCTCTTGCTTGATGAACCATCGCTGGGTCTCGCGCCGGTGCTTGTCGAGGAAGTCTATGATGTCATCGTCGAAATTCAGAAAGAGGGTACGCCCATTCTGTTGGTCGAGCAGAACGCATTCCAGGCCCTAAGAGTGGCAAACCGAGGCTATGTCATTGAGACCGGCAACATAGTGATGGAAGACATAGCCGAGCGGCTGCTTCACAACGAGCAGGTCAAGAAAGCCTATTTGGGCGGCTAGGTCAGAGGCCAGGAGATGATAACGATGAATGGAGGTAGAAATCAGAAATGATATTCAGCGTAAACTATGGGTGGAAAGGCAAGGTGGGCTTGATCTACATGGCTTCGAGTGAAGTCATGGAGCCCGAGTTCTATGCTATGTCTCCAGAAGGCGTGTGCACCCTAACAACCAGGATAGATCTTCCTAAAATGACTCCCCAGGGGATAAAAGACATGCTGAGTTCAAAACAACTCGAAGAATGCACTCAGCTACTCGCTCACGCCAGGTGCGATGTAATTCTCTTCGGGGGCACGAGTTGCAGTTTTTTGGGTGGCCCGGAGTGGGAAAAAACACTACTCAAGCGAATGAAGACAATGGCAGGCGGGATCACCGTCACTAACACCAGCCAGTCTTCGGTTGAAGCCCTCAGAGCCGTCAACGCGCAAAGAATCGTCATCGCCACACCGTATATCGATGAGATCAATGAACCCGCTGTCGATTATTTTACCAGGCAAGGCTTCGATGTCTTAGGATGTAAAGGGTTGGGTTACGACGATGACCATGAAATCGCCGCACTTCCATTAGAAGTCGTCTACCGTTTGGCGCGGGAGACAGATGTACCCGAGGCCGACGCTGTCTTCATCAGTTGTACAAATCTGAAGACTGTTCCTATCATTGAGACTCTGGAAACAGATCTCAAGAAACCAGTGATAAGCGCAATTCAAGCCTCTTTATGGTATGCCTTAAAGGTAATGGGGATAAATGATTTCGTCCCCGGTACAGGTAGTCTATTCGAGAGGTAGAGCAGGGAAACGAAGCAAGGCTGGTAGGACACAGGATGCGGGAGGAGAAGGAGACAAGGTCATGATTAAGGAACTTGGCTACCTACAAGAAGCCACCATAAGCGTTCTTGCAGAAGACACGATAGCCTTCGATACACCTTTTCTGGGTCGATTTGGACTGTCAATGCTGTTGGAGCTGAGAACCGAGACCTTCGAGAGACACGTTCTCTACGACACGAATTCAGCAGCAGCGCCAATTCTCCATAACCTGAGAATCCTGGGAAAATCGTTAGACGAGGTCGGTACGATTTTCCTTTCACACTGTCACTATGATCATACTGATGGGCTGCCAGGGATTTTGGAAGCCATCGGCCGGCCAATTCCTGTCATCGCACATCCCAAGACATTCCGACCCTGCTTTGAGATCAACCCGGATGGGGTGCGCCACATTGGCATGGCGCAAAGCCAGACGCAACTTGAGCAAAGGG
Source organism: uncultured Anaerolineales bacterium (assembly GCA_964385635.1). Taxonomy (GTDB): domain Bacteria; phylum Chloroflexota; class Anaerolineae; order B4-G1; family B4-G1; genus CAYLPU01. The sequence continues at coordinate 23,837 of CAYLPU010000023.1, forward strand.
GGGCCGTCTTCACACTGACGCAGGAACCATTAAACTTGATGACCGGAGTTGTCACCTCGGGAGAGATCGAAAGGGTGACTTCTTTTGAGGTGCTGGAGGACCTTTACACAATAGTGGATGGAGAAGTCGTTCAGGACCACGAAAGGGATGACTCGGCCGTTATTCTGAACTTTCAGGAAGGGCTCGTTATTGTCACCGGGTGTTGCCATGCTGGCGTCGTCAACACGATGATGCACGCGAAGAGAGTCACAGGTGTGGATAAGGTCCACGCCGTTATTGGTGGCCTTCATCTCATAGATGCGAGTGAGGAAAAGGTAAAGAAATCAGTTGAGGCTCTGCGTGAGGTGGACTGGGTCTTTGCTGGGCATTGTACTGGCTTTGACGGCTTGAGGAGGATCGCTGAGGTGATGGGAGAAAGGTTTGGCCGGATTCACACTGGAACGATCATTCATCTGCCGGTGAAAGGTGATTTGCCACCTGTTTCTACAATTTCGACGGCGGCCAGGGATCTCCACCGCTCATACCACGAGTGAACCTGGGAGATATCCTGCGGTTCTTGGCATCGCGGCAGCGAGAGTTCAGCCCAGCAGAGGGCCGAGAACAGATGTTTATCGAGAAAGGAGAAGTGAAGATTGCTTACCCAAGCAAATTGATGAATTCTAATCCTATCAGGCAGTAACAGGACCAGTCCCTTAAGATAGCCCTGGGACCTTTCGGATTAAGGAGGAAGAAATGGCATTCAACCTGAGGAACAGACATTGCGTTAAACTGTTGGATTTCACTCCCAACGAGGTCGAGTTCCTGCTCAATCTCTCTGCGGATCTGAAGAAGGCAAAGTATGCCGGAACTGAGCAGCCGAGATTGACAGGCAAGAACATAGCGCTCATTTTTGAGAAAGCCTCGACCCGAACACGCTGCGCCTTTGAAACGGCAGCCTACGATCAGGGCGCACACGTGACCTATCTGGGGCCAACGGGCTCTCAGTTGGGCACAAAAGAGACTGTAAAAGACACAGCCAGGGTTCTGGGCAGGATGTACGACGGGATTGAATATCGAGGCTTTGGGCAAGAAAGGGTGGAAGTACTGGCCAAATATGCCGGAGTGCCCGTGTGGAACGGCCTGACCAACGAATTTCATCCCACCCAGGTGCTGGCCGATCTATTGACCATGATGGAGCACAGCGACAAGCCGCTCAGCCAGGTCAAGTTTGCCTACCTGGGCGATGCCCGCAACAACATGGGCAATTCGCTGCTGATAGGGGCTGCCCAAATGGGGATGGATTTTCGATCCGTGGCCCCCAAGAGCGTTCAGCCGCACCAGGAACTGGTCACCAAGGCCCAAGAGATCGCCAGGCAGACCGGAGCAGAGATCGCAATCACCGATAATTTGGACAGCGGGGTCAAGGATTGCGATTTCCTGTGCACGGACGTCTGGGTTTCCATGGGGGAACCAGAGGAGGTCTGGAAGGAAAGAATCAACCTGCTGAAGCCGTATCAGGTCAACAAAGAGGCGATGGAGAAAACCGGCAATCCCAATGTCAAGTTCATGCATTGTCTCCCCGCCTTTCACAATCATGAAACAGTTATCGGCGAAGACATTTACCAGAGATTCGGACTGGAGGCGATGGAGGTGACCGAAGAGGTGTTCGAGTCGCCAGTCTCCATCGTCTTTGACGAGGCTGAGAATAGAGTTCACACTATCAAAGCCGTGATGGTAGCAACGCTAGGAAGTTAATCAATCCCAAAAAACAAGGAGGAAGTCGTGTCAAAGAGAAATGTGATCGTCATCGGTGCAGCCGGAAGAGATTTCCACAACTTTAACACCTATTACCGCGACAATGAGGCGCGTAACGTCGTCGCCTTCACTGCGGCCCAAATCCCGGACATTGCAGGCCGAAAATATCCGCCTGAATTGGCCGGCAGACTCTATCCGGAAGGCGTTCCAATTTATGCGGAAGAAGATCTTCCCAGGCTGATCAAAGATCTGAACGTGGACGAATGCACCTTCTCGTACAGTGACGTTTCATATCAACACATCATGTCCGTCAGCGCCATCGTGGAAGCGGCTGGCGCCAGTTTTGTATTACTGGGCCCCAAGGACACCATGCTCAAGAGTTGCAAACCGGTCATTTCAGTAGGGGCAGTTCGAACCGGTTGCGGCAAAAGCCAGACCTCACGGAGGATCATTGAGATACTGATGGCGAAGGGCTTGAAGGTCGTGGCCATTCGTCATCCCATGCCCTATGGAGACCTGGTCGCCCAAAGGATGCAACGTTACGCGGAGTTGTCCGATCTGGAAAAGCACAAATGCACCATAGAAGAGATGGAAGAGTACGAACCCCATATTGTTCGCGGCAACGTCATTTACGCCGGCGTAGATTATGAGGCCATCCTTAGAGAGGCTGAAAACGATCCAGACGGCTGCGATGTGATTGTCTGGGATGGTGGTAACAACGACTTTCCATTCTACGTGCCCGACCTGCACGTGACAGTCGTCGATCCGCATCGTGCAGGCCATGAATTGCGTTACTACCCGGGCGAGGTGACTTTGAGGATCGCCGATGTTGTGGTCATCAATAAGATCGACAGTGCGGATCTTGCTGGTATTGAGACCGTGCGAAAGAATATCGCCGCCGTGAATCCTGACGCGGTTGTCATTGATGCTGCGTCAACCCTCGATATTGATGATCCGACTGTGGTCAAGGGCAAGATGGTGTTGGCGGTCGAGGACGGTCCGACTCTCACCCACGGGGAGATGAAGATCGGTGCGGGGGTCGTCGCAGCCCGGAAGTTTGGCGCGGCAGGGCTTGTTGACCCACGGCCGTATATAGTAGGTAGACTGTCCGAAACTTTTGAGACTTATCCGGAGATCGGAACCCTCTTGCCGGCTATGGGGTATGGCGAGCAGCAACTAAGAGACCTTGAGGCCACGATTAACAACACCGAATGTGACGCAGTGGTCATCGGCACGCCGATCGATCTAAATCGGATTATCAAGATCGATAAGCCCTCAACACGCGTCTACTATGAGCTGCAGGAAATCGGACGGCCCAACCTGACCGAAGTGCTGGATGATTTCATCAAGAAGCACAACCTTTAGTGGCTCTATGCGGACTCGTGGGGTGCTCCAAGCGGGTGTGTCATCCGCGTCCCACATCTGGGGCAATGCAGTGCCTTAGCCCCACCGATGGGGGTGACACACCCTTTGAGCGAGTTTACCCCACGAATCCGCGTTGATCCCCTTTAGTTTGTGTGTGTGTCCGTGTACTATTTGTGCCTGTTTTGGGAAGAGCCGTTACAGAAAGAAGTAAAAATATGAATCAGTTAGAGAAAATACCGTTCTATGAAAAAGGAAAGCCGCATAGACCAATCTATGGGACAGATTTTCTGGATGATCTGAAGGCAAATTGGGGTGAAGAGTGGGGCATCAAATCACCCTTTGGGAAAATCAGAAAAGTCATGGTCTGCCGACCGGGAGATGAACAAAAAGATAGTCTGATCTCTAAAGACTATCAGTTGTTTAATCTGCCGGAAGGGCCTACTGATCTGGACAAGTTACAAGAAGAACACTGTAGCCTTGTGGAAGCATTGGAGGCAGAGGGTATAGAAGTCATCTATTTGGAGTCGAACAAGCCCTTCATAGGGACTTACGGGATCCCCCTTCGTTCGGTTCCTTATACCAGGGAGACCATTATGGCGAGGGGTGGTGCTATCATTTGCAGGCCGACCCCTGCGTATAAGAAAGGGCTGGAAGTTTTCCATGCAAAAAGACTCATGGAACTCGGGTGTCCCATTCTGCACACAATTCACGGAAAAGGTGCCTATGAAGCAAGTAACATGACATGGATTGATGACACAAGCGTCATCTTGGCAGTAGGGTTGAGAGGTAACATGGAAGGTCTCCGTCAAGTGGAGCAGATACTAAGAGGTTTGGGTGTGGAACACATCCACATCGCCCATCTGCCGGGATATCTAAGAAGCAGAAAACATCAGGTTGGTGGATCCTCCGGGATATTTCATTTGGATATGACCTTTGGTATGGCCTACTATAAGATAGGAGTCCTATGGCCAGGTGGCGTTGGGTATGACACTATCCTATGGTTGGAGAGCCAGGGTGTAGATCTGATAGAAGTATCAGATGAAGAGTTACTTACCTGCGCGCCCAATCTTCTTCCAATTGCCCCCAAGAAAGTCATCGTGCCGGCATTCAATTTACAGATGACCGAGGAGTTGAGAAAAAGAGGCATCGATGTAATCGAACTTGATTTGTCTGAATTTGCAAAAGGAGGCGGAGGTCCCACCTGCTTGACGCTACCATTGATCCGAGATTAGGCAAAGAACCGTATCCCGGAAAAACTGTCGAGGTGAGAGTCATGTCAAGATTAGAAACCAGGTTTCTAGGCATCTCTTTTCCGAATCCATTCCTACTGGCCGCCGGACCGCCCACTGCAAAGGGAGCGATGATAGTCGAGGCTTTCAAGGCTGGGTGGGGAGGGGCTGTACTGAAAACGATCGCGTTGGAACCTACAGAACATCCAAGCCCAAGGGTATATGTGGTCAAGTCGGGGCGAGACAAAAGGGGCATGATTGACATTGAACTGTTCAGTGACCTGACCCTTGACCGCTGGGAAGAGGAAATTGATATGATTCGTGCTTCCTATCCTGAGCGGCCGATCATTGCCAGCATAGCAGGGGGCGGCAATCCAGAGGACTGGCAGGAGATTGTCCGTCGTCTTGAACCGCATGGCGTCAATGGCTATGAGATGAACGTGAGTTGTCCAAACTTCTCGGAAGAGAAAAGAGGCGAGAAATTGGGACAGGATCCGGAGGCACTGGGATTGGCAGTCGGCTGGGTAAGAGAGGCGACAGACCTGCCGGTGACAGTGAAACTTACCCCGAATGTCACAGATATCGTAGCACTGGCTCGTGTGGCTGCGGAAGCAGGCGCAGATGCAGTGACCGCGGTCAACAGCCTGTCTGGCCTGGCGGGGATAGATCTCGACACCTTTGCCCCCTTGCCTGCGGTCGATGGTATTGGCATTTTCGGCGGTTATGGTGGCCCTGGGTTAAAGCCAGTGTCTCTCCGGTGTACTGCCAGCATTGCTCAAGCCCTGCCGATCCCTGTCATCGGCTGTGGTGGTATAACAAAATGGCAGGATGCGGCCGAGTATTTGGCGGTTGGTGCATCTGTGGTTGAAGTCTGTACAGCAGTGATGTGGAACGGCTGTCAGATCATTGAAAAGCTGACGAAAGGTCTCGAACTGTACCTTGACAAAAAAGGGTATGGTACGCCGACCGACATCATTGGTAAAGCACTACCCAGTATTCGCGTATTCCCTGATTTGAATCTGTCCGTAAAGCTGGTTGCATCAATTGATGAGGATAGTTGCAACGGATGTGGTATTTGCGTCAGAGCCTGTGCCTCTGGAGGGTTCCAGGCAATCGAAATTGATGATAACATCGCACGCGTTGACTCCCTTAAATGTGATGGATGCGGGTTGTGTGTGGGCGTGTGTCCCCTGGGAGCGGTGGACTTGGTGCTGCGGCAAGAGATGGATTAGCCTGGAAGAGGGCCGAAGGATAATAGAGTAAAAGGAGACCCATCTGTGGATGACACGAGGATTCGTGCGGTGCACGCACGGGAGATTATTGATTGTCGAGGATACCCAACCGTCGAGGTAGACGTCAGGCTGGAAAGTGGCGTTGTTGGAAGGGCAGGAGTTCCAGCCGGGCTCTCAACTGGCACTCACGAGGCACACGAGGTGCGTGACGGAGAGGCCCGCTACCGGGGACTGGGTGTCAGGACCGCTGTGCGCAGTGTCAACGAAGTCATTGCTCCCGCTCTCGTCGGGAGAGAGGCGACCCGTCAGCGTGAGCTGGATGCGTTTATGTGTGAGGAGTTGGACGGCACGCCAAACAAGTCCAGGCTCGGGGCTAACAGTATCGTCGGCGTCTCACTGGCGCTCGCGCGGGCTGCGGCGGCGGCGGCCGGGAAACCGCTCTACCGCTATCTGAACAACAACGCCCACGTTATCCCCGTCCCCTTGTTCAACCTGATCAACGGCGGCAAGCACGCCTCAAACGATCTGGAGATACAGGAATTCGTCATCATGCCCGTCGGCGCCGAAGATTTTTTCCACGCGCTTCAGATCGCGACCGAGGTCAGCTTTGAGTTGCGAGATCTCATCGTGGCCAAGTACGGCAAAATCGCGGTGAACATTGGTGACGAAGGTGGATTTGTTCCGCCGATGACCGGGGTACGCGAGCCGCTTGATACCCTGGTTCAGGCAGTGGAACGGGCCGGATATAGCGACCTGATCGTCTACGGTCTCGACGTTGCCGCCAGTCATTTCTATGACCCCGAGGAGAAAGTCTATCACCTGGCCGGTGAGGAGTTGACCCGCGATCACATGATCGCGCTCTACAAGGAACTCTGCACAGATTACGAGTTAGCCTCCATTGAGGACGCACTCTACGAAGATGACTTCGAGGGATGGGCCCAATTGACGGCCGAACTGCCAGAGATCCAGTGGGTCGGGGACGACCTGTTCGTCACCAACCCCGAGCGTTTGCGCAAAGGCATCGAGATGGGTGCGGCCAATGCCGTGCTGTGGAAGGTCAATCAGATAGGCACACTGACGGAGGCGCTTGACGTTGCGGAGATGGCCTATCGCCACGGGTACGGCGTCCAGGTGTCCGAGCGCTCAGGCGAGACGGAAGACGCGATCATCGCCGATCTCACCGTGGCATTGAATGCTGGTCAGATCAAGACAGGCGCGCCCGTGCGTGGGGAGCGGACCAGTAAGTACAACCAGTTGCTGCGAATCGAGGAGGAACTAGGGAGTCAGGCTGTGTATGCGGGCAACCGCTTTCGCTGGTCCGGATAGGCAAGGCATTCGTCGGGACCGAGTAGAGGGTTCAGCGCGCACAAGGGACGAGCCAATGCAGAGCGTAGCAAGCCCGACACGTTGGGTTGAGATCCGAAATCGGTCGCGCTTGATTGACCATGGGCCACGTGAGTTGCGCGGGGCCGCAGTGGACATCATCGAACATGGTATTCATGCGGCGGATCCATACACGGCGACAATGGACTTGCTCAGGCTGGACGGCGATCGTCTCTGCGTGGGGCCGCTCGAATATGACCTGCGGGAGTGGGATCACATCTATGTGGTCGGTGCAGGTAAGGCTACGCAAACCATCGCGCTGGCGCTCGAGGATGTGCTGGGAGACCGCATCACCGATGGGTTGGTCATCCTCAAGCGCGGGGAGGAGCATAGGCTGCGCCGGATCCGCATCATCGAAGCGGCCCATCCCGTGCCCGACGAAGAAAGCTGCCGTGGTGCGCAGGAGATCGTCAAGATCGCCCGCCAGGCTGGCCGGCGAGACCTTGTCTTCGCGGCGATCACCGGCGGTAGCTCGGCGTTGCTCGTTTGGCCCGCTGAGAGCATCTCGCTGGCCGACAAGCAGGCGCTCAACGAAATCCTGCTCAAGTGCGGCGCCTCGATCCGCGAGATCAACGCCGTTCGCAAGCACGCTTCGCGAGTGAAGGGCGGCAGGCTGGCACAGGAGATCTTTCCGGCCGAACTGATCAACCTGACGGTCTCGGACGTGACAGGTGACCCGCTGGATTATATCACAGGCCCGACTGTCCCGGACACCTCTACCTATAGAGACGCCTGGCGAACGCTGGACAAGTATGACCTGTGGGACAAGGTGCCTATCTCAGTCAAAGAGCACCTGAGACGCGGCCCAGCGATCGAATCCCCCAAGGCTTTTTCAAACAAGTATCACACATTCCTCGTCGTGTCCGGCGATGCGGCGTGCCTGGGGGCAGCCCGGCGGAGTGAGGGACTAGGATATCCCTCGCATATCCTCACCACAGAGATGGAGGGCGAGAGCCGGGATGCAGCAGTTGCCCTCGTAGACTTCGCAAACACCGTTGAAGCGCCTTGTGCCATTATTGCAGGTGGTGAGACGACCGTCACCATTGACGGGGAGTGTGGCGAAGGTGGCTCTAACCAGGAGTTCGCGCTCAGCGCTGCGCTCGCGATCGCCGGACGCGAAAATGTGGTCGTGGCGTCAGTTGACACCGACGGAACCGACGGGCCTACCGAGGCTGGCGGCGGGCTCGTTGATGGAGAGACCATTGACCGCGCCAGGGCGGCTGGGTTCGATGCAGGCAGGGTTCTGAGGATACACTCGGCACTGGAGTTGCTGGAGGCTACTGGCGATCTGGTCATCACGGGTCCCACCGGGACCAACGTCAACGACCTGAAGCTCCTTCTACTTGATCGTTGAGCAGGGGTGGTTCCGTGACGACGGCCCGCTGGCGGCTACCACCGGCGCTGCCCTGAATGTCATTGATGAGAACAGAGAGCATGGAATACCGACGCCGAGTGGGATTGCTGATACCCTCCAGCGACATCGTCATGGAGGCCGATCTCTGGCGACGGCTGCCTGCTGGGGTTACCTTGCACGTAGCCAGAATGTACATGAAGTCAACCACTGTCGCTGGAGAAGAGAGGATGCTGCAAGAGGAGTTGGTTCCAGCGGCGCGCAGAGTGGCCTCCGTTCACCCCGAATTGGTGGTATTCGGCTGCACCTCTGCGGCGGCCCTGCGTGGGCTTGACGGAGACGCCGCCATCGCCCGCCGCGTGGAAACGATAGCCGATTGTCCCTGTGTCACGGTGGTGCAGGCGGCCTTCCAGGAGATCAGACGGCTGAAGGTCCGGCGACTGCTGCTCGTCACACCCTATATTGCCGAGATCAACGACCGCCTCCAGAACACCTTTCGAGAGGCGGGACTGTCCGTGACAGGGGTGGTGGGTATGGGGTTGGACGACGATCTAGACATCGGCGCCATTTCTCCGGAGGAGATTCTGAGGTTCGTGGTTACCGCAACGCAAGGCGCTGACCCTGCGCCTGAGTGTGTTTTTGTCTCCTGCACCACGTTCCGTGCTTTCGAGGTGGCGGAAGACCTGGAACGGGAACTGGGTATTCCGGTGGTCACGAGTAACCGAAGCGCGTTCCAGGTCATCCTCCGGTATCTGGGAGACGAATAAGGAGAGGACAAACGAAGAGAGAGCCTGGCGACTGTAGAAGCGACAAGATTAAGGGGAAGAAGACATGGTTAACGAAGCAGAGTTACTGGCAGCGGTCAAAGAGGATTCGGTAGTCAAGTTGTTGCAGAAGGTTATTCAGATCAAGAGTACTAATCCTCCGGGGAACGAGCTCGACTTGGCTCACTGGCTTGCGGATTACTTCGCCGAGGCCGGTATTGAGGCTGAGGTGTTGAAATACGAGGGCAAGCGGGCTAACCTGGTGGCGCGCTTGCAAGGGAACGGTAGCCAACCTGCCCTCATCTTCAGCGCCCACCTGGATACAGTGCCGGTGGGAGAGGTGCCTTGGATGTTCCCGCCGTTCTCTGGAACCCTGTCCGAAAGTAGAGTGTACGGCCGAGGGGCTGCTGACATGAAGGGCGGTTTGGCAGCCATGGCGCAAGCAGCGGTGATCCTGGCTCAATCGGGGATACTCCTCGGTGGCGATCTGATTGTGGCCTTCTCCTACGATGAAACCTATGGTCTCCAGGGGGCTCGGCGGTTGGTGGAAGGCGGATACCTGGAGGGCGCGGGGGCTGTGCTAATAAGTGAGCCCAGCACCCTGGATGTGTTCATCGCGGAAAAGGGCGCCCTCTGGCTCAAATGCCGGGCGAAGGGAAAGACAGCCCACACTTCTATGCCCCATCTCGGCCAGAATGCTATCTTGGAAATGGTTCACTTCTTGCACCGGGTAGAGAAGTCTCTCGATCTCAGTGCCGACCCTCATCCTCTGCTAAGCGAACCTACTCTCACAGTTGGCACTATCCAAGGCGGGGTAACTATCAATGTGATCCCGGATACCTGTGAAGCGAAGTTGGACACTCGTCTCGTCCCTGAGATGGATTACCAGAAGGTGGTGCGGCAGGTGCGGGAGTTGGGCAAAGGCCAGGTAGAAGTTGAGATGTTGGATTGGAAGAAGCCTGTAGAGGGCGACCCGAAAGCGGAGATAGTGGACCTATCCCTGCAAGCAGTGGAGGAGGTAACTGGTCTGCCCCGCCAGCCCAAGGGTGTGTCGTACTACACCGACGGCAGCGTGATAGCCAATAGCCTCCAGATTCCGATGGTCATCATCGGCCCTGCGGATACAGACATGACGCACCAGCCTAATGAATATGTGGAGGTCTCCCGGCTGGTTGAGGCTGTCAAGATCTACTTGCTCATCGCCACCCGCTACCTGGCGTGAACGCAGAATAGAACACGGATCAACACGGATCATACGGATGTACGCAGATAAAGATAAAAAACCTGTCATCACCAATCCGGAGAACATCACCCGGGCGCTGCGGGGCGAGACGGGAACACGAATTATACCATGGTCAAGAGCGATGAATTTGCCAATTGAGGAAGAGATTTGCTGCGACGTCCTGGTTATTGGGACTGAAGGGACTGGCGCTAGAGCATCCATAGAAGTGGCGGGGAGGGGCGTGGATGTTCTGGCAGTGACCAAGGGCTTTCTAGCCAGGAGTGGCGCCACGCTTACCGCCGACGGCGAGATTGACGTGGACAGCCGTAGCGCCCGCGAAATCTTCGGGGTAGAGGGCTCTCTTGACGATAGCCCAGAGCAGTTCGCCCGCGACATGATCCGGGAAGGAGACTATCTTGCCGACCAACGGTTGGTGGCCATCCACACCGAAGAAGCCCCCGCTCGGGTGAAGGAGTTGCTAGACTGGGGAGCGAGACTGGAGGGATTCATCCACGCCCCTGGTCATACCTATCCCCGTGGTCTGTGGATCCCCGGGCTCAAACTAGCGCGACTCCTCGCCCGCCGGCTGCGGAGTGTGGGCATATCTGTGCTGGAAAACGCCATGGTGGTGGACTTGCTCCGTGACGCGGAGGGTGTGTTGGGTGCCGTGGCCCTGCACATCCCCACAGGCAGGCTTCTTTTATTGCGAAGCCGCGCTGTTGTGCTGGCTACTGGGGGGGCCATGCGGGTTTTCCCTCTGACCACTGCCCCTGAGGAACTGACGGGTGACGGTCTTGCTATAGCACTCCGATGCGGGGCTGCCCTGCAGGACATGGAGTTTCCCATGTTCCTGCCCTACACTTTCCTAACCCCGCCTGCGCTCCGGGGTGCGACCTTCCCTTATGACGTCAGTACTTTGCTGGAGGTTCATGCCCTCAACCGGCGTGGGGAGAGGTATATGGCCCACTGGGATCCTCATCGTCTCGAGAAGAGCACCCGGGATATCAACTCGGTGGCTGCGGCTATGGAGATCCGTGCAGGCAGGGGCTCACAAGCCGGGGGCACTTATCTTTCTTTCAAACATCTGCCCCCCAATCTCTTGGAGTTTTCAGCCGAGTGGTTTCCGGGCAATTTGCGGAACTGGCGCGGGGCTGGATTCCAACTCCGGGACTTCTTTCCCAGCCTGGAGGAGGCCTGGGAAGTGACTCCCGCCTGCCACTTCTGGAACGGTGGCTTAAAGATTGACGAGCGTTGCCGAACAATCGTCCCCGGTCTCTTCGCTGCAGGTGAGGGAACGGCGGGCATTCACGGGGCCAATCGGCTCGCTGGGAATGCCCTGACTATGACGCAGGTTTGGGGAAAGCGGGCCGGGTCCTTCGCGGCTGCTTTTGCCGAATCCAGTAAGTTGCGAGAGCCCGATCGTGCTCAGGTGGAGGAGGTGGCCCGTAAGGTACTGCGGTTGCGCTCTCCCGTCTCCGGTCCCAGCGTGGTGGAGGTGCGCCAGGAGATCAGACGGATCGCTGGAGAGATGGTGGGGATCGTTCGAGAAGAGGAATCCTTGTCGCAGGCCCTTACCGCTATCTCCGACTTGCGCGATCAACTTCCGCGCCAGCGCGTGCAGAGCCAGAATCCGTGCTTCAACCGGGAGTGGGTGGAAGGACTGCAGAATGAGAACATGCTCGACGTACTGGAGGCTGTGGTGAGGGCCAGCCTGGCCCGGCGAGAAAGCCGGGGTGCACTGTACCGCGTAGACTACCCCTTCACCGACGACGACCGCTGGCTGCGCAACCTCGTCCTCCAGCGTGATGATGCCGGATGGACAATCCGGGAGGAACCGGTGCAAGAGCTGTCCGTTTCTCTTCCGCAGGGCAAGCGCGCTTATGGTCGGAAAGGGGACGAGGATCGTGTCCCCAGATAAGGCACGTGTCATCACTGTGCAGGTGCGGCGCGGCAGCGGTGATGAGAATCGGCTAGCGGTATACGAAGTGCCAGTGGAGCCCGGTCAAAGCGTCCTTGGAGTTCTTCAGTACATCTATGACCACCTGGACCCCACCCTGACCTTTTCCTGTTCTTGCCGTATCGGCCTGTGTTCAGCGTGCCTGATGCGGGTAAATGGAAAGGCAGTGCGGGCATGCACGACCTTGGCCGAGGGAGATATGCTCATCGAACCATACAGTGACGATGCCAGGATTAGAGATCTAGTGGTCCATCTCCCGCGGCTGGCCAAGCTCATGCCTGACGATGAATCGTCCGGCTGACACGGCAAAACTTTTGAAGACACAAATTCTTTACAGATGAGACAAGATTTTGGACACGGACGAACACGGATAAACACGGAGCAAAGGGCATTTTCCACGTTCGGCAAGGTCTCCGACCGCCGCCGAAAGGGGCTCGGTCGGAGACCTCGCCCAACGAGCGCCGCCACACACTGACTTTCCGAGAAAGCTCCTACGGAGAGAGGGGGAAGATCAATGGCCGGTGGTTATATGGGCAAGCTACTGATTGTAGACCTGTCGGCGGGTCGCCTTACGGATGAGCCTCTGGATGAGGGGTTCCAGCGCAACTTCCTGGGGGGGTACGGGGTGGGCGCAAAACTGATCTACGACCTTCAGCCAGCAGGCGTAGATCCGCTGAGCCCGGCGAACCATCTGGGCTTTCTGACAGGTCCTCTCACTGGCACTCCTGCAATCGTAGGCTCCCGCTATACGGTGGTTGGCAAGTCCCCCCTCACAGGAACCTGGGGCGACGCTAATTCCGGTGGTTACTTCGGCCCGAATCTCAAGTTCGCCGGCTACGATGGCGTCATCGTGACCGGGGCCTCCGATCGGCCGGTCTATGTATTGATCCAGGATGGTGAGGCCTCCCTGCGAGATGCCAGTCACCTCTGGGGCAAAAGCACTCTGGAAACCCGTGACGCCCTCAAGGCGGCCCACGGCGAGGCCGTGGAGGAGGCTTGTATTGGGCCGTCCGGTGAGAACCTTTCCCTCATTGCTAGTGTCATCAACGACTATGGCCGCGCTGCTGGGCGCTCGGGCCTGGGCGCAGTCATGGGCTCGAAGAGGCTCAAGGCCATCGCCGTGCAAGGCACACAGCAGGTGCCCCTGGCCGATCAGCAGAGGGCGGAGGACCTACGCAAAAAATACTTGCGCCTGAAGACAGAGTGGTATGACGTCTACCACAACTACGGCACCTGCGACCTCACCTATGCCAGTGCTATGAGTGGTGACTCGCCTGTGAAGAACTGGCGGGGCGACGGGCCGATGGACTTCCCCGGGGCCGAGCAGATCAGCGCCGACAGAGTCATCGCAGAACAAGAGCGTCGCTACGGCTGTTGGCACTGCCCCATAAGATGCGGTGGCCACATGAAGGCCAAGCCAGGGCGGAACCGCCCCGTGAGTCATAAGCCCGAATACGAGACCCTCTGCGCTGCCGGCACCCTGATGCTCAACGATGATCTGGAGTCCATCATCCGTATCAACGATATCGTCAACGCTTACGGCCTGGACAGTATCTCCACCTCCTGCACCGTGGCCTTTGCCGTGGAGTGCTACGAGAATGGCATCCTCACCAAGGCTGACACTGACGGGTTAGAGTTGCGCTGGGGCAACAGCGAGGCCATCGTGGCCATGGTCGAGAAGCTGGCGCGGCGCGAGGGATTCGGGGCAGTGCTGGCCGACGGCGTGAGGAAGGCTGCCAAGCGTATCGGGCGAGGGTCCGAGAAGTTCGCCGTCCACATCCAGGGCCAAGAAGTGCCCATGCACGATCCTCGCTATATACCCAGTCTGGTCATTTGCTACCAGATGGACGCGACGCCAGCCCGCCACACCCAGGGTTTCGAGATGATCGTGCCGCCCGGACTGGACTTGCCTGAGTGGGACAAGTACGACTACGCAGGCAAGGGTGAGATCCATAAAAGGCTCATGTCGTTGGTACACGTGATCAACTCCGCAGGTCTATGCCTGTTCGGCTACGAGTGCTACCCCATCCAATCCATGCCTGAATTCCTGAGCGCAGTCACTGGCTGGAACGTAACGCTGGACGACTGTTTCGTCCTGGGAGAGCGCATCGGCACCATCCGTCACGCCTTCAACCTCAGGGAGGGCCTGAACTCACTGGAGTGGCAGGTGCCGCCCATCATACTTGGTCGGCCGCCTGTCAAGCAGGGCACTCTGCGCGGCGTGACCGTTGATGCCGGGACCATGATCAAGGATTACCTCGAGGCCATGGACTGGGATCCTGCCAGCACCAGACCTAGCCAAGCCAAGCTTCAGCAACTCGGCCTGAGTGAGGTTGCCAAGGACTTGTATAGGTAGTTCTCCAGGGGACAGAACGCCTGTGTACACAGGAGCAGGCAAGTTGTCAACTTGCCCTACTTTGACTTGTGAGATCAGAGCAGGGCCTCGCTGCAGACGATGCGCGGGATCAGCAGCGCTTCGTCGTCTCGATCGGAGGCGGCACGGTGGGCTTCCCCCAGGTTGTAGTCACGGACGAAACGTAAGAGTTGCGCGACGAGGGTCTGGCCCGTGACCTTGCCGCGGCGCAATGTGTTGAGTTCGCGATGGGCGCGGGCGGTCAAAGGGACGGTGGTGAAGATCTCGGACAGAAGAGCCAGACGTGCTTTTTCCTCCGGGTGCTCTTCGACCTCAAAGACGAGGCGCAATTCCGCGAGGACGTAGTCGCGACCCAAGGCACTGCCTATCCGGTGGCGTATCTCGGCCTCGCGGGCGCGGATTTCGGCGTCGAAGTCCTGTTTGACGGCACCGATGCGCTCGTTGATGCCGGCAGGCAGCGGTAGGGTCGGTTCGTCTTCCTCGCAGCGGATAGCGCGAATGGCCTGCTGAGGGTCTGCTGTGCGATGACCCTCTTCGTCAACCAGGTAGAGACGCTGGTAGCCCCCGGCCTGACAGAAAACGAACAGCCCTGGCTCGCCAACCGCCTGACGTCCGCTGCGAACGCCGTCGGGCATGGTCACGATCTCCTGAAAGCGGTCGGGATCGGTACGCTGGAGTTGGCGGATAAGTTCTTCGGCTTCCAGCAGGTTGAAGATATCGGCTTCGGGTTCGTCTTCCAGGACGCTCTCGTCGCCACGATAGATGGCGTACAGGGCATCTTCGTTGATCTGTTCGCTCTTGTGCAGGATGGCGGCGTCCTCCCCGATGGTGCGATGGATCTCTGTGATGCGGCTCTTCAGGCGATGTTCTATGCCCAACTCACGCTCCAGGCCGGTCTCGGGAAGGAAGTTGTAGGCGTAGACAGTGCTGTGCTCGGTGCCGATGCGGTCCACGCGGCCGACGCGCTGGATGAGACGGACGGGGTTCCAGTGCAGGTCGTAGTTGATGACGTGATTACCGTCCTGCAGGTTGAGGCCCTCGCTGAGGACATCGGTGGCGACCAGGATGCGCAACTCCTCGTTCCCAGGGCCGGGGCGGAGTTGGTAGTTGTTGGCTTTGGGGGCAAAGCGTTGGATGATGCGGCCCCGGTCTTTGGTGTCGCTCTCGACGGCGCGGATGCGGCCCAGGCGTTTGAGGTTGTCGTAGAGGTAATGGGCGGTGTCGGCGTATTGGGTAAAGATGAGAACCTTGCCGTGAGTCAAATCGCCGGGCAGGGGGTGGCGGCCGGAGAGCGTGCGGCCCTGGGTCATCATGGAGATGAGTTGCTGTAGTTTATCGTCCTCCGCCGGGCCGATGGGCTCGACCAGGCGGGCCATTTCGTCCAGGAGCGCGATGTCGTTGTCCAGGGCGGCCTGGAGTTTATCCACGTCGAACCCGGTGATGGGGTAGCGGGTGCTGGCTTTCTCCAGGGCCTCGTAGAGGGTAAGTTCGTCGTCCAGGTCAGATTTGTAGAGGATGTCGGTCGCCTCGTCACCGGCGGGAACCATACCCCGATCCAACCCACCCTGGAAGGCGCGTTGCAGGTCTCGGAGACGGTTGACGGTCTGGCGGAAAGCCTCAACGCTGGACTCGAAGCGCTTAAAGAGCATAATACGCATCAGGCCGCGCAGAGCAGCGCCGGCGCGTTGGAGTTCCTGGTACTTGGGCGCGTCCTGGTGTTCGGGCAGCGCATAGTCGAAGAGGGCGTAGCGGGCGTAGGTGAGCTGGCCCATCAGGTCGTGCAACCGCTCGTAGACACGACTCTCTCCGGCCGCGTCGCCAGGAGCACGGTAGGTGTCCTCGATGCTGTAGGTGATGGTCGCCAGTTGGCGGTCGGGGAACACAAGAGGCTGCCCGTTGATCTGGGCATCGGGGTAATACTTGCGGATGTGGCGGCGAGTGCGGCGGATGAGAACGTGGTTGAGGATCTCCTGCAGGTAACGGCTGGGCAGGTCTTGACTACGCGGCTCTACCCTGTTGAAGAAGTCGGGCAGGTTGGGCGGATTGATGGGAATGTCGGTGGTGTCCTGGGGATGCCAGAGTTTGATCTGATGGTAAATGTCCCAGGCGCTGGTGGCGCGCGGGGTGGCGGTCAGCAGGATGGTGGGCCGGGTCTGGGTGAAAATCTGAAGGGCACCGTAGCGCCGGGTATCGCTGTGGCGGAAATTCTGCGACTCGTCCACCAGGACGAGGTCGCGATCGCGGAAGCGCCAGTTGTCCACCAGCAAACGCTCGTTGCCCGGCTGGCTGAGGAGACCCATCGAGATGACGGGCGCGTCGATCTGATAGCGCTCCACAAACCACTGCCACATCTCCACCAGGGAGGCGGGGCAAACGATGAGCGGGCGGGCACCCCGATAGAGGGCGTAGTGTTTCAGCATGGTGGTGCCGATGAAGGTCTTGCCCAGGCCAACGACGTCGGCGACGAAGACGCCGCCGTAGGTGTCCAGAATCTTGATCGCCTGGCGAACGGCCACGCGCTGGAAGTCGGCCAAGTCGGGCATCTCGACTTCCCAGAGGAGTTCCGTGGCCTCTGCACTTGGGCGGCCCTCCAGCCGGTCCTTGACCAATGTGTAGAGGGTCTTGAGGTAGATGTCGTGGGGGCTGACAGGCCGGATGGTTTCCGGCGTGAGCACCTGGCTGGCGGCCCAGGAGCGGCGCAGTTCGCGCATCAGGTGCTCGTCGAAGTCCTCGGCCTCGTCCCACAGTTCGTTGAACCAGCGGGAGAGTTCGGCGTGGTTGGTGTCGCCGAAGATGCGGACGTTGAGTTCGGTGTTGTGGGTGACGCCGCCGAGGGAGAGGTTGGAACTGCCGACCACTGCCGCGCCGGTCTGGGCGTGGATGCGGGCCGGGTCGAAGTCGAAGATGTAGGCTTTGGCGTGCAACCGGCCGCGGGTGTAGACCCGCACCTGCACCTTGCCCTGGGCGATGAGGTCGGCCAGGGAGAGAATCAGGGCCTGAGTCTCGTCGGTCTGGTCCATCAATTCCAGCGTGGACTGGATGGAGCCGGCTGTCTCGGCGCGGATGCGGGGAGCCTGGGCGGAGGCCATGCGCTGGCGGCGGACGGCGCGTCGGGTAGTCGCCAGGTGATGATAGCCCTCGACCAGTTGTTCGACGGTCTGGCGGTTGGTGACGTTGCCGATGAGCAGGCGGAGTTGCTCCAGGTGGGGAATGCGCGCGGCGATAGCCTCGAAGCCGGACAGGAAGAAGTAGCCGACGGCGAAGTGGGCGCGGATGGAATCGGCCAAAAGCGCGTTGATTTCGGGAGCGAGTTCCCGGGTGCGGTTATCTATGATGTCGTGGCCCATTTGGTTCTCCTTCTCCCTCTCTCGATAACCCCCTCAAGGGAATATATGAACAGTGCAATCCATATCACGCTGAATCCTACCATCTGCGGTTGGGTAAAGGTCTCCCCATACACCAGCACCCCCAACAGAAACTGCCCTGTTGGGGCGATGTATTGCAAGATCCCCACAGTGGCGAGTGTGACCCTCTTCGCAGCGTAGGCAAACAGAATCAGGGGCAGCGCAGTAATAACCCCAGAAAGCGCAAGCAGGATGTTTGTCAGCGCCACTGTATGGCCGAAGGATGCTGTGCCCATCTGTTCAAGATAGAGGAGATAGGCAAGTGCCGGGAGAAATAAAAAAGTGGTCTCCAACGAAAGCCCCTCAAGTGCATCAAGCGGCGCAGTCTTCCTCAATAGACCGTAGAAGCCAAAGGTGGTCGCCAGCCCAAGCGCAATCCAGGGGAACGTACCATGACTCAGCGTGAGGTAAAACACCCCACATGCCGCGATGCCCACCGATATCCACTGCCACAAACGAAGCCGCTCCCCCAGGAAAAGCACTCCCAGGAGCACGCTGAGAAGTGGATTGATGAAATACCCCAGGCTCGTATCCACGATATGCCCTGCATTCACTGCCCAGATATAGATAGACCAATTGAGAGCCAGGATAGAAGATGTGCCCAAAAACGTGATCAGCGTGACAGGACGGTTCCTCACTCGTTGCAGCCATTCCCAGCGTCTCTTCCAGATCAACAGTAGCACGACGAATACGAATGACCAAACCATACGATGACAAATAATCTCAAAAGCCGGTACTGTCTGAACAGCCTTCCAATAAATGGGAAGAAGCCCCCAGAGAGCATAGGCGCCGACAGCGGAAAGGACCCCACTTTTTTTCATCTCCGTTGATCCCTACCAAAGAATGAGGGTATCTGCTTCGAAAATAGAACGCCGGGTAAGTCGGAATGCCATTCCGACCTACATTTTCGTCCTTGGTGGTGTGTAAGCACTCATGACAACTTCTCAAAAAATTGGGGCGGGTGTAGGTCGGATTTGCTATCCGACCGGACGGCGGTTAGCAAAACCGCCCTACAGTCGTCATCCCCCCCTAAATATTGAGAAGATACGAATGAGGGTTGTTTCGCCAGACAATTGGCTAGCATCAAAGGTGTCCTCCTGCTTCGAAAATAGAACGCCGGGTAAGTCGGAATGCCATTCCGACCTACATTTTCGTCCTTGGTGGTGTGTAAGCACTCATGACAACTTCTCAAAAAATTGGGGCGGGTGTAGGTCGGATTTGCTATCCGACCGGACGGCGGTTAGCAAAACCGCCCTACAGTCGTCATCCCCCCCTAAATATTGAGAAGATACGAATGAGGGTTGTTTCGCCAGACAATTGGCTAGCATCAAAGGTGTCCTCCTGCTTCGAAAATAGAACGCCGGGTAAGTCGGAATGCCATTCCGACCTACATTTTCGTCCTTGGTGGTGTGTAAGCACTCATGACAACTTCTCAAAAAATTGGGGCGGGTGTAGGTCGGATTTGCTATCCGACCGGACGGCGGTTAGCAAAACCGCCCTACAGTCGTCATCCCCCCTAGGGCAATCGCATTTATCCCATTCGCTCGGCCTGGATCGCCAGATCCAGGCCCTAGCCACTGGATTTGGCAATCCAGCGGGAGCAAAAAGGGCTTTTCGGTGTCCCAAAGTCTGCCCGACATTATAAATGCGATTGCCCTGCGAAACACCCCTTTCGTGTCTTTCGCGCACTTTCGCGTCCTTCGTGATTCAAACGCCCTCCACAAGCGTTATCTCCTCCTCCGCTAACCAATATGGCTCGTACACCAACACCTTATGACTTTAGACCAATTCCTGAAGTTGATCAGTGTATTGTTCCACGAGGCCGACAATGCGCTCTTGCGGATCGTGCGGCGTGACGGGAGCGTGAGGCATCTCTGGATCTGCCAACCGGGGAGTTTTCTGGCGCAAGTAGCAGCGTGTCATAGCAGCGTATGGCGCATCTGCCTGCATTGCCCAGATGAGCAACTCCCGTGCCTCTGCAGACGCTTCTGGGGCACAGCATAGCAGTAGCAACAACAAGTCGATCTTCATCAACCACAGGGCTCGTTCGTCCTCCAGGGGACTACGATCCAGGCCAACCAGCTTGATCGTCTCCTCGCCACGACGGGTTCTACCCAATACCCGAGCGCGCAGGAAGTCGAGATGCATGGACGGGTCCTCAGCCGTGGGGTCCAGCAGGCAAGGTTGGCCGTCACAATCAGGGAAGTGAGCCCACTTTCTATCGTTGCAGCGCCCGCACGAGAGCAACCAGTTCTGCCAGTCGAACATTCGGTCGGGAAACTTGCTCTTGGGGCAATAGTGCTCGACGTGTGGTGAAGAGACGTGGGCCATCCTGGCTTCGCAGTAAGCGCACTTGCCGTGGAACGCCACGAAAAGTGCCTGTGCATCAGATCGTACCTGGGCTCGTACAGTGGACCAGAACTGGCTGGCGGTCAGATCCGGGTTTCGCCTGCGTGCTTCTTCAAAACGCCTATACCAGTCGGCGGCGCGCGCGGCAAATGAGTCAGGTTCAGGCCCGCGCTCCACGCGGATCATGATACCTGCCGGAGGCGGTCACTCTGGCGTTCGATGGCTTCTTGTAAGGCCTGTGCCAGGCGGCGTTGCTCGGAGTCTTCCAGCGGCGGAGGTAGGCTTTCTTCTTGCCACAGGCTGAGTTGCTTATATTCCTGCTCCTCTGCTTGAGAAAGTTGACGAGCCTGGCGTTTGCGATGCAGTTTCTGGTAACGTTGGATCTTGCGCTCGACTTGCGGGGAGCGGGTAGTGGGCAAATCGAAAAGCTCCGTTAGAATCTGATCGGCGCGCCAGGTCTCCACTGCCTCGACTTCACTCCGCGGCTGCACGCCATCGGGGGTCTGCTCTAACACAACGTTGCCACCAGAACCGGCAACCTGGGCCAGGAAGGGGCTGTGGGTGGCGACGATGAACTGAAGATTCGGGAACTTTTGGCGCAGCCAGTGGCCGATCTGTCGCTGCCAGGTGGGGTGGACGTGTGCATCCAGTTCGTCAATAAGCACGACGCCTGGGCAATTCATCGGATTATCTTCGTCGGGAAAGGCGTCGGTCAACCAGCGCAGCAGGTCAATGCCCAGAGCCAACATACTGCGATAACCATCGCTCAGGTCCTGGAAAGGAACCGGTCTCTGATCATTGATCTGCAGCAAGGCAGCGCGTGCATTGATGTGCAGCATAGTTGGCTGGGGTAACAACTCATCTGCAAAAGCAGTCTTAACCTGGGTCAGAACACGCTGGCTGTTCTCGTCACCGTCGCGCGCCGTATTGTACAGATCTATGAGCCACTTTGTGGCATTGGTCAGTGCCGCATCCTCGCGAAAGAGGGTGACAAAACGAGCGGATTTGCGCTCCGCGCATAGAATACGGTCGGCATCCTGAGATCCGCCACTCAAGCGCCGGAACGGTCCATAGCCACATCCCAGCCAACCCGGCTTGCCCTCGGCGTAGGCGGTCTGCTTGAGGCGGCTCATATCTTTGCTCACCTTTTCACGCTCCCTGGGTGTCCCCATACCTGGCCACTCGACGATCGTGGGCACACTGTAGCGCTCCCGCAGCACCTCCGGCAGACGTTCAGGTTCATCGCCAGTGACGATGTAGCGGGCAACGTAGGGCAACTTTTTCTTGAGCCAGTGAGGGGTGAGGGCGTCACCCTCGGTCCAGAGCAATTCGGCCTCGATCTCGCCGTAGGGTTCACCCCGACGCACCCAACCCTCCACTATTGGCAGCAGTTGGTGCACGGCAACCGGCCCGGCCAGCGCGACGCCGATGGCCTGAAGCAAGGTGCTTTTGCCCAGGCCGTTCTGTCCCAGTAGGACTGTCCACGTGCGCACGTCTTTTTTGCCTGCGGCAAAATCTAAGTCAAAGTTAGCAAAGCACTTGATGTTCTTCAGGATGATCTTTCTCAGATACATAGCTGCCCTCCCTCTAGCATCGCCCACCGATTTCTACGGCTATTGTACCACACTTTGCTCACCCGCTCCAACGATTGGTGCGTCAATCTGCGCGTCCGCTGAATCACTGACTCCACTGAACCCTCTGAGGTCACTGAAGCCCCCTTCGGCTCCGCTCAGGGCAGGCATTTCAGTGTGATCACTTCTCTCAGTGTGTTCAGTGATTCCTGCTCCGCTGGCCCGTTGAATCGCTGAACCGCTGATCATCATCCCTTCAGTCGCGCTCGACCAGCCACAGGCACAGCCGCTCAAAGTCGCGCGGCGAGAGTTTGTCGAAGGGTAGGGTGTGGGTTGTTCCGGTGATGGTAGGTTGGGTCAAGGATTCGCCTCCTGTGAGGTGTACCCGGCGATGGCCTCGGAGTTGAGCAGAAAGAAGTAGCCGACGGCGAAGTGGGCGCGGATGGAATCGGCCAAAAGCGCGTTGATTTCGGGAGCCAGTTCCCGGGTGCGGTTGTCTATGATGTCGTGGGCAGGCATCATTTTCTCCTTTTCGCTCCGGTTCCTGGAAGACGCCCAGGACAATGACACAATCCGTGTCTCTACCTGGCCACATGCTCGTACATCGCGGTATGTGCCACTGTCAATATGCAAGGGACGCGCCAGGACCGGTTCATAGATGGCTGAGGATGGCGCATAGACGTCTTATTCGGTTGGCAAATAACATCTCCACCGTCTCTCCCCTTCGGGCTTCAGTAGTCCCAGATTGCACAGTTGTTCTGCAACACGAGTGGCCTGGCGGCGAGAAATGCCCAACGTGCTACGTATGTCCTTGTTCTTCACAAACCCTCGTCGCTCCAGGATTGGCTCCAGCGCCACATATTCTGGAGGTCTCTCGGGTATCACTCCCGTTTCCGGTGAACACAGTTCATACACTCGCCCGCCCTTCCTGGGCAATCGAACAATTCCTTTACGGATCAAGTCCTTGATGTCCCGCGAGGCCGTGTATAAGTCTACTCCTACTAACTTCTGATAAGCGCGGCTGGTGAACGTGCCACCGTGTTCCCTGGCGTATGCCAGGAGCCGCTTCTGATCGCCGCTCAGCCCCAGGGGCTCGAACTGTTTGAGCCAGCGGGCGGTCTCCCGGGCGTAGACGGGGGTGTTGCGCAGCACCACGGTGAAAACTACCTCGGCCTCCAGCCGGAATTCTGGTGGGTAGAGCCCTTCACGCTCCATCACCTCGAACATGCGGGGGACTCCTTCTCCCTGCTCGCGCATATAGTCCCAATCGGTCAGCACACGGACGATGCGTGGGTTGCGCGAGGCGTGGATGCGCTCACGGCGGCGGAGACGTTCCAGAGTGACCGGTTCCACCAACTGGCCGGGACTGCGGACTTCCAAACGATCGTCGAACATCCAGATTTCGATGCCCAAGCCCTCGTAGCCGTAGTCGCGGTGGGCGACTCCGTTGACGATGGCCTCCTGCCAGGCGAAGGTGGGATATTCCAGCCGTTCCTCGAAGAACAGATCCACAAGACGCTGGCGCTCGCGGATGTGAGGTTCAATGGCCTGGTAAGTCATCTCGATGAGCCGTACCAAAGGCGCCTCCAGCCAGGCCCGTTTCACGATGTTCAATTCCGCCCCCAGGCGACGTTCTGTGCCCTCGTATTTGACAAAGTCTATCCCACACCGGGGATGCCACCGGCCAGGATCTTTGCCGAAGAGCAACAACGCCGCCAGGGAGAGAATCAGCCGCCCGTCTCGCGGTTCGGCCAGCCGGTAGTGCTGCAGCAGTTCTTGGTCAGACTGCACCAGGCCAGTGCGCTCCCGGAACTCCGTCAGCAGGGATCCATCCAGGTCGGATAGGGATGCGGCGGGGACAAAGCGTGCTTCGGCCACACGGCGGCGCTTGCCGGCCTTGATGGATTCGATCTGGTCGGCCGGGAAGGGCATGTTGCTTTCGCCGATGCGCAGCAGGTAGCGTCCGTCAGTGAGTTGGTGCACTTCAGGACTCCAGTCCGTCTCGAAGAGCAGGGTTTTCTTGCCCTGAAGTTCCCCCTGGCGGAAGCGGACTTTCAGAGGTGGACGGACGTGGGTTTCCGCTACGCGACGCGACATCTCCAGGCGGTCGTCCGGGTAGTCCATCCCGGTAACAGTACCATCGTCCTCCAGGCCCAGGACCAGGATGCCGCCATCGGCGTTGGCCATCGCGGTCAGGGTCTCGGCCACGTCCCGGGCGACGTCCCGCACACTGCGCCGTCGTGGGCTGCCGGTCGCGCGGTCATAGCAGCTCTTTCGTTCGAAGAAAGGCCCCTCTTCGCGGCGGAGTATCCATTCTACGTTGTCCATTACTGATTTCTCCCTGACGTGAAGTGAGCACGGATGGAATCGGCCAAGAAGTTGTTGATTTCGGGAGCCAGTTCCCGGGTGCGGTTGTCTATGATGTCGTGGGGCATGGGGTACTCTCCATTCTGACTTCCAAATGCTTGACATATCTGACCTGGTCGTGTATAATAGTCCTAGTTCGGCCGAATACTGCCCGTAATGGTGGGTGCCCCTGTGGGGCTAGGCCGTGCCCCCTAACCACGGGGGCATTTTTTATTTCCCGGACAAGTCCCTGAGAACCCTGGTTCGCATTCCCTGCTCGAACAACGCTTGCATAGCAGGCTGTTCCTCTGTAGCGCCCCGGACGAGGCCACAAACTGCATCCGCCAATCGAATCAGGGCATCGTTCTCATCCTTGAGACCTCTCACTTTCTTGGAAAGTGCAGCTTACCCTCAAAGATTGGTCTCTCCAGCACTTGGCGGATATAGGCTAGTCGCCGGTTGTATCTGGTCTTGATCCACTTCCTTCGCCCCTTTCGGGAGTCTCGTTCGATGTCTTCGCAAACCTGGCAAAGTTGGTCTCTCTCTTCGTCAGCGATGACAACGGCGACGATGAACAACTCACCTCGCGTATCCTGGCCAGTTTCATCAACGTAGCAGAAGAATTTGTGCATTATTGTTACGAATACCTCCATACGGCAGTCTCGCGGTGCGTTTTCTCTCACCCTACTCAGCGGCTCAGTGATTCAACCACCCCAATCTCCTCCTCCGTCAACCCATACAACTCATACACCAGCGCGTCAATCTGCCGGTCGGTGACCTCGATTTGCCACTGGTAGAGTTCCTTGTCGGTGGGGGATTCTGAAACACGAAACCCACGAAAAGGGGCGAAAGCCACGAAGCACCCCTTTCGTGTCTTTCGCGCACTTTCGCGTCCTTCGTGGTTCAAACGCCCTCCACAAGCGCAATCTCCTCCTCCGTCAACCCATACAACTCGTACACCAGCGCGTCAATCTGCTTGTCCGTCGCTTCGATCTGACGGCGATAGAGGTCATGATCGGCCTTGGGTTTTAGCTGGCGTCAGCATACTGACACAGCTTAGACAGAGCGAACCTTGTCCCCGATTCTCACGGCTAAATCCTCAGCAATGGGCAAGACTTGATCTTCGTACACTTGCAACTTACGTCTTCGAATTTCGAGGCGAGATCTTAGGGATAGAGGATCACTAATCCATTCATCCAGGGACTGCCCGCGCACTTGATACGTCAAGGTTCGTGCCCGTGACATTTTGTCCTGCACGTGATAGACTTTCACCCGCCCTTTTACTGTCTCTATTGCCCCGAGATTATCACCGGTCTCCGGATCAAGAAGGTGATCGCCCTCTAAGAAGATCACAAACTCCATGTTTTCTTTAACTCCGTCCTCGCTTCCCACATTCAGGACAACTTCTTCATCACTCAGAATTCGAGCAACCTTTCCTATTATCATTGTAGGCCCTCCTCTTGCGCGACTTGATCTGACTCGGTGCGGGTGAGAGAATCGCAGATAGTCTCCAGATACTGTCGGATCGTCATTAGGTCTTCAAGAGACAGACTGCGCAGTTCTTGAGGAATGTATGGCACAGCAAAGTTCCTCGGCGGGTCTATGCGCTTTTCCTGCCTTAGCCGTGTCATTGCCTGATTCCAGAATTCTCGATCCGATCGGTCTAGGACGACTGCCTGCGAACAGTTGTTTTCGGCTTGCACGTATGTCACCCGTACTAGGCCAAGCGGCCGTTCGATGTGCTGTCCATCGGACGTGTAGTGGTCTATTCGATGAACTAGCAACTGCGTGCCCACCTGTAGATTCTCTTTCCTACCAATGTTAAGCATTACCCCTATCCTCCCTTCTTCCACCGGCAAAATAGCCACGGCCCGGACATTGACCTGGATTGTGTCATCTAGGCGCCTTGCTTTTTCGAGAGTCGCAAATTCATTTATCAACTCTGTCAGTGTTTTGACTTTCTGTTGGTGATTGTAGTAAAGCCCTTCCATCGCAGTCCGCCGTTTTCGCTCCCGAAGCCACTTTAGACCTAACAGGACTGCGGCTAGCAGCGCTGCGATGACGGTCAAGAAGCACAGTATCCAGAACAATAGTGTAAGTCCAGCCTGCGCGTACTGAAGATAAGTTCCGATAGCACCTATGAGCCAAACGGAAAAACGTACCCACGGTACCCACGGTGAATGCAAGAGCTTTGACCAGAATGCTTGCTCTAAATCAGTATTCACCTCTCACACCCTCGCACTCTCTTTTTCCATCAACTCATACAACTCATACACCAGCGCATCAATCTCCGCGTCTGTGCTTTGGATCACGAAACACGCGAAAGGCCACGAAAAGCGCGAAACCTTTTCGCGCCTTTCGCCTGTTTTCGTGTCATTCGTGGTTCAAACGCCCTCCACCACCCCAATCTCCTCCCCCGCTAGCCCATTGAATCGCTGAAGCGCTGAGTTCGCTGAAACCGCTGATCGTCATCCCTTCAGCGTCCTCATCCCCCTCAGCGTTTCAGCGATTCGACGACCTCAATCTCCTCCTCCGTCAACCCGTACAACCCATACACCAGCGCGTCGATCTCCACGCGTACTTGCTGAATCACTGAAGCCCCTTCAGTGTGCTCACTCCACTCAGGTGGTTCAGTGATTCCTCCTACGTTGGCCCGTTGAACCGCTGATAGGCCTCCTTGTCCGCGAGGATAGACCCAGCGGCTAGCTCGCAGTACAGTTTTGACATTCGTCAGATCCTCCTAACACGCACATTCCGAAAGTGCGCACACTCAGCTGAACTCTCTCTAAATCCCACGCTTCCCGTTGGGTAGCTTACGGGGGCGGGTGGACATTCCAGCAATGGACGATTGAGAATCTCCGTCTCTCTACCATTTACTGTTACAGTTACCACTACTTGCGTGCCTCTTACTTCTATGTGCACGCCGAACCAGGTGTTTGACCGCAAAACAACTGGTAGTAGAGGCACTGTGATTGGATCCGTCCATCGCTTGATTGCTGCCCACTTCCCGTCCACCCGAAAGTGAGGACGAAGTTGCTGCGGCTGACACTGCAACATAACATAGGTGTAAGGGTCCTTTGCCCTTATGATCCAGGAGGTATTTCTTCTAATGATCTTGGTTTCAAACTCAAACACGTAGTCTGTCCACGATAGACAAGGCTTGGCTATTCCGCCTCCCTCCGATTGAGTAACGACGAGGATGCATCCATCATCGTCTCTTTCGGTGCGCCATTCCCCAGAGTATTCCCAATCCCCTAGATCGCGCTGAAAGTCGCGGAATTCCTCACGATAGATGAAAGTTTGAAGCCTGGATGTTGCGTCCCTAGTTTCCCTTTCAGAAGTGAGGATCTGAAAGATAAGCCCCAGCAACAGCAGAAGCTGCAACGCGAAGAGCGCGACTGTCCACAAGGAAAGTTGCGATCTGATGTACTCCAAAACCAGTAGCCCCAGCAGTAACCCAAATGCTATTGTTCGCCTACCCCAGGTGGAGCGGAAAAATGACTGGATGGCGGAAACCACTGTCACTGTTTTCTGCTTGATAACGGCGACGGGAACGATGAGGCCTACGAAGAGCAAGGTAGGAGGGAGGATCAGGATTACAAGTATGAGCGTTCCTACTGGCGTAGCAAGGAAGTGTAGATTGGACTCCAGGCCAAACAAGACAGCCACAATGAGCGCGACAAGCGCCACATACGCCCCTACAAACTGCCAAATTGGGTCCCTCAGGCGATCGTGCATAGCAGATACTCCTGTTCTTAGTGTTATCTCAGGGCGTTGTTGCGGACTGAAAACCTGAGATCACTAAAACCCCTTTCAGTGTGATCACTCCTCTCAGTGCGTTCAGTGATTCCGCCCCTCTACCACCCCAATCTCCTCCCCCGTCAACCCATACAACTCGTACACCAGCGCATCAATCTCCGCGTCTGTGCTTTGGATCACGAAACACGCGAAAGGCCACGAAAAGCGCGAAACCTTTTCGCGCCTTTCGCCTGTTTTCGTGTCATTCGTGGTTCAAACGCCCTCCACCACCGCAGTCTCCTCCTCCGTCAACCCATACAACTCATACACCAGCGCGTCAATCTCCGCGTCGGTCTCCGCAATCTGCCTCTCCAAATCGGCTCGAGCGGCTGACTGAAGCTCCTTGTGCAACGCCAGCATCCGCTCCACCAGCGCCACTATCTTGTCGTGGCAAGCGACATCGGCTGGGTCGTCGAAGTCGATGGCGCGGATAGGAAGTTGTGATAGAAACTGGCGATTGGCAGATAGCCATCCTCCGCGAAATGGCACACTCACAAATGGGAAGTACCAGCGCAACAGTCTCGAATTGAGCAAACCAAGAAGATACGCCAATCCTTGCTGTTGACACACCGGTTTCAGAGTGATACCACAAACGTCCACATTATCCAAGAAATGACTTCCATCCACATCATAAGCTGCATACAAAGCTTCTACGAGACGTGGCACACATATCTTCTCGATAGACTGCCGCTTCATATTCTTCAAATAGATGTAACCATACCATTTTTTCCCCTTCGCCTTTCCTCTTTCACGCGCTTCGAGGAGTCTCTTGTTTTCCAGCCAGTAGGCTGCTGTCTTGGGATAGCTTTTGGAAATCACATCGAAGTCGATCAAATCTACCGATGTTCCCTCAACCCTATATGGAAAGAGAATATATTGACGTTCGGGCAGAGCGCAGTAACGACTCGCGTCAGTTCCGCTGACCAATGGAAATAAGAGCCCTTTCTCGAATGTCCATTCAGTGTTGAGAGCTCTGGACTTTAGCTTCAGAGTTTGCGGTCCCTCTTCAACCAAATCCATAATGAACACTCTGTCAGCACTTGTTTGCAGTCCAACAAAAACATCCGCCACATCCCCAAGCTTCAATGGTATCTCGCTCAGACGCTCAAACAACGGTGCGTCCGGCCCCACGACAAAGTTCCACTCTTTCTCCGTCATCTTGTCCGCGCTGATTTCGCCCTCAACAGCCTTGCCGCTGTCCTGCCAGGTGTCCAGATCATGGGCCTCGACGTAGCGGAAGCACTGGTTGCCTCCCTTGTCCAGAAAAAGCAGGCAGGTGTAGTTGGTAGATGAGCCGAACACTTGTGCCGCGCCAAAATCCACGATTGCTTTGACAGCCTTATGATCAGCCAGCAGCTTTCGCAGTCCCTTACCATAGCTGGCCTGCATGAATTTGTTCGGCTGAATGAAACAGAATTGACCGTTCGGTGCCAATAGACTCCAGGCCCGCTCAGCAAAGACTACGTACAAGTCATAACTACCGGTTGCCGATCGGTAGAATTCTTTGTACAACGCCTTCGCACCCGCGCTTATCGTCTGCACGCGCACATACGGCGGATTCCCAATCACCACGTCAAACCCGCCCTTGTCGGCGAAGACCTCGGCAAAGTCCAGCCGCCAGATGAAGGATAGGCCCAGTTGGGTGCGCAGTCCGTCCACGTCGCGGGCCTCGGCGGGCAGTTCGCCGGTCTGCATCGCCCGTACCTGCTCGTACACTGCCTTCGCCTGCTCCATCATCTCGTCGTAGCGGGCCAGTTTGGCCTCAGCCTCCCGCTTGGCCTTCAACTGCTTTTTGGTCAGCAGCCCCTCGCCAAAGGCGTCGAACAGTCCCGGCACCTCGGCCGACATCTTCTGCAAGACTGCACCCCGCTTGGCTCCCACCAGTTTGGCCGTCAACTCACACACCAACTCCAGAATACGGAGTTCGCGCCGCTGCTTCTCCCACAGGTCCGGCTCCTTGAAGTAGCCTCGCTTCTCGGTCTGGATGCGGTCAATCAGTTGGCGGGCCACAACGTCGTCGGCCAGTTGGTCCAGTTGCACCGGTTCGCCGAAGAGCCGCTCGATGAGGCTATCGCCGACGCGGATGCGGTAACTGAGGTTGGGTAGCGCCGGCACCGGCTCATTTCCATTCCCACTGGCCCGCCGCTCGTAGTCGACCATCAGACTGAGCCACAAGCGCAGTTCGCAGATGCGCACCGCCTCGGGCTGGATATCCACGCCGTACAGGTTGCGCTCGATGAAGCGCCGCTTGAGGTCGTAGTCGTAGTTGCGGCGTCGCACCCGCTTCTGGCCGTACAAGCGCACGTCGAGCAACTTGGTCAGGGCGACCACCTCGTAGAGCATGCCCACCAGGAACGCGCCCGACCCTACGGCGGGATCGAGCACGCGCGCGCCTTCCGCAAGAGAGCGCAGCAGGCGGGCCTCCGGTTCGGTGATTGTGTCGCGCAGTTCGGCCACCTCCTCCGGCGTCAACTGCTCGGCCGGGCCGGTGTCCATCAGCGCTTCGAGGCGAGCCGAATCGAGGCCGCTTTCGGCAGCCAGGTATTCCTTAAGCGCCTGGCGGCACATGAAGTGGACGATGACGCGCGGGGTGTAGTAGGAGCCGGTCGCCTTGCGGCGGTCTTCTGCTGTCTTCTGGCCCCGCTCCAGGCCCAGCACCAGGTTCTCGAAGATCTGGCCCAGCATCTCCGGGTCAATCGCCACCTCGACGTCGAGAGGGGTGTCCTCGCGCACGGTGAAGTTGTACTGCTCCAGCAGACCGTCGAACACCTGGCGGAAGACACCGTTGCCGATGGTGAGTTGATCGGCCAGTGGAGCAGAGGCATCCACCTCGAAAAGGCCGCCGTTGAGGAAGGGCACGTCACCCAGACTGGGGAAGACCGCGCCCTCGTTGGATAGGGCGACGAACAGGGGAAAGAGGAGGTCGCTGTAGAAATCGGTGCCATTGGGCTCAGCCCGGTAGTGAGCCTGGAAGTGGTGATAGAGATAGTCACGCTGGCCATCGAGCCAGCCCTTTTTCTGGATGAAGTAGAGAAATAGGAGACGGTCGAGGAGCACCTGGGCCTCGCGCTCGGCCTCGCCCTCACGTTTGGGATTGCGCCGGGCGATGTCGTCGCATAACTCGCCGAACGCATACGTGTAGTCACGGTAGAATTGCCTGGTGACCTCCTCGACGTCAAACGCCTGATCGTGGAGGCTCTGGAGTTCGAGCGCGGCGGTCTCGGGGCCAGGCACGGCCAGCAGGGCCAGGCGCTCAGCGGCGGTGTGCAGCCGCTCGTCCGGCCCGACGTGGATGCGGCGGATAGTGCGGCGGCGGGCGCCATCCTCCGCGCTGTACTTGACGTTGACGAAGTCCCACCGGGTCAGGTCGCGGTTGGCGAAGACGAAGAGGGCGTAGGGATGCAGTCTGTGCAGCGTGTGCTCGACGATGGGTCGCTCGACGATGCGCGATAGGTGGTCGGTGATGAGGTGGGTGTAGACGACGCGAAAGTCGCGGTGCTGGGCCAGGTAGATCGGGTGATCGGCGTTGCGCCCCACGAGACGCCGGACGCCGGTGGGCCAGTTGCGGATCGGGAGGGGGAGTTCGTCGGCGTACTGGTAGCCCAGCGTGTCGAAGAGTTCCAGGGCTCCGTCGAGGGAGCGACGTTGGGGAAGTGCGGCCAGGTGACCACGGATTGTCTCGGGAGCGACCGGCATGGCAGGCTCCTATGTGGTTGATAGGATAGGCTGTCCAGGGCGATCCCACCGCCTTGGCCACAGCCTCGGGCTGAGCAAGAAGCAAGAGCCGCGAGGCTTTTGCGTTGTTAGTATACTCGTATCGCGGTCTTGTGCAAATAGGGGCCGGATTACATCCTGTCCAGCATGGATACCCTTCACCAGACGCACGCCCTCCCCTGGAGTAGCAATTCTCAATTTGAAGTGTCATTGCGAGCCCCGGACGTTTTTCCCGGGGCG
>CAYLPU010000024.1:0-55224 GCA_964385635.1 uncultured Anaerolineales bacterium
CTAGCATGCCAGAGGCCGGGACCCCATCCGGGGGGCGTGGGGCGGAGGCGGTCATCCGGTTGTTGCTGTACCGCTCCCGCTGGACGCCGCTGCTGGACGTCAGCGAGCGTAGTCTGAGTATTATGAGTCGCAAACTGGTCGAGCAGCGAGTGCGGGAGGCCCCACCCGACCTGATGATTGAGGTCCTACTCAAGAGTGTTGGTCTCTTTGACCTGGACCAGGTGGACATATGCTTGAGGGCTGGTGAGAAAGCCGCTCTCCAGCACCTGTCCGAGTTGATCGAACTGCGCGACACGCCGCTTCCAAGCCGTTGGGCCCGTTGGTGGCAAGCGTTGCGCCAACAGCTACCTGGCTAGATCATCACGTTTCACGCATCACATTTCACGCCAAGATGTATAGCAGAGTGATTGTCCCGCTTGATGGGTCGGAACTGGCCGAGGGGGTGCTGCCTCACGTCGCGGAATTGATCCGCGATCGAGGAAGTCAGGTTCATCTGCTCTCGGTCGCCCCACTGGTGAAAGGGCCAGCGCCGGCTGTCGTGGATGTGCACCTACCATCCGCCGGCCTGCAGGAGGAGAGACGGAACGTCGAGCAAGAACTGGTGGAGTATCTGCGGACTGTGGCGAAAAGGCTGGAGCCGGTCGCCGCTGATATACAGGTCAGTGTGCGCTTCGGCCGGCCGGCCGACGAGATCCTCGCCTTCGTCGGTGAAGTGAATGCGGATCTGATCGCGATGTCTGCGCATGGCCGTTCTGGCATCAGCCGTTGGGTCTTCGACAGCGTGACAGACAGGGTGGTGCGCGGCGCCATGTGCCCTGTGCTGCTGGTGCGGGCCGGGCGTAGGAGCGCGGTCACTGTGCCCCTACGTCGGACTACGTACCAGCGCATCCTGGTGCCGCTGGACGGCTCTGAACTGGCGGAGCAGGTATTGCCTTATGTGAAAGCGCTCATCCGTCCTCGCCGAACCTCCCCTCTGGAGGGGGGATTGGAAGGAGTCACGCGCGTCTTTCTCATCTCTGTTCTGACGACCGGGCTGGGTGATCGCGCGGTGGCGCTATTGACAAGTTATCCCCCTGGGTTGCGACTCGCCACGACCGCGTTCCATCACGCCGAAATCCAGTTGCGAGTCTATCTGCGAAGCGTGGCTGCCGCATTGCGCGAGCAGGGGGCGGTAGTGCACATCGCTATCCGACGGGGTTCACCGGCCGACGAGATCCTATCCTATGCCGCCGAAGTCGAGGCCGACCTGATCAGTATGACTGCTCACGGGCTCTCTGGTATGAGTCGCTGGGTATATGGAAATGTGGCGGGCAAGGTACTGCAAGGGGCGCACAGCCCTGTGCTTCTGGTCCGTCCCACATCTGAGCAAGGAGGAAATAAGATATGAACATTGGCATCCCGAAAGAGCGCAGGGATTTGGAACTGCGAGTGGGATTGACCCCCTACGGGGTGGATTTACTTACCCGCACCGGTCACACCTGCTACGTCGAGAAAGAGGCCGGATTGGGGGCTGGCTTCACCGATTACCACTACGAGCGGGCTGGTGGGCGCATCGTCTATTCCGGTGAGGAGGTCTATGGCCGGGCCGACCTGGTGCTCAAAGCGGTGCGACCAACTGAGGAGGAACTGGATTGGCTCCGCGAAGGGCAGGTCATCGCCGGCTTCCTGCATCTGGCTGCCGCCCGCCGTCGCAAGGTTGAGGTGCTGCTGGAGAAACGCATCACCGCCGTCGCCTACGAGACTATCGAAGAGGACAATGGAACATTGCCGGTGTTGCGCACGATGAGCGAAGTGGCCGGGCGTATGGCCCCGCAACTGTCCGCTACTTTCCTGCAAAGCGACCACGGCGGCCGGGGTGTGCTCCTCAGTGGTGTGCCTGGGGTCCCGGCGGCCAGGGTCGCTATCCTGGGGGCCGGCGTGCTGGGCACCAACGCTGCTCGCACGTTCCTTGGATTGGGAGCCAATGTGTTCATCCTCGACCACGACCAGGAAAACCTCCGCCTGATAGATCAGCAGTTTGGTGGACGTATCACCACGATGGTCTCCTATCCCTTCAACATCGCCCGCGTAGCCCGCTTTGCCGAGGTGCTGATCGGTGCAATCCTGATGCCGGGTGCCAGAACCCCCGTCATCGTCACCCGTGAGATGGTCCGCTCAATGAAGAAGGGGGCGGTCATCATGGATTTCAGCATTGACCAGGGCGGGTGCGTGGAGACCAGCCGGCCTACCACGCTGCGAGACCCTGTCTTTATTGAGGAGGGGGTGGTTCACTTCTGCGTTCCCAACGTGCCTGGGGCGGTTCCCCGCACAGCGACCCACGCCTTTAACAATGCGGTCTGGCCCCACATTCGCCGCATCGCTGAAATAGGTATGGAGAAGGCGCTAGAGGAACTGCCCGCCCTGGCCCGGGGAGTTGCCACCAGAGACGGTAAAATCGTGAACGAACCGTTGGCAGCGGCGTACTACGCTGGAACGAGGGAGTAAACGATGAGTTGGATGCAGACTTACGAGCGCCGTGTCACGATCGCTGAGGAGGCTATCAAAGCCATCAAGTCGGGTGACCGCATCTTCCTTACCGGCAACTGCAGCGTGCCGCAGAAACTGCTGGAGGCACTGGTCGCCCGCGCCCCGGAGTTGGAGAACGTCGAGGTTTGCCACGCCCTCACCATCGGGTCGAGCGATTACGTCGCGCCGGAGATGGAGGGTCACATCCGCGCCAACGCCCTCTTCATCGGCCCCAACGTGCGCAAGGCAGTCTGGGAGGGGCGGGTGGATTTCACCCCCGTGCTCCTTTCGGAGTTTACGTTGCTCTTCAAGTTGGGCATCCTGCCACTGGATGTCGCCTTCGTGCACCTTTCGCCGCCCGACGAGCATGGCTTCTGCTCCTATGGCATTGAGACGGGACTGACCATATCGCCAGCCGAAACGGCCAAAATCATCATCGCTGAGGTCAACGAGAACATGCCACGTTGCCTGGGCGATTCCTTCATCCACGTCAGCCGCCTGGATTACATCGTGCCGGTGAATTATCCTCTGCTGGAACTGCCGATGACAGAGGGTGGGCTTTCGGACGTTCACATCAAGATCGGCGAGCACATCGCCGAACTGATCCCCGACGGGGCCACTATGCAGATGGGCATCGGCGCGATTCCCGACGCAGTGCTCAACTTCCTGGGCGGCAAACGGGATCTGGGCATCCATACCGAGTTGTTCTCAGATAGCGTGATTGATCTGGTGGAGGCCGGTGTGCTCACCAACGCCCGCAAGACGCTGCACCCTGGCAAGATCACCGCTGGCTTCGTGCTGGGGACAAAGCGACTCTACGAGTGGGTGCACGACAACCCGCTCATCGAACTGCACCGCACCGAGTACATCAACGATCCCTTTGTCATTGCCCAGAACTACCGGCAGGTGGCGATCAACTCGGCCATCGAGGTAGACCTGACGGGGCAGGTGTGCGCCGACTCCATCGGCCCCAAACTGTACAGCGGCGTGGGGGGGCAACTGGACTTCATCTACGGCGCGTCTCGCTCCGAGGGAGGCGTGCCCATCATCGCGCTGCCAGCCACGGCCAAGAGAGACACTCTAAGCCGCATCGTGCCCATGCTCAAGCAGGGCGCTGGGGTCGTCACCTCCCGCTATCACGTCCACTACGTGGTGACGGAGTATGGAGTGGCGGACCTGTACGGCAAGACGATCCGCCAGCGAGCGCAGGCACTGATCAACATCGCTGCTCCCCAGTTCCGGGACGAACTGACGCGGGCGGCGAGGGAATTGAACTATATCTAATCCAATCGCAGGATCAGCGGCAGGTAGCAGGAGAAGAACTCGAAGAACTCGTGCGCTCCCCGGTCATACCTCTCGCCTTGAGGCCGGTGGACACCCCGGATGTCCTCGTCCGGCGCGCCTTCCGGTGTGCCCGTGTCCACACATGGCGAGTCCTCGAACAGCCGGTAGACGCCACCTTGAGAAAAGCGAAACAGCGGGTCGGCGTTTATGTTCTCCTCACCGGGCCAAACGGTCCCATCCATTTCAATGTCGGAGTAGGTGACAGTGATGGTGGAGAGCGCGTCCAGATCCACTGCTGATTCATTGTCCCACACGATGCAGTTGACCAACGTGGCGTTGCCCCCGCCATCACCCTCGTGTCCCTCGTACAGGTAGATGCCGTGCCTGCTGTCGGCCACGGTATTGTTCACGATGTGCGAGACCGCACCATCCTTGACCGCAATGCCGGTGCCGCTGTAGGGGTCATCATCACGGCCCAGGCAGGTGTAGATCAGGTTGTTGATCAGCGTTGTGGAGGAGGGATGCCCGATGGAGATGCCCTTGTCGCCGCAGTGGTGCAACTCATTACGCTCAATGACCGCCGATGAGTGGTTCAGGTCCATACAGTCGTCGGAGACGTCGTGGATGTGATTGTCCAGCAACACCGCTGGCGTGATCATGTGGCTGACCTCGATGCCTTCGAACTCATAAGCGCCATGCCGGACGTCGTAGATGTGGTTGCCCTGGATGAAGGCGTATCCGCCGGTGACGTGCACGGCGTCTCTCTGGATGTCATAAATCTCGTTGCGCAACAGGTAGATCGTTGGTTCATGACCTAGCCAGGGATAGGTCTGGACAGCGACGCTGAAGCCGGTGTGCCGGATGATGCTATCGGCGATGGTCACCCGCGAGCCGTAGGCCGAGACGCCATGGGTACGCGGATTAGTGATCACCTCGCGGGTGTACTCGATCACCGCGTGGATGATGCGGTTGTCCTCCTGGGTGCATTCGAGCAGGATGCCGCCCCAGTAATCGTCACCCTGCCGAGTAAAGACGATAGGTTGCGCAGCGGTGCCCTCTGCCAGCAACCGCCCCCCTTCCTCAACGCGTAGCGAACGGTTCGCCTGGAATTGGAGCGTCACGCCCGGCTCAATGGTCAGCGTGACATCCGCCGGCACGACGATGCCGTCGGTGATGGCGTAGGGATAGGCGCTGGTCGCGATTATGGTGTCCTCCGCCAGCGCACCGCCGTGGAAGGCATCCCAGTACACCGTGAGCGTGTGGCTGTCTTGCCCATCGGCGATGACGAAAACGTTGTCCCGCGTCCACAGCGCGCTCGTGTAGCGCCAGGTCGTCACCGTCGGGTACTGCACGCCCTCGCTGCTCCCGTTGACGTAGACGTCGCGCAGAGGGGAGCAGGCTCCCTCCAGCGTCACTACCGGCTGTGTGGTGGTGAAGTCCGCCCCCCCGTTGGTGCTGATGGAGAGCGTCGCATCGGGTATCTGGCTATTCAGCGCCGGGATGCGGGCGGAGACGTACTCCTTAAGTTCATCCCGGCCCTCGTCGTACCCCAGACGGGGCAGTGCATCAATGCGTGGGTACATCTCTGCTATTGAGAATTCGTCCGCTGCGATGCTGGCGATGTCCTGGTAGTACCAGCGGGTGAAGTCAGGATAGAGCAGGATGCGGCGCACGATGGGCAGATTGGGCTTCCAAATGGAGTTGTCTGGGTTGCAGAGATCTGGGTTGGGGTCGCAGAAGGTTTCATCGTGGTCCCAGGAGATGAGGATAAAGCGGTCGTCGGAGGGACGGTGGTAGAGAAAATAGTCGTCACCTTGCCCGAACCACAACGCCCCCTCGCGGTTGTCGAGCACTGCCTGGACAGCGAACCAGCGCAGCCACTGGCGCATATCGGCCAGCGCCTCCGCCTCAGCGCGGAAGGTCTCGTCGGAACTGTTGGTGAGTGCACCGGTCAGCGCGATGACGTCGGAGTAGTCGTCGGCGTCCTCGTTGTTCTCCTTGAGGTAGTAGGGACGGTAGTCTTCGGGATCGGAACCGCGATAACTCAGGTCCGCCCCGTCGTAGCCGCGATAGAGGTTGCCGTTGTCGTCGTCTGGGAAGTGCGCTTCCAGAAAGTCGTTATCCACCTGCTCAATGTCCAGGTAATCGCCTTCCTGATTCTCGTTGACGTAGAGCGTCACAAAGCGGGTGTCCGGGGCCGGCAGCCCCACGCGCCGGAAGAGGTCGTGCGACAGCGCCTCCCGTGCCAACCTGTCACTTACCAGATTGATCCGCTCCCGGTCCTCGAATTCGTGCTCGTCGCGAAACTTGATGCGGTAGGGGCGGGGCCAGTGGTTGCGGGTACTCTCGCCCCGGTAGCGCACACCGACGTTGTAGAACGCCTCTCCATCGTAAGCGAATGTCGCGTCCAGGAGGACGTTGGAGAAGAGATCGCGGGTGGTCAGTTCGGCCCAGTTCTCCTGCGTCATGATGAGCCGGTAGATGGGCAAGTCGCCGGTGGGCGATGTGTTCTCCACCTGGTAGAGGTAACTGATGGTGATAGGGAGCCCAGTCTCATCGGAGGTGGCGCCCGGTGCGCCCTCCGGCACAGTACGCCCGGCCCCCTGGTCATCGGTGGCGATGACGTAGAACTCGACGTACAGTCCGTTGCCCTGCGCCGGAATGACGGCGGTGTAGACGCCGTCGCCAGCCTCCTCGTCCCCGCCGCTGCCGTCGTCCACCATCGCCAGCGTCGAGTAGCCGGACGTCCACTCGGGATGGTAATGGAGTGTCACTGTTGCGACCACGTTGTTATCGTCCACCACCGCCGTGACGACCACCGACTGGCTGGAGGTGGGAAAGGTGGGTGCATGTACTATGTCGGTGATGCAGGGGGGGATGTTGTCGGCCGAATAGATGCTGTTCTGCGCACCGGGGGTGCCCAGGCTGTTCTCAATCGGCTGGCTGGATCCCCAGGAACAGGGGCGGTCGTTGTCGAAGGCCGGGCTGATCAGTTCCAGAGAAGGGCCATCGCCATCCGGCGCTTCGGGCCAGGGGTGGTGGTCGTCGTAGGTGACCTCGTCCACCAGGCTGCCCCCGGCGTCCTCAATCGCCACCCGCTCGCCGCCGTTGGAGAGACTGGTGCTCTCAAAGGGGCCCAGCACGTCGCTGATGCCGTAGACAGCCTCAACCGTGGCCGGGTCGTGGCCGACGACGACGTAGCCGCCAGGAGGGATAGAGGCGCCGTTCGGGAAGGTGTACGCGATGCCGTCGCTGAACTCCCAGCCGGAGAGGTTCACGCTGGTCGCGCCCCCGTTGTAGAGTTCAATGTACTCCTCGCCACTGTCGTCGGAAAGAGGGTGGTATTGCAACTCGTTGATGACGATTTGGGACCCGGACTGGGCTGTGACGGGCTCACCCGCTGTCAGACATGCCAGCACTAGGACTGCACCAATCAGCCGTTTGGGGCTTGGGATTTGGGATTTGGGATTTGATGCTTCACCCATTGCTTGCCCCTGGCGTGGGTGGATCTAGAAAGTCCCAGGTGTCCGCCCCATCTGGCCGCCGGCCGTAGGAGACGTCCTCCAGTTGCGGGTCGAAGACGACGGTGTCGAGCGGGACGTTGCTGTGGACATCGCTGTCGAAGAGGCCGATCTCCTCCCCGTCCCGGTTCAGTTTGAAGTTGGCGTGCAATGGTCCCTGTCCCGCGTCCTCGTCGCACCACACCAGCAGGTAGCCTCCCGGCGGGATGGTGGTGCCGGCCGGAAATTGCCACTTCCTCGGCTCGCTCATATCGTCCGTGAGATACATCCCGTCCAACGCGACCATGGCAGTGCCACCATTGTACAACTCCACCCAGTCGTCGTATTCCCCCGACTCGTCCTGGTTGACGCTCTCGTTGTCGGCCAGGAACTCGTTGACGAGCACGGCCGGAGGTGCATAGCCGACCAGGTAGCGATGCGTGACCGTGGGGGCAGCGGTGGGATGAAGCGTCCTCTGACCCCCGCCATCCACCGCCTCCAGGTAGTAGTCTACCAGCGTGCCATCGGGCTGCGGGGGTAGGACAAGTTGCCAACTTGTCCCACCGGTGCCGACAGCGGTCATTGGCACAGGCTGGAAGCCAGTCCCGGCGTCGTACCATAGGGTGACGGAGGCGATGGGACTGCCGGCGGTAATGACGGCGGTCACGGTCACCCCCTCGCCAGCGCCAGGCCAGGCAGGCGTGCGTGCCACCTGCGAGAATTGGGGAGGCAGCAGCCGGTTAGCCCCGCCAGGCGTGGGAACGTCCATCGCGTGCCACTCACCGGTCCCGTCGGGGAAGCGACCCCAGGAGACGTCCGGCGTCTGTGGGTCGAAGTAGACCGCGTCAATGGGAGCGTAGTAGTGCGCCTGGCCATCGAACAGGCCCACGTACTCGCCTGCGCCGGACAGTTTGAAGTTGAGGTGGAAACCCTCACCGTCTCCGTCGGCCCACAGGAGGAGGCGGTCACCAGCGGGGACGACGGTGTCAGCGGGGATCTGGAACTGGGTAGAAAGGCCGACGTTGTTGGAGAGATACATCCCGCCGACGTCAATATCGTCCGGTCCGGCGTTGTAGATTTCGATCCAGTCGTCGTCGTCACCGTCCTCATCCTCCAGCGTGTGAGTATTGAGCGCCATCAATTCGTTGATGGTTAGCGGTGGGCGCTGCCAGCCGACGATGTAGCGGTAGTCACCCTGCGGCCAGCCGGGACGGTCCACAGTCACCAAACCCTCCTCATCCTCCGCCTCGACGTAGTACTCCACCCAGGTACCGTCGCTGTGGGGTGGGATGAAGGCCCCGTAAATTCCGTCGCTGGGGCCGCCGTCGCCGTGGGCGCCATCGTCGTGCATCTCCATCTGCTGGTAGTGCGGTGGGGATGCGCCAGGCTCGAAGGCGCGATACCACAGGGTGGCTATTAGTGTGCCTCCCTCGTCGCTGATGAGTGCCGCGACGGTGACGCGGTCGCTGCTGGTTGGCCGGGTCGGTGCGTGGGCGGTCCCGCTGATGATGGGGGGGCGGCCCCGATTGCACCAGCCAGGGGTGGGCTTGACGAAGAACTGCCAGGTTTCGCCACCGTCGGGCAGACGTCCGTAGGAGACATCGGTCGTCTGGGCCCCGTAGGTCAGCGTGGAGATGGCCACGTTGTTGAAGACGTCTCGATCGAAGAGACCGATTTGGCCTCCGCCCACGTCCAGCGCAAAGTTGGTGTGCAGTGGCCCCTCGTCCTCTTCGCCGTCGGCCCAGAAGAGGAGTGTGCCACCCGGCGAGATGAGTGTGTCGTCGGGGACACGCCACTTCGTCGGGTTGCTCAGGTCATCGGTCAGATACATCCCGCCCAGGTTCCAGGTCAGCGTAGAACTGCTGTTGTAAATCTCGATCCAGCCATCGTAATCGCCGGCCTCGTCAGCGACGGTGCTGCCATTGTCGGCCATAAACTCGTTTATAGTGAGGCCCGCCTCCATGTCGGGGCAGAAGGTGAGCATCTCGTCCTCAAGGAACTGGATGCGGTTAGTAATGTAGGTTCTCAACTCGTCTGGGCCGTCCTCGAAGCCGGACGTGCCGTAGAGTTCGTCCGGTCGCCACCGGTTCGGGTCGGCCAGGCCAGCATCACGGATGGTCGCGAAGGTCTCGTCAATGCGCGGGAACATCTCAGTGGGGCTGAACTCGTCGGCCATCAACTCCGTCAGGCGGCGGCAATGGTA
This sequence comes from uncultured Anaerolineales bacterium, assembly GCA_964385635.1. GTDB lineage: Bacteria > Chloroflexota > Anaerolineae > B4-G1 > B4-G1 > CAYLPU01. Next base: position 9,493 of record CAYLPU010000024.1, read on the forward strand.
GAAACGAAATTCTGGCACGTCCATCATGCGATCAATCAGATGGTTGTACTTGCTTGTCGGATCGGCGCCGGTGTCAATGGGGTTGTCCCAACTGATGTCCCGGTCAAAGAGCCCGTATTCGTGCCCCTCGTTGTGTCCAAAGGAGATGTCCACGTCCCAGGGGAGAATCATCCAGCGGCCGGTGCTGAAATCGTGGTAGAGATAGTAATTCTTGTTCGTCATCTCGAAGTTGCCGATGAGGATGTTGACGGCGTACCAGTCGAGCCAACCGTTGACGTCCAGCACCTCTGCGATCGTCTCCGAGAACTGCCCGTCGGATGTATAGTTGATCAGTTCGATAAAAGCAACCATGTCCTCGTGGCCGCTCTGCCGGTTGGTCTTCTTGGGGTAATGGTAGTCGTACCACCAATCGTTTTCCTCCAGACCCAGATTGCCGTAGAACGGCTTGTACAGGTTGCCGTGTATCTCAATGCCCAGCCGATGGAGAAAGCGCCCGTCAACCTGCTCGACCTGGGAGAAGAGGCCATAGTACCCATCGTTGATGTACAGGCGGGCATAGCCAGCACGCGGGGCGGGCACGCCCGCGCGAGTGAAGAGATCGTAGCCGATGTAACTGCGCAACAGCGTCTGATCCACGTAGTCGGCGTTGAGATTCAGTTCTTTCTGCAAGACCCCCCCCTGCCCCTGGAAAAGGTCGGAGCCGGGGAAGAAGACTTTCCAGCACTTCTTGGGCATCAGGCGGGCGGTGTCACCCCGGTAGCGGATGTCCACCTCCCAATCGCGTTCGTAGACGAACGTGGCGGGGATGGTCTCGTCCCGGTAGGGGTCCTGCGCCAGCCACACCAGGTCGCCGGGGTCGGCGTAGAGGCGATAGAGGGGCGGGCCGGGCGGATAATTGTTCACGACGTGGGGCAGGTAGACGTGATGGTCCTGAACCGGCGCACGCGGGGCGGGCGGTGTCTGGGGCGTGCCGGTGGCGTTGACGGCTGTAGTGGCCGCCAACAACAGACTCCCGACCGTCAGTATTGCCAATCTCTTCCTGTCCATCGCCTCTAATTATACCATGAATTCTCGCAGGTAGGCGATAGCCCTTATGTACCGTTTCGGGTGCTCAAAGGCCGGGAGGAATTGCGAGAACTGGACGTCTCGACGATGAGACTGTTGGAGTCGACCAACACACTGTGTGAGTTGCAGCGGCGGGCGAAGGAAGGAGAAGGAATGAACCTGCGATTGACAGGCTGTAGGATTCGCGCTCCCGCCGGATGACAATCCGGCGATGGAGAGCGGCGGATTGTCATCCACCGCGAGCAGAGAGGCTGTGTTTCGAAGTGGATGAACGCTGATGAAGCGCGGATTTATTTCCTTTATCCCGCGAATTTCTGCGTGAATCTGCGTCCCATTTGACCTAGGTGTGCGTGGTCTACAACAGCCTCGCGATCACCCAGGCAGCCAGCAGAAAGACCAGGCCGATGGGCAGGATCAGCAGCCCTATCCCCAGCACTGGGGTCAGGCCCACGCCAAGCAGCGAAAGGACCACACCCACCAGTCCCAGCGCGATCATCAGCACCACTGCCACCAGCACGAACGGCAACTTGATCAGCCAGATCAGCAAGCCAACCGACAACTTGATCAGCCAGGCCAGAAAAACAAGCGGCAGCTTGATCAGCCAAACCAGCAAGTCCAACATTGTGTCTATCTCTCCTTTCGGTTAACCTCACTTTTGTATACGTGGATGGGGCGTCACAGGTTGCATTGGTTAATTGGTTGGCCTGGGTCGTCGCGCTCAGTTTGTTGGGTCAACGCGGATTCGTGGGGTAAACTCGCTCAAAGGGGGTGTGCCACCCCATACGCGTCAACTTAAGGGGGATGCCGTACTTGCCGAGGCCGCCCGGCGATGAAGTCGCCGGGCTACGGAGCTTCCGCCCGATGAATCGGGCTCCTGAACCCCGTTTACGGGGTGGTAGCTCCGTAGCCGGGGCACTTTATGTCCCGGCGGGGCTGGTCGGCGAGCGTGCTGGGCTTCTTTCGTGGGTCATTTGTCTTAGGTTGACGCGCATGGTGTGCCACCCCCGTCGGTGGGGCTAAGACACTGCATTGCCCCAGATGTGGGACGCGGGTGACATACCCGCTTGGAGCACCCCACGAATCCGCGTAGAGCCAGTTTGTTTTGTGGCTGCACCGGCTTGACTGCATTCCCCGTCTGGGCTACAATCAGGTGTGCCCGATAAGCAGAGAGGTACTCCATGCCCACGATCTACGATAACATTGAGCAGCACCTTCTAGATGCCCTACGCATCACATTGCAGGATGCGCAATCGGCCGATTGCTGCGTCGGCTATTTCAACCTGCGCGGCTGGGGTCGGCTGGCCGACATCGTGGCCGCCCACTTCGACGGCAGCGACGAGCACTGCGTGCGCGTGCTGGTGGGGATGCGTCGCGCCCCGGAAGAGGAGATGCGTTTGGCACAACGGGCGGCTCGGCTGAGCCTTCGGGCCGAGCCTCAGGCCGAGGGCTCGCCGAAGTCGGTCCGGCAAGAGACTTTGCTGGACGGCCCAACCGCCGCCCGGCTGCGACGTAAGGCAGCCGAGAGTTTCAAAGAGCAACTGGAGTTCGGCGTACCAACCGCCGAAGCGGAGCGCGGTTTGCAGCACCTGGCCCGCCAACTTCGCGCGCGCCAGGTGCGGACGAAACTCTTTCTACGCTATCCGCTGCACGCCAAACTCTACCTCATTCGCCGCGCCGACCCCATTGCCACGCTGGTTGCCTACCTGGGCAGCAGCAATCTGACCCAGGCCGGCTTATCGGGGCAGGGCGAACTCAACGTGGACGTGTTGGACCAGGACGCCGCCCGCAAGTTGCAGCGTTGGTTCGACGACCGCTGGAACGACCCCTTTGCCTTCGACATTTCCGATGAACTGGCGACACTCATCGAGACCAGTTGGGCCAGAGAGGAACTGGTCGCTCCCTACCTGGTCTACCTGAAAATGATCTACCATCTCTCAGAGGAAGCGCGGGAGGGTGAACGGGAGTTCAGGCTGCCCAAAGAATTTCAGGGCGTGATGCTTGACTTTCAAGCGGCCGCCGTGTCGCTGGTCGCGCACCACCTGCACCAGCGCGGCGGTGTGTTGCTGGGCGACGTGGTGGGCCTGGGCAAGACGCTCATGGCCACCGCCGTGGCCAAGATATTCGAGGAAGATGAAGGTGGACGGACACTCGTTCTCTGCCCGCCCAACCTTAGTGACATGTGGCAGCAGTATGTTGAACAGTACAACTTGAGCGCGTATGTGTTATCTATGGGCAAGGTATTGAACACGCTGTTCGAGTTACCTGGCCGCTACCGTCTGGTCATCATTGACGAAAGCCACAACCTGCGCAACCGGGAGGGCAAGCGCTACCAGGCTATCCACGAATACATTGAGGCCAACGATGCCCGCTGTCTGTTGGTCACCGCCACCCCCTACAACAAGCAGTTTACCGATGTCGGCAACCAGTTGCGGCTCTTTCTGGATGAGAACCGCGACCTGGGCCTGCGCCCCGAAAAGTTCTTTCAGGCGTGGAGAGCGCGGGGCTTCAATGAGGCCGACTTCAGGGCTCGTTACCAGGCTTCACCTCGCTCGCTGCGGGCTTTCGAGCAAAGCGACTTCCCCGACGACTGGCGCGACCTGATGCGGCTTTTTATGGTGCGCCGCACCCGCCGCTTCATCATGGACAACTACGCCCAATACGATGCCGAAAAGCAGCGTTACTACGTTTTGATTAATGGTCAACCATTCTACTTCCCCCTGCGTCAACCGCGCAAACTGCCCTTCGACCTTAACGATACCGATCCCAACGATCAATACGCCCGCCTTTACCGCGACAGCGTCGTGGATGTGATCCAGAGCCTGTCCCTGCCTCGCTACGGGCTGGCGAATTACCTGCACCCCAGGGCTGAGAAGGGCGCGAGCCCAGAGGAGAAGCGCATTCTGGACAACCTGAACCGCGCCGGCAGACGTCTGATCGGCTTCTCGCGCACCAACCTGTTCAAACGACTGGAGAGCAGCGGCAGCAGTTTCCTGCTCTCGCTTCGACGCCACGTCCTGCGCAACCTGGTTACGTTGCACGCGCTGGAAAACGACTTGCCTATCCCCATCGGCGCCCAGGACGCAGCCGTGCTGGATACGGCCATCTCCGACACCGACGTAGGGCAAGATGGCATCTTGCCCCACGATGATATTACCGCTGTTGCGGGTGACAGTCTCGACGCTTACCGCGCCCGCGCGGCACAGGTCTACGAAGCCTACCGGACACAATATCGGACTCGCTTCCAGTGGTTGAGTCCGCGCTTCTTTTTCAAGGGCGATTTCAAGAGCGACGGTCTGCGAAAGGATTTGCTGGCCGATGCCAAAGCCCTGCTGGGGCTCGTTGTCACGGCTGGCCCCTGGGACCCCCAGCGTGACGCCAAACTGGATGCCCTCTACCATTTGCTGACCGAAAAGCACCCACACGAGAAAGTGCTGGTCTTCACCCAATTCGCCGACACGGCGTGCTACCTGGCCGAACAACTCCAACAGCGAGGCGTTGCTGACGGCTCGACTGAGCTCGCCGAAGTCCTGGCTGCCGTCACGTCCCAGGCCACCAATCCGACGGCCCTGGCCCGGCGCTTCAGCCCGGACAGCAACAACTACACGCTCAGGCCCGGTGAAACAGGACTGCGTGTCCTGATCGCCACCGACGTGCTGGCCGAGGGACAAAACCTGCAAGACTGCGCCATCGTCGTCAATTACGACCTGCCCTGGGCCATCATCCGGTTGATCCAGCGGGCCGGCCGCGTGGACCGTATCGGCCAGCAGCGCGACACGATCCTGGTCTACTTGTTCGAGCCTGCCGAGGGCGTGGAGCACATTATCCGGTTGCGCGCCCGGCTCAGCCAACGTTTACAGGAGAACCAGGAGGTCATCGGCACCGACGAATCGTTCTTCGGCGAAGAGGTGGCCGAAAAGTTGCGCGACCTGTACACTGAAAAGGCTAATGTGCTCGACGAAGACGAGGACGAAGATGTGGATCTGGCCAGCCTGGCCTTGCAGGTATGGAACAGCGCGTCTGAAGAGGCCCGCCGCCAGGCCGAGCGTCTGCCACCCGTGGTCTATGCTACTCGTCCGCACCGCCCCCCCTCTGTCCCCCCCATTGGGGGGGAGGTAGGGGAGGCTGTCCCCCCCAGCGGGGGGGAGGAGGAGGAGGAGGGCTTCCCCCCCGGCGGGGGGGAGGAAGGGGTGGCTATCCCCCCCAGCAGGGGGGATGTAGGGGGGGCTGATCCCCCCGGCGCGTTGGTCTACCTGCGCTTCCCCGACGGGGCCGACGCGCTGGTGCGTGTGGACGAGGCTGGGAACGTCGTCTCGCAGTCTATGACAGCCATCCTGCGCGCCGCCGCCTGTGCCCCCGAAACACCCGCCTTGCCCCGCCGTCCCGATCATCACGACCTGACTGCCCAGGCCATCGAACAGGCGGTGGGCGAATTGAGTAACCTGGGCGGGCAACTCGGTTCGCTGCGCAGCACCCGCCGCAAGGTGTACGAACGGCTGAAAACCTATCGGGAGGCGCTCAGGCAGACCGGCCAGGACACGTCAGACCTGGACCGGGCCTTTGACGCCCTTTTCCGCTTCCCCCTCACCGAGCGGGCCCGCAAGGCGCTGGGCCGCCAGTTGCGGCTGGGCATCCCCGGCCCGGGCCTGGCCAAGATGGTGGTTAATCTCTACGCCGACGAGCGGCTGGTCAGAATCACCGAGGAACTGCCGGTGCCGGAGCCGATCATTGTTTGTTCGATGGGATTGGCAGTAACTACTCACCCGTTTGCCCCGCCGATGGTTGAAACCATCGGCTGATACGCAAAGTGCGTTAAAACGCACTAAAACGCGACTTTCTAACCCGTTTTAACGGGTTTCGCCGTATCAGCGGGGCGTTTCAACGCTCCGCGTGGGGGTGGCTGAGTAGTTACATTGGCAGAAACTCTGGATACTCGAAAGGAGGCAAGTTGTGATACGACGGGTGAAGATCACGAACTATAAATCGCTGCGGGATATCGAAATCCACCTGAGTCCATTGACGGTTTTTATTGGTCCCAACGCGGCCGGAAAGAGCAATCTGTTTGACGCCTTGGGCTTGCTCAGCCGTATGGCAACTGCCAAGAGCCTCAAGTCAGCCTTTGACCGGCACAGGGGAGCGCCGCTGGAAGCGTTCTTTTATGGAGAGCGGGGCATCGAGGGGTTGATGGCCCAGAAGACGGTCCAATTCACCATAGAGATGGATGTCGAATTGTCCCCCCAGGTCGTCCGTGACGTTGAGCGTCAGATCCAACAGATGCGGGAGGGGCTGTCGCGCCCCCCACGTCAGAGGGTGCGGGAGACGTATTTGCGCTACGTTCTCACCATAGAAATGATGACCGATTCCGGCCACCTGCGCGTCCTCAATGAACAATTGAGGGCTTTGAATCGAGATGGTTCCGTGCGCCAGTCGCGCAATCCGTTCATTGAGAGAATGGATGGACGGCTGCACCTGCGCATGGAGGGGCAGGCGCATCCAACTTACCACGACGTCGGCCTGAATCACACCCTGATTTCGACTGATTTGTACGCATCTCACTATCCCCACATCACCGCGTTCAAAGAGGAATTGACCCGCTGGCACTTTTATTACCTGGAACCTCGGGCGATGCGTGCCGATACACCGATCAAAGAGGTGAATACACTGGAGCCATCGGGGGCTGACCTGGCGGCGTTCTACAATACCCTGCGGGCCAAAACACCCGCGCAATATCAGGCCGCCGTGCGCGCCCTGGACACGCTGCTCCCGACGGTTCAGCAGTTGGAAGTTGAACCCGACCGGCAAGGGATGTTGCAATTGCGCATTGTGGAGGGCGGTGTTCCTTACTCGGTGCGGGTCATCTCGGAGGGCACGCTGCGCATTCTGGCCTTGTTGGCCATCGTCAACCCTCTGGCAGCCACGACCGTCATCGGCTACGAGGAACCAGAGAACGGCGTCCATCCCCGCCGGCTCAAACTTATCGCCGACCTTTTCAAAAACGCAGCCGAGTCCAGAGAGACGCAGGTTCTGGTCAACACCCATTCTCCTATATTGCCATCCTACTTTGAAGACGAGGCATTGGTTGTCTGCCGCAAAGAGGGACGCAGTAGCATCTTTGTTCCCTTCAGTTCACTAGGTGGACTGTTCCGGGAGCGGGAGATTGCCCACGCGCTCGATGAGCAGCCCCTTGCTTTCACGGAGCGGATGGTCCGGGGGGATTTCGATGGCTAGACTCAGAGTGGGGTACTTTTTGGAGGACATTGCCCACGAAAAGTTTATCACCGCGTTGGTCAGGCGGGTGGGCCAGGAGGCCGGGCTGGCGTCAGAGGCGCTGGAACACGTCATTTACAACGCCAGCGGGGGCAAAGGACAAGCAATGACTGAACTGCGGCACTTCCTGCGTGACGTGCAGCGCGGGCGTATTCCACCCACACCGGTGCTGGTCGTGGCCATTGATGGGAACTGCCAGGGGTACACAGAGAAGCACAACGAGATCAGGCGGGTCGCAGAGGATTATGGATATGCAGGACAGTTGGTCTGTGCCATTCCCGACCCGCACATCGAACGCTGGTACATAGCCGACCCTGGGGGCTTGCAGCAGGCGATTGGTGCAGGGATTCGGCCCGTGCCACCTGCTTACAAGTGTGAACGCGGGCGATACAAACGGGCTATACTGGGTGTCTTTGCCGATGCCGGCATCAAGCCATGGTTGGGCGGTGCCGAATATGGGAACGACGTTGTAAAAGCCATGGATCTGTACGCGGCACAACAGGCTGACCCAGCTCTGAAACACTTTGTGGATCATCTAAAAGCGGCCCTGTCGCCCTTCTCCCCAGTGATCTAGACTTCCGAAGTCTGGGGACAGGTGAAGGCAATGCAATACCTGGAAAGTCGTGGAGAGATCACGTCGGTGATCTACTGTAAAGAAATCGCGCCAGGAATTAGCGAACGCATGGCACGTAAAGACCTGAACAATTTGGCGGAGCGGGGCCTGGTGATCCGTACAGGCCGTACACGGGGAACAAGATATGTGTTGCCCAGTTCCGAATAGTTCCGAATAGTTCCGAATACGGCGACAGGGACTCATCTGCAAGGTCGGCACAAAGCGGTGGACCCGATATGAACTCCTATGATCGCCCTAACGACGAATTTGCCGTTAGGGTGTCGATAAACCAGAGCCACCTACACCGGGGAGGAAAAGCACATGCCTGACCTGCTTTCGACCATCGAAACTCACCTCAACAGCCCACATCTGCGGGATAACCTGGCGCCGCTGTTTAACGAAACGCTGCTGTGGGGCCGGCCGCAGGCGAGTGCGTTCACGCGAGAGGTCACGATTCGCCGCCAGGAAAAAGCCCAACTCGCCTTTACGCCGGTGGCCCAACTGAGCGGCCTGCCCGTCTTCCGCGTGGACTGGCCCTACGACAAACCGCCCAACGTCACCCAGCGCCGGGCCGTGCATCGCGCCCTGGCCCCCACCTACATTGAGCACCTGCTGACCTACGTCACCAACGACGACCAACAGGCCACCTTCGTCTGGGCACGGCAACGGCCGAAGAACAAGATTGAGATGCGCGCGCTGCCCTACGCCGTTGGCTCGCCCGCCCGCACCACCATCGAACAGTTGGGAGAGTTGGCCTTCACCGTCGAGGAACTGGGATTGTTCGGCGAGCCGCCGGTCACCGTCGTCACCGACAAACTGAACGCTGCCTTTGACGTGGAGGCCATTACTCGCCGCTTTTTCACCACCTATCGCGCTGTCTTTGAGGCTGCTGAGGGACAAATCACTGGCATCAGCGGCGACACCAGGCGGCTGTTTACCCAGAAATTACTCAACCGCCTGATGTTCCTTGTGTTCCTGGAGCGCAAGGGTTGGCTGAGTTTCAATGGTTCTCGGGACTATCTGCACGCACTGTGGGAAGATCACCGACGCGAAAAGCGGACCAACCCCGACGCCAACTCTTACCGTGACCGGCTCAAGTTGCTGTTCTTCTCCGGGCTCAACACGCCCCACGAAGTGAACGTCGTCGGCATCCGGCGCGACGGCGTCCTGCAAACTCGCATCGGTGACGTACCCTACCTCAATGGCGGATTGTTCGAGGAAGACGACGAGGATCGCGACCCGACCATCGCCGTGCCCGACGAGGCCATCAACCCGGCATTAGACAAGTTGTTCTACCGCTTCAACTTTACCGTCACCGAGAGCACGCCACTGGACGTGGAGGTGGCGGTGGATCCGGAGATGTTGGGCCGGATTTTCGAGGAGTTGGTCACGGGGCGACACGAAACCGGCAGTTATTACACCCCCAAGCCGGTGGTGGCCTTTATGGGACGCGAGGCACTGAAAGGCTACCTGCAATCCGCCTGCCCGCAGGAGTCATCCAAAGCCCTGGCCGCGTTTGTGGATGAACACGATCCGGTTGGCCTGGTGAACCCCGAGGCAGTGCTGGACGCGCTCAAGATTGTTAGGGTGTGCGACCTTGCCTGTGGCAGTGGCGCTTACCTGCTGGGTTTGCTGCACGAATTGCTGGAACTGCGCGTCTGCCTGTTCGCCACGCGCGGCCTTGACCCACTGACCGCCTATCAGCGCAAACTGGAGATCATTCAGAACAACCTGTACGGCGTGGACATTGATCCCTTCGCCGTCAACATCGCCCGCTTGCGGCTTTGGCTCTCACTGGTAGTGGATTTTGAGGACGGGACTCCACCGCCGTTGCCCAACCTGGACTTTAAGATCGAGGTGGGCGACAGCCTGACCGCGCCCGACCCGTCCGGCGGTCTTGGAACAGGTTTTCGGAAAGAACTCGTCGAGAGGTTTTTCCGCCTGAAGGCCAACTACTTGATGGCTCACGGCGGCGAGAAATTGACCCTGCGAGAGCAGATCGAGGGGCTGCGGGCCGAGATCGCAGCCTGGGCTGGCCGACCTGCGGATACGATGGGATTCGACTGGGCGGTGGAGTTCGCCGAGGTCTGCTCCCCCTCTCCCGCCTTCCCCCCCAGAGTTGGGGGGGACCGGGGGGGGGCGGAGAGGGGGCCGGGGGGTGAGGGCGGTGGCTTCCACATTGTCCTCGCCAATCCGCCCTATGTGCGTGCCGATGCCCAGTACCGCCACATCCAGAACGAAGAGGAGCGCCAGGAGGCCATCGCCCGCTGGCAGCAATATCGCAAGGACTTGAAAGGCAGCAAGATATACAAGACGCTCTACGAAAAGTGGGACCTGTACATCCCCTTCCTGGAACGGGCCTACCAACTGCTGCGCCCCAACGGGCAGATGGTATTCATCATCTCCGACGCCTATAACGCCGCCAAATACGCTCGCAAGTCACACGAGTTCTTCCTGACCGACGCCCGCATAGAGCGGCTGGATTTCTGCTCCGACATCCCGCTGTTCGAGGCTGGCGTCAACAACACCATCCTGCATTTTGCCCGTGCTGAGCCTGGCGACGACCACACCCCCCTGCGCTCCCGCCGCTGGGGGGATAAGCCGGAGGACTTTGATGACCACATCAAAGCGCTGTCGGCCTCGCCGCAGACCCGCTTTGGCCGGGCTCTTTTCCGCCCGGATGGGCAGAGGCCCATAGAGATAGACGAAACACTCGTTCCGTTGACGCAGATCTGCTACATCAGCTACGGTATAGCCGCGAGTAGCGATGAGAAACGGTACAGGGGAGAGTTCGTGACCGAAGACGTGCTGTCGTCAGTAAAAGACGAACTCCATCCAAAGCCCTACATTGAAGGCAAAGATATCGTACGGTGGTGGATTCGGCGCGTGCGCTGGTTGGAGTGGGGAACGGAACGTGCGCCAGCAAAGTTCCGACGTAAGACGTTCCCTGAACTTCACGGAGCCGAAGAGAAGTTACTTGCGCTCGTCGTCGCTGCAGGCGGACCACCCGTGATGTACGATAACCGCCAGTTGATTACAACGCATACGTCTTGCATCTTCGTGCCCTGGCACCACCTCAAAGGCGTAGTCAATCGGTCCATTAGCAAAACTGCCAAGTACCGCTCACAGTCGCCCGACGGCGACCGCGAGGAACGAGAGAAACTTTCGCAGCAGTTCCACCCCAAGTACCTGCTGGCGATTATGAACTCGACCTTCGCCCGTGATTGGCTGGCGCGGCGACGGCGCAGCAAGATTCACGTCTACCCCAATGACTGGAAGCCTCTGCCTATCGCGCCCATCCCGATGGAGGAGCAGGAGGAGTTCGTCCGGCTGGTGGATGCTATCCTGGCCGAGTTCGAGCAACATGGCTATCCCTTGCCGCCCGAGGCCGCGGCGTGCGTCGCGGAACTAGAGCGAGAGATTGACGAGCGGGTGGCGGAGTTGTATTCATAGACGTGCTGGGACTGACGCAAGGCGAGCGCGACGCGGTCTACGAGGCCGTGGTCAACCTGGTGGAGGCACGGCTGAAAAAAGGCGCGGAGTTTGAGGTAGGTGGGGTGTTTGGATCACGAATGGCGCGGAATCTGCGAAAAACGCGAAAGGGAGCCCATCCTTTCGAGCCCTTTCGTGAACTTCGTGTTTCAAGCCCCCCGCGTTCGAACAGCACGGCTACCCCCTGCCGCCGGAGGCTGCGGGCTGTGTTGCGAAAGTGGAGCGGGAGATAAACGAGCGGGTGGCGGCGTTGTATGGGGTGTAGGGGCGGGCTGGCAGGCAAACGCAGCGAAACTAAAGGTGGCCATGGTGACCGCAGTCGGTGAATGATTGAGCCTATGCACCTGACAAACGGCCCCCTACCCGCGTGGGCAGGGGGTTGTCGTTTTGAAGCATAGAGAGCTGGAGGCTGGATAGCGCGATCGGCCCGCCGCCGCGCGATGAACCTACTTGCACCGTGCCAACAGACGTGATAAGATGTGTTCAGTTGGCAACGATTGCTCAGGGGGCAAGTGCACAGAGCATAGTCGTGGGGTTCCCATCTTGTAGGTGCTGCAGTGCGTCACCGTTTTCGCCAAACAACCGTTTCCCGCAATTGATACTCTACATCAATCACTGGAGGTAAGAATGAGTCAAACAGAGAGAGCAAACCAAACGCCCGCAGAGCGGCCATTCCAATTGGCATTCCTTCCGACTGGCCTTATGGCTCTGGTCACATTCATTCTTGTTGTGGGTACACTCATCGCGGGATATGTCACTACAGGTCCTCACCTTGTGCGCGAACCGACGATGTCCGACCTTGCGGCAATTGAGACCGAACTGAGCAGTGCGCAGAATGAAGTGACTGTGCTTCAGCAAAGAGTCGAGGCCCTTTCGCAGACTTCTTCAGATGTTGCTGTGAGTTCCCAATTGGCCCAAGTTCGCAGTGACCTCGATTTGCTGAACGGCAGACTCCAAGTAATAGAACAAGCTGTGCTTGACAACCCAGCCAAAGCCCTAGGACTTACACTGTTGAGTAAAGATGTGAAGCATCTCCAGCAAAGTTGCCAATCCATAGAGCAAGATATCGGTCGGATTTATGATGGCATCTATGTCATTATGGCAACCTTCGTTGCGGCAGTACTCGCCATCGTCGGCTGGGGCTGGTTCACGGGAAGAAGAGCGAAAGGGGTCAAGTCCGGTTAAGAGTAGCCAATGACTGCGGGAAACCTCCGACTGCGGCACTGGCGGCGGTTTGCGCCATAGATTCAAGTAATAAAGGCTTAGTAGAGAAAAAGTGTTCGGAGGGACAAGATGTGCAATAGCTTCTGGAATGATTTCCTCGCTAACTTTCTTTCAGACCTCTTGGCCGGTGCGGTTCTTGGGACGCTCTTAGGTTTGTGGGTTGGCAAACGGCTGGGTGCCTTCGAGCGCAGCCAGCAACGTAAGGACGAGAAAAGAGCAGAACACGAGAAAGCAATAGGCTACCTCGAACTTCTGAAAGACGAGATTAAGCATCTCATCTCAACGCTGCCTGGGCTGATCAACGCATTCCAAGAGACCGGATGGGGAGTGGAAATCAGGATGCCTACTCCATTTTGGGACATATTGCAGCCCAGCGGAGAATTGCCTAGGTTGTTAGATCCTCACCTGTTGGCATCATTAACCCTGTTCTACGATCACCTTATGTATGCCAAGCGAGGAAGAGATTGGGTCATAGACAGTTGGGTAGGTTCAGATCCTACTAAAGGGCACCCAGGGGATAAAGAGAAGCTAGATGGCATGACGCTGCTTGCACTTAAACGAGCACTTCAGTTTGGAAGAGGCCTGCCAGGCAAACTTGGTTCGGAAATCCAACGTCTCAAGGAAGGGCTTGAGATCATCTGAAATGAATGACTCCGAACTCACCAGCCGCATCATCACCCAAGGCCACGCCATCGAAGCCCTGGGCACAATTGAGCCCACCAGCCTGCTTGAGCGGCTGCTGGCCGGCCTGCTGCTGCCCGTCTATGAGCACCGGTATCTGAGGAGGGGCACAAAAGTCAGTCCGAAAGATAGCCCTGATGAGTAGGGGGATTGCTGCTCGGATGTTTGGATCACGAATAACGCGAAATCTGCGAAAGACGCGAAAGAGAGCCCGCCTTTCGTGCGTTTCGAGTCCTTTCGTGAATTTCGTGTTTCAAGATTCCCGCGTTCGAGCAACACGGCTATCCCCTGCCGCCGGAGGCTGCGGGCCGCGTTGCGGAAGTGGAGCGGGAGATAAACGAGCGGGTGGCGGGGGTGTATGGGTGAGGGCACGCGGCCAGGAGCCAAGAACCCCAGGCCGTGACGTAGGGGTAAGGGGCTGAAGAGCGTAAATTCATATCATCACTAAAGGGCCACCCAGATGGATTATGTGCTGTTCATGGACGAGACCGGCGACCACAACCTTCGCGCCATTGACCATAACTTTCCCGGCTTCTGCCTGGCGGGGTGTACCTTCGAGCGGCGTTACTACCACCAGGTCGTTAGACCCAGGGTGGATGCATTCAAAAAGCGATTCTGGGGCACCACAGATGTTATCCTGCACTCACGAGACATTCGCAAACACCAGGGGCCTTTCGCTTTTCTCGGCGATGCAAAGAAACGTGGAGAGTTTTACACTGCACTGAATGGCCTGATGCGGACACTGGATTTTAGCATCCTTTCGGTGGTGCTCTTAAAGTGGGCTCATCTTAACAAATATGGAGACCAAGCACGCCATCCTTATTATCTCTCGTTGGAGTTCATCCTGGAGCGCTACTCCCTACTGATGCGTCGGCAAAACATCAGTGCCACAGGGTATATTTTGGCAGAGTCCCGGGGGAAGCAGCCAGATCAGTTACTCAAGGCCGAGTATTGGCGACTGCAAAGTTCAGGCACATCTTATCAGCGAGACCTGAGCAACGTTACGGGACTGTGGATGGAGAAGAAGGCAAAAAATATCGTCGGCTTACAGATAGCCGATCTGGTGGCCTATCCCATTGCGGCCCAAGTGCTGCGTCCCCAGGTGGAGCAAAAGGCGTTCGATGTCATTTACGACAAGATTGACGCAGCACCCTATCCTACCTCCCGCCATCAGCGAGGAAGCATTTTGGGTTATGGACTGAAAATCTTCCCTCAGCCCACTTTCGAACATTACCTGCTTTGGGAAACCAAAACAAAACGCGAGCCATAACAGGCCCGCGCTTTGCGACCGGGATACCCCCAATCCATCTTTCATCTACATTATACACCACAAAAGGGGTGTTTGTCAAGAGCCTGTCCGAAGTTTCTACGCTGATGCACAGGCCGCCGACCACTTCCGCCAGAAGGAGCATAATTCGTGGGATCCCGTTCGAGCATCGAGTGGACAGAATCCACCTGGAATCCAGTGACAGGCTGCACTAAAGTCAGTCCGGGATGCAAACACTGCTATGCTGAACGCATGGCGCTGCGACTGCGTGCTATGGGACAACCCAACTATGTCAATGGCTTCGAGTTGACCATACACGAACACATGCTGGAGTTGCCACTGCGCTGGAAGAAGCCGCAGATGGTCTTTGTCAACTCAATGAGTGACCTCTTCCACGAAGACGTGCCGCTGGAATTCATCCACAAGGTCTTTGACGTTATGCGCCGCGCCTCGTGGCATACATTCCAGGTGCTCACCAAGCGTTCCAGGAGACTACTCGAACTCAATCAGGGGATTGACTGGCCCTCCAACGTGTGAATGGGCGTCAGCGTGGAAAACCAGGACTATACATTTCGCATCGAACATCTCAGGCAAGCGAGTGCCCACCTCAAGTTCCTCTCACTAGAGCCTTTGCTTGAGCCGTTGCCGAACCTCGACCTGCGTGGCATAGGTTGGGTGATTGTCGGAGGCGAGTCTGGACCTGGGGCCAGACCTATCAAAGAAGAGTGGGTGATTAGCATCAGAGACCAGTGTCTTGCAGCCAATACCCCCTTCTTTTTCAAGCAATGGGGAGGAGTCAGGAAGAAACGCACAGGGCGGGTTCTCCAGGATCGCACCTGGGATGAGATGCCAGACATGATGGGCGGTCAGGTGGTGCTTTCTTCTGTATAGGGAGGTAAGTTACAATGAGTGACAGGTCCCTGCTCCTTCAGAGTTGGAAGGCGGCCACGGCTGGCAGACGATATCCTGACCGGCTAAAGCCTCGACTCCATAATCAGGAGTTCCGATGATCTTTGCAAACGTGAGGTTCGATGAGAGAAATCCTGGATGATCTGAACCGTTGGCTCGCTTCCGGTGAGCAAATCGCGCTGGCGACGGTGGTGTGGGCCGAGGGCTCCTCGCCCCGCCCACTGGGCTCGCGTTTGGCGATGACCGGTTCTGGCCAGATGACCGGATCGGTCAGCGGCGGGTGCGTGGAGGGGGCGGTCTTCGAGGAGGCGCAGGAGGTGCTCTCCGGCGGGCCGCCGAAGCGACTCCGCTACAGCGCAGTGGACGAGTCTGGCTGGGAGGTGGGGTTGGCCTGCGGGGGTACTATCGAGGTCTACGTCGAACCGCTGGTGGATGCCCATCGAAGGCTGCTGGCCCCGCTGGAGACAGAGGAGACCGTCGCGCTGGCGACCCGCCTCGACGGCGGCGGCCACCTGCTCGCCTGGCCCGACGGCCGCCTGGAGGGGGATCGCTCCCTGGCCCCCGGGTTGACCGCGTTGTTTCCTGGCCCGGCTGCCGAGTTGCGCCACTATCCCGAAGGGCCTGTCCTGGGCGAAGTCGAAGGGGTTGCCCTGAGCAAAGTCGAAGGGGACGTCTTCCTCGAGGTCTTCACCCCGCCGCCCACGCTGGTCATCGTCGGCGCGGTGCACGTGGCGGTGCCATTGGTGACGCTTTCGCAGACGCTGGGCTTCCGCGTGCGGGTGGTGGACGCGCGGCGGGCCTTCGCCACCCGGGAGCGTTTCCCCACAGTGGATGAACTGATCGTCGCCTGGCCGCAGGAGGCGCTGAAGGTGGGAGAACTGGGGCCGCAGCACTACGTCGTGATTCTCTCCCATGACCCCAAGTTCGACCTGCCTGCGCTGCAAGTTGCGCTGCGCAGCCAGGCGGCCTACGTTGGGCTCATCGGTTCACGCACCACGCAGGCGAAGCGAAAGGCCGCGCTGCGGGAGGCGGGCTTCGGCGAGGCGGAACTGGCGCGCATCCACGGCCCGGTGGGGCTCGACCTGGGCGGGCGAGAGCCGGCCGAAATCGCGCTGGCGATCCTGGCAGAGATCGTCGCTGTGCGGGCCAGACCTGATAGGCCAGACCTGACAGGTTTCAGAAAACCTGTCAGGTCTCGAGAGTGACCTGGCGACGCCGAAGATGGGTGGGCGGGAGTCGATGCAGGAGGTGAGGAGAGTGAATCCCCGATATTCGAGGAGCATCAGATGAGTCTGAAGGGACACAGGAAAGTCTTCGATCGGCGAGAGTTCCTCAAAGGGACAGCGACGTTGGGTGTCACTGCCCTGGCCCAGCGTCTTCTGGGAGGTGTGGCCCCGCTGACGCAAGCCGCCGGGGCAGGGAAGACACCCGAGCCACCGGCTGTATCTGGCCGAGTGGAGGCTGATGACCTGGATCACCACATCTACCTCCCCTCTGTCTCCGTCCAGCAGGCTTCGGCCCACGCCCACGGTCCCTCAAAACTCGGCCTGCACACGCTGCGCCCCAACGGCGCGGTCTCGTTCGTGCAAGCCGTGCACGACGCTGGCGCGCACGTGGCACTGGTGAAGGCGCTCGACGATTTCGGATACCTGCGACGGGTGAAGGAAATCTCGCCTGAGACGGTCACCGTCGCCCGTTCGAACTGCGTGGTAGCGGTGGACCCCAGCGGTGATCCGGCGGAGAAGGCCCATGATGTGATAGACGAGCATATGCCGAACTGGGCCTACGAGAAGGACGTCGTGGACTATTGGGAGATACTGAACGAGAACGACCCGCCTGCCATAGCAGGGCACGTCTGGCTGGCGCAATTCTATATCGAAGCGATGAAGATCGCTGAAGAGAACGATTATAAACTGGCGCTCTTCTCCTACAGCGTCGGCGTGCCCCAGTGGCACGAATGGGAGGCTATCGTGGAGACGGGGGTTTTTGCGCGGGCCAAAGAGAAAGGTCACATCCTGGCGTTGCACGAGTACGGCTGGCCGACGACGGACTACCGCTGGGGCGAGCCCACGGAGGATCAACCACCCTACGAGGATCGAGGCGTCCTGACCGGGCGCTATCGCTACCTCTATCGCGACTTCCTCATCCCACGGGACGAGGTCATCCCGCTGGCGATCACTGAAAGTGGCCTCGATCCGCTTTTGGGCGGCCCATCCGGCGAGGGCCCCTGGCGTGAGCGCTACGTGGAGAATATGATCTGGTACGACACCAAGTTGCGCGAGGATGATTACGTCATCGGCGCGACGATGTTCACCATCGGCTCCTTCGGCAGTTGGGAGGACTACGACTACGAGGAACTATTGTGGCCTGGCCATCCCTATGGTGGACAGAATTTCCTCGACTACATCGTTTCGCTCAAAGATGCATGAGCACTCCGCACCAGCGACTTCACTGCCAGGCTCAACAAGTAGGCAGCCCCGGCGACTAAGATGATCGTCGCGCCGGAGGTCAGGTTCAGGAAGTAGGAGAGCCACAACCCCGTCGCCGTGAAAATCACCCCCAGGATACTCGCCAGCACCATCATCTTCCTCATATCCTTCACGAACTGCCCGCTGATGGCCGCCGGCATCGTCAGCAAGGCGATGACCATAATCAGCCCCACCACCCGCATCATCATCACCACCGTGAGCGCGATCATGCACAGCAGGGTCATATAAATCGCGTCCACTGGCACGCCCTCCACGGTGGCGAAGGTCTCGTCGAAGGAAATCGCCAGCAGTTCCTTGTAGAACAGTGCCACCAGCGCGATGATGACCAGGTCGAGCATCAGCATGATCAGCAGGTCGCTTGACGGGACGGCCAGAATGCTGCCGAAGAGGTAACTCATCAGATCCGCCTTGTAGCCCTCTGTCAGATCCACGAAGATGATGCCCAGCGCCATGCCGATGGCCCACATCACGCCGATGACCGTGTCTGCCCGCTGGCGGGTCTTGCGCTGCACTGCACCCATCCCTAGTGCCGCCGCCACGCTGAAGATGATCGCGCCCAGTACTGGGTTGAGCCTGAGGAAGTAGCCCAGGCCGACACCTCCGTACGCCGCGTGCGCGATGCCGCCGCTGACGAAGACAATTCGTTTGATGACGACGAACGTGCCGATGACGCCGCAGGCGACGCTGACCAACACCCCTGCCATCAGCGCGTTACGCATAAAGGTGAATCGTAGAGCCTCGACTAAAGCGTCAATCATAACTGCATCTCTCCAGGTGATTACTCAGGCCAGACCTGACAGGTTTCGGAAAACCTGTCAGGTCTTCACATGTGCTCCGGGAAGACCCGGTGCGGCACGCCATGCGCGATCAGGTCGATGGGACACTGGTATGCCAGTACCAGCATGTCCGGCGTGATTTGCTTCTCCCCGTGGTAGAACAACCGCCGGTTGAGGCAGCCCACCGTCTTCACATGAGACGATATCGCGCTCATATCATGCGATACCATCAAAATCGCGGTGTGCTCGTTCAACTGTCTCAGGAGTTCGTAGGTGTTGGTGCTCACCTGGGGATCGACGCTCGCCATGGGCTCGTCCAGAAGCAGGATTTTGGGCTCCGTCGCCAGCGCACGGGCGATGTAGACCCGCTGCCGCTGCCCGCCCGAGAGCACACCCATGGGACGACCGCGCATGTCCAGCATGTCCACGCTGCGCAGCACCCGCGCCACAATTTCGTCGTCCTCGGCAGTGTAACGCTGCAGCAGGCGACGATGGCCCAACCGCCCCATCCGGGCCACGTCCCACACGCTGATGGGAAAGTCGCGGTCAAACTCCACTGACTGGGGCACGTAGCCGATGTATCGCCGCCCCTCCTTGACGCTCTTGCCTATGACGCGCACCTCGCCCCGCATAGGCGGGAGTAGCCCCATCAACACCTTGAGCAGCGTCGTCTTGCCGCCCCCGTTCGGGCCGATCAGCCCGATGAAGTCCAGTTCCTTGACCGAGAGATTGATATCCTCCAGCACAGGCTCGTCATCGTAGCCTGCCCAGAGGTGCCGGACCGAGATCACCTCTCGCTGTACACCCGTCGTTTCCGCGTGTCCCATTTTTCCCCCTGTTACTGGCCCAACATCTCGGCGAGTGGTTATCTGCCGTTTGGGTAACTGCCCAGCCAGTCATAAATAGAACACAGATGCTATACTCAGCGCCAGGCTGACGGCGACGGTCGTCTTATCCGTGCCTCCCTTGCCACTGGCGACGGTGACGATCACAGGCACTCAAGTCTGGTCCCCGCCGGGCAGGGGCGCACGATGGATGGACCAAGAGTGAGCAATAGCCTGACGAAGGCCGCCTCACCGGTGCAGTGGTTCGGGTAGACGCGCTGCACAGACTCCGTCTCCGCCAGTACGTCGCCGACATGCCGCAAGTAATCTGCGTCGGCGCTGGTCAAGTGCAGGCCCCCGGCGATGACCACGACAGGGCCCTCGAAGGTGCGCTGCACGTGTGCCAGCGTATTGAGCAGGCCGGCGTGGCAGCAGCCGCAGAGCAACACCAGCCGCTCATTCATCTCCAGCACTAGCGCCATGTCGTCCCGGTAGGGATCGGGGACGAAGGCGTCGCCCTCGCGCACCAGGTGGTAGGCGCTGTGGCCCTCCGGCTCCGGGCGCAGCACGATCTCGCCTGTCGTCCAGATGCCGGGGAGGATCTCCTGCGGCGCATCACTCAGGCACAGCGCCAACCGGGCGGCCAATTCCTCTCTTCCCAGCGATAGGCCGACGCTCCGTGGCTCCCCCTCCCGCCGCGAAAATCGCTCGCGGAAGAGATCGGCGTTGGCATAGAGCGGGGTGCCGGGGCGGACGCGCTCCAGCAGCGCGGGCAGACCGCCGGTGTGGTCGTAGTGAGCGTGGCTGATCGCCAGCGCGTCTACCGTCGCCGGGTCCACGCCCAGCAACTCCAGGTTGTGCAGCAGTACCGTGCCGCTCTGCCCGGTGTCGAAGAGCACACGCCCGGTCTCTGTCTCAATCAAAAACGACAGCCCATGCTCGCCCCAGAAGGGGGAACTTCGTTGAACTGCGTCGTCTACTACGCAGGTAATGTCCATATATCACCTCTTCCTGGCTGTGGGACAAACTACCCGTAAGTACATAGGATTATAGCCCAATAGCGACCCTGGCACAAATGCATAACGCCCGGGGGAATCGTAGCAGTTCTGAGCGCCTCTAAGGCTCCTCGAAGTCCGTTCAAGGCGTTGAGCCTGTTCATCAATCCTGCTTACTTGACGTACCGGTACACATCCACCCGCGTGAAGTGCGCCTCGTCCACCCGTCGCGCGTTCGCCTCCAGCCACGCCTGCACCAGTCCACGCTCGTCCCACATCTCCATCTCGGTGGCGACCAACCAGACCGTGTTGTACCCTGCCGTCATCTCCTGCATGCGGTACGCGGCCTCCTGTTCGCTCATCAGATACGAGCCATCTGGGACACGGTGGTTGGTGTATAACCCCTCGCCCCAGGGGTATTTCTCCATGGGGAAGTAATAGTCGAAGGTATATCTGCCATAGGGGATCTGAAAGATGATCAATTCACCGAACGCGCGATGGTCGGACATGACGAGTGGTAAGTACCACTTGAAGGGGTAGTCTGCGCCGGGGGCCTGGAGCACAATAGGGGCATCAGGCGTACGATAGCCAGCCACGTAGGCGGCAGCAGCGCGAAAGTCGGCCTTTGTTGGAACGGTGGCCTGCCGCCACAGGTTAGCGCCATTGAATACGAGGATAATGGTCACCAGGAGCACCACCGCCCAACGGCCCCAGCCCCCGCAGCACCGAAGGGAGGCCAATCCCAGAGCGACCAGCAGATAGAAGGCCAGCGCGGCCCAGATCAGGTAGCGGTCGGTGAAGAGCGGCTGCCGCAGCGAGATGAGCCACACGACCAGCAGCGGGGTCACGAGCCAGCATACCAGCGCCAGGCGGTCTTCCAGTCCCTTCGTCCTCGCGTGGGACAAGTTGGCAACTTGTCCTACGTAGGGGATTCCCACCAGCGGGCTCGCCAGCCCCCACATAGCCAGCGCGCCCATCAGCACCGCGCCCCAGGGCAAGCCCCACCCGTCCATCCCCGCGCTCCAGCCGTTGAGCAGAATCTCCGCCATCTCGTCCAGCGCATAGGGGTAAAAGCCAGTCTCGCGGGTCTGGAGCGCCAGCGGGGCCTGCCAGACGGCCAACGGCAGGTAGGGCAGGGTGAGACAGGCCAGGCTGACCAGCGCACCGCCCCATTGTCTCCGTGTCTGGGGCCACCAGGCGAGGGAGAGAAGCACCTGGATGGGGATCAGCAGGGCTGCCCAGATGTGGGAGTAGAAGGCCAGGCTGGTGGCGACGACCTGCACCGCCCACCAATGGTAGCCCTCTCCTTCGACAGCGCGGCGCAATCCGTAAACCGCCAGCAGGACCAACGCCGGCACCAGCGTGTACATCTTTACCTCCTGGCTATACCAGGCCAGGTAGGGAGAAGTGGTTGCCAGCAGCGCGGCGAGGAACCCCACAGGCCGGTTGAACAGGCGATGCCCCAGCGCGTAGACCAGCGGCATGCAGAGGACACCGAAAGCGAGCGAGAAGAAACGTAAGGCGTACTCGCTCGTGCCGGCGAGCGCGACCCAGCCGCGCAACAGCAAAAAGTAGAGCGGACCGTTCCAGCCGGGGCGGGTGAAGGTGGAGAGCATCTCCGGCCAGGGCACGGTGGCGAAACGCAGCGCATCCACCTCGTCCCGCCAGAGCGGCTGGACATTGAGGGACACGGCACGCACGGCAAAGGCTGCCAGCGCCAACAGGCCAATGGCAATGAGGTAGTGAGAACGGGAGCGGACCATCACGTGGCGCGGCGGTACCAGCGCAGGATGACGAGAGCGATGCCCAGGGCCAGCACGACACCCAGTGCTACCCACAACAAGGCTGCCACAGCGCCGGTATAGGAGGAAAGAGGGACCGCTGCAGACGTAGATGAGACGGGAGTCGGGGTGGGGAGCGGCGATGCCCCCTCTGAAGTGCGTGGGGGTGGGGGTATGGGCGAGGTGAGGGCCGTGCCGCCGGGCAGCATGCCACGCAGCCATAACACCGCAGCAGCGATGAGCACCACGACCAGCGCCAACACAAACCACAGGCGAAGACGATGTAACTGGGTCATAACTCAATTATAACGCAACTGCCCTTGCTGCGCCAATTTGAGATGGCTCTCCCCGGTCGTTTGACTTCATCCCGCTGCCGCTATATAATCTGGTTAGAGCATGGATTCCAGGACATCAACGGATTTCTACCCATGCTGTGGAAGCGGTAGTCAGTATCGGGTCTTCCGGATTTCGCGGGGTAGATGTGTTCCAAGTATCTAGCATCAAATACAAGGAGGCACAAGTGAACAAACAGATCATTGCCACAGACAAGGCACCGGCGGCGGTCGGGCCGTACTCGCAGGGAGTGCGCGTGGGCGATTTCATCTTCACCGCCGGGCAATTGGGCATCGTGCCGGGCACGAAGGAGTTCGCCGGATCGGACATCGAGAGCCAGACCCGCCAGGCGTTGGAGAACGTCAAGGCGGTGCTGGAAGCGGGCGGTTCGTGCCTGGAGCACGTGGTCAAGACCACGGTCTTCCTGCAGGACATCGGAGAGTTCACCCGGATGAACGGGGTGTACGCCGAGTTCTTCCCAGATGGCCCGCCCGCCCGCTCGGCGGTACAGGTGGCGGCGCTGCCACTGGGGGGACGGGTCGAGATCGAGGCGGTGGCCGAGGCGTGTGACTGCGAAGGCGGGGAGGAGAAGTGCGGCTGCCAGTGCCCCTGACGAGGGGAGCGTAGGAGAGAAGACCTGACAGGTTTAGGAAAACCTGTCAGGTCTGGCCTTTCCACGGGTGCGGTGAGCATAACCCACGCGCCCTCCCCTTGTCAATCAACCCCTGTGCGGGTACAATAGCCCTCGTGAGCCCGAGACCTTTCCTTCGCGTCCTCCTGGTCGCCATCGTCGTCTACGCCGCGATTGGTATTCTATACGCGGTTCTCACCCCTACCTGGCAGGTCCCCGACGAGCCCGCCCACTACAATTACGTCCGTGCGCTGGCCGAGGGCCGGGGTTTCCCGGTGCTGGAGCCAGGTGACTACGACCAGGCGTACCTGGAGTCTCTCAAGTCAGAAGGCTTCCCGCCAGAACTTCCCGTTGAATCGCTGGAGTACGAGGACCACCAGCCGCCGCTCTACTACCTGCTGGCGGCCCCCGTGTACCGGCTCTTCGGCGGCGCGGTGCTGCCGCTGCGGTTGCTGTCGGTGCTGTTTGGGGCCGGGCTGCTGGTGGTCGCTTTCGGGACAGTACGAATGATCTTCCCGGCGCGGCCCGAGTTGGCACTGATGGCGGCTGCCTGCATCGCTTTCATCCCCCAGCACGTGGCGATGACCGCCGGGGTGAACAACGACGCGTTGGGAGAACTCGTGGTGGGGGGCACGCTGTGGGCGCTGGTGGCCTATATTGGCGGAGGCCGTGACCGGCCGTGGCCCATCGGATTGCTGCTGGCGGCGGTGTTGCTGACCAAAACCACGGCCTACGGCGTCGTGGCGGTGGCCGTGTTTGCGGTGCTGGTCCGCCGTCGGCAGGAGCGCCAGACGTGGGGATGGGCGGTGGGACAACTGGCCTGGTTGCTCGTCCCGGCGCTGCTGCTCTCTGCGCCCTGGTTCATCCGCAACGGGCTTACCTACGGCTGGCACGACCCGCTGGGGTGGGTGCGACACGGTGAAATCGTCGCGGGGCAGCCGCGCTCCTCCGAGTGGCTGGCGCTTTACGGTTGGGGCGGGTTGCTGAGCCAGATGGCTCGCACGACCTTTCAGAGTTTCTGGGGACAGTTTGGCTGGATGGGCGTGGTACTCCCGGCCCGCATTTACAAAGCCCTGGCCCTGCTCTCTGCCCTTCTGGTCGCTGGCTTTCTGTGGTGGCTGTTCGACCGGCGTCGCCCCAGGTTGGCTCCGTTCCAACGTGCCAGCCTGATCTTGCTTCTCGTCCTGGCTTTTCTTATACTGCTCGAATTCCTGGGATACAACCTGACCTTTGTCCAGCACCAGGGCCGTTATCTATTTCCGGCTCTCATCCCCATCGGGATGGCGGCTGCGTTGGGACTGGACAGGCTGGCGGGGGTGTTGCCGCAAAGAATGTGTCCATGGGCGACAACTGCCCTCTTCGTCGGGCTGGCGACTCTGGATGTGTATTGTCTGTTTAAGTTCATTATCCCGTTTCTGGCGAGGTGACCGATGGACGAACTCGCACCCGGGCTGACGGGTGAAGTAGAGACAGTCGTGAACGAGGCGGACACGGCTGCCCGCTGGGGCAGCGGGTTGGTGCCCGTCTTCGGCACGCCCGCGCTGGTCGGGCTGATGGAGGGCGCGGCGGTGCAGGCATTGGCAGACCGCCTTCCGCCGGGCCAGACTTCCGTGGGTGGGCGGATTGACGTCCGGCACCTGGCTCCCACGCCAGTGGGTATGCGCGTCCGCGCCCGTGCCGAATTGCTGGAGGTAGAGGGGCGCCGGCTGGAGTTTCACGTCGAGGCGTGGGACGAGGTAGAGCGGATTGGAGAGGCCACCCACGAGCGGTTCGTCATTGACGAGCAGCGATTCATCGCTGGGGCAAAAGCGAAAGAGAAGGCGAAAGAAGGCTCAACATCGCCTTGAACCAGCGAGGCTGGGTCTTGTGATCGTAGTAGGAGCGCGGTGACCGCGCCCCTACTTCCAATACCGCTCCGCCAGCCTGCCGCTGCCGGTCCGCTCCGCAAATGCCCGCACTGCTGCCACCATCTCCGCCGCGTTGGTCCAGAAAGTGCTAAGTTGCGAGCGGTAGCAGGCGATGGCGGCGATCTTGGCTTCCAACGCCTCCTCGGAGAGCAAAATCAACTCTGGCCGGTATTGTCCCTTCGTCAGCGCGGCTTGCTCCGCGTAGGGAAAGTCTTCGTAGTGGGCCAACGCGTGTCCAGAGCCCTTCGCTGCACGGCACACAATTTTGTGGTCCACGTGTTGCCCGACCCCCAGCGGCGCGTATACTGCGCTATCCTGTATCAGTGGCAGCGCCGCCAGCCGGGCCCCCAATTCTGCGACCAGGCCTTTGTCCACTGGATGTACATCCCCCCACAGTGCCTCCTCACTGGCATAGAGGAAACCGCCATCAGAGGTCCGCCGGTAGATGCAGTCGGTGTAGGGCCAATGAACTGTCTCTGCCCCAAGGAGAGCCAACGCTGCCAGATCCTCCTTCTGCCTCCTGGTGACTGCATCAGCCGGATAGTCCCATCGTGTGTGCAGTTCCTGAGCGAATGAGGAGAGCGGTGAGCCCGGGGTAGGAGGGGCAGCGAAGACCGTCACCACCAGCACGCGCTCGCCGGCCTGCACCTGCTGCCAGATACGCCCCCCGCACGAGAGGACAGCATCATCCATGTGGGGGGAGAGGTAGATGTGGGCATAGGAGAGAGTTGGCGCTTGCACAAGTGTCCTGTTCGCTGTATAATACATCTTTGGCAGAATCCAGCAGGAGGTTAGTGAGGTATGCCGTTGTACGAGTATCAGTGTGAGGATTGTGGTGTGCGATTCGAACGCCGGCAGCATATGAATGACGACCCGGTGCAGGTCTGCCCTGAGTGTGGGGGCAATGTACACCGCCTGGTCCAACCTGTGGGTATCATCTTCAAAGGTTCGGGTTTCTACGTCACCGACAACCGGGCCAAATCATCCACCTCAGGTACAGCGGGCACCAAGGAGCCGGCGAAAACTTCTGCGGAGTCATCGAAAACTTCTGCAGGGGGCGAATCAACCGACGAGAGCAGCGCAAAGAGCGAATAGCTGATTTCGCGTACAGACGAGCGGGCGTGGCTACTGCGGGCACGCCCGCCTTTACGTAAAGCGTGTGGGGACCCTTTTCCTTGCTGAACCCACTACAACTGAAACCCTCCACTGGCGCGGATGACCTTCTGGCTGTAGTCGGTCACATAGGTGAGCAGTTTCTCCTTCAGCCTGCCCCATTCATCTGAAACGAGGGCACGTTGCAGGCTCTCCCAATCCTCTGCAACACCACCTGTGAGAATCTGCGGACGGGAACCGTACTGAGTGTACCAGGCATCGGTGGGTCGAACTCCGAGTTTAACCAGCCCTGGCCCGAATTCCCGTATGATGAACTCAAAGCACTCGTCTTCGTGGCCAGGTCGGATATTCCAGGACATCAGAAGTTTGAACATATCTGATCCTCAATGGCCATCACACGCCTGGTCAAAGGCCAGCCCATCCAAAAGGGTACCTGCCGGGCGCTTATGGACATCCCAGAGCGGTCATAGCCTGCTCGCCCTGGATTCGCCAATCTGACGGCGGATTCAACGTCAGAAAATGGTCGTATGCCTCGCAGGCACCTGCCGTGTCGCCGCTCCTGGCATACGCTTCTCCCAGCGCGTAGTATGCCTGTGGCGAATCCGGTGACTGCTCAATAGCCTGCTGCAGCACCTCAATGGCGGCGGCGTAGTCTGCCTGTTGGATGTATACGTTCCCCATGCCGATGAGTGCCTCAGGCATACCCTCTTCTAACTCCAGCGCAGTCTCGAATTCGGCGACTGCCTGCTCTAAGGGTTGCAGGTCAAGCAGGGCCATAGGGTCGGCCCCTGAGAGCGCGATGACGAGATAAGTAGCACCTAGTTGGTAATGGGTGTCGGGGTCGTCAGGGTCCAATGCCAGCGCGGCCTCGAACTGAGCAACAGCAGCGCCAAGGTCTTGCAATTGAAAGTAGGTCACACCCAGGTTGTGGTGTGCAGCGGCGTTGTCAGGGTCGAGCGCCAGCACTGTGCGAAACTCGTCGGTTGCCTTCCGCAGGTCGCCAGCCTGGTTGTATGCCTGCCCCAGCAAGAAATGGGCCTCATTGTTGCCTGGATCCGCCTCGACTGCGGCTTCCAGGTCGGTGATTGCGTCGGCATACTCACCTGCCTCCAGGTGGGCAAGGCCCGACTCCAACAAGTCAGTCTCGCCCACGGCCCCTCCCTGGCAGGCGACCAGTACCAGCATCAACGCAGCGACAAATAGATGGAACTTCTGCACCTTACCCTCCATTCCGTTGCTTGGGTTCCAGGACGACGACCTGGGTTTCCTCCGATAGGCTGGCCCGGCTGACTTTGAGCATGTCCTGGCTGTTCACTTTCTCCATACCCATCTCTCTTAGAAAGCGACTCAGCGTGCCAAGGCTGACTTTCAGCCCCCGAATCTTGTAGTACATCGGGATGACCAGACTCGGTTCGAAGAGGCTGATAACCTCGGAGGCCCAAGCAGGGGTCAGGCTCCCACCGCCGCCCACGGGCACGAGCAAGATATCTACAGCACCCAGGTTCTCCACCTGAGATTGGGTGGGTACGTGCCCCAGTCGCCCCAGATGACACACCGTCAGGCCGCTGAAGTTAAAGGTGAAGACGGTGTTCAGGCCGCGCAGTGCCCCTTGTTTGCTGTCAGCGAAGGTAGTGATGCCGGTGACGAACACACCGCCGATTTCGTACTCGCCAGGCCCATCAAGGAACTTGAAGGACCCCCGCACGCCAGATGTGTAGCAACACTGGGGATCATCGCGGCTTGCGGTGATGACGCTGGCGCGGGGACGGGGAAAGGTGAGACCAACGTCAGGCGGGTAAGGGTCGGTCACGACGGCCGCCAGACCCCGCTCGCTCAACCGGAAGCAGGTTTGTCCATACCAGGTAATTTCCATATACTGTATCTCTCCATGGTGATTGTCAGGCACAACTGTTGGATGGGACGTATCTTCTCAATATCTTGGGGGAACGCGGCCATCTTGGTCGCTAGATGCCAGCAAGATGCTGGCGTTCCTCCACCTCACCCCCATTTATTGAAAAGATACGATAAAGCCCATTGATGCCCATACGACCACCGGCAGCCACTTCTCGCCAGTGACGGCATACAAGATTATACTGTGAAATTGGATTCAGAGCAATGCTCGCCACTGCTGGGTGAGAGCCACCTGGGCAGCGTAGTCGACCACCTGGCGCTCAATCTCCACCTCGTCCCAGCCCAGGCGCGGAGCCATCAGTTGGGCCACAGCACGAGCCCGCTCCAGTCCCCCGCCCCGCGTCTCGTAGATCACGTGGGTGCGCCGGATGAGCACGTCACACAGCGTCAGCGCCATCTCGTGCTGTACCCCGTAGAGGACCTCCGCCATCAGGTAGGGGTTTTCCGGCACGATGCGCTCTCCCAGGCTGGGGTTCTCCTCTGCGTAGGCCAGCGCCCACGTGGCATCGCCGCCGTAGGCATCCACCAGGTGCTTGCCCACTGTCTCACCCGTGCCGCTCACTCGTACGCGCTCGATCTGCGCGCCCTCCAGTGGCTCTTTGGTACGGCACTCGGACTGGGCGTGGAGACCAAACTCCTCCGCCAATCTCTTCTGAACACGGTCGGTCAGTTGCTCGGCCATCAGCCGGTGTGTGGTCAGTTTGCCGCCGGCGATGGTGATGAGGCCGGATTGGTTCTCCAGAATCACGTGCTCGCGGGAGAGCGCGGATGGGTCGCCTGGGGCGGAGACGAGCGGACGCAGACCGGCAAAAGTGCTAACGACGTCGTCGTGCCTGATCTGCGCGCCAGGGAAAGTGTGATGCACTGCCTCCAGCAGATACTCGACGTCGTTGAGGTCGGCAGCAGGGTTATTCAGGCCACCCTGGTAGTCGGTGTCGGTAGTGCCGATGAGGGTGAAGTCGCCCCACGGGATGAGAAAGATGTGTCGCCCGTCGCTAGGAACGGGAAATATGATAGCGTGCTGGCTTTGCAGTCGCGCGTGGGAGATCAGCAGGTGAATGCCTTTGGTTGGACGGATCATCGGGTCCCTGTCCCGTTTGTCCAGTCCAAGGACGTCGTCTGTCCAGATCCCGGTGGCATTAGCGACGATTCGCGCCCGAATCCCAATTTCCCGCCCACCGATTTCATCCAGGACGTGTGTGCCGACGACGCGGCCCCCCGCTTTCATCAGCCCGGTCACGCGGGCGTGGTTGACCATCACCGCGCCGTGTAGATGGGCGGCTTTGGCAGTGATCAGCGTCAGGCGAGCGTCGTTCACCTGAACGTCGTAGTAGCGGCCCGCGCTGAGCAAGCCCCGCCCGGCGACCAGCGGCTCACGGCGTTGCACTTCCGCCGGGTACAGCCAGCGGTGGCGTTGGACATTGCGGAAGAGGCTTAGCGCATCGTAAATAATCATCCCGGCGCGGAGTTTCCAGGGGGCCGGTTTCTGCCCCCGGTAGAGCGGGTAAAGGAATGGCAGCGGACGCGCCAGGCGGGGAGCGACCTTGCGCATCACGCGCCGCTCACTGCAGGCATCGAATACCAACTTGAATTCGCCATACTCCAGGTAGCGGATGCCGCCGTGGATGAGGCGCGTGGAGCGGCTGCTGGTGCCGCTGCCAAAATCGTCTTTTTCGACCAGTGCGGTGCGGAAGCCGCGCATTGCCGCATCGCGGGCCACCGCCACACCAGTGATACCACCGCCGATGACCAACAGGTCAAACTCCTCCTGGGCCAGACGATCTACGTTCTCCTGGCGGGTGGTGGCAGAGAAAGGGCGGTTTGGGGAAGTTTTGGCCATACCCACCCCCCTCAGGAGAGTAGCAGGATGCCGGGGTTCATTATGTCGGCAGGGTCGAGGGTTTGCTTGAGCATCCGCAGCACCTTCATACCCACCTGGCCGACTTCTTCCTCAAGCCACGGGGCGTGGTCGCGGCCTATGCCGTGGTGATGGGTGAGTGTGCCACCAGCGGTCAGGATAGCATCTGTGGTGACCTGCTTGACCGTCTGCCACTGAGCCTGTCTCGCCAGCGGGTCGGGGTCGTCCACCTGTCGGCCCAGGAAAGTCGAATAGAGTGACGCGCCGTGTTCGTAGGCGTGAGAGATGTGGGTCATCACGTAGCCGGGGCCTCCACCGGAGGCAGTGATAGCCCCATTCATCGCACTGACCATAGCCTCGTACAGATTCATCAGGTTCGACCAGGTAGTGGCCGTTTCCAGCGTGTCCACCATGACGGAGTGGCCCAGAAGCGTGTCGCGCAAGTAGGGCTGGGCGTAGCGATCGCGTTTCCACGACCGCCCCACCGCCTGCCCCAGCAAGAGGCCCCGATGGTCACCGCATATTTCCAGCGCCAGGTCCCATTGCTGGGCGGCCCATCCGGCATCCCCGTCGAAGCCCAACAACATCAAGGTGCTGCCCGTGATAAGATCATATCCCCGTACCTTCAAGTACCGCTCGAACAGGTCGTCGGTCAACCGGCGCAGGCCGTGGTGCTCGTGACTCATCACAGCCTGGGCAGCCGTCTCGGACGCGTCGGAGAGGCGCACAAGGGCCGGGCGCACCTGGGGGCTCTGCATCAGGTCGCGGAAAGCGGCGATACCATCCTCCAGGCCGTGGAACAGGATGCCTCGGTAATCCTGCACCGCTGGCGAGGGATGGATACGCATCGTGGCCTCGGTGATGACACCATAGGTGCCCTCAGAGCCGACGAGCACTTGTAGAAGACTGGGACCAGCGGCGGTAGCGGGTGTGTCCTTCGTCTCAATGATACCGACCGGGGTGACGACCCGCACGGCTTGGGTCATGTCCTCGATCTTGCCGTAGCCGATGGAGTTCTGGCCGGCCGAGCGAGTGATGATCCAGCCGCCAAGGGTGGAGAACTCGAAGGATTGGGGAAAGTGGCCCAGCGTGAAGCCATGCGCGTTCAGTTGGGTCTCCACTTGTGGGCCAGTCGCTCCGGCCTGGATGCGAGCCGTGCGTGAGATCGGGTCTACCGAAAGCACGCGGTTCAGCCGGGCCAGGTCCAGGGTGATCTTGGGCCGGTCGCCGGCGGTTGGCTCGACGCCTCCCAGGACGGAACTGCCACCGCCGAAGGGAATGATAGTAACATCACGATCGGCTGCCCAGGACAGCAGGGAGGTAATCTGTCCCTGGTCGGCGGGATAGACGACGGCGTCGGGAGGATTGGGGATGTAACTGGCGCGGATGCGGATCAGATCACGGTAGGACTTGCCGTATGCGTGCTCGACGCGAGCCTGTCTGTCGGTACGCACCGGTCCCTCACCCAGCAGTTTGCGCAGAGATGAGAGCATCGGGTCGTCCAGGCGTGGCGGTCGCAGTGAAATCTCCTCCAGGGGAATGGGCGGTGTATCGTGCTCAATGGCCTCGTCGGGCAGTTCGAGCCATTCTTGGAGCGTAGGCCAGAAGGCGGTGCGGCCCTCCAGCGAGTAATCCTGATCCAGTGTGCCCCATCCCCACCAGCGCAGATTTGGAATGTCCATAGTGCTCAGTCCTCAGTGCAAAGTCTCAGGTCCTTGACCCTCAGTCTTCAGCCCAAAGTCGTCAATCTTTCTCTCCGGGCACTATTTTACCGCCGTGTAAGAAGAGTGTCAATAGGAATCACGTCCTATTTCTACGAGGTCTCCGCGAGGAGACCGCGAGGCCGACCGCCTTACTGGTTCAGTCGGAGGCCGGCGAACTCCAGCGTTTGATTGGGCCGCAGAGTACGCCAGGGTGTCACCTGTCTTTCGTTCCTGCTCGGACTGGCGCCTACCCACTTGCGCAGCAAGACGTTGTCTACATAACTCCCTTCGTCAGTAACGCTGAAGTCGCTGAAGAAGACGAAAGCGATCCAGATCTGCTCTTCCCCCAGCAGGTTGCCCAGTTGATGGACGTTGCTAAAATCCACCGGTTCGTCTGTCGTCCAAGTTGACCAGTCGCCTGTGCGACGGTTGCCCTGGAAGTCATTCCCATCAATGGAGACGCCCCAAAAGAAATAGTCGTGATAATCTCCCTCGGTTTTACTCCACCAATCAAAGGTCAACTCGGCAGCCGTGGCATCGGCCAGGCTGAAAGGGCCGTAGACCATCCAGGCGTACACGTCATTCGTATACTCGCTGCCACAACCGAGGACCGTATCACCGGCGCCGACACTCCAGGCGCTAAAGGAGCCACCATGGTTCCGGCAGTCCCGTCTGCTCCAGTAGTAGCGACCGCTGTCCGGGTCATCGTCGTGGACCTCCCAGGTGCTGCCGGAGAAACCTTTCTCGAAATCCTCGTCCAGGATAATGACCCAGCCGGAGGGCGGCGGATGGTTCCTGATGACCAATGGCAGGTAGACTTCACGTTCACCACCCACAGACACCACGCTTGTGTCAATGTTGTTGTCGGGCGTATTGTCCTCTGTGTCCGATATGGTTGCTGTATTGGTGAACGAGAAGCCGATCTCCAGGCTGGGGGAAATCTGACCGTAGATAGTGATCACGCCGCTTCCCCCGGCCCTCAGCGGCTCGACGTCCCATGTGTAGGATAGAGCGCCGGTCGGTGTGAGGGCGAGTGTGCTGGCAAAGGTCGGAGTTAACACTTCGGTCGGCACGATGTCGGTGACGACCACGTGCGCCGCCACCTCGCTGCCGCTGTTGGTAATAGCGAGGGTGAACGTGATGCAATCACCAGGCATGAAGCCGCTGCCGACCACTCGCTTGGTGATGCCAACGTCCGGTTGTTCGAGGGCGACCGTGCTCGTGCGCGGGCGGATGACGACATTCTGCAGCACACCTGTTTCAACTGTATACTGCGGTGGCATGGGGCCAGCGGACACCCGCGCATTGTCGCCCGAGAAGGCCGCCAGCAGCGCCAGGCAGATCAGTGAGCCCAGTAACGCTCGTGTTTTCATCTGTCATCCCCCTTCGGGAGCCCCAGGCCTGCTGGTAGGTAAGATAACACAGGCTGCGGAGAGGGAACACAGGGCATAGAACTCTGACGGGAGGAGTGATAGTCCCGACCGTCTCTTCGTGAACTTCATTATATGTCAGGTGGATGGCAGTGTCAAATATGGTGTCATTGGAGAGTGATTGAGGAGTATGATCTGGCTTTGCACCACGTGCCCCCTGCTGCCGTTTTTGTGCTATAATATAGTTGGGAGGGTCTGTGATGAATAAGGATGCTTATCTCGCCAAATCACTTTCTGGTGGCACTGTGCAGTGTCTGGTTTGCGAGCACTTCTGCGCCATCCGGCCTGGTGAGACTGGTAAGTGCGGTGTGCGCCGGAACATTGATAGCACGCTCTACCTGGTCGTCTATGGGAAACCCATCGCCGTCCACGTGGATCCCATTGAGAAGAAGCCTCTCTTCCATTTTATGCCTCGGGGCGATGTTCTCTCCATCGGTACGTACGGCTGTAACTTCCGCTGCCCCTTCTGCCAAAACTGGCACATGTCACAGACGCGCGACTTCGACGCCCAACACGACTATCTGGGACAGCAGGCGATGCCTGAGGCGCTCGTCAATACCTGTCTCAGAGACCACATCCCGATGATCGCCTACACTTACAACGAGCCTACCGTCTTCTTCGAGTACACCTACGACACCGCCAGACTGGCCCACGAGCACGGGATCAAGAGTGTTTACGTCTCCAACGGTTACATGTCACAGGCCACGCTCAATATGATCGAACCTTACCTGGACGGTATCAACGTGGACCTCAAGGCCTTCACCGAGAAGTTCTATCGCGAGCAGTGCCAGGCGCGGCTGGAACCGGTCAAACGCAACATCGCCCACATCGCCCGCGAGACCGACATCTGGATTGAGGTCACCACCTTGCTGATCCCCGGCCTCAACGACTCTGAAGACGAACTGCGGGCAATGGCGGAGTGGCTGGCAGAAGTGGACCCAGAGATGGTCTGGCACGTCACCGCCTTCCACCCCGATTACGAAATGCTCGACCAGCCACGCACCTCTCAACGTGCGCTGGCTCGCGCCTATGAGATCGGCAAACAAGCCGGGCTGCACTACGTCTACGTCGGCAACGTGATGGACGCGGAT
Organism: uncultured Anaerolineales bacterium; assembly: GCA_964385635.1. Taxonomy (GTDB): domain Bacteria; phylum Chloroflexota; class Anaerolineae; order B4-G1; family B4-G1; genus CAYLPU01. The sequence goes on from CAYLPU010000024.1 coordinate 43,850, forward strand.
CGGGAGAGTACGTACTGCCCCCAGTGTGGCCAAAAACTGATCCAGCGCCACTGGTACAGTGTGAAAGAGTTGTGGCGCGAACGTGGCGTGTGTCACCAGTGCGGCCACGCCATCGCAGGAGTGTGGTCGTAATCAGCAGTCTTGTTCATTGGTTCATTGGTTCGTTGTTCATTGACACGGAGGTGCCTGATGTCCGAGTTGCCTGTTCGCCAACCAGCCTTCGCCGGTCAGTTCTACCCCGGCGACCACACGAGTTGTGTCAGGATGATCGAGCAGTGTCTACCTACCGGTCCCAGTCCTGACCTTCCTGAGAAGATCGTCGCTGGCCTGGTGCCCCACGCCGGCTGGGTCTTCTCGGGCCCTGTCGCCGCCAGAGTCTTTGCCGCTATCCACACCCAGGGCGCGCCTGAGACCTTTGTCCTCCTCAGCGCCGTGCACCGCTGGTCCGCGTCCCGCCCGGCTATCTACGCCCGTGGCCGTTGGGTCACCCCCTTGGGCGAGATCGAGGTGGACGAGGAACTGGCAGCGGCTGTCCTGGAAGCCGGCGACGGCCTGCTGGTCAGTTCCTCAGAGGCCCACTCCGGCGAGCACTCCGCTGAGGTGCAGGTGCCTTTCATCCAATACCTCTTCCCCGAGGCAAAGATTCTCTCCATCCTGATTCCCCCCGGCGAAGACGCTGCCCGCACCGGAGAGGTCATGGGGCAGGCGGTGAGCGCAGCGCAGAGACCCATTGTCGTCGTCGGCACCACCGACCTGACCCACTATGGTTCGACGTACTACGGCTTCGCGCCAGCCGGCACGGGGGAGCAGGCGCTGGAGTGGGTGCGGGCCAACGTTGAGCGAGTCATCGATCTCATCTTGGGCCTGCGGGCGGAGGAGATCATCGCTGAGACCGCCACCCACCGTAATGCCTGCGGAGGTGGGGCGGTGGCCGGGACGATCGCCGCCGCCCGGACGCTGGGGGCGGAGAAGGGCTACCTGCTGGAGTACACTACCAGCCACCACGTTATGCCCCGGGGCCCGGCCACCGACTTTGTCGGCTACGCCGCCATCGTCTTCTAAACAGACAGGGGGTCGCCTATGTCTCTTTCATCTGCAGACCGCCGATACTTGCTACGGCTGGCCCGCGAGACCATCATCCGCCACCCGCGTAGGGAGGGGCCGCCGCCGGTAGACCTGGACACGCTGCCCGAGTCGCTCACCCGCAACGGGGCCAGTTTCGTCACGCTGACCAAGTATGGGCAGTTGCGGGGCTGCATCGGTTCGCTGGAACCACGCCGCCCACTGGTGCTGGATATGCGAGAAAACGCGGTTAGTGCAGCCTTCCACGATCCTCGCTTTCCCCCTGTGCGCCCGGATGAGTTGGGCGTCCTGGACATTGAGGTCTCCGTATTGAGTCTCCCTCAGCCGCTTTCCTACGATGGCCCCGACGACCTCATCGCCAGGTTGCGTCCAGGCGTGGACGGCGTGGTCATTGAGCGCGGCTGGAATCGGGCCACTTTCCTTCCCCAAGTATGGGAGAAGTTGTCAGACCCCCACGAATTCCTGCAGCACCTGTGCCTCAAGGCCTATCTTCCCTCCGACGCCTACCGCCACCCCGGCCTCGACGTATACACCTACCAGGTGGAAAAGTTTGAGGAAGAATGAGTTCGAAAACTGGCTCTTTTTGAGCATATCTACCCCGCGAAATCCGGAAGACCCTACGGGCTCTTTGCAAGGCGTGTGGCCAGGCCCCGCATGTCCCGGCCGCCGGTGAGAAACTCCCCCAGCAGCCTGCGGAAGCGCTGTGGCTCGTCCACCATCGGGAAGTGGTACGAGTTTTCCATCGGGACATGTCCGGCGGAACCTAGTCCCTCTAACCAGCGAGGCATCGGCGGCCGGACCACGCGATCATTGACGCCATGCACCAGGAGCAGCGGCACTCGGCACCCTTGCACGAGTGGGCGGAAGGAGCGTTCTCCTACCTCGCGCGCGGTGCGGGCCACAGCCATCCAGTCGCTGGCGGCCAATCCGTCCCGGGCCAGCCTGTAGCCTGGACCGGAGCGGAAGAAGCGCGTATAGATGTCTGGCGTGCGTGCCCCCTTGAGCCATTCGTCCACCTGACTACCCATCAGCGGCAAGGCAATCGCCATCAGCCGCTCCACCTGAGGAATGCGTACGGCCATAAAGAGGCCCACGACGGCCCCCAACCCGTGCCCCACGACAGCGATGCGCTCTAACTGAAGTTGCTGGATGAACTCGCGCATCTGGCGTAGATAGCCGTCAATCGAGTACAGATTGGCAGGGCGGCCAGACTGACCAAACCCCCACAGGTCGGGGGCAACAGTGTAACTGGAGACAGGCATAGAGGTCATCGTGTCGAGCCAGTAGGCAGAAGTGCCGACCCAGGTATGGAGGAAGATCACTGTCTGCTCCCCCCATCCGTACTCCTCGTAGTGGGTTGCCATTTCTCTGTACCCAGCCTTGGCCATCTCTCACCTCCTGGGGCGTCTGCCCCGCTCTTGCGGCTCAACGATAATCTCAATCTCTCGTTCCCCGGTCGGAATGACCTCAAAGAAGGTGTTGCCGACCTTCAACGGGATTGGGTCGCCCTCCTTGTCCGTCAGCGTCAGCATGTCCTCCCGCTCCCAGCGCTGCCAGAACCCGTCTATCCGCATCCCGTCGCGGAAGATGATCGCGCAGTTGGAGTCCCAGAGCGCGAACTGGATCGAGAGCGCGCCGCCGTGCGGTTCCTCGATGATATCGGTGTTCCACTGCGGCACGTAGAGCACCACCACGTTGGCCGCGCTGAGTTGCTGCCCGTCGAGCGCGTCGGTGTGCGGAGCACCGTCGCTCCAGCGCAGGTAGCGGCCGCTGTCCTCGTCGTAGCGCCATTCGGTGTCCTGCCGGTACCACGGGATGTAGACGTAGGCCGCTGGCTCACCCTCGATCGTCGGTTCTTCAGAGAACACCATGCCTTCCAGTTCCTGTCTCCCGCTCACGCCGCGCTCCGCCGCCCACTCGCGCAGCAGGGCCGGGTTGGTGAACATCGTGTGCTCCAACGGCACGTTGCGGCTGAAGTCGCGGTAGAAGACCGGCGCGCCAACGCCGACGCTGGGCGAAGCAACCCTATCGGGATAGAGGTCCGAATCCTTGATCAGCGCCAGAACGCCGTTGCTGAAGCCGGAGCAGCCCAGGACTGCCTTGTACATCGCCGGGATCTCCAGGTCGATCAGGCGACCGCTACGGCAGGAACCCACCCGCTCCGGGTCCTTCCCCAGGTAGACCGCAGTCCAGCGGGTGGCAAACCAACCTTCGTTGTAATGCTCGAAGATCAGGTCGGCGCTGTTGATGCCCGCCTGGGGGCGCACGTACTGAGGCCACGTGTTGGCGATCTTGATTGCCACCGGCACCCGCTCCAGCAGGCTGGGGTCAGACATTACCTCGCCGGTGAGCGGATTGACGTTTTCGGGCCACGGCGTGGGCGTGGGCATGCGTGTGGGGGTGGGAGTAAGCGTGGGGCTGGGGCTGGCGATTGGAGGCGGAGGCGTTGCCGTCGGCGCAGGGGTATGAGTCGGTGCAGGAATTGCCTCCACCGTTTCACTACTGCTACAGGCGCCCAGCGTGCCCGAAACGAGCGCCGCCACTACTAACCCGAGGGCGATCTGCGTCAACACGCGCCGCCACCGCTTGTGCTCCATGTGGCTCATCCTGATCTACCTCCACGTGGGATTACCGCAACGCGGTGTATTATAGCACAAGCGGGGCGTGCGGCAACCGTTTGAGACCACTCTTGCCCCCCATTTCCTTTTGCTGTACAATACCGTCAGCCGATTGTTTTTCCCTTCGACCAGGCCGGCTTCCTCACCGTCTATCTGGACATTGAGGAGACGCTCGACCTGGCCGACGTGGAGTACCTGGATGTGCTGGTGGCCGTCGCCCGCGCCAGGAAACTCCGCATTTCTGATAACTGGTCAAGGTCATCGGTGACCGGTTCGCCGAGATAGCGTTGACCGAAGAGGAGCAGCGCGACGTGGACCTGACGCTCCAGACAGAGTACGGCGTGGGCCCCAATGTGGAGATGGGGCAGCCCTTCGATTGGAAGAGATGAGCAAAGTGCCATTCATCCCCGGAAGACCCACCGAGCCCCAAGGCCCGCTGGCCTGCTATTGCCCCGTCCAGCCGGTCCAGGCGGCGGGGGCCTACGTGCAGGCCCTCACCCGGCCCGGCGATCTGGTGGTGGACCTGTTCTGCCAGGGTCCGGCGGTTGTGCGGGAAACGGTCACCGCAGGCCGTCGCGCGTTGGGCTTCAGTGTCAACCCTTTGCTCCTCGTCGCCGCGCGCCTGGGGCTGGGCCAACGCGATGCCGACGCGCTCAACACTGCCTTCACCCGCCTGGCCGACAGCCCCAAAGGGGATGTCCCTCTGCGCCGCCACCTGGCCTCTCTCTACCGCTCCGCCTGCCCAACCTGCGGAACGGCAGGCATCGCCGAGTGGTTCGGTTGGGACCGCGATGGAGACTACCCTTTCAAGAAGGCAGTGCGCTGCCCCAAATGCGAGGGCCTGCAGGAAGGAGCGCCGGACGACGAAGACTTGCGCGCCGCTCATCGTTTCCAGCCACGAGAGTTGGCCTACTACTACGCACTCGACCGCGTGGCCCCGCTTGGTCACCCGGCACGGGAACGGGCCACTCAACTGGTCGAACTGTACACGCCGCGCAATCTCTCCGCGCTGATGGACTTAGGCCGGCGGCTCGAAGGGTTGGAGGCCGGAGAGGAAGTCAGGATCGCGCTGGCCGGCGTACTCCTCGATTGCTTCGATGCGTGTTCCAGCCTCTACCCTTACGGTGAGGAGCGGCCGCGTCCTCGCACGTTGCGTGTCCCGTCCCTCTATCTTGAGCGCAACGTCTGGCTGTGCTTCGAGGAGGGGCTGTCGCGCCTCCTGGTCGAGCAGTCGCCGCTCCCTCCCCCAGTATCATCTCAATATTCTGGAGCCAACGTAGGGCAAATTGCCAATTTGCCCCACTTCCCCCAACTTATTGAGAGGATGCCTCCCCCAGCCCTCCCCCATGGGGGGAGGGAGAAGGGGGAGAAAAAGCATCTGCACCAGGCCGAAGACGCCACCGCACTGGTGAGGGGTGAGGCGGAGGGATACGCGCTGGTCGGCTGCGCGGCCCGCGACGTGGGTAAAGTCACTCCACCTGGGAGTGTCGCCCTCATCTTCGCCGACCCGCCCCGGCCCGATGGGGTCTTCTGGGCACTCTCGGCGTTGTGGGCAGGATGGCTGTGGGAGTCGCCCGCCGCCCGCGCCCTGCGTCCTTTCCTGCGCCGGCGGCGCTTCGATTGGGACTGGCACTGGCGCGTGTTGCAGGTGGCACTGAAAGCAGCCGGACCACTGCTCGCTACCGGGGGTCACCTGGTCACCCTCTTCTCCGACCCCGACGATGCACTGTTGGGATCGGTCTGCCTGGCAACCAGCAGCGCGGGCTACCTCCTGGAAGGATGGGGCTACAGCCCTGGGGTCGGCCACCGGCTGGTCTGGCGCTGGGCGCCGGAGATTGTAGATCGCAGATCGCAGGCTGCACCGGCCAACGTGGAGACGTTGGAGCACGAGTTGATGGCCGTGGCGGAGGAAACCGTGGTCAACACTCTTCGGGAGCGTGGAGAGCCGACTGTCTACGCACTGCTGCACGCCAGCGCGTACGCGGGGTTGGCCGAGCGGGGATTGTTGATGCGTACGGCGGCGGTCCTGGAGGAAGGGGGCGGCCACACACCCCTCGCGTTGGCCGCCGAGGCGGTCCGCCGCGCCTTTGAGGCCGCGCCAACGGTCCGGCTTGCAGACCATGAGGGGACAGAAGGCGCGCTGCGGTGGTTGGCGGATCCGAACCAGTCCGTTGAGCCTGTGGTGAGCAACGTCGAACCGCATGTGGTGAGCAACGTCGAACCACCTCTGGCCGACCGGGTCGAGGCGCTGGTGTGGAAGTTGCTTGCCCAGCGGCCGGCCTGGGGCCTGGAGGAACTGGTGGGCGCGGTCTACACCCGCTTTCCCGGCCCCCTCACGCCCGACCTGGCGCTGGTGCTGGCCTGCATCGACTCGTACAGCGTGCAGGAGGACCAATCGCTCTGCCTGCGTCCCGAGGATGCTCCTCGACGGCGCACTGCCGAGCTCGAAGCGCTGCGCGATGATCTGGCGGAGTTTGGGGAGCGGCTGGGATTCAAGGTCGGGCAGGGGGCTGGCTGGGACGTGTGCTGGCTGGAGGAAAGGCGGGCGGTCTACCTCTTTACCATCTCGGCCACGGCAGCCCTGGGGCCGCAACTACTCACCGGGCAGGTCGTAGATATAGGTAAGGAGGGGCAGCGCTGTCTGGTCCTACCCGGCGGCCGGGCGCAGTTGGTGAGCCTCAAGTTGCAGCGCGACCCGCGCCTGGCCCACGCGGTCGAGGCGGGCGCGTGGCAGTTCATCAAGTTCCGCCACCTGCGCCGCCTGATCGTCGAGGAGGAACTGGACCGCCACGCGCTCAAGACGGTGCTGGGCCTCGATCCCATCGTCGAGCAGGAGGCAGCCCAAATTCCACTGTTCTGAGGATCGATTTTTAACGCACAAGGAGTTCACCAATGAAAAAAGGTTACCTTATCGCTCTGATCGTGCTGACTGTGTTGACGTTGATCTCGCTGGCGCTCAATGGCGCGATCATCATCAGCCTGCTGCGGGCGCAGCAAATCGCCTTGAACACAGTGGGCGACGCTCGCGCCATCGTCGCCGACGTCGGCGACGACACTTTCTCCTACACCTTCAAGATGGACCAGGATATTCCCATCGCGGTCAACATCCCCTTCAGCGAAGAGATCACTGTGCCCGTCAACACGACCATCCCGATCAACACCACCGTCATCATACCCATTGACCTGGGCATCACTTCCTACAACCTGGAGATACCCATTAACACCATCGTTCCGGTGGATATGGAGTTCACCGTGCCGATCAGCAAGACGGTGGACATCGTCACCACGGTGCCACTGGACATGGACGTGCCGATAGATATCCCCATCGCTGACACACCGCTGGTCGGCTACCTGGAGGAACTGGATGCAGCGCTGGCGCGGATCGAGGCGCAAGTGGGGCAGCCATTTAGCAGCGAAGATTGACGGGCAAGACCGCCGGTCGTACAATTCGACCAGAATGACGGACCCTGACTGGGTCCTGGCCCACTTCACCCTCGCGGCCAACCTGACGACGCTACGGGAGGAATGTCGCTTTGCCCGCTCTGAGGAGGCGCTGGTGGCCCGTTACCAGGGGCTACCCTTCGCCGCTCTCTCTTTCCTGGGAGAGAGCCCGAGGGCGCTGGCGGACCTGGCAGCCCAACTGGTCAGTGCCGGCGAATCGTTCTATCTCTTGCTGAACGAGCAAGAAGCGCAAATGGCGAAGCAGGCCTTCGCGGTGGAGCAGGTTCACTCGGAGTGGCAGATGCTCTTCGCGGATGACTCCACGGCGCTCGACCCCAGTGGCGCGGTGCTGTTGGGGCCCGATGACCTGGACCAGATGCGGGGCCTGGCAGCGGAGACGGGGTTGATGGCTCTGGAGGCAGACCCTTTCCGGCACGGCCCGGCCTTTGGGATATGGGATCAGGAGCGGCTGGTGGCAATGGGGGGCACGCACCTGCGGGTCCCCGGCGCGGTGGAGATTGGCAACATAACCACCCGCACCAGCCATCGCCGCCGGGGATATGCCCGCCGGGTGGTGGCAGCACTGGTACAGGCACACGTGACAGAGGGCCAGAGAGTCTTCCTGATGGTGTTTCAGACCAACCAGGCGGCGGTACAGTTGTACGAGGGGTTGGGTTTTGTGCGGCTGCGGCCGATGTTCCTGTTGCGCTGCCGGCTGGGAGCACCTGGCGGGTCTCAAAACTGATTCTCCTTTTGCGAACCTGCCTTCGTTAACGCCCATTCCTTCAAGAAACAAGAGGCGGAAAAGGAGATGATATGGCTCAACAACATACGCGGAGGAAAGCACAACAACAGCGGAGTGATCTTACCGGAGAGCATACAGTCGGCGATGCCGGACAGATAGTGGTGGCCTGCCTGTTTGCGGCGACGTGGATACTCGACACATTCTTTCTACAGTACACAACTTTCCTCAATCACCACGTGCCACCTGGCATCAGAATACCTTTGGGAGTCATTTTATTGGCTCTATCGGGCTACCTGGCAAAAACTGGTCTGTCTATCGTGTTCGGTGAGAAGAGAGAGCAGCCTGGCGTGATCAAGAAGGGCGTGTTCAATGTCGTCCGGCATCCAATATACCTGAGCGAGATTTTGCTTTATCTTGGTTTGCTGATGCTGAGCATATCACTGGCTGCTGCAGTGGTGTGGGTTATTGCGATCGGGTTCTTGCATTACATCTCGCGCCACGAAGAAAGGCTGCTACTCGCTCGCTTTGGCGAGGATTATGAACAGTATATGCGGGAAGTGCCAATGTGGATCCCGCGATTGCGGAAGAAATGAGTGGGGCTGCCGACAAGGGCGCGTGAAGGTAGGCACCCCAAGGGGAGATTAGGGAACATCCGCGGCCGCCCCAACGAGGAAGATTTGCGCAAAGTAAAGCAGGATGCGACCCGGCTCGTGAACGCGATGAAGAAATTGACTGAGGTACAGTGACCGGTCGTCATTTTGCTCTGGTGATGGAAGGGGGCAAGGAAGCGCCCAACCGGCAGAAGCAGACTGCGTTGGCGGCCCGGAAGTTTTCTACTTGGCCATTGCATAAACACTCTGCCCGGCCCCCCAGTAGTTGTCGTAGACGTGCTGGTAGACCTGGGCACTCTTCTGCCGGCACATCTCGTCGGTGTAACACTCGGGAAGCCGCCAGATTGTATCCTCAATGGCAACCCGCACGGCCGCGCGGGATTGCTGGCGCTTGCGCCAGTCGAGCACGAGTTTCTCCCTGGAGAGGGTGGTCAGGAGCTCGCGGGCGATACGCTTGGCCTCGCGTTTCTCCTTCCTGGTCAGGTCGGGGCCGGGACGGGTGAGGATGTCGAAGACGGCAAGTCCCGCCTCAGTGAGGTTCTCGGCGATGTGGCGCTGCTCTTCTTCGTTGAGCCGCTGGGCAAGATCGACCAGGTCGTTGAAGAAGACCTCGACGTTGCGGGAGCCGGCGTTGTACTCAGCGATCATCCGCTGGAACTCCTCCAGGAGGCTCATCCGGTTCCGATGCAACCGCACTAAGCGGTGCAGTCTGGCGTTGATCGTGCCTCGCAGCCTCTCGGCCTCGGTGCGCTTGCGCCCACGCTCAAACCGCCGCCTGAGCGCCTCGAAGTCAACTTTGCTCAAGTCAAGCAATGTCCCCGTCTCACGGATGACGTAGCCCCTGGCGGAGACGGACTCGTCCAGTAATTCCTCGACCGCGCCCATCACCTCGGAGATGTCCGCTCGCGGGGTCAGGGCGCGGATCTTCTCCACCAGGACGAGAAAGACCTTGCGCCTGGGAGCAAATTCCCCGGCCCGCGTGTCGGGCAGGATGGCCTTAAAGAGCCGGTCCACGTTGGCAGCCAGGTCCAGGTACCTGGTCTTGAGGTCGTCGTTGACGATGATCTTTTCCACGGCGTCGTCCATCAGGGCGAAACGCTCGTAGCCCTCGCTGCCCAGGATCGGCTCAATGTCCACGCCGCGCTTGGCGCAGAAGGCGGTGGTCCCCTCGATGGCCTCGCGCAGCCGCTCGACCAGCGCGTCCTTGTCCTCGACCGGCTCCTCACCCGGCCCGAGTTCGCCGTCCGGCCCGGTGCCGTAGATGGACAGCGCCCGCTGCAGGTCACGGAAGATGCCGACGTAATCCACAATCAGGCCGTTGACCTTCTCCCCGAAGACACGGTTGGCCCGGGCGATGGTCTGCATCAGGGTGTGGTTGCGCATCGGCCGGTCGAGGTAGATGGTCGAGCAAGAGGGCACGTCGAAGCCGGTGCGCCACATTGCGCAGACAAAGACCAATCGGAAGGTATCGTCGGGGTGCTTGAACTTTTCGTCCAGGTCCTCGGTCATCATCCGTCTGCGGTGGGGCCTGATGTCCAGGCCGTGCTCCCTGAACTTTTGCACCTCCCCCTGCTCCTGGGAGATCACCACGGCCATATCGGTCTCTCGCATAAAGTCGATCTTGGCCTGCAGTTCCCTCCATTTCTCGCCCGCGGCGGTGGTGGCTTGTGCTCGCAGCTCATTCAGGGTGCGCTGCCAGTGCTTCTGGACCTTGTCGTACATCCGCACGGTGGTGAGCTTATCGATGCAGACGACCATCGCCTTGCCCAGATAGCCCCGCCCAATGAAGTGCTGCACGATGTCCTCGGCGACTCGCTCCAGCCGATCCTCGCGGGTGATGAGGTGGTACTCGCGGGCGAACTCCCGCGCCAGCATCCCCTCCTGGGTCTCGTCCAGTTCTGCCGCCTCCAGCAACCGATCCATGTCCTCGTCGAGTTGCTCGTTGGTCAGCTCCAGTTCCGGGATGCGGTTCTCGTAGTAGAGGCGGACGGTGGAGTGGTCGTCGGTGGATTGTTTGAAATCGTAGATGCTGACGTAGTCGCCGAAGACCTCTCGCGTCTTCTCCTCGCCGGCCATCAGGGGCGTGGCGGTAAAGCCGATGAAGGCGGCGTTGGGCAGCGCGTACCGCATGTTCATCGCCAGGACGTCATACTGGCTACGGTGCGCCTCGTCAGTCATGACAATGACGTCGTCCCGGTCGGAGAGCCTGGGATAACACGCGCCGCCCCGGGTGTGGAACTTGTGGATCAGTGTGAAGACATAGCGATGGTCCTCCCGCAGCAGTTGCTGGAGGTGCTCGCCGCTCTGCGCCCGGACGTGCTTTTCCGGCTCGACGACGGCCCCGCAGCGGGCGAAGTACTTGTAGATTTGGTCGTCCAGGTCAAGACGGTCGGTGACGATGACGAAGGTCCAGTTGCCGGGCAGTTTGCGCAGGATCTTTTGGGAGAAAAAGACCATCGAGAAGCTCTTGCCGCTGCCTTGCGTGTGCCAGAAGACGCCCAGCCGTCCCTGGCTTTCCCTCGACAGGCTCGGGATACCATCCCTGATCTGGCGCACCGCTTCGATACCGCTTTCGACACCCAGGTACTGGTGGTTCTTGGCCACGATCTTGATCAGGCCGCCCCGCTCCTCCTGGTAGAGGATGAAGTTCTCGACGATATCGAGGAAGCGAACCGGTTCGCACGTGCCCCGCACCAACGTTTCCAGGGAGATGAGACCTTGCTCCCCCTCGCTGTTGATCTTCTTCCACGGGCTGAAGTGCTCCCATTCGGAGGTGACGGTGCCGATACGGCTGTCGCTGCCATTGGAGAGGACGATGAAACCGTATCTTCTCAATTTACACGCAGTTTGACCTTCTCGCTAAAAATGATAGAATTC
>CAYLPU010000025.1:0-54746 GCA_964385635.1 uncultured Anaerolineales bacterium
GCCTCCTGGCTTATGAATTCTATCATTTTTAGCGAGAAGGTCAAACTGCGTGTAAGAAGAGAAGATGCGCTAAGGGGTTAGTCATGCCTTTGAAAAACTCTTCCAAAGACGGGAAACGTCCCCCGCTATGGCAGCAGGCTCTCATTGTCGCCATCACACTCAGCGCGGTCGCGGGGGCGATCTTGCTCGGTCGCCAGACCTATCGTGAGACGAGGGACATGGCTACAGAGCAGTTCAACCAGCAGCAGTTGGCATTGGCCCGCTCGGCCGCCACCGGCATCGAGGTCTACTACAAGGAATTAAGCGACGCACTGTCGTCGCTGGCGAAACTGCCCAACATTCAACAGATGGCCCCTGAATGTTTGACGTGTATGCAGCACATATATTGGGGCTTCCCGCCGAGAACCTCAATCCGGCTGTTGGACAGTGATGGTCTCCTGCGCTTCATCTACCCCTTCGAGGGCTGGCGCGGAGAACTGATTGGCCGGGACTACAGCGAAGAGGCATACTTTCGAGAGGCCAGGGAAACCGGGCGTTTCGGCGTCTCTGGGTTGATTATCAACGAACAGGGTGATGCCCGGATCAGGATTGCCGTTCCGGTCTATCTGACACATAAGACGGAGACCGTGAAAATCGGGGATGAGAGTGGTACTATTGTCAGGCCCATTGACCCGGACAAACCAGAATTGGGCAGATTTCAGGGAGTACTGGTAGGCTCATTTGAGCCGCAGGTTATTGCTCGGGACTTTATCTCTCCCATCGTATCGGGCGAGACCGGCTACGCCTGGCTGTTGAACGAAGAGGGCATCTTTCTGATGCATCACGAGGAGGGATTTGCCGGCCGGAACGGATTCGAGGTGCGGGCGGAGAGGAACCCCGACATCTCCTACGAAGCCATTGAGCAGATCCAGCGCCGGATGATGGCAGGAGAGGAAGGGGTAGGGCGTTACGTTTCTGGCTGGCACCGGGGACAGAGGGGGGAGAGCGAAAAACTGGTCGCCTACACACCCGTGCATATTGACGACCACGTCTGGTCCGTGGCTGTATGTGCTCCGGTTAGTGAGGTGGAAGAAATTGTCCAGATGACCGAACGTTCTGAACGGTATACATTGGCCTTTGTAATCCTGACGCTGATGACAGGCGGGCTTCCCCTATTCATAACCTCTCATCGCTGGTCGCGTTCTTTGGAGCGGGAGGTAGCCAGGCGGACGAAGGAACTGAGAGAAACCAGCGACTATCTAACCAACCTGATCCAGTATGCCAATGCGCCCATTGTTATCTGGAACCCGGACAGGCAGGTCACGATTTTCAACGCGGCTTTTCAGAAGATGACCGGCTGGACCGAGGCGGAAATGATGGGCCAGCCGCTGGACGTGCTGTTCCCCGAGGGAAGTCGTCCTGATTGCTTGCACAAGATCGAAAGTGCTTCAAGGGGAGAATACTGGGAAACCGTGGAGATCCCGATTCTACGCCGGGATGGTGAGATACGCATTGCGTTGTGGAATTCGGCAAATGTCTATGGCGAGGATGGCGCAACACTGATCGCTACCATTGCCCAGGGACAGGACATCACCGAGCGCAGGCGAGCGGAGGAAGAACGGGCGCGGTTGCTGGCGCAAATCCAGGAGCAGGCCCAACAGGTGCAGCAGATCGTAGACACGGTGCCGGAAGGGATGCTCTTGCTGGATGCCGATCGACAAGCCATCCTGGCCAACCCGGTGGCACAGGGAGACCTGGTCGTTCTGGCCGGTGCTCACGTGGGGGACACGCTCACCCGCCTGGGAGATCGTCCGCTGGCAGAACTCTTGACCTCGCCCCCCAAGGGGCTGTGGCACGAAGTAGCGACGGACAGCCGCAGATTCGAGATCATCGCCCGGCCATTGGAAACCGGCCTCACGCCCGGCGGAGCCTGCCCTGAGCCTGCCGAAGGATGGGTGCTGGTCATCCGGGACGTGACCCGGGAGCGCGAGATCCAACGCTATAGCCAGCAACAAGAGAGGTTGGCCACCGTGGGCCAACTGGCAGCCGGCATCGCCCACGACTTCAACAACATCATGGCGACGATCGTCCTGTACGCCCACATGCTGTTGCGGAAGAAAGACCTGTTCCCTCGGGACCGTGAGCGGCTGGTCACGATCAATCAGCAGGCGCTGCACGCGACCGACCTGATCCAGCAGATTCTGGACTTCAGCCGGCGCGCGGTGCTCGAACGGCAACCGCTAGACCTGTCGCCGCTCTTGAAAGAGCAGGTTAAGTTACTGGAGCGCACCCTGCCGGAGAGCATCCAGGTAACCCTGGCCTACGGGCCGGACGAGTACACGGTCAACGCCGATCCGACGCGCATGCAGCAGGTGATGATGAACCTGGCGCTGAACGCGCGGGACGCGATGCCGGAGGGAGGAAACTTGCGCTTCGGACTGGAGCGGATACAGGTTAAGCCCGGTGAGTCGCCACCTCTGCCGGGGATGGAATCGGGCGAATGGGTGCAGTTGACGGTTTCGGACACCGGGACGGGAGTGCCGCCCGACGTGCTGCCACACATCTTCGATCCCTTCTTCACCACCAAAGCGCCCGGAGAAGGCAGCGGGTTGGGGTTGGCGCAGGTGCACGGTATTGTGAAGCAGCACGGGGGTGAGGTTGACATGCAGAGCCAGGTGGGCCAGGGGACGACCTTTACCATCTACCTGCCGGCTCTACCGGTGCATGCGCCGGAGGCGGTCACCCTGGAACTGCCGGCCCTGGCCGAAGGACATGGAGAGACCATCCTGGTGGTGGAGGACAATACGTCCACGAGGAAGGCGCTGGTGGACAGCCTGGAACTGTTGAACTACCGGACGCTGGAAGCGGCCAATGGCCGGGAGGCGCTGGCGATCCTGGAGCAGCGTGGCGACGATCCTTCGACAGGCCCTTCGGCAGGCTCAGGACAACGCTCAGGGCAGGGTATCGCGCTGGTGCTGAGCGACGTGGTGATGCCGGGGATGGGCGGCCTGGCGTTATTCCACGCCTTGAGGCAGAGGGGATTGGCGGTGAGGGTGGTGATGCTAACCGGCCATCCCCTGGAGAAGGAGCTTGAGGAACTGCGAGCGCAGGGGATGAGCGATTGGCTGCTCAAGCCTCCAAGCCTGGAGCAACTGGCTCAGGTACTGGCGCGGGCTTTGAACCCTTGACCTCTGAATGGGACACGATGCCGGCTTTGACCCGCACCGCCTTGGTATGTAGGGGCGAACCCTCGTGGTCGCCCTCTTGGGCACGTACAAGGCCTGCCTCTACCCCGATCTATTGAAAAGACACTCACCGGGGACGTATTGAACAGTCGCCATGCGTTTTCCCCTTAGTATGAAGAACTTCCGAGGCCACCGTCACGAGCAGAGAGAATCCTAGTCCGACAAACAGCGCATCTATATCAAGAGGCTGCAAGATCTTCCAGGCCAGGGAGGATAAGGTCCCTCCCAGCAAGCTGTACAGTGCCGTACCCTTCTTTAACTTCCTCCCCATTAGTGCTGCTAGAGTGGGAACCAGCATACCCGCCGTCCACATACTTAACGTGAACAGCAGTGCCGGCACAACCATCCGGAACCATAGAGCCAGGATCAGGCTCAGCAAGCCCAGCACAATCACGAATAATCTGGAAAGCGCCAGCAATTGTCCCTCGCTGGCCGCAGGCCTGAAATGCCTGAATACGTCGTGTGCCAGGCTTGAAGCCCCTGACTGCAGAAAAGAGTTCACGGTGCTCATTATCGCCGCTAACAAACCCACGAAGAAGATATTTCTTCCCACGGCAGGCAGTGCCGTCCCGAGCATGATGAGGGACATATCCGGGTCCTCCAGGTCCGGAAACATCCGCAGAGCGGCAAACCCGCACAGCACGATAATCGAGTCTATAGCCATCCATAGTGCGATGGAATACAGTACTGACTTTCTGGAGCAGGTTTCTGATTCTGAAGCAAAGAGCCTTTGGTACAAAGGTGCCGAGATTATTGGTAGGAAGAAGAGTAATATGCAAAACACGGCTATTTCCTGGACCGATATGAATGAGAAGGGGTTGAGATATCTTCTCGGGATACCTGAAGTCAGGTTCAGCCGCAGGCTGAGTATGAACGGCACCATCATCCCAAGCATGAAGAGCACCAAAATGAACTGGACTATGTCCGTCATCACGTCCGCTTTCATCCCGCCAATCACAACAGGCACCACCAACACAAGAGCCATAATGCTCATCGCCACTTCCACGGGCATTGACGTGAAGAATGTGGACAGAATCTTTCCTCCCGCTATGATTTCCTCCGGAATGAGGCATAGAGTTGCCAGTAGTATCGAGCTTGCTACAGCGAACTCCTTGCCGTAGAAATTCTCCAGGAAGTCTGGCAGCGTATATCTCTCCGAGCCTGTTATCCTTTTGAGCAAGAAGACGACAGCCACGCTCCCCAGGTAGAAGGGCACCATATACCAGATAACACCCAGCCCCATTTGGTATGTCAGGCTTACCCCTCCAAGTATGGCCGATGCTCCGTAGAATGTGGAGACTATTGTGGCGACCATCGCCCTCGTGCCCAGCACGTCCCCAAGAATGAACTTCTCTAGAGTCGTCGCTTTAGCCTTCATGCCTATCGCCATAACTGCGGCGATATATATCAGAAGGATTGCTTCCCTCATCTATCCCTTAGCCCTATCTCCGACGGCGGGTTTCATGTATCCCCGGTCAGTGTCCACAAGGCGACACCATCTCCAATGGCTTGATGTAACCCGCGCCCTCCAGTTGGGTTGTGCCAATAACCAGTCGCCAGGGCTTGCCGTCCACCCTCTCCAGTTTCCCTCGCGCTTCGATCTCCTGACCCGCATCAGCCACGTCGCAGTAGAGCCCTTCGTAGGAGACAACCTCGTGCACCTCAACCGCCTCCGGGTCTCCCTCCAGAACCTGCACCCCCTCCACCCGGTACCTGGCAGGCATGAAGAGCGCGTCTCCTGCCTCGATGAGCGTGGCCCGGATGCGCGCGGCTCCTCGGCTGCGGTAGATGTGATCCCCGTACTGCTCGGTGATCTCCGCGTCCGTCCGGACAGAGTGGATGGAGAAGTAGCGTTGGCGGTAGAAGCCGTAGTTCCAGCGCCGGTTGGCGAGATATAGCGCCTCCTCCAGGGTCAGGGGAAACCGCTCCGCGACCCTCCGGCTCCACTGAGCAACAAACTCCCTATCCAGCCCCCCAGGATTTGGGCACTCCTGCCCTCACGTAGCGCCTGGCGCACCTGCCGCGCGTTCTGCCGCCCATATACCAGGAGGTCAATGTCCGAAAAGGCCGGATTATGCAGCCCGATCAGAATCGAGCCAGTGACCCCCAGATCGTCCGGGCTGACGCCGGTGTGTGCGGCGATTTCCATCGCCAGGCCACGCACTTCTCCCTCCAGCGGATCGCTGGGAGCATCCAGGATCTCCTTCAGCCGCTTCTGCGGGTCGTAGTAACGAGTGACGTGCTCCCGAGGCACCATCGAAAAGCGGATGTTTCGCACCGGGCAATCGTGGACGTACTGCGGATAACGCTGCTCCAGATAGCGGATCGTCTTTCCCACGCTGCGGACGTGGTAGTAGGGCAACTCCCGTTGGTAGGCTGTCTCCCCATCACGCCACTTCCCCGACGGAGCAGGGGAATACTTGAGGTAAGCGGTGTAGCGGTCCGGTGGGTGGAGGTAGCCGGTCACGCAGAAGAACATCCCCTCCCGCGTCCGAAGGAAGTCCCGGTCTTTGGGTTTGCGCTCTTCCTGCCGGAGTGTCACTGTTTACCCTTTCTCCTGCCCAATCTGGGCGAGGGCCGCTTCCTGCGCCAACTGGAACACTTCCTTGAGAGGCACTCCCTGCTCCTCGGCGACACGCTGACATTCCCGATACTCGGGCGCGACGTTCATCACCGCTTCACCTCGCCGGGCCACCTTCGCCCCTATCGGTCCATAGCGCGTCTCCACGACCACGCGCTCCCGTCTCAGTTTCCAGCGCCGCATCGGACACGCTCGCACCCCAATGGTCGTCGTCTCGGCAAACAGGATGTCCAGCACGTCCGCCACATGCTGCTCTGCCACG
Organism: uncultured Anaerolineales bacterium; assembly: GCA_964385635.1. Classification (GTDB taxonomy): domain Bacteria; phylum Chloroflexota; class Anaerolineae; order B4-G1; family B4-G1; genus CAYLPU01. The sequence goes on from CAYLPU010000025.1 coordinate 6,068, forward strand.
AGCGCGCTCAACTGGACAGCAGGCCGTCCCCGTTTCATCTGGATCGGTGTCAAAAAGACGTCCAGCGCCCCTGCATCGAACAATCGGGCCGTCACGTGCTCGTACCACTGGGGGTTCATGTCATCTATGTTAGCCTCGATGAGCGTGACCAGGTCTTCTTCATATCCCCTCACCTCCTCCGTCGTCTCTCCGATAGAGACGCGCAGCAGGTTGGGGAGCGGCAGGTCGCGGCTCCCCGCGCCGTACCCCACCTGCTCCACTTGCATCGGAGGCGCGCTCCCGAATTCCTTCCCGAATTCCTTGACCAGGGTGGTGAGGATGGCTGCCCCGGTGGGAGTGACCAGTTCCGCCTCCACGTCCCGCCCGTAGATGGGCACCTCGCGCAGCAGTTCCTGCGTCGCTGGGGCGGGAACCGGCAGCGTACCGTGAGCGCACCTCACTGTGCCGCGTCCCACGTGCACCGGCGAGGCGTAGACGCGCTCTACCCCCAGCAGCCACAGCCCAACCACCGCCCCCACCACATCTATGATAGCGTCCATCGCCCCCACTTCGTGGAAGTGGACTCTCTCTATCGAGATGCCGTGCACCCGTGCCTCGGCTTCAGCCAGGCGTCGGAAGATTGTAAGGCTGCGAGCCTTGACCTCATCCGGCAGATCGCTGCTCTTGATGATCTCTTCGATCTCGTGCAGATGCCGCTCCATTCCCTTCTCTGACACTTCGACCTCGACGTGGGTGCCACGCAACCCCCGTCGCTGTACTGTGTGGGCGCTCAGCGTATAGCCGAAGAGGGGCAGACGGGCCAGTTCTGCCTTCAGCCGCTCCACCTCCAACCCGGCGTCCACCAGCGCACCCAGGATCATGTCGCCGCTGACACCCGAGAAACAATCGAAATGGGCGATCTTCATCGGTCCTCCTCCTTTCACTGATTGATCAGGTGAGCCACGTAGCCTGCCCCGAAGCCGTTGTCAATGTTGACCACGGACATGCCAGGGGAACAGCTATTCAGCATGGTCAGCAACGCAGACAGCCCGCCAAAGCTAGCCCCGTAGCCGATGCTGGTAGGGACGGCGATGACGGGGCGGTCCACCAGCCCAGCCACGACGCTGGCTAGCGCCCCCTCCATCCCGGCCACCACGACGAGCACATTGGCAGCGAACAACTGCTCGCGGTTGTCGAAAAGGCGATGGATGCCAGCCACGCCGACGTCGTAAAGCCGCTCCACAGGGCTTCCCATCGTCTCGGCGGTCACGGCGGCCTCGTCAGCCACCGGGATGTCCGCCGTGCCTGCGCTGACCACCAGGACAGTTCCTCGTCCGCTCTGGGGAGCCGCCCCGCCAACGACGATCATCCGCGCAGCGGCGTGGTAGGTGGCGTCGGGGAACTCTCGCCGCACCGCCTCCGCCACCTCTCGGTCAGCCCGGGCGGCCAGCACCCGCCCCTCCCGCGACCGGGTCCGCTCCACGATGCGCACGATCTGCTCCATAGTTTTGCCCGGGCAGAATATAACCTCGGGGAAACCCTTGCGCAGGGTGCGATGGCTGTCCAGACGAGCGAACCCCAGGTCCTCGTAAGGAAACCCTCGTAAGCGAGCCAGTGCGTCCTCTACAGTTATCTGCTTCTCTTGCACGTTTTCCAGCAGGTCACGTAGCCATTGTGCTTCCATATCATCATTCTCCATCCACGTCATGGGACAAGTTGCCAACTTATCCCACGGTGTCCAGACTTGGGACAAGTTGCCAACTTATCCCACAGTGTCCAGACTTCCTCGCCGGTATCCCTCTAAGTCCAGCGTGACATAGAGGTAACCCAGGTCTTTTAACCCGGCCACTACCCGCGCTGCCACTTCCGGCTGCGCCAGTTGGGCCACCTCCTCGATCGCCACCTCGATGCGGGCGATGGGGCTGTGATCCCGCACCCGCAGTTCGGCGAACCCCACTTCTCTCAGCATCGCCTCCGCAGCCTCCACCCGCCCCAGCCCCTCGGAGGTGATAGGGGTGCCGTAAGGGAAGCGCGTGACCAGACAGGTCTGCGCTGGCTTGTCCCACGTCGGTAGTCCTGCGCGCCGGGAGAGGGAACGTATCTCCGCCTTGGTGAGCCCGGCCTCCTCCAGCGGGCTGCGCACACCCACTTCCCGCGCTGCCTGGATGCCAGGCCGGTACTCGTCCCGGTCGTCCAGGTTGGACCCCTCGACCACCCAGGCCAGGCCCTCCTCCTGGGCCACCTCCACCAGCCGGGAGAACATCTCTCGCTTGCAGAGATAACACCGCTGCGGGGGATTCAGGACGAACTGTTCGTTTTTCAGTTGCCTGGTGGGGACGAACCGGTGAGGAGCGTTCATCCGGCGGGCGATCTCCTGCGCCGCTTTCAGTTCCCGCCGGGAGAAGATAGGCGAGGAACCGGTCGCGGCCAGCACCCGTTCCGGTCCCAGTGTGTCCAGCGCGGCCCAAAGCAGGAACGCGCTGTCCACACCTCCGGAGTAGGCAACCAGCGCGCTCTCCGTCCCAGTCAGAATCTCCCTCAGCGCCGCCAGTTTCTCGTCCAGCCCTGTCATCCTTTACCAGCCCCAGTAGTATCTATCTCGACTTCGGGGAGAACTGAGCCAGCAGATAGTCCCCCGCCCGTCCACCGACGACCAGCCGGTGAAAAGCCGGATCAGCCCGGGGAACGACTCGCTCCAGGCTCCCCCGCGCGATGGCCCACTCCCCAGCCCGCGCCTGTTCGCTGAACCGCCCCCGGAAGGAGACCACCCCCCTCAGGTCGGCCACGGGTGGGCCGTCCAGGAACGTCACGTCCGCAACGGCGTAGTAGCAAGGGGTGAAAATGGCGTCGCGGTCGTCCGTCACCCTCGCCCGGATTGTGGCCGGTCCCAATGTCTCGAACCTGCGATCTCCATACCGTTCCCCCACCTCCGCGGGCCGCTTCACGAAACGGATGAAATATTGCCGGCCTCGAAAACGGCCCTCGTTGACTTTACGGGCCTGGAGGCGGGCGAAATCAGCGCAAGAGAGAGGAGTGTCCGGGCGATGCGTGGCGTGAAGCGCTGCCAGTTCCTCCTGGTTGGGGCGGCGCACGGGACCCGCTGGGTCGTCCAGCAGGCAGCGAAGCGCCCGATGGATAGCCCGCCCCGTCGCATCGCCGTAGGTGATAAGGTCGATATCCGAATCCTCCCTGTGCATCCCGACCAGCACCGATCCAGAGACCCCCAGGTTGTCCCAAGGCACCTCCGCCGACTCCTGCAGCAGGCCCGCCAGTCCCAGCGCGTGTTCCTCCACCAGGTCAGCAGGGCCTCGTTTGTAGAGTGTCGCCAGGCAGTCACGGGGATCGTAGACGGTGCGGATGAGCCGCCGGGGCACGCTCTGCAGGCGGATCCCAAAGACCGGGTCGTGTCTCAGATAGTCCGGGTAACGCGCCTGGAGGATTTCCTGCTGCTCCTCAAACTGGTACACCCGCCGGTAGCGCACGCCGTCCCGCTCCCGATCGCCCTGAGGATCGGGAAGGTACCGTAAGTAGGCGACCACCCGGTCGGGAGGGTGAACCAATCCCTTAGCGGTAAAAATCAGATTGCCTGCTGTCTGCACGGCAAACCCCTCGAACACTTGGCTGATCGTCATTCTGAGCGTAGCGAAGAATCTCCCTTCTCCGTCATTTGGCGTCACCAGCGCGCGAGCAGATCCGGAAAAATCTCCAGCGCTCCACCCTCAGTCAGGAAGACAAAGAGCGTAGCAGCGATCAAGTCTGCTGTAGAGCCGGGGTTCAGGCGGTGTTTCTCATCCCGGACAGATAGATCGAATCTGCGCAGCGATTCTCGGCCCCACTCGGAAAACATCCCTCCAGCCTGTAGCACTTGATTGGCCTGACGGGAGATCTCCTCAGCAACAGCCGGTCCCTTCTTGCGGGTGATCAGCGTATCTGGCACCTGGGCAAGGAGGGTGAGGGTAGTCTGGACAATGGAATCCGGGAATCTATGGCCTTCCTCCCAGAAACGACGCAGGGTGGTGTATCCTAGATTGAAGGTGATCTCGAAATCTGTGACGTACTCCCAGGCCACGGTGTCCCGGTCCCGAGCCTCCTCCATGGCTTCTCGTAGTGTCACGTCTACATCTGCCTTGCGCACATCATAGCGGTCCGCATCGCCCAGACCGCCGGGAGCTGCAAGACGAATGGCCTCAAATGCCATACGGGTGTCATCCACGGTCAATGCCTGCAACACCTCGCTCACGCCTGCCCGCAGTCCCTGGGGATGCCCTAATCCGGCGGCCTTGGCCAAGGGAGCCAGCAGAAGAATCATGCCTAAGTTGGTATTGGTGCTTACGAGCCGATGGGTGTCACGCACTGCCCGTAGAATGGTCTCGCCGATGGAGACATGAGCGGCATCCCGTAAGGCAGGTCCGATAGCGACGGCACTGGCCATAAAGTCTACAAAGCGGGTGTCCCAAAAGTCCTTGCCCCAGGTCACATTGCCAGGCTTATCGGCGCAGACCTCGAACAAGCAGGCGATATGAGCAGCCCACGCGATTCTGTCTGGTTCCAGAGGTATCACGTCACCTCGTTCAGAATATAATCCACCACATGTTCAGCAGCATCTACCCCGGTCGCAGCCTTGAGGCCCCGCCAGCCAGGGATGCCATTGACCTCTACCACAGTGTAACCCCCGCCCTCAATAGGCAAGATGTCTACTCCTGCGTAGTCGGCTCCCAGCACCTGGGTCGCCCGGAGGGCCATCTCTCGAAGTTCGTCATCCAGCGCCAGCGGTTTGGCCCTGGCGCCCTGGGCCACGTTTGTCTTCCATGTCTCTCCCCGCCGGCTCATCGCTGCCACTACCTCCCTGCCAACCACGAAAACACGGATATCCTCACAGCCGTGGGGCACGAATTCCTGGATGTAGTAGACGTAGCGGCCCAACTCCAGCGCCCGGAAGACCCGGTAGGCGATGTCCGGGTCCGAGACGCGCACCATGCCCCGTCCCTCGGAGCCGAAGATAGGCTTGACGACGACGTCGCCGCCCAGTTCGTGAAACGCCGCCAGCGCCTCATCGAACCGCTCGGTTACAACCGTGCGCGGCGTGGGAAGGCCGGCATCCTCCAGGAGCGCTGAAGTGTAGTATTTGTCCACCGTGCGCTCAATGGCCGTCGGTGGGTTGACGATGCGGACCCCGGCGTTTTCCAGCCGATGGAGCGCGTCCACGCGGAAGATGACTTGCTCCAACGAGCCCCCTGGAATCGTGCGCACGAAGAGCACGTCATAAGCCTCCAGTAGCTCGCCAGTGACCGTAAGCCAGGGCCGGGCCGACAGGCGGGCTGTCAGTCGCGTGATAGGGAAAGAGGGGGCGGTGATGCCCTGACGGGCCAGTGCTTCCCGCAGGGCTGTCACATGCCAGCCCCCCCGCTGGCCCAGGATGCCGATCTTCACCTCAGCATTACTCCAGCAAAGCCTTCCGTATCATCTCTGCGTTGACTCCGCCAGCGTGGAAGGTGCGACCGCTGGCTACGTTGTTCACAGAGACCTCGGCCGGGCTGAAGAGTAGCGGATCAATTTTGTAGAAATCGCCATCGTAGCGACGGAATAGGTCATAGAAGGGCGTTCCGTAGTCCCGTGAGGCTGAGGAGGGAAGACGCTCAATGATTTCCTCAATCTGCGCATCGTCCGCCCGCGCCGTGTACCAGGCTCGACCACCGTAGAGGACACCGTCATTGGTGCGCCCGATGGCCCGCAGGTCGTCCTTTGCAATGGGAGCCAGGGGGCAGGTACCGAAACCGGAGATCAGCGAGCCGATGTCGAAACCCACCTCCAACATCTTGTGCAGCCCGGTCTCCACCACCCGCGCCGCCACCTGCACCGAGCCGACCAGGCTGGCGGTGGGGGCGACCAAGAGGTAGAGACAGTCCGGGGAGACACCGCACTTCCCGGCCACCTTCTCGGCCGCCTCCTCCGGGGGCAGTTTGCGTCCCTCTAGCGCCAGGACCGCCACGTCCGCCTGGTCCCGATACTCCAGCCGCTCAAAGAGCGGCTCGCCAGCGTAGAGGGCCCTCGCTGGGCCAGAGCCCATGGCGAAGAAGTTGCCCTTCTCTGTCTTGACTTTGGGCTTGACCTTGAGGGCCCAGCCCGCGTACTGCGCGGCCATGCAGGCCACCGCTGGATGGCTCACCGACACAGTCACGCCAGGCAGCCGCAGGCCGTCGAAGTCAAGTTCGGAAAAACGGACCTCACCCAGTCCGCCCAGGCATGCTTCGGCGAAGAGCCGACCGGCTTCCATAGAGCCGGGCACGTTCACCCCGCTGTCTACGACCGTGGTACCGTTGGGGAACCGCGTCACTGCCAGTCCCAGCGACTCGGCATCGGCGATCATCCGCCGCACAATTTCCGCTGCTCGCTCATTAATGGAAACGTCAATGGAAACGTCACTGATCATAGACCAGAATCTCTCCTTTCCCCAGGGTTGTGACGTCACCGGTGTGGCGACGGAAAAGACCCGCGACCTGCTCCGGCGTGACCGGGAGCCCCCACTCGCGCAATCGATGCAGGTAGTAGCGCAGGAAGGCCGGGCGGTAGGAACAGGCATAACGGAACACGGGCAAGAGGCTGTCGGCTATTTCTCCCAGGGCGACGATGGTGCCACGCTTCATGCCCGCCCCGGCCCGCGCTCCCAGCGTGCCGAAGACGAAGAGGGAGCCGGCGATCATCCGCGCCCCGGCGAACTCTCCCAGGTTGCCCTGGACAGCGATGAGCCCGCGGCGCATGCGCTCCCCGGCCCGGGGCCCGGCGTCTCCATCAATGAGGATGACCCCGCCACACATACCACGCTTTTCTCCGGGGTAGGCTGCGCCGAGCATCGGGCCAGCGTTGCCGTGCACCCGGATGAGACCACCGGACATGTGCGCACCAGCCCAGGCATCCACGTTTCCATGGACGACGATCTCTCCACCGCACATCTTCGCCCCCAGGTGCATGCCTACATTGCCGTGGATGGTGATCCGCCCCTGGCTCATTCCCTGGCCGATGCGCTTGATGTGGCTCAGGTCGCCTTCGATGACGGTTTTTTCTGTCCCGTCCCCTTCCACTGCGAAGAGGTCGCCGAGGGTCAACTGCCGCCGGCCGAAGAGGACGGGGAGTGCGGCCACTTCTTCCTGGCGAAGTCCAACGAATCGATCTGGGGAGACACTCTTCGCTTCGACAGGTAGAGTGATAGGTTCTTTCAAGCGCAGTATGGTAGTAGTCACTTCCACAACTCCCGCAAGTGTATGTGGTATTGCCCCAGGTTGCCGCCGTAGTTGCCGGCCGAAATGCGCACAATGCCGGGCCGGCATGCGGCTTCTATGCCTACGCGCGTCGCTTCTCGCACTGCTTCCTCATCCAGGCCATCAATCACGATCTCCAACACGGAGTTAACGCCTTCCGGCAGTGCGGACTCGGTCTGGCGCCGTATGGTGGGGCAGTAGGCAGTGTTGGTCGAGGCATGTAGGAATTTGTACTTCGATGTTGTCTTACTCCCGCTGCGCACGATACCGCCGGGGAAGGGCAGCACCACTTCTCTCACCTTCTCCATCGCCTCCACCGCCCTCTCTGCCGCCTCAAGCGTGGCCTCAGGACTTTCACCCAGGATGAGGAAGTTCCCGCCGCCGATGGCTTTTTTGATGCCGAAACTCTCCTCGACCAGGAATTCCCCCTCCATCACCGGTATCCGCCAGAGCCTCCTTCCCTCAAGCCGCTTGCTGCTCTGGAAACCGTCGCCGAAGTAGCGCAGCGTCCCGCCGATCTTGAGCATCTCATCGCTCTCCAGGCCGTTGAAGCAGGCGGTGGTGGGACAGGTCATGATGCACTGGCCCACCCGGCGCATCAGTTGATTTTCCATCCCCTTGGAACCCATTGTGAAGATGAGGACGCTGACGCCCGGGCGGCCGTCGGGAGTCTCATCCGCCGGGATCACCGCTTCGATGCCTGCCTCACAGCCGCAGGCGATGACGGATGTGCCAAAACCGGTGGTCACCTGCGCCGCCGTCAGTGCCCAACGCGGGTTGACGGCGGTGATGATCAGCCGCGCGCCTCGCATTTTGAATGCCTCGGCGAAGGTGTCCTCGATTTCCACGCCGTTGATATGCATCCTCTATTACCTCCATACCATCAAATGGCCTACTACCCATCAAAGGGCTTCTGTTGTGACATACCGACTCCTCACGAGCAGGGGATCACCTCACTGTGGGGCAGGTATTCCGGCGCAACTGGATAGTTGTCGAAAGAAATGGTATAGCATGCTTCGAAATGAGCACGCAGGTCCGCCTCAATCCCCGGATCGTAGGGTGGAGTGATGTAAAGCGTGCGTCCCGGACGCTCGCGCACGAGCCGGCCATCACGGACGACAACCTCGCCATCCTTGAGGACGTAACAGGGACGAGCAAACATCTCCTCTTTGTCGTCCAGGGGGGCATAGATGGTCACATCGGCATCGGCCCCTGCGCCCAGGTGCCCCTTGTTCTTGAGACCCAGCGCACGGGCCGTTCCCGCGCGGGTGATGATGGCGATCTCGTACAGCGAGTACTCGCGATCCAGTTCAGAGAGCAGCGCACTCTTCCGTGCCCGAGGGGGAAGTCTCTCCAGCATCTCGGCGCGGTAGTCACGGTCCATCAGCAGCCTGATCACGTGCGGGTAGTAGAAGAAAGGCCCGGCGTTGGGGTGATCGGTGGTCAGGAATACCCGCCAGGGGTCATCAATCAGCAGGAACAGTTCCATGCCGGTGAGCCATTGCACGGCGTTGAACAGGTTCTTGCGCTTGTAGAGTATGGGCACTACCCCACCGCCCGTCTCCCCCTCCACGTCATCGTTCAGCCACTTGTTGCCGGTCAACTGGTGCAGGTGGTGTTGCAAGGGACCATCGGAAGTCATGGTGGTCGCCTCCCCGAAGATCACCTGTCCCACGTCTACCGTGAAGTTAGGGTGCTCGTTGACCGCGCGGGCGACTTCGGCAGCGCCGGAGCAGGGCAGTCTCCCCGGCTCACCGCCATAACTGAAAAACTGGAGGTGACAGATGTGGGCACGCCGCCCTTCGAGCGCCTCGATGGTCTCCACCGTCGTGCGAGCGTTTCCCGACTGTCCCAGGTTAATGCTGTGGATGTGAGGAACATGGGGCAACCCCAATTCGTCGTTGATCCAGGCTAGCGTGGTGAGAATCTGGCGCGGGGTGACGCCGAAACCGATGACCTTATCGTCCAGCCTGGCCACGTTCTGGCCCCACTTCCAGTTTTCCACACCGCCGGGATTGACAACCTTAATGGCGTACCCTTTGGTCGCCCCCAGCAGCCAGGCCACGTAATCGCGGGCTTTTTCCCGTTCCCCGTCGCGGATGCAGGCCATAATGAAGTGGTTATTGCCCATCGTGATAAACGCGCCCTTGTCGAGGATGGGGACGTCTTCAAACTCCTCGTGGGTATGGCGCGCCACCAGGGGAGCAGAGGCGGCTTCCATCACCGTGGTATAGCCCATCTCGGCGTAGAGGTAGCCGGTAAGGTGAGTGGTAGGAGTGGTGTAGCCTACCCCTGAGCGGGTGACCCCCCTCAATCCCCCCTCCAGGGGGGAGGTGAGCGTCCCCCGCGCACGCACGTGGTCGCGGTGATCCTCCGGGCGGAACTTGCGCCCCGAGTTGACCTTCGCCCCGGCGAAATGGCTGTGGATGTCCACCCCGCCGGGCATGACCACCAGCCCCGTAGCGTCTATGGTCTCCGCTCGCTCGCGGTCAATCTCCTCTGGCGGGACGATCTGCCCATCCTTCACCCATACGTCTCGTATCTCACCGTTCACCCCGTTCAGAGGGTCGTAGACCTCACCATTCAGGATCCCTAACATTGCTGCACCGCCTCGTCCATCTCATCGACTTTTCCCATTCACGGTCTACAAACTTCACGCTTTGTCCGCCTGATAAGTTACTATACTAACCGCACGCTGAATCTTCCATTTCGCTCCAGCCGGATTGCCAAATCCGGCGGCTTTACGCCTGAAATTGACACTAAATTGCCGCCAATGGCCTGGATTTGACAATCCAGGCCGAGCAATGGTGGAAATTTTGGCGTGCGTTTGATATATCTCAGAGTGAACGCTTTGCCAATCAGGGACCTGTACAAGCGATGATCTTGCTCAGCACTTCCTCGTCGGTAGGGCGGACAGAGGAAAGTACCGGGCGAAGCCGGATTGGCACACCGTCCATCCGGTAGGCAGTGCCGGCTGCGTCCACGCCGTAGCAGGCGGTGGGGAAGACCACCCGCGCTACCTGCGTCGTCAGACTTGGCATCGGGTCGAGGACGATGGTGGGGATGCGCTCCAACTGCTTAGCCGCCGCGCTGGGGAAGTGAGCCATCGGGTCCGAAGCCAGGATCAATGCCGCGTCCGCCTCCTCTCGCGCCAGCACGTCCACGGCCGAAAATTCGCCGGGGCCGTACTGGGGATATCCGCGCGCAAAACTGACGGCGAAGGGATAGCCGCTCTGCCATGTAAGCACCTGATCGGCCCCGGCTACGTTCCCGTGCCCGCGCATCGGGATGACGGAGAAGCGGGTATACTGGTTCAGTTCCGCCACCAGCGTGAAAAGTTCGCTCACGTTGAGATCCCGCCCCCGGCTTTGCGTCAGCCCCATTCCCATAAAGGCCACGCCGAAGCGACAGGTCTTCATCCGCCCCGCCAGGTCCCGCAACTGGGCCGTAGGTATGCCCCCCACTGCCTCTGCCTCGATCTCCTGCCCCTGCACCAGCGCCCGCAGCGCGGTCAGCACCTCGAAGTCGGCGCTGGGCTGCACCTGTAGAAAGAGGTCAGCCATCTTTGTGCTACCGGTGGGACGCACGTCCACGACGACCACGGTCCGATCCCGGCGGCCTTTGGGGGTGAGCATTCCCCTGCACGTCACCGAGTAGCGAGAGAAGTGGCGCACGTGGGAGACAGCCGGGTTGCAGCCCCAGAAGACGAGCAGGTCGGCCCGGTTACGTACCTCCCCCAGCGTGCAGGTTGGCTCGCCGACTGCCTGCATCGCCAGGCCGGTGGGACCGTGACAGACGGATGAGGTGGTGTCTATGATCGCCCCCAGCCGGTCGGCCAGTTCCACCGCTTTCCGCTGGGCCTCGGTGGCCGTGGAACTGAGGCCGTAGATGAGAGGGCTGTCGGCCTCATCCAAGATCCGCGCTGCCTCTGCGACGGCCTCCTCCCAGGCCACCTCCCGCCCATCCACGGTGGGCGGCTGTGGGGCAGGGTCGTAGTGGGTAAAGAACCCGCGCCCGTTGGCGCATGCCTTCCGCACCCGGGCGATGCGCCCATTGTCCACTTCCACAACGATGTCGTCGCACAGGCAGCCACAGAAGGAACAGACTACGTTCTCAAAGACGGTACTCATGTCGGCTCTACCTCCGCCGTCAGTCCTTTGAAGTGCGGCATTCCCGTGCTCTCCGTGTCCGTTCCGATGAGGAGGTTTGCCACAGGCCCCATCGGGATGAACAATAACCCTGGAGGAAGCATCCCTGCACGGACGGGCAACTCTACCTGCCCGGTCGTCGTCCGCACCCGGACGATCTGTCCTTCCTTGACCTCAAGACTGGCCATGTCCTCCGAACTCATCTCCACCAACGCCGTAGCACGGCGATACATTTCCGAATCCTTACCCTTGTGCAGGCCCTTCCCTTGTTCAGGGGTGCGACCGGTGATCAACGTGAAATGCTCGCTCAAGGTCATCCTCCCACTCTATCCGCTTTCGTCCCCAATCTCCTGGCGGACGGCTTCCACGCTCGCCAGCAGATGATGCCAGCACGCCTCTCGCCCCTTCCCCTCCGCCAGCACTGTGCAGATCGGGTGACCAGCCTCGATCCGCTCGCCGGGGAAGGGGACATCCCGCCGGCCATGTTCCGTCCAACCTTCCGTCTCCGGCAGGGTCACTGTCCGCCTGGCGTAGACGATTCCCTTGCCAAAGTACGGGCCATTTAGCCGTTCCGCCAGGGAAAAGTCGGGCAACCGACCGGCCATCGCCTCCAGGTGCAGCGAAAAAACATTGAGCCCATAGGCCCGTTCAACCAGTTCCATCGAACCAGTGTAACGGGGGTTGACTTCCACCAGGACGGGGCAGGGGCGGCCATGCGGGTCATTCGCTATCACCAGGTCTACCCCATTCACGCCCCGCAGGCCAAAGCGACATGTGAGTCTGGCGACCATCTTCTCCACCGCCTCCAGGACAGTGGCCCTGTCGGCGGGTTGAAGCGGTAGCGGGAGGATATTGCCACACCAGGAGAAACCCCGTGCCCCCAGTTCTCTCTGCCCGATGAGTTGCTCCGTCAGACCGATGATCACGCTCCGCTGCCCGTCGGCCACGAAGGCCGCCGAGGCAGGCTGGCCCTCGATGTATGCTTGCAGGACGTGATCATCGTCCAGCGGTTCCCCTGCCCAGGGCCGGATGCCGTGCCCCCCGCCGCTGCGGACCGGCTTGCGCAGCCAGCGGACCGTCGGGCCGGCCCCTTTCTCCTCCCCGGGCAGGAGCGTGGTCGGGCAAGGAATCCCGGCCTCGCGGCAGAAGGTCCGCAGCGTGCGCCAGTCGCGCACCTGGCGCAGGACATCTGGCGCGTTTCCGAGCAGGACATGTCCCTGTACCAGTTCCTCCACCACCTCAGGGTGGTTCTCCAGGTTGGAGATGTACACTACCGCCTCGAAGTCCAGGCGGCGACTGGCATGCAACAACGCTTCGGCGCTGAAGGGGAGATCGAAATCCCGCAGAAGCGCGTGGTTCTCCACCAGCGCTCGCTGGTCCCGGTCGCCGAAGTAGTCCAGCGTGATAATCCGATGATTGCCTCGTACCGCCGACTCGGCGATGGCGCGTGTACTCAGGCCGGTGACTAGGATGCGCACTTCCGCGTCTCCCAACGCCAGCCCGGCCAGGCAACCGTGGGCTTCTGCAAATTGCGGATCGCGAACGGTCACTTTCTTCTCCCTCCCAGGACACTGACCGCATAATCCAATGCCCTCGGTTGTTCCAGCGAGATGCCGACGCCCCCATGATACACCATTTTCCCTGAATGTCGAAGCGTCGCCCGCACAAGTCGCCCGCGTATCCTCTCAATAGTCCGGGGTAGGGGCAGGCCCACTGTTCCTTTCCCAATCCGTGGTAGTCCCCCCGTTGAGTGTTGTTAGGGGGGCGCAACGGTTGTCAGCAGCTCTTTAGCAGTCCAAGTGTGAGCTAGTCCTGCAGCCATAGCAGGCGTGCGTGGCTTCCAGCGGCGCTCTGGGTTAGGGCAGAAATCGGCCACTCGAGCTTGTTTTGGCACATTCGCACCTCCCTCTGAATGTCAACCGTGCTGCCCAAGATAGGTAAGCCCTGCCAAGATGGCAGAGATTTGGCCTTATTTGAGAGTATGGGAAAAACGTGGTAAGATTATGGCGTTATGACCACACTACTCCTGACCACCAAACTCTACATCCCACCGCCGCGCCCGAACCTGGTGCCGCGCCCGCGCCTGATCGAACGGCTGAACGCAGGGCTGCACCGCAAACTGACCCTCGTCTCCGCCCCGGCTGGCTTTGGCAAGACCACGCTGCTGAGTGAGTGGACTCATTTGTCGAGGCGGGCCGCTGCCGGTGAGCGTGGCCCGCTTCGTTGCGTCCGGCGAATGACAAGTGGAAAGCGACCTCGCCAACCCAGGCCCAGGCGGGAGTGCAGCCCGCCGTGGGCGCGATAACCACCTTTTGCCGCAAGACTAGCTCGCGGCCTCGCGCTTTTCGCCCACCGGCACCGGTAGTGGTGGGGGAAGCGGGGCGGCGGACGCTTTGGTTTGTGCAAGTGCCTTCGTCAGGGTATAATCTGGGCGAGTCGTCGTTTCTACACTATCGGCGTGATACGTGAAGTGCTTCGCATGTCACGCTCCAGATGAGCGATAGGCGAAATGTTTCGCGGATCTAGGAGTTGGGCGGCCCACTGCAAGACAGAGATGCTACGATGTTACTTGCTGAGACTACTATCACCGAACTAGCGGAGTACATAGACCTGTGGAACAATGAATATGCTCTCAATATGGTGTTCCGCGGGCAGCACGGGAAACACGCAGTCTGGACTGTGGGCAATGTGCTCATTACTGGCATAGAGATTGCTCCTGGGCGTGTTCTGTGCGAGTTTGATAATTTTGACCTACAGGGAGCCAACAACGTTGCCAGGAGAGTTACCCGCAGGCTGTTTGAGTTGTTACACGAGAGTTTCCCTGTTGATGACACTCCGAACGCAAGCCGCGTCTACGGCATTATGGCTCGACAGGCTGCACGGACGTTGCGTGTAATCCCTGCCATTTTTGCCGACACTTCATTGGACGCTGAGACCGAGGCGGATTTCAAGGCGCACACAAGGAAAAGGAATCCTGATATCACTGAGGAGGAATTGAGCAGTATCTGGCAGGATTTCTGTCACTTGGTTGAGCAGCAAAGAACCAAACGCGAGGAACGGGAGCAGCGACGGGGTATGACAGCAGAAGATGCGGTGGCAGCGTGGTTGCGAAAGGTGGCAGGAGAGGAAACTGAAATACCAAAGTCTGAAAAGGTTGGCATTTTGTTTCTAGCAGCTGACCCCATTGACGCATCGCGCTTGCGTCTCGGAAAGGAATTGCGAGAGATTCAGGAGAGACTACAGCTTGCCACATCACGAGATAGATTTGTTTTACATCAGCGAATGTCTGTCCGACCAGCAGATATTAGCCAAGCATTATTGGATATACAACCGCAAATTGTACACTTTTCTGGTCACGGTACGGCTACTGGCTTGCGCTTTGAGAATCAAGTAGGAGAAACTCGCCCTATTCAGCCTGACGCATTAGCGGCATTGTTTGAGCAATTCGCTCATCAAGTAAACTGTGTGCTATTGAACGCATGTTACTCGGAAACTCAAGCAAGGGCTATTGCTAAACATATCGAATACGTTATTGGAATGAATAAAGCCATTGGCGATAGAGCCGCTATCGCCTTCGCCGTTGGCTTCTACCAAGCATTGGGAGCGGGACGCACCATCGAAGACGCATATGAACTTGGTTGTGTGCAAATCAGGTTACAAGATATTCCAGAACATCTGACACCAGTTCTCATCAAAAAGGTAGCAACACAACCATAGGCTGCCGCCCAACCAGCGGTTGCAGCCGACTTGGCTAATCTCGGCGCTTTACGACGGTTCTACGCGCATTGTAGTTAGTGTCTAGCGAAGGTGCTCACCACGCACCCGCCAAGCGGCTGAACCGCGGGCCGTTAGTAAAGATCGCATCTAGCGATTGTTTCTCATCGTATGGAGCATACCCATGACCCACAATCGCGCTGAACCCATCCAAAAAGAAACCCCCAACATCACCGCAGAACAACGCGCCCGGCTCAAGGAACTCTTCCCCGAAGCCTTCACCGAGGGCAAAGTAGACTTTGAAAAACTCCGCGCCACGCTGGGCGACCTGGTAGACGACGGCCCCGAACGCTACCGCTTCACCTGGGCGGGCAAGCGGGACGGTATCCGCCTGCTGCAAACCCCCACCCGCGCCACGCTCGTCCCCTGCCGCGAGGAGTCGCTGAACTTTGGCGAGACGGGGCACATCTTTATCGAGGGCGACAACCTGGAGGTGCTAAAACTGCTCTACAAGCCCTACTTTGGCCGGGTAAAGATGATCTACATTGACCCGCCCTACAACACCGGCCACGACTTTATCTACCCCGACAACTATGCCGACCCGCTGGGCGTCTACCTGCAACTGACCGGCCAGCAGGACGCCGAGGGCAACCTGCTCACCTCCAACCCGGAGACGAGCGGCCGCTACCACTCCGCCTGGCTCTCAATGATGTACCCGCGCCTCTTCCTGGCCCGCCAATTGCTGCGCGAGGATGGGGTGATTTTCGTCAGCATTGACGACCACGAGGTGCATAACCTGCAGATGTTGATGAATGAGGTGTTTGGGGAGGAAAATCTCTTAACAACGATTGTTGTTCAATCCAATAAGAGAGGGCAGACATATAAGCAGATCTCAAAAACTCACGAGTACTTGCTGGTTTATACTAAAAGTCCTGACACTGAGATAAATGAACTCGAGAAAAAAGGAGAAAGAGACGATCTTAATCTTACAGATGAAATCGGTCGTTTCAATGTGCGCGAACTAAGAAACCGAAATCCTAAATTCGGCAGATTCAACCGACCGAACTTGTTCTACCCAATCTATGTGAACCCTAGCATCATGGACAAAGACGCATTCTGTCCTGTTGCGTTCAAAAAAGAAGGGGAATTCAGCATTGAAGTTTTGCCTCTCAATAGCAGTGGAGATGAAAGCTGCTGGAGATGGGGAAGAAGATTGGTGCGTGAAAACATTGGAACAAGTACGCTTAACAGCAATGTTGTTGCTCGAAAGAAAAGTAGCGGGGAGTACGGGGTTTACGAGAAATATAGAAAGACTACATACAAAGCCAAAACGATTTGGTTGGAAAAAGAAGTCATATCGGAGAAAGGGACAGTCGAGCTAGGAAAGTTAGGACTCGCCGATTATTTCGATTTTCCCAAGCCATCATTCCTCGTGAAGAAAATGATAATGCTTGGGATGGGGAAAGAGGATGTTGTGATCGATTTCTTTGCTGGCTCTTGTGCAACTGCGCAAGCTGTGTTGGAGTTGAATCGCGAAGACGGCGGAAACCGGCGCTTCATCATGGTGCAACTGCCTGAGCCTACAAGCAATCCAGAGTTCCCCACCATCGCCGACATCGGCAAAGAACGCATCCGGCGCGTCATCGCCCGAATGAAGCAAGAGCGGAAAGGCCAACTGCCGCTGGAGACCCGCGAGACGCCGGAAGACCTGGGCTTCAAGGTCTTCAAACTGACCCCGTCCAACTACCGGCCCTGGCGGGGCGTGGACGAGGACACGCCCGAGGCCTACGAACAGCAGATGGCGCTCTTTGCCGACCCGCTGGTGGACGGCTGGACGGTGGAAAACGTAATCTACGAGGTAGCGATCAAGGATAGGGGCTACGAGCTGAATTGCCGCATAGAGTCACTGGGGACAGTGCGCGATCCCGCTCAACCTGGTCAACCGCCATTGAGGAACGTCGTCTATCGTATCACTGACCCCGACAAAGAGCAATCATGCATCCTATGTCTGGCCGACAAGATCCCGCCGCCGCTCGTCCGGCTGCTGGAATTGGACACAACCGACGCTTTCGTCTGCCGGGACGTGGCGCTGGACGACGAGACCGCCGCCAACCTGGCCTTGCAGTGCCGGTTGAAGACGATTTGAGGGAGGGAGAGAAATGAAATTCTCACGCATATCCCTGGAAAACTGGCGCAACTTTGGGCACGTTGACGTACCGCTGCAGAACCGCGCCTTTCTGGTGGGGCCGAATGCGTCCGGCAAGTCCAACTTCCTGGATGCGTTTCGCTTTCTACGCGACATCGTGATCTCAGGCGGGGGCTTTCAGAAATCCGTGACGGACCGGGGGGGTGTCTCTCTCATTCGGAATCTGGCTGCGCGGCGCTACCCAGACGTTGTTATCCAGGTTGCCTTACAAGAGAAGGAGGAAATCGTCTGGCGTTATCGGATTGCCTTTGCGCAGGACAATCAGCGCCGGCCCATCCTCAAGAAGGAACAGGTCTGGCGGGGGAGTGATTTGATCCTGGACCGTCCAGACGACGACGACCGGGCCGACGAAGCGCGTCTACGGCAGACCTACTTGGAGCAGACGTTTGCCAACCGGGATTTCCGCGACATTGCCGATTTTTTTATGTCGGTACACTATTACCA
Organism: uncultured Anaerolineales bacterium; assembly: GCA_964385635.1. Taxonomy (GTDB): domain Bacteria; phylum Chloroflexota; class Anaerolineae; order B4-G1; family B4-G1; genus CAYLPU01. Next base: position 23,815 of record CAYLPU010000025.1, read on the forward strand.
CCTCGTCCCGCAATTGGTCCGCGACCCGGAGCGTTCAATAGGGCAGCAGGCGGATCCTTACGGGGGTGATTTTTTGGAGCAGATCGCCAGTACCCAAAAGCACACGAAAGAGGCCCGCCTCCGTCGCATTCTGGCGGCGCTCAAGGTCGCCGTCCCCCAGCTCGGCGAACTCAAGTTGGAAAAAGACGAGCGAGGTGTCTCCCACCTGTACGGCAATTACGAGCATTGGCGTCCCAAGGGGGCCTGGCAGACGGAAGCGGACTTTTCCGACGGTACCCTGCGGCTGATGGGACTGCTCTGGTCGTTGCTAGACGGCAGTGGGACCCTCCTGTTGGAAGAACCCGAACTATCGTTGCATCCCGAGATCGTGCGTTACATTCCGCAGATGATGCTGCGCGTGCAGCGCGGACGCAGGCGCGCCGTCCGGCAGGTGTTTCTGAGCACGCACAGCAGCGATCTGCTGCGCGACGAGGGTATTGCAGCCGACGAAGTGCTGCTGTTCATCCCTTCCCAGGAAGGGAGCGTTGTACAGGTCGGCGCCGATATCGCCGAGGTGCGGCAATTGCTGGAAGCAGGCCTGACCGCCGCCGAGGTGGTCATCCCCCGCACCCAGCCGATCAATGCGGTTCAACTTTCTCTCTTTGGAGATTGACCCTCTATGGAATTGGTCACACCTCCTGTCAACGTGCTCGTCGAGGGTATCACGGACGAAGCGGTCGTTCGCCGCATACTCGAATACGTTGGACTGACCTGCGGCACTGTGTACGGCAAGAGCGGCAAAGGCCCGCTGCTTCAACGTCTCCCGAACTACAACCAGGCTGCGCGTTTTGCGCCCTGGCTGGTGGTGGTAGATCTCGATCAGGACGCAGAGTGTGCGCCGCCTTTTGTTCGAAGCGTACTTCCGAATCCGGCGGGCGGTATGCAGTTGCGTGTGGCCGTGCGCGCAATCGAGGCATGGCTTCTGGCGGACGCCGAACGACTGGCCGCTTTCCTGGGCATTCGTGCCGTCAGAATTCCGCTCCACCCGGACGCGGAGCCAGACCCCAAGACTACCCTCATCAACCTGGCCCGGAGGAGCCGCAGAAGGGCGATGCGCGAAGACATCGTACCCCGCGAAGAGAGCGGCAGTCGGGTAGGCCCCGGCTACGCTGGCCGACTGATCGAGTTCGTAGTGGCCGCGGAGCACCCGTGGCGGCCCAACGTTGCCGCCCAACATTCGGACAGCCTGCGACGTTGCGTGGAGGCGTTGCAGGCCTTGAGAACGAAAACGGAAACGGGAGACCGGGGACAAAGTGGATGATGGAACTCAAATTCGACGCTCACCAGGAATTCCAACTCCAGGCCATCGAAGCCACAGTTGGCCTTCTGGAGGGGCAGCCGCGTGTTGAGGCCGGTCTGCAATTTGCCCCTGGTCAATCTACCTTCGCCGCCGTCCCCAACCGGTTGGACCTCTCCGAGGCAGAACTGCTGGAAAACCTGCGGGCCGTCCAGCGAAAGAACAACGTCACCCCCGACTCTGAACTAAAGTGCATCGAACAGCCCATCGAGACGACCGGCGGTCCCAGGGACGCCCGCTTCTACAACTTTTCCATCGAGATGGAGACCGGCACCGGCAAGACCTACGTCTACCTGCGCACGGCGTTGGAACTCTACCAACGCTACGGCCTGCGCAAGTACATCGTCGTCGTCCCATCGGTCGCCGTGCGGGAGGGCGTCGTCAAGACCCTCCAGATCACCGAGAAACACTTCCGTAAACTCTACGAAAACGTCCCCTACCGCTACTACGCCTACGACTCGGCCAACCTCTCCCAGGTGCGCCAGTTCGCCCTCTCCGACAGCGTCGAGATCATGGTCATGACGCTGGCGGCCTTCAACAAAGCCTCCAACGTCATCCGCCAGACCACCGACCGGTTGCAGGGCGAGACGCCGGTGCACCTGGTACAGACCGCCCGTCCCGTGCTCATCCTGGACGAACCGCAGAATATGGAGAGTGAAATCAGCATCGCGGCGCTGGCCCTGCTGGACCCTCTCTTCGCCCTGCGCTACAGCGCCACCCACCGCAACCCCTACAACGTCGTCTATCGCCTCACCCCTTACGAAGCCTACCGGCAAAGATTGGTCAAGCGTATCGAAGTCGCCTCCGTCGTCAAAGAGGACGACACCGTTCAACCGTACCTGCGGCTGGACCGCATCGAAGCGAAAAAGCGAACCCTCACGGCGCGGCTGGCCGTCCACAAACTGATGAAGAGCGGTACCGTGAAGGAGAGAGTCATCACCGTCCGTCCGGGCGATTCGTTACAGGAAAAGACGAGCCGCACCGAATACGCGGGCTACGAGATTGACGAGGTCAGCCTCGGCGGGGGGTTCGTCCGCTTCGCCAACAACGTCGAGATCAGCCTGGGGCAAGAACTGGGAGCCGATAAAGAGGCCATCTTTGAGGCCCAGATTCGTTACACCATCGAGGAACACCTGCGCCGCCAGGCCCGGCTGAAGGACGCCGGTCTAAAGGTTCTCTCCCTGGTCTTCATTGACCGGGTGGACAACTACGCCCCGGAAGACGGCCTCATCCGCCGGCTGTTCGTCCAGGCTTTCGACGACGCCAAGCAGCGCTTCCCGGACTGGCGCGACCGGGACGCCGGGGAAGTACAGGCGGCTTACTTCGCCCAGCGGCGCATCCGCAGCGGCGAGGTCATCCTCGAAGACAGCAAGACCGGCGAGGCGGAAAGAGACCGCCAGGCCTACGAACTGATCATGAAAGACAAAGAGCTGCTGCTCTCCTTCGACGAACCGGTGGCCTTTATCTTTTCCCACTCCGCCCTGCGGGAGGGCTGGGATAACCCCAACGTCTTTCAAATCTGCACGTTGAACCAGACCGTCTCCGAGATGAAGAAGCGGCAGGAGGTCGGGCGCGGCGTGCGCCTGCCCGTGAACCAGTCTGGCGAGCGGGTGCACGACGAGCGGTTCAACGTCCTGACCGTCGTCGCCAACGAGAGTTACGAGCGCTTTGTGGCCCAACTCCAGAGCGAGATCGCCTTCGAGTACCGGGAGGAGATCGAAGCGCGTTACGGCAAGCCCATCGGCGACCTGAGCGACGAGGAACGGAGCCAGATCGAAGAAGAGTATGGCGTGGGCATCCTGCCGCCCAAACCGGCTGACGCTCGCAAGCGCGGCAGGGCGACGTTGCGCAAGGAGTACACGCTCAGGCCCGAGTTCCAGGCGCTTTGGGAGAGAATCAAGCACAAGACCCGCTACGCCGTCAAGATAGATAGCGAAAAACTGGTCCGTGACGTGGTGGCGGAACTCGACCGGGCGGAGATTCGCCCGCCCCGCGTGACCATCACCAAGGCGCGGGTAGACGTGGGCCAGGAGAGCGTCTTCGAGGCTCTGCAAATGAGCGCGGCCAGGACCGTGATGGACCTGTCGGGGCGCTACCCCTTGCCTAACCTGGTCGAGGTGATGGCGAACCTGATGGAACACACCACGCCGCCGGTGCGCCTCACCCGTGGCACGTTCCTGGAGATCATCAGACGCGCATCCCCGGCGTGCCGGCAAGCGATGGTAGACAACCCCAACGAATTCGCCACCGTTGCCGTGCGTTTCATCAAGGAAAAACTGACCGACCAGTTGGTGGAGGGCATCCAGTACGAAAAGATCAACCGGTGGTACGAGATGACCCAACTGGACGTGGAGATTCCAGGATGGGAGGAATACCTGGTGCCGGCCGCCAACTCCGTCTACGATCACGTCATCTGCGACTCTGACATAGAGCGACAGTTTGTAGAGGGATTGGAGCATCGGGACGACGTCAGGTTGTACCTCAATCTCCCTGCCTGGTTCACCGTGCCGACCCCCATCGGCGAGTACAACCCGGACTGGGCCATCGTGATGGAAGACTGCGACGAACACGGCGAGCCTATGGGCAAGCCACTCCTGTACCTGGTGCGTGAGACCAAGAGCACCCATCGCCTGGACGAGCTACGCCCGGACGAACGGCGCAAGATCGTCTGCGGCGAGCGGCACTTCAAGGATGCATTGGGGGTGGACTACAAGGTCGTCGTTTCCGCCCGCGAACTGCCATGAGGCCGAGGTCGAGGTTACTCTCAGCCACAGTGAAGTTGGTCCCAGAATGTTACCAGGGAGAGCGAAATGCCCACGCCACTCCTGACCACCAAACTCTATATCCCGCCCGCCCGACAGAACAAAGCACGAAAAATCAAAGTGCTTTTTTTGATTTTCGTGGTATAATGGGCCTACTATGATACCCAGACCCGCCCTCTCCCAACAAATCGCGACCGCGCTGGCCCGCAGCCGCGTCGTAGTCCTGATTGGGCCGCGCCAATGCGGCAAGACCACCATGGCCCGCACCTTCGTGCCGCCAGATTCCCTCAACTATTTCGACCTGGAAGATCCTGTCAGCCTGGCCCGCCTGGATGAACCGATGACGGCATTGCAAAACCTGCGCGGGCTGGTGGTCATTGATGAGATACAACGCCGCCCCAATCTGTTTCCCATTCTGCGCGTCCTGGTAGACCGCGACCCCTTACCGGCACGGTTTCTTATTCTCGGCAGTGCGTCGCCCGGATTGCTGCGCCAATCCTCCGAATCGCTGGCCGGCCGGCTAGAACTCGTGACTATGGCTGGGTTTTGCCTGGCCGAGGTGGGCCTGGACACCAAGACCAAACACTGGCTGCGCGGTGGCTTCCCCTTGTCCTTCCTGGTCCCTTCCGAGGCGGATAGCTTCATCTGGCGCAAGAATTTCATCCAAACCTTCCTGGAGCGCGACCTGCCCCAACTTGGAATTCGAGTTCCCGCTTATACCATGCTGCGCTTTTGGACGATGCTGGCCCACTATCACGGGCAGATCTGGAACGGAGCCGAACTGGCCCGCTCCCTCGGCGTCTCGCAACCCACGGTGCGGCGTTACCTGGACACCTTGGAAGGGGTCTTTATGATGCGGCAACTGCGACCCTGGCACACCAATTTGAAAAAGCGCCAAGTCAAATCGCCTAAGGTATATTTCCGTGATACCGGCCTGCTGCACCACCTGCTGGGGGTGCGGTCTGAGCGTGACTTGTTGACGCACCCCAAACTGGGCGCGTCGTGGGAAGGCTACGTCATTGAGGAAATACTCAAAGCCGTGAGACCCAACGAGGCATATTTCTGGGCCACCCACGGCGGGGCGGAACTCGATTTGCTTTTGCTCAAAGATGGGCGCCGGGTGGGCGTGGAGTGCAAACGGGTAGATGCGCCGCGCCTGACCCGTTCCATGCGCATCACCCTGGATAACTTGCAGTTGGAGCATCTGATAGTTGTCTATCCTGGCGAGCAATCGTATCCATTGTCCGAACAGGTCACGGCAGTTCCGCTAGAGATGCTGGTGACTGGCGACGAAGGCTTGTGGGAAAAACGTGACGCGCTACGGTGATTTCCGTTACCCAAATCGAGTCGGAGGGAAAGTTCGCATCGATAGCAAGGAGGTGAATGATGGGAAAACTCTTGATAATGGCGTGGCGTAACGTGTGGCGCAATTGGAGGCGGACGGTGATCGCTGGGATCGCCATCGCGCTGGGGCTGACTCTCATACTCGTTTTTGACGGCTTCCTGGGCGGGATGAACGAGGCCCTTTACGGTAACACGGTCAAGCTGCAGGGCGGCCACGTGCAGGTACACGCGTCAGGCTTCCGAGAAAAGGCGAACAGGCTGCCGCTGCTGCCTCTGGTCGACGCGGGCGCGGCGGTGGAGGCAGCGTTGGCCCAGCCGGAGGTGATCGCCGTATCGCAGCGCATCGAGACCGGCGGCATGGTCAGCAGCCGCGAGGGGACCCTGTCGGTCGCCATCACCGGCATCGAACCGGAACAGGAAGCGCCAGTGAGCCTGGTGGCGGAGAACGTCGTCCAGGGCCGCTGGCTGGAAGGGTTCGACGAAGACGTCCTCCTCATCGGCAAGGCGATGGCCGAGCGGCTTGAGGTGACCATAGGCGACCGCGTCACGCTGGTAGGACGCGCCACCCACCAGCAGATGCGCCGCCGCACGATGACGATCGTCGGTATCTATGACCTGGGGATTCCGGGGGTGGAAAAGAGCCTGGTCTACGTCTCGCTGCTCGAAGCGCAGACGCTCTTTGACTTGCGCGATCAGGCTACCGAGGTTGCCATTTACCTCGAACAGGTGGGGCAGGAGCCGCCGGTGGTCGAGACGCTGCAAACTGCCTTGCCCGGCTACGAGGTGGATGCCTGGGACACGCTGGATCCCTCGGCAAAGCAGATGATGGAGTTAGAGGCTCAAATAATGGACATGTTTGGGCTGGTCATCCTGTTGATCGCCGGCATTGGCATCCTCAACCTGATGCTGATGGCGGTGTTCGAGCGCACGCGCGAGATCGGCCTGCTGGCGGCGATGGGGTTAAAGCGACGGGAGACCGTGGCGCTGTTCCTGCTGGAGGGGGTGCTGATCGGGTTGCTGGGCGCACTGGCCGGCTGCGTGCTGGGTGGGGCGGTAGGCGCCTACTATGGACGAGTCGGGTTCGATTTTATGGCCCTTTATGGAGGAGTAGACGTGAGCGAGTACAGCGGACTGATCGGACTGATGGGCGATCGGCTCTACCTCCGAATTGGGATAGGTGTGCTGGTGGAACGGGCGCTGACCGTCGCCATCATCGCGGCGCTGGCCTCGCTCTACCCGGCCTGGCAAGCTTCCAAACGGGAGCCGGCCGAGGCCCTACATTATGTCTGATGCGCAATTCGTTTACACAGAGTCACACAGAGCAGACGCAGAGATGCACAGAGAAAACAAGAGAAGGCGAATAAACGGCATCCGAGAGACATTGTGAGCAATCTTACCGAGTTGAACAAACTGACAAAACAGATCATCGGTGCAGCTATCGAAGTACACCGTCATTTAGGGCCGGGCCTGCTGGAATCAACCTATGAGACTTGTCTGGCTTACGAATTGCAACAACTTGGACTGAGCTTCGAACGACAAAAAGCACTTCCCCTAGTCTACAAGGAAATCCGCCTGGATCAAGGGTACCGCATTGATTTGCTCGTGGAGCGAAAGGTGGTCGTAGAGATCAAGGTCGTTGAGCAAATCATCCCAGTTCACGAGGCTCAGGTGCTATCCTATCTCAAGTTTTCTAAGTGCAAAATTGGCCTGTTGCTCAATTTCAACGTCAAGCTGCTCAAGGATGGCATTCGTCGCTTTATAATGTAATCTTTCTCTGTGTAACTCTGTGTTTTCTCTGTGCAACTCGGTGTAAAAGCGTGAAACGTGAGGAGGAAAGATACTATGTTCAAACTGTGGAGGATTGCAATTCGCGACCTGGGACGTAACAAGCGGCGATCGGCGTTGACGCTGATAGCGGTGATGATGGGATTGGCGCTGGTTATCGCGCTTCATGGCTTTGAGATGGGTGCGATACAGGGTGCGGTCGAGGACAACATTCGCGTGCAGACCGGTCACGTGCAGGTGCGCGGGGAATCCTACGACAAGGACAAGGTCAGCCTCAAGTGGGAGGATCTGTTGGAGGATCCGCTGGGATTGGCCGCCCAGGCGCAGATGCTGGCGGACGTGCGAGCAGCAGCGCCGGTGTTGTGGGCCGGCGGCATCCTGGGCACGGTCGAAGAGTCGGTCGGCGTGCGGGTGTTTGGCATAGACCCGCCTTCCGAGATGGCGGCGCCCTTTCGGGAGGGTTTGGTTGCCGGCGAGTTCCTGGCCCCCGATGACCGGAGCGGCGTCCTCATCAGCCAGAGGTTGGCCAACAACCTGGGGTTGACAATGGGCGATGACGTCAGCCTGCTGATCAACACGTCAGGCGAGCAGCCTGACGAGGCGACCTTTACAATCCGTGGCTTGTACGACACTGGCTTCCCATCCTTCGACGAGGCGACGATCTTTTTGCCGCTGGCAAAGGCGCAGGCGTTCACGCGAGCGGGGGAGCGGGCCAGCGTGGTCGTGGTTCTGCTCCACAATCAGGAAGATGCCGACACGGTTGCTGCAGCGCTGCGCGCGCCGGGGTTGGACGTGCTGACCTGGCGTGACCTTAACCAGTTGATGCTGCAAGCCATGGAATCGTCGATGGGAATGTTGTACATGTTCTACCTGATAGTGCTGGCCATCGTCGCCGTCGTCGTCGCCAACACGCTGTTGATGTCCGTCTTTGAACGCACGCGGGAGATGGGTATCCTGGCTGCGCTGGGGATGAAGGGGCGGCAGATCATGGCGATGTTCATAATGGAGTCTGCCACGCTGGGAGCGTTAGGTGTCATCCTGGGCGTACTGCTGGGATCGCTGGGAGTGTATTATATGGCTACCGAAGGCATTTACCTTGGCGATATCGATATAGCCGAAATGGTTTCTGCTGACATAGCCTATGGCGAAACGATGTATGCGGCCTTCCAGTGGGCGGATACGGCCGTTTTATCCGTTGTTTGCTGGATCATCATGCTGCTGGCCTCGCTCTACCCGGCCTGGTTTGCGACCCGGAAGGAGCCAATTGATGCGCTGCGAGCTTTGTAAGATCACAAGAAACCCGGTTTTTGGGAAAAACCCGGTTTCTCCAAAACGAGGAGGTGTGAAATGAAAGTCATTGAATTACAGGACGTAACCCGAGTCTACAAGATCGGTGAGGTTGAGACACGCGCACTGCGCGGCGTCAACCTGACCATCGAGGAGGGCGAATTCACGGCCATCGTCGGGCCGTCGGGATCGGGCAAGACGACGGTGCTGCAGTTGATGGGCTGCCTGGACCGGCCGACCGGCGGGCGCGTGCACATCAAGGGGCAGGACGTGACGCGGCTCAATCCCAACAAGCGCGCCGACCTGCGCAAGGGTACCATCGGCTTTGTGTTCCAGTTCTTTGCCCTCATCCCCGGGCTCACGGCCTACGAGAACGTCGAACTTCCCTTACTGCTGTCTGGGGCAAAGAAGGCAGAGCGGCGAGAGCGCGTAAACGAGTTGTTGGAGGCGGTCGGTATCTCTGACCGCGCCCGTCATCGTCCCGACCAGATGAGCGGCGGCGAGCAGCAACGCGTCGCCATCGCCCGCGCCCTGGCTACCCATCCCGTGTTGGTGCTGGCCGACGAGCCGACCGCCAATCTGGACACCGAGAACGGTCGCCAGATCATGGAGATTATGCAACGGCTGAACCAGGAGACCGGCACGACCTTTATCTTTGCCACCCACGACCCGCGCGTCATTACATTCGCCCGCCGGACGGTCGAACTGCGCGATGGACGGGTTGCGGAAAACAGCCAGCACGCTTGATCCGGGCTGCAAATGTAGGGCGGGTTTGCTACCCGCCATTTGGGTCGGATAGCAAATCCGACCTACAGAGCTGGATGAGATTGAGAGAGGTGAAAACGATGGATAAGCGATGGGCAATACTCGTGCTGGTGGCGATAGCGCTGGTGGGCTGCAAGCGCTCGCCGACACCGACGCCCACACCCATCGCCACGAAGGCGACCCCGGATATTCGCTCCTCCAGCGGTCAGGTCGTCGCGTCGGGCGAGGTCGTGCCGTCCCAGGAAACGCACCTGGGTTTCCCAGTGTCGGGACGGGTCGAGACGGTGGCGGTGAACAAGGGTGACCGGGTAGAGGCGGGTCAGGTGCTGATCGTGCTAGAGACGGACCTGCTGGAGGCCGACGTGGCGCAGGCGGAGGCGGCGCTGGCGGCTGCCCAGGCTCAACTGGCACTCCTGGAGGCGCGTCCCCGCCCGGAGGAGGTCGCTGTAGCCGAGGCACAGTTGGAGGCCGCCGAGGGTGCGCTGGCACAGGCGGCGGCGCAGCGCGACCAGCCGGACGTGGGAGCGACGGAGGCGGAGATAGCGGCAGCCCAGGCTCAGATGACTGCGGCGATGGCGGATCAGTTGGTGGCCAAGGAGATCCACGACTTGACGATGAAGTGTTATACGTTCACCATTCCAGGCGAGGGGAAACAGACCATCTGTCCGGGGCTGGGTCCATACGAAGAAGGGGCGCGTTATAGTATGGAGGCCGCCAACCAGGCACAGGCCGCAGCCCGGGCTCAACTGGACGCGCTGCTGGGCGGTGCGGACGCCGAGGTGCGCGTGGTCGAGGCTGGCGTTCAGGCCGCTGCTGCTCAACGAGATGTCGCTCAAGCGCAACTGGAGACGGTGCAGGCAGGGGCTACTGCTGAGGAAATCACTGCCGCCGAGGCGGTGGTGTCTCAGGCAGAATCTGCACTGCAGGTCGCCCGCGCTGGGCTCGACCAGGCAACGTTACGCGCTCCTTCCGCCGGTACCGTCACCGCGCTGGAGGTCGGTCCTGGTGAGGCGGTGATGCCGGGTCAAGTAGCGCTGACGCTGGTCGATCTGAGTCGCTTGCGCGTGGAGACCACCGACCTGAGCGAACTGGACGTGGCCCGAGTTGCGGTAGGGCAGCGGGCGAGCATATATGTGGAACCGCTGGGCGTGACGGTTGGGGGACGGGTAGTGCGCATTGCGTCGCAGGCGGAGATGATCGGTGGCGATGTGGTGTACGTGGTTGTGGTTGAGTTGGACGAACAGCCACCGGGGTTGCGGTGGGGCATGAGTGTGGAAGTGGAGATCACTACGGACTAGGTGAGCATCGTCCCGCTCGTTGAAACCGGGTTTTTTCTTGACAACCCGGTTTCTGGTCCCTTGCGAGGACAATGTCGATCAGGAAGGAGCAAGGTAATGGAACACAGACACTCGTTGGTCGTTCTGCTGTCGGTGGTGATTCTAGTGTGCACCGGCCGTGCATCTGCGATGGCGCCGGGGTCCACATCAGCCCGTACTACCGAAACGCGTGCAGAATCTGTATCCCGCGCCGGCGGCGATACGGTGGTGGCGTCGGGAGAGGTGGCGCCGGCCCAGGAAGCGCAATTGAGATTCACGGTGGTCGGGCGCGTGGAGACGGTGACGGTAGCAGAGGGTGACACCGTGGCAGCCGGCGGGGTGCTGGCTATGCTGGAGACGACTCTCCTGGAGGCGCAGGTGGTGCAGGCGCAGGCGGCGGTGGCAGCAGCGCAGGCACAGTTGCCGGTGGTGAAAGCCAGGCCTCGGCCAGGGGAGGTGGCCGGCGCCGAGGCGCAGTTGGCGGCGGCCGAGGCCGCGGTAGTCCAAGCCGTTGCTCAGCGGGATCAGGTGATCGCCGGAGCGACGGAAGCGGCGATCGCCACTGCTCGCGCCCAGATAGCAGCCGCCGTGGCCGAGGAGAAGGCGGCCCTCCTCGCCTACGAACAGATGCCGGACCAGGATCTGAGGGACTGGGAGGAGGAAGAGATCATCCTGCGGCTGCGGGCGGCCACGCTGGGGCGGGAGGCGGCCGAGGCCCAGTTGGCCTTGGCTGAGGAGAACGCCCGGTTCCAGGTGAGGGCTGCAGAGGCGGCCATTCGAGCAGCGGAGTCCCAGCGAGACGTCGCTCAGGCCCAACTGGCGCTGGTGCAGGCGGAGGTCACTGTCGAGGAGATCACCGTCGCCGAGGCCGCGGTGGCCCAGGCCGAAGCCGCATTGCAGGCCGCTCGCGTCGTGCTGGATCAGGCGACGTTGCGTGCTCCCTTCGCCGGCGCTGTCATCGTGCTGGAAGTCAGCCCAGGTGAGACGGTGATGCCCGGTCAGGCCGTGTTGACGCTGGCTGACCTGAGCCACTTGCAGGTGCAGACCACCGACCTGAGCGAGCGGGACGTGGTCCGGGTGTCAGTGGGACAGCAAGCGACCGTGTACGTGGAGGCGCTGGGCGTGGAGATTGGGGGTCAAGTGGTAGACATCGCGCCGCAGGCGAACACGGTCGGTGGCGATGTGGTGTACGCAGTCACCATCGAGTTGGACGAACAACCGCCGGGGTTGCGCTGGGGAATGAGCGTGGAGGTGGAGATCGAAGTGCCTTGATCGTACTGAAGAGCCTGATATTGGGATGAGAGAGGCCCTGTCCAGATAGCCAGGGCTTCTTTCTATTTGAGGATATGGGGAAGACGTGGTAAGATTAGGGCACGATGGCCACTCCCCTCCTGACCACCAAACTCTACATCCCGCCGCCGCGCCCCGATCCTTCGACGGGGCTCACCGCCACGCCTGCCACGAGAGTACTCTCGCAGTGGAGCCCCGCCACGAGTACTCGCGGTGGTACTCGCGGTGGCAGGACAAGCCTGGTGCCACGCCCGCGCCTGATTGAGCGGTTGAACGCAGGGCTGCATTGCAATCTCACCCTCATCTCCGCCCCGGCCGGCTTTGGCAAGACGACGCTGCTGAGCGAATGGATACATACGGTAGGGGCGCATCGCGTAGGGGCGCATCGCGTAGGGGCGCATCGCGATGCGCCCCTACACGTCGCCTGGCTGTCGCTGGATGAGGGCGATAATGACCCCGCTCACTTCCTGGCCTATTTCATCGCAGCCATACAGACCATCCACCAGGACGTCGGCCAGTCTGTCGTCGCGGCCTCGCAGTCCTCCCAACCACTTCCAATCCAGGCGCTCCTGACGACTCTGATCAACGAGATTGCCGCTATGCCGGAACGATTTACCCTCGTTCTCGACGATTATCACCTCATCACGGCACAACCGATCCACGACGGACTCACCTTTCTGCTCGACCACCTGCCGCCGCAAATGCACTTGATCCTCTCCAGCCGGGCCGACCCGCCTTGGCCGCTGGCTCGCCTCCGAGCGCGCCGCGAAATGACCGAACTGCGTACGAATGACTTGCGCTTCACGTCCCAAGAAGCCGCAGCATTCCTAAACGAGGTAATGAGGTTAGACCTCTCGCCGGAGGACGTGGCCGCGCTGGAGGATCGCACCGAGGGCTGGATTGCCGGCTTGCAGATGGACGATTATTTCACACGCGGCACAGCTGCGGTCGCCTTGGGGGGCGCGTACTGGGGGATGGGCGATGCCTCAAGCGCGGAACAGGCGTTTGCCGAGTGTGCATCGAATGCGTTGAAAGGTGGCTATCATCATAGAGCGTCAGACGGCTTTACCATCACGCCGCAGGCGGACGACGAGACCTTGCTGGCCGGCCCAGTGGCCGATCAAGCCGCCTTGCACGGCCTGCTGGCCAAGATCCGCGATTTGGGCCTGCCCTTACTGTCAGTCAAACGAGTGGAGGCCGCTTCACTTACGGAAGAATAATCACTCACGCGACCAAGCAAAAGATTGGACACTTGACCAGGTAAAAGATCGTTCAGTTGTCCAATCCCGGAATTGTCCGGTGGGCCGATGTGCCGGTGAGCTGTGTGTGTTATACTAAAGTGTATCGAACGAAACAATGAAAGGAGTACTCAATGCGTGAATTCATTAAAGAGAAGATCAGACCTATGGTTGCAGATGGCTGCGAGCGTTAACACCGGCATACTCCGGGTGAAGAAGGAGGGTCAGCGTATGTTGGAGAAGACGAATCTGCTGGGTGCGATTGTGGCCCACGTGATCTACATTTCAAGCATCCTCACGTTCATATCCAGATTTCTAGATAGGACTCAGTTGGGGCAACAATTTGGCTACCCATTGCTGCTCATGGCATTCCCGCTTGGCTATCTGCTGTGGAAAGCGCCGCAACTAGAACAGCCTATGCTGTACTATATCCAGATTGGCCTGATGCTCGTTTGGATACTGAGGGAGGTCCGATTAGGATGACCAACGATACATTGCAGGCCCTGTTTGTTGTCTTCGCGTTTCTCATGCAAGTGTTACTGATCATCAACTTTGTTGCTCGCAACTGGAAGCCATCCTTCGAAAGGAAATACGGCTGGCTCATATACGCTATGGGAATACCGGGGATCACCCTGGGGATACTGTTTCTCGCAGGAGATCAGCCTTGGTATATCGTCGCCGCACCCTTCGTCTATTCCATCTGGGGAGCATTTGGCTACTTTGTCGACATATATCGGCCAGTGCAATGGCGGAGCCCTTCGCGTTGGTCTGTCTTCATCCCCTACGTGGCATTATTCATGGCCAGTCAATTCTTCTTCTGGATTCCACTTTGGTACGTTGGTCTAGGGTATTGGATTACGTATACCGCAATGTACGTCATCAACACAGGCTTGAATATCTATTCTCACAGGAGATAAGAAAATGAAATACAGAGTTCACCACTTCAACATCAGAATGACGAGAGACCAGGCCAGACTAGAACAGTTCCTGAACAGCCTGGAGGGCGAAGTCGTGGCAATAATCCCGAACGTTACTCCCCTCCCAGCAACCTTTGTGGATTTCCTCCTCATTGTGGAGAAGGCGGGTCCTCCGGAGGCTGGGAGGCCTTTTCCGACAGATTGACGCCCCGGTAGCGCCACCTCAACCGCGCGAAAAATCGCCAGGCTGGCCCAAAGGGCACTCACGGACTCGCCCCGAGCAGCATCAGTTGCTCAAGAAGGGCAAGAAAAGGGCAAAAGCAGCCCGAAGTCGGCGCGAAACTTGATTGCTAGAGAGATTGACTCATCTCGGCTCTTGCCGAGTATCTCACACTTTGTCTAAACTCGAGTAGTACACAAAGGAGGAAAAGATGTTTTGCCCCAAATGCAGATGTGAATTTGTAGGATGGACCGGTAGGTGCCCTGTCTGCAAGACTTCTCTCGTTGAAGAACTACCGCCTATTCCCGAGACCGCAGATAAACCCATTTCCTATGAAGCATTGGTTGACCTGGTAAAGGAAAAAGGTGGTCAACTAAGAATTGACCTATCAACCACTGATGTTGGCATGGAGAAGAAATGGAGTTTCCCGTACTTTGGATATGGATTTGCGTGGGCGAAGAGAATGCAAGGCGCCTTCGACGATATTCTGGTTGATTTGACAACCACTGAAGTTGGCATGGAGAAAAAACAGAGGTTCCCATACCGTGGATATGGATTCGCATGGGCAAAAGCAATGCAGGGATACATTGGAGGAAATAAAGTTACCTTAACGGCAAAGAAAGTTGCCAGGGAGAAAAAATGGGGTTTCCCCTATTCTGGATATGGATATGCATGGACACAAGAGATGTCTGGTGAATGTGGCGATCAACTAAAGGTTGATCTATTGACCACTGATGTTGGCAGACATAAAGGATGGGGTTTCCCCTACCTTGGGTATAGATTTGCCTGGGCGAATAGCAGTATTCTTACGTTGACATTAACCGAGTAAATTCCAGTT
Organism: uncultured Anaerolineales bacterium; assembly: GCA_964385635.1. GTDB lineage: Bacteria > Chloroflexota > Anaerolineae > B4-G1 > B4-G1 > CAYLPU01. The sequence goes on from CAYLPU010000025.1 coordinate 38,913, forward strand.
TCCTGAATTGGTCAGTTTCTTCGAGAACAGTATACTCGGGGAAACCTCTTTCCATGCGTGTACAACCTGGGATTCGGGTCAGGCTGCCGCCATCGAGAATGAGCCGGTGACCAGCGACGTTCCGACGCTCGTCATGCAGGGGGAATACGATCCGATCACCCCGCCGGCCTGGGGCCAGCACGCCGCCGAAACGCTGGAGAACAGTCACTTCTACGTGTATCCAGGCGTCGGGCACGGAGCCAGCGTGGTTGGTTGCCCGCGCGATATGATGATCGCCTTCCTCAACGATCCCACTCACGCGCCGGACGACGCCTGCATATCGCAGATGCAGGTGCTCCGGTTCGTTGTGCCAGCCGAGGACACACAAGCCATCGAATTCGAGCCGTTCACTAACAAAGAAATGGGCATCAGCGGTATCGCGCCCGTCGGCTGGACCGAGTCTGGCCCCGGCGTCTTTAGCCGTGGCAGTTCGGGGTTAGACGTCGCCACGTTGGTCGTGCAGGCCGCGCCCGTGAGCGCCCAGGACTTGCTGACCAGGTTGACGGGGCAGCTTGGGTTGGACGAAACGCCGCCAAGCGTCGGCGAGCGTGAGGCGAACAACCTGACGTGGACACTCTATGCCGTCAAAGTTCAGGGCCTCTCGGTAGATATCGCCCTGTTGGAAAGCGAAGGGTCGGCACTGATTGTGTTGCTGCAGAGCGCACTAGACGAGCGCGAGGCGCTGTACGAGACCGCCTTTCTGCCGGCGGTGGACGCGCTGACGCCAATCGAGTAAATCTATTGCACCCCTCTTGCAAGAAAAGGGACCTGGGTCTGCCGCTGGTCTTGGTCAATCGCATCGAGCCTGACCCGGAATTTAGGCCGGGTTTTCCGCTTGACAAAACGAATCCTCCCCCTGTATAATCCAGTTATCTCGTACCGAGGATAGCGCCAGTGTCCAGCCCACTCCTGAAAACCAAACTCTATATCCCCCCCGTCCGGCCCGATCCTTCGACCGGGCTCAGGACAAGGCTGGTTCCGCGCCCGCGCTTGATCGAGCGGTTGAACGTGGGTCTTCACCGCAGACTCACCCTCATCTCCGCCCCGGCCGGGTTTGGTAAGACGACGTTGCTGAGCGAATGGATACATACGGTAGGGGCGCATCGCGATGCGCCCCTACACGTCGCCTGGCTGTCGCTGGATGAGGGCGACAATGACCCGGCGCGGTTCTGGGTCTACTTCATCGCCGCTCTGCAGACAATCCACGAGAGTATCGGGGAATCGGTCCTGGCGGCGCTCCAATCCACCCAGCCACTTCCCATTGAGACGCTTCTAACTGGCTTGATCAACGAAATCGCCGAGATCCCTGACTCTTTCGCCTTCGCGCTGGACGACTATCACGTGATTGAGGCTCAGCCCGTCCACAGTGCCCTCACCTTTCTGCTCGATCACCTGCCGCCGCAGATGCACTTGGTTATCGCCACCCGCGCCGATCCGCCCCTGCCTCTGGCACGCCTACGCGCGCGCAATCAACTGACCGAGCTACGCGCCGTTGACCTGCGCTTCACCCCCGGCGAAGCGGCTGCTTTTCTAAACGACGTGATGGGACTGAGACTGTCAACAGAAAACATCGCTGCCCTGGATGCCTGCACCGAAGGCTGGATCGCGGGACTGCAAATGGCGGCTCTCTCGATGCGAGGGCGCAAAGATGTGACCGCGTTCATCAAGGCCTTCAGCGGCAGCCACCGTTTCGTCCTGGATTATCTGGTGGAAGAAGTCCTTGATCGGCAATCCAGCGACACTCAGGAATTCCTGCTAAAGACCTCTATCCTTGAGCGAATGACCGCTCCTCTGTGCGACGCCATTTTGGATATTAGATATTGGAGATTGGAGATTGACAGGAATACCCAACCTCCAATATCCAATATCCAATCCTCCAGCCAGCAGATACTCGAACAACTTGAGGCCGCCAATCTGTTCATCGTCCCGCTGGACGACGAGCGGCGTTGGTATCGCTATCACCACCTCTTTGCCGATTTACTGCGCAGCCGTCTGGAGCAGACGCACCTCGACCAAGTGCCGGCCCTGCGCCGCCAGGCAAGCGAGTGGTACGAGAAGAATGGGCTGATCGCCGAAGCAGTGAGCCATGCGTTGGCGGCTGGGGACGTGAAACGGGTGGCGCGTCTGATTGCAGGAAACGCCCTCACTATGATTTACCACGGCGAGCTGACGACTCTGGTGGGGTGGCTAGATGCACTGCCCGAAGAGATGGTGCGCTCCCGGCCCTGGCTGTGTGTTGCCTATGCCTGGGCGATGGCTTATGCCGGTCAGTTGGATGGTATCGAACCGGTGCTACAAGACGCCGAAAAAGCATTGGCCTGTGTTGAAGCGACTGACGAGATTCGGCACATTGCAGGCCACACCGCCGCCATCCGTGCCTACACCGCAGATCTCGTAGGAGAATTATCCCATGCCGCCGAACTTGCTCGTAAAGCCCTGGAACGCTTGCCCGAGGAGGACTTGATGGTGCGCGGCTTTACTTTGTCGCTACTGGGCACTGCGTTGCGAGATAGCGGCGATCTCGTAGCGGCGACCCAGGCATCCACCGAGGCTGTTGCCGTCAGCCAGGCAGCCGGCGATACCCGCGTTGCCGTGACTGCTCTCTGCGAACTGGCCATCCTACAGATCTGGCAAGGGCAGCTTCGCAAAGCGGCCTCCACCTGCCGGGATGCGCTGCTGCTTGCCGATGAATTCGTTGGACGGAGTGGGCAGCAGTTGCCGGTCACAGGGCTCGCATACGCCCGGTTGAGCAGTATGCTGCGCGAGTGGAACGACCTGGAGACTGCAATGCACTACGCGAGAGAGGCCGTCGAACTATGCGAGCAGTGGGGGCAGGCAGACATCTCGATAATTGGCTATTCTTCTTTGTCGAGAGCGCTCCAAGCGATCGGGGATGCGGACGGTGCGCTCAACGCGCTCCAGAAGGCCAAGCGAGTCGCGAGTGACGTATCGCCCTGGTATGGTACCTTTGTGGCAGCCTGGGAGGCACGACTGCGATTGGCGCAGGGAGACACAGCAGCAGCGATCCATTGGACGCGGGAGAGCGGCCTAAGCGTTGACGATGAGTTCAGGCTTGACGTCGAGAGCGAGTACCGCACTCTCGCCCGGGTCCTCATCGCCCAGGGGAAGGAACAACACAAAGCATCACTGATGAGTAAAGCCTCGGGGTTGTTAGCGCGGCTGTTGAAGGCAGCAGAAGCGGCAGGGGCGGTGTATCAGGTGATCGAGATTCTGGTACTGCAGGCGCTGGCCCTGCAGTCGCAGGGTAAGGACAACCAGGCTCTGGCCCCGTTGGAACGCGCCCTCTCCCTGGCCGAGCCGGAAGGTTACGTGCGCACCTTCATAGACGAGGGCGCGCCGATGGGCGAACTGCTGCGGCAAGCGGCGGCGCGGGGGATCGCGGTGGGCTATGTGAGCGCGCTTTTGACCGCCTTGGAAAGCGAGACAAAGGCAAGAGGCGTTCATCCTTCGTTGGTCGAACCATTGAGCGAGCGTGAGTTAGAGGTGTTGCGGCTTCTCGCCACCGGTCTTGCCAACAAAGAGATTGCGCAAACACTGATCATCGCCGTTGGCACAGTCAAGCAACATCTCAAGAGCATCTATGGCAAACTCCAGGTGCACAACCGCACCGAGGCCGCGAGTCGCGCCAGGGATTTGGACCTCTTGTAGAACGGTTTAGCTATCTTCCCCTCTCTTTCAGATCTGTCTTTCTCACAAATACCCTCCTCAAATATCCCCTTTGGGGCATGACACATCCGCTATTGGCTGGTACAATGCTGTCAAATGCTTCGACCTTTCAGTTAGGCTCGGACGGGGAGGTACACTTTATGACCGATGGACGCGAATTTGACAAACAAGCAGTCTATCAAGTCAGGGTGAAAGGCAATCTCGACAGGAAATGGTCGGACTGGTTTGATGGCCTTACCATCACCCCGCAGGCGGACGGCGAAACCTTGCTGACCGGCCCGGTAGCCGACCAGGCTGCCTTGCATGGCCTGCTGGGCAAGATCCGCGATTTGGGCCTGCCCTTGCTGTCCGTCAAACGAATGGAGAGCCAAGACTAACCACGATTGCAAAGGAGATAGAAGGATGTGGGAGTTCTTGGGTATCGCGGCGAGATCGGGCGTCGCGTTGGCTGCGGGCGCAGTCGTGTTGTTCGGCTCAGGTTTGGTAGCGATTGTCATCGCCATTGTGATTGCGGTCAAACGGCGCCAGTCGAAACGGGCAGCCGTGGGTGAATAGTCCACCGGGTGGAGGTAGGAAATGAGCGAAAAAGAGAAAACCACAACGGAATATGCTGAAGGACTGATAGAGGTGCAGAGGCATACTTTGGGTGATGATCACCAACTGAAACCGTCCAATCTTTTCGCCTGGCTCGCTTCATTGGTTACGATTTCCCTTATCATAGTCACCCAGTTTCTCGCGCGGGGCGACAACCAATATCTACGTGGAGTAGGGGTGTTTGTGTTGTTGCTGGCCGGTGTTTTCATATTCCTCCCGTTCTTCTCGCTCAAAAAGCATGGGCGGATAGAGGACGGCGAAAACTATATACAGACAAGAGCCATCGTGGATCAAGGCTTGTACGCCATCACCCGCCACCCGCAATACCTCGGCTACATGTTTCTCGCCTGTGGATTTGCCCTGTTGTCGCAACATTGGGTAGCCGTCCTGCTTGCAGTCATAGGAGTCACGCTCTTTTACCTCCAGGCTGTGAGGGAAGAGAGATACTGCCTCGCCCAACTTGGAGAACCCTACCAGCAGTATCTCCGACGAGTCCCACGGTTCAATCTCATTCTGGGCATCGTGCGCCTGCTGCAAAGATCGAACGTTGCTGGGAGGTAGGAGATGGTCGAAGAGATCAAAATCATGGCGTTAATTGCTCGATTGCAGGCATATCTTCGTCATAGCGCTCAGCAGCAGTATGAAACTGTCTCTGTGCCATTCTTTACCCTTTTCTTCCATCCCACTGACGCTCTCACCTACTTTAACTATGCCATTCCAGATGAGCCGTGTTCTGGCGGTCCAGGGGCTTCATTGTCGGTGTTGAGAGATGAGTTTGCAGCGCGAGGTCGGCATCCCCGCATCGAGTTCATTCAAGAATTCGCTCCCCAGCTTGCTTCCGCGCTTCGTGCTGCCGGTTTTGTCGAGGAAGCTCGCCAGCAGTTGATGGTCTGCACAGCCGAAACATATCGGCCTGCGCCGGAAGTATTGGGGCTGACGGTAACCGAGTTGACGTACAACCCCGGGTTGCCTGCATCTGCAGCGAGTGAGGTGCAAGACTATCTCACCACCCAGCGTCGAGGGTTTGATGTTCGCAGCAAAGAGGTCGCGACAGAGGGCGATGCAGAGCAGTTTCTTCGAATGATAGGAGGAGGAAGGGCATTTGTGGCATGGCTGGAAGGACGGCCGGTTGGAGTGGGGATGTACACGGCTCCGTTTTGATGGAGTGACAGAGGTTGCGGGGCTGGCGACGCTCGAGCCGTTTCGGAGAAGAGGGATAGCGACGGGACTGACAGCACTGGCTGTACAGAGAGCGATGGAACAAGGGGCAAAAGTGGTGTGCCTCACAGCGGCCGATGAACGAGCGGGTCGAGTGTATGAGCAAGTTGGTTTCGTCGGATATGCGACCATGCTTGCTTACCTTGATTCTCTATCAGATTAGCAGTCTGTTGGGCCGCCGTCGCGACCAGGGAGTTACTTGTGAGGAGAATGAAAGAAGAAATCCAAGAAATCGTTGACCGGGAAACGCAAGCGTGGGACACGCAAGACGTTGAGTTACTACTGTCCATATTTCATCCTGATATGGTCTGGCCCTGGCCACCAACCAATAATGACCATGATCCAATGAATTGGGTAATCGTACTGGGCAAGTTCGACCACCAACGCTGGGGGCAGATTTATCAGCAGTTCTTTCAGGAGCACAAACTTGCTCATAATAGAAGGGAGACAAAAAAGATCGAGATCTCTAAAGAAGGGAATGGCGCCTTTGCCGTGGTAGATATTGACACACTTTGGGTAGATACGAGGGGGCATGAGAATCACTGGCTAGGCCGAGTCTGCAAAGTATATGCGCAAGTGGGTAGGGAATGGAAGATGACGATGCATACCGGGGTATTAAGATACTGACGTTACTCAGAAAGGAAACTGGATCATGAAAGCCAATATGATGAAACCGAAAAAGCTGCAACCTGGCGACAAGGTAGCCACAGTCTCCCTATCCTGGGGTGGCCCTGGAGTGTTCCCCCATCGTTACGAAGCGGGTAAACGGCAGCTACAGGACGAATTCGGAGTGAGCGTAGTTGAAATGCCTCATGCTCTAAGTGATGCTTCTTGGCTTCAGCACAACCCTCAAGCAAGAGCTGACGATTTGACGCAAGCGTTCGCTGACTCGTCTATCAAAGCCATCATTTCTACCATTGGCGGCGATGACTCGATCCGAATCTTGCCTTTCTTGGATTTGGATGTCATACGTTCAAACCCCAAGATCTTTATGGGGTATTCTGACACAACCATCACACATCTGGCATGCGTCAAAGCAGGGTTGGTCTCGTTTTACGGGCCGTCCATCATGGCGGGATTTGCCGAGAATGGCGGGATGTTTTCCTATATGGCCGATTCGGTGCGCAAGACGCTGTTCTCATCAGCGCCCATCGGAAGCACTGCCCCCAATACTGAGGGCTGGACCGTCGAGTTTCTCGACTGGGCCGAGACTGAGAATCAACCGCGCAAGCGCAAGCTCACTCCATCCACAGGATGGAAATTCCTGCAAGGGAATGGGTCCCAGCGCGGGCATTTGATAGGCGGTTGCTTTGAGGTGCTGGATTGGCTGCGCGGTACGGACTTTTGGCCTGCGCCTGAGATATGGCAGGGTGCTATCCTGTTCTTGGAAACATCTGAGGACGCACCTCCGCCAACAGCGGTTCTGAGGGGACTGCGCACCTATGCCGCGATGGGAATTCTGAAGGAACTCTCGGGTATCTTGTTTGGTCGGCCAGGGGGCCAAGTAGGACCAGAGCAGTTCGATGAATACGACCAGGTCATCTCCCAGGTAATCTTTGAAGAAGAGGGTCTGGCAGATTTGCCCGTCATCACGCACATGGATTTCGGTCATACTGACCCGATGTTTGTATTGCCTTATGGCATTCAGGCCGAGATCGATTGTGACACGCAACAGTTCACAATCATCGAAAGTGTAGTTGCCGATTGAGGGCCGTTGCAGCAATCCTGAAGCAGCAGCCCGACGAGGGGGCGAAGGCGTTAATAATAGGCACTAAGACGGGCTTGACAGGACTCTGTTTAGTGAAGAGGTGTTACCATGAAAAAGAAAAGATTTTTATCTTTAACCACAGTTATTTTGCTTGCTCTCCTCTTGATGAGCTGCAGCAATAATAAGTCTGAAAAGTTTACAGCATTTACCAATGTCAATCTTGTTCCTATGACCGGTGAAAAGATTATTGAAAGTCAAACTGTCCTGGTTGAAGGGGCGAAAATTGTAGCCATTGGTGGTTCTGATGCTCTGCGCATCCCTGAAGGCACGCAGGTGATCGATGGGAATGGCGCTTACCTGATGCCGGGTTTAGCTGACATGCACATGCATACCCGGCAAGATTGGGAGGATCGGGATATCTGGCCGGTGCACCCATTGAATCTGTATCTCGCCAACGGTGTCACCACCATTAGAGACTTCGCCCCCCAAGGATCGCCGCTCACCTATGCACTTCAATGGCGCGATGAAATCCGCGCCGGGACTCGCAACGGGCCGACCATCTATACCTCAGGGAAATTGCTCTATGCCAGTCCATTGGGAGATCCCGGAGGCATTGTGCGTCAGAATCATGCCCTGGGGTTCGATTTTCTCAAGCTGTATTCCTATCTGTCGATAGAGGATTTTCATGATGCAATGGTCACCGCGAATGATCTTGGCATGTACACTAGCGGGCACATCCCCTATGCGGTTGGGTTGGAGGGGATTCTAGCCGAGGGGATGGATGAAATTGCTCACGTCGAAGAATTGTTACCTGAGTTCATCGACTTTGACCGAAACAAGAATTTGGCCCCCGAAGAGTGGTTGCCCTATATCGTCGAGGCCGCGCTGCTTCAGTGGGATTTTTCTTCGAGCACCCTGCAAGCCGATTTCGAGACGGATAATCTCGAGACCCTGGTGCGCATCACCGATCAACTTCGATCCGCGAATGTCCCGGTTTGCACGACCATGGTCATCGATGACATCATCCAATGGAAACTGTTCCACCCCGAAGCTTTCCTGGGGAGATCCGAAAACCAGTACTTGCCGTCCGCATACCTGGAAAGCTTCCAACGTGGGGAAGAGAAGCATCAAGTCCAGTTTCGAGGCATGGAGGATTTGGCAGCCTTCAAGTACGGCATCGACCGTTGGGTGCTGGTCGGACTTCAGAAGGCTGGAATCCTGCTCCTTTTGGGGACTGATTCGGGTACCGGCGGCATGGGGATCGCCCCGGGGTATTCGATCCACGATGAGCTGCGAGTCCTGATAGAAAATGGCTTTTCCCCTTATGAAGCCATTGCTGCTGGCACGGTCAACGCCTCCATTGTCGTCGAAAAAATGACCGGCGATGGGGATTTTGGCACCATCGAAATGGGAAAGCGAGCAGACTTGATCCTGGTGAGAGATAACCCGCTTGAGGATATCACCACCATTGAAGAGCCGCTTGGCGTGATGGCAGCAGGCAGATGGTATTCACAAGAAACACTCGCCGAATTGATCGAGCCGGCCAATCTACCCGCATCCGAGAAAGAATAGAAGAGTTACTACAACAAATGAAGAAATGTGGATTTCGCATTTCTACCAAAACCGACAACTAAAAATAGGCAATCTGAATCGATCAAAACCTGTACACATGCTTGAGTAACTCTTGAGGAGTCGTCAAAATGTTCAATAAAGCAAGAGAAACCTGGCGAGAATTTCCACTCACTTTCTGGATATTGGTCATCGCAACGTTCATAGATAGGATCGGCGGGACCCTGATATTCCCGTTTTTCGCCCTGTATGTCACCCAGAAATTCAACGTCGGCATGACGCAAGCCGGAGTACTGCTTGCCATTTTTTCCATTTCGGGTTTTCTGAGCAGTATGATAGGGGGCGCGCTGACCGACAAATTTGGGCGGCGTGGAATGGTGCTCTTCGGTCTGGTATTCAGCGCTCTGAGCAGTTTGTCCATGGGTATTGTTGACGAACTGTCTGTGTTCTATTTGTTGGCTGTTGTCGTTGGATTGCTCTCAAATATCGGCGGCCCTGCGCGTCAAGCAATGGTTGCGGACATACTGCCAGAGGAGAAACAGGCCGAAGGATACGGCATCCTGAGGGTGGCGGGCAACCTTGCGTGGATCATGGGCCCCATGATAGGCGGCTTTTTGGCTGCAAAATCCTACTTGCTGTTATTCATCCTTGATGCAATCACGAGTTTGATTACCGCGCTGATTGTATACAAATTGGTGCCAGAGACAAAACCAGAAGTGCCGGAAGAGCAGCGCCAGGAAACCATCTTGGAAACGTTGATTGGGTATCGGGTGGTGATGGGTGACAAAGTATACATGGCATTCTTGATCACATCAATGTTGATGTTGATTGTCTATCAGCAGATGTACAACACTCTGTCTGTCTTCTTACGAGATGTCCATGGCGTTTCTACTCAGGGATATGGGTTTATGTTGAGCCTGGATGCGGGAACAGTTGTGTTATTTCAATTTTGGGTTACCAGGAGGATAAGAAGATATGCGCCGATGTTGATGATGGCAATTGGAACTGCTTTCTACCTGGTTGGTTTTACAATGTATGGTTTTGTCTCAACCTATATTCTCTTCGTAACTGCGATTCTGCTTATCACGATTGGGGAGATGATCGTTATGCCTGTGGGGCAGGCGTTGGTGGCGCGTTTTGCTCCAGAAGATATGCGTGGGCGTTACATGGCATTTTTCGCCTTGTCCTGGACTATCCCTGCAGCGGTGGGACCTTGGGCCGCTGGCCTGATTATGGATAATTATGACCCCAACTGGGTATGGTACGCGGCGGGAATAATCTCAGCGGTTGCCATCGCTGGATTTTGCGCCCTTCATCTCATAACGAGGCCGCGTTTGGCGGAAAGAGAAGCCCAAAGGGAGGCGGAATGAGAAAAGTCACTTTGTTGTTCATACTTCTGGCTATTGTTGTCACTGCCTGCAAGGCATCACCAACACCAATCCCAGCCGAAACGGACTCGTTCGACGCCATCCGGGCACACATCGAGCGGTTGGTGGCCGAGGGAGAGGTCCCCTCAATGGCCGTGGCCGTCGCCCGTGACGGCGAGATCATCTGGGAGGAGGGGTTTGGCCTGGCCGACCGCGAGAGGGGCATTCCCGCCACCGAACACACCATGTACCCCCTGGCCTCGATCTCTAAGTCGCTCACAGCCACCGGTCTGATGATTCTCGTGGAGCGGGGACTGGTCAACCTGGACGCCCCCGTCAACGACTATCTCGGCGAGGCCAGGCTCCAGGCCCGGGTCGGTGACGCGGCGGAGGCCACGGTGCGCCGGGTCGCCAGCCACACCGCCGGCCTGCCGCTCCACTCTCAGCACTTTTACGATGGCGAGCCGTACCAGCCACCGCCGAGGGACGAGACCATCCACCGCTACGGCAACCTGGTCACTGCGCCGGGCGAGCGATACCAGTACTCGAACCTGGGCTACGGTCTCCTCGGCTATGTGATCTCACGCGTGTCCGGCAAGAGTTATGCGGACTTTATGCGTGAGGAACTGTTTGTCCCGCTGGGGATGGACCACACGTCGGTGCACGTCGGGCCCAGTCTGGAAGAGGGCCAGGCAGTCAAGTACACACCCGACGGCTTGGTGGTTCCCCCCTACGATTCCGACAGTCCGGGCGCTTCGGCGATCTACAGCAGCGCCCATGACCTCGTCCGCTTTGCCATGTTCCATCTCAAGAACGACCTGCCTGACCAGGAGGTGATCATCAGCGACGCTGCCATTGACGAGATGCAGCGTCCGAGTCCAGAGACCGGGCCGACGAGGGAATGGGAGCACGAGGGAAGCGGCTATGGCATCGGTTGGTTTATTGGAATAACAGATGACCGCTTGCGTGTGGTGCAGCACAGCGGCGGCACCGTTGGCGTGAGCACCGTCCTCGCCTTGGTGCCGGAAGAGAACCTCGCCGTGGCCGTGCTCTCGAACACACAAAGCCCGTGGCCGGACGCGATACTGATCGAGATCCTATGCACGCTCTTGTCCGGCCAACCGGAAGAATTTCTTCCTCCGGTCAACGGGACGGCCGACGAACCGCCGTTTGCGCCTGGCCCGGAGCTCGTCGGCCTGTGGGAAGGGCTTGTCCATACCTACGAGGGGGAGAATCCTCTTGTTTTGGAGATTGGGGAATCCGGCAGTATCTACGCCACATTGGGTGAGCAGCCTCGCACGCTTCTTCAGAGTGTGAGCTACCAAGATAATCTTCCCCAGTTCCTGAACGCAGGTGGCGGGCCTTTCCTGCGAGGGTGGATGCGGGGCGAACTTGAGACCGCAGACGTGAACCGGGGGCGACCCTACAAGCTATGGCTTGAGTTAAAGCGCCGGGACAACGTGCTCAACGGGTCGCTGATCGCGTTCTCCCAGAGGGAAATGTTCACCGGGCCGCTCGCGCACTGGGTGGAGTTGAGAAAGAGGGCTGGAGAATAGATATGGACATTCGAGAGTACAATCGCATCGCGTGGGACAAAGAAGTAAAACGCGGAAATAGGTGGACCGTTCCGGTCAGTGAGACGGTGATTGCCGCCGCGAGACAAGGACAATGGGAAATCCTCCTGACGCCCTCGAAGCCGGTTCCGAGGGTCTGGTTCCCTGATTTGGAAGGCATTGATGTCCTCTGCCTGGCTGCGGGCGGAGGGCAGCAAGGCCCAATTCTGGCTGCGGCCGGAGCAAAAGTGACCATCCTCGATAACTCACCCAAACAGTTGGAGCAGGATCGGTTCGTCGCCGAGCGGCACGCGCTCCCCATCGCCACAGTCGAAGGCGACATGGCCGACCTTTCCGCGTTCTCCGATCAGAGATTTGATCTCATCGTCCACCCGGTTTCCAACGTATTCGTTCCCGACGTCCGCCCCGTGTGGAAGGAAACGTTCCGGGTGTTACGTCGCGGGGGTGTACTGCTGGCCGGTTTCTCGAACCCGGTCACTTATCTCTTCGACTACGATCTTGCCGACCGCACCGGCATCCTCCAGGTCAAGTACGCGCTCCCTTACTCTGATTTGACCAGCCTGACCGCGGAGGAAAGACAGCGGTATATCGAAACAGGAGCGCCTCTCGAGTTCAGCCACACACTGGAGGATCAGATTGGCGGGCAACTCGACGCCGGCTTGCTGCTCACCGGTTTCTTCGAGGATGGTTACGGCGGGGAGGAAAACGACCTGCTCACGAACTACATGCCGACTTTCATCGCCACGCGAGCGACAAAGCCGTATCACAAGACACGAGAGGAGGATCTAGCATGACTGAGACAGCTATTCGTATCGAGAACCTCACCCGCGACTTTGAGACGGTGAGAGCCGTGGATGGCCTCTCTTTGGAGGTGCCATCCGGCATCATCTTCGGCTTCCTGGGCCCCAACGGCGCCGGCAAGACCACCACCATCAACCTGCTGCTGGGCCTGCTGGAACCCACCGATGGGCTAGCCGAGGTGCTGGGCTTCGATACCCAAGCCCAGGCGGACGAGGTCCGCGCCCGCACCGGAGCTCTCCTCGAACACCCCGGCCTGTACGAGCAATTGAGCGCCGAGGACAACCTGGAGTTCTACGGTCGGGTCTGGCACATGACGCCAGCCGAACGGCAGGCTCGTATCAAAGAACTGCTCACCCACATGGGCGTGTGGGAGCGACGAAAGGAGCGTGTCGGGACGTGGAGCAAAGGGATGAAGCAGAAACTGGCCCTGGCCCGGGCCATGCTTCACCGTCCGCCCCTGATCTTCCTGGACGAGCCCACGGCCGGGCTCGACGTGGTCGCTGCAACGGCGGTGCGCGACGACTTGGAGGCCCTGGCCGTCCGTGAGGGGGTGACGGTCTTTTTGACCACCCACAACATGGCCGAGGCAGAGAGGTTGTGCGGCCAGGTGGCTGTGATTCGCGAGGGCAGATTGGTGGCGGTTGGCCATCCAGATGAGTTGCGGGCACGAACCGGCGGCCCCCGCCTGGAGATCTTCGGGCGTGGGTTCAATGACAACGTGCTGAATCTGCTGCGAACGCGCCCAGAAGTAGTTGCCGCTGGAGTGCAAAACGAGCACTTGGCGATTGACCTACGCGAAGGTACGGACGTTGCACCATTGGTCAGCCTGATGGTGAGCACAGGCGTCCAGGTGGAAGAGGTGCGCCGGGGCAAAGCCAGCCTGGAGGAAGTTTTCTTAACCTTGATGGAGGAAGAGAGATGATGTTTAGCGATATCTTGACCGTGATGTGGAAAGAAAGAAAAGGGCTGCTCCGTTACCAGGGCAGTCGAACCAGGGCCGTGTTGGGCCTGCTAATCCCAATGGTTATGCTGGGCATCTATCTTCCCTTACAAATCGGACGCGCCCTGGTGGAGGGGCCCTGGTCGCTCGTGGCCTCTGTATTCATCCCTATGATGTCGGTGGGAATGATGATTCCCGAATCCTTTGCCGGCGAGCGGGAACGGCACACGCTGGGGACGTTGCTGGCCAGCCGTCTGCCGGATCGGGCCATCCTGTTCGGCAAGGTCGCCGTGGCAGTAGGTTATGCGTGGGGGATGGCGCTGATGCTTCTCCTCGTGAGCCTGGTGATGGTAAACGTTACCCACTGGGATGGCCAGGTATTGCTCTACACCCCGATCATGGCCCTGGCCAACGTAGCTTTGAGCCTGCTCATGGCAAGTCTCGTGGCGGGCCTGGGCGTCCTGATTTCACTGCGATCGGCGACAGTACAGGAGGCTCAGCAGACCCTGATGGCTGCTACCCTGTTTCCTCTCGTGCTTCTGCAGATGATACCACTCTTGCTTCTTAACGTGGTGCCGGATGGGAAGGCACGCCTTAGAGAACTGGTGGCGACCGCCAATCCTACGCAGATCATTCTCATCGTCATGGCCGTTCTGGTTGTATTGGATCTGGGGTTGCTCATGGCAGCGATGGCCCGCTTCAAACGAGCGCGGTTGATTCTGGATTGAGGAGCAATTCAGAGTGACAGGCGCGCTCAAGAGAAGGCAAGCGTTCAGGCCCCATCCAGCCCGATGAATGAATTCATCGTCTGCTAATCAAAGTGCGTTGAAACACACTCAAAAACAGGTCAAAATAACCCGTTTCAACGGGTTTCCTGGTATCAGCCGGGTGTTTCAACACACGGCCAGGGGGCAGGTGAACGCTTACAAGAGAAGTAGTCAGCGATGGCTTCAAGAAAAGACTAGCACACGACAGCGGAAACCCTTTAGCAGTGACTAGGCGTGGGGGTGTGGAGGGAGGCGTGATGACCTCGTTTTTGACCTCGTTAACGAGGTCATGACCACGTTCAGATCTTCCTCCACTGTGCACTCCGGCCCGTGCCCAGACACTCGACCTGCCCCTTCTCGCGGAGTCCTCTCAATACGCGCCGGACAGTCTCGCGGCTTACAGTCGGACATAGACGCTCCAACTCCGAAATCGAAAACGTACCAATAGGCTACCCGGGCCATATTCGCCCGGCCCTGGGTCTCTGCGCGAGACGTAGTAGGTAGGGACACAATATCTTGTGTCCTTACAACCCCACCCGGCATTTCCGGCCTGCGTGAAAATCGTGGGACGCCACTACCTGGTAACTACATCTCATACCCTTTCAAAATTCCACCGCTCGCGACCGCGCTTCCCTTCGACTGCGCTCAGGGCAGGCGCGCGGATTCAACTCCTGGGGAGGGAGTCCCCTCCCCAGATACCAGAGTACCAGAGTCCAGAGGAACCAGAGGTCAGAGGGAGACGGGGGACGCCACCATTACCCGAAAACCCCCATCGGCGAGGCGGGAGTCCGGGAAGTTCCCGTTGCGGAAGGCACAGCGGACGTACCCCTGACCGAAGTAGAACGAGCCCCCGCGCACCACACGGCGCTCACTGCCTGCCTCCCACTTGCCCGCCGTCCACTCCCATACGTTCCCCACCATATCCGCGCACCCGCAGGGACTATCGCCGCCCGGCGAGTACCGGTGCACCGGCGTGGTGGTGCCAATACTGCTTTCAGCAGTGTTGCACCGGATGGAATCAAACTCGTCTCCCCAGGGGTAGATGCGCCCGTCAATCCCCCGCGCTGCTTTCTCCCACTCCTGCTCGGTGAGCAGCCGCACCCCGGCCCACTCCGCGTAGGCCACGGCGTCGCGCCAACTCGCGTATGCCACCGGGTGATCGCGCAGTTCATCAGGTGGGATATTGCCCTTCCAATGCTGTGGCGGCTCGTGTCCGGTCGCCTCCACGAAGCGTGCGTACTCACCGTTGGTCACCGGCGCGCGGGCGACGAAAAAGCCCTGCTCCAGCCTGACCACCTTCGTCTCCTGGCCCTCGCCGTAGATGAACGGCCCCGGGGGTACCCAGGCCATCCCCGCTGGCACTTTTGTCCCCTCCGGTGGCGGCGGAGGCCAGTCCCGGCCCTCCATTGGTTCCGCCAACAAGCCCCGCACAAAGCCCCGGATCTCCTCGTTGACGGTCATCTCCGGCGCGCTGGTATCCAGCAGCCCCGGCGCTAACCACTGGGCCACGAAGAACTGGCTCTTTGGGATTTCGCGTGGAAAGGCCACATATGGGGGTACTCCGATTAGG
>CAYLPU010000026.1:0-51684 GCA_964385635.1 uncultured Anaerolineales bacterium
CAACTGGGTCTCACGGTGGACGGCGTTGACTTGAGTCCCATTAGTCACGTCGCCCCTGGCTTCACGGCGCTGGGCTTTACTGACTGCCTGCTGACCGCGCTTCCGTACCGGCTGCGGCCTGGCGCCCGCACGCTGGTGCTGGAGCCCCGTGGAGGCTTCGACGTGCTGGTCGCGCTGGCGGAGGGGGCGCAGGCGGTCACGGCGGTGGAGGCGAACCCGCTCATCGTCGAGGCGACGCGGGCGCAGGGGGAATGGGCTGGTGGTTTGTACGATGACCCCCGTGTGGCGGTCATATTAGAAGAAGGGCGGGCCTACGCACGGCGGGCGCAGGAGCGGTACGATGTGCTGGTGCTCTCGCTGACCGCGCCGCAGCGCACCGTCACCTCTGGCGCGTACAGTCTGGCCGAGGACTACCGCTATACCGTGCAGGCGTTCAACGATTACCTGGCGCGGCTGGACGAGGGCGGCCTGCTGGTGGTGACGCGTTGGCTGCAGGTACCTCCCTCCGAGGCGATCCGGGCCTTCGCGCTGGCAGTGGAGGCGGTCGAGCAGGCTGGGGGTGACCCGAAGGCCAGCATCGTCGCGCTGCGCAGTTACCAGCAGATGCTTATCCTGGCCCGGCGTGGTGCGTTTACGGAGGATGAATTGGAGGGCGTCCGCGCCTTTGCCGCATTGCGTGCCTTCGACCTCGTATACCTCCCCGGCATACGCTCTGACGAGGTAAACCGCTACAACGTGCTGCAGGAGCCGGACTATTACCGCGCTTGCGTCGGGCTGCTGGACGTGGAGGACAGGGACACCTGGTATCGGGCTTATCCCTTCGACGTCGAGCCGCCCGAGGATGATCGGCCTTTCTTCGGTCACTTTTTCAAGTGGCGACAGGCCCCGGACGTGCTGGCTATGGCGGGTCACACCTGGCAACCCTTCGGCGGCGCGGGTTATTTCGTGCTGCTGGCGCTGCTGGCATTGGCGGTGATCGCGGCCGGGACGTTGATCCTGCTGCCGCTGGCGCTGCGCGGGCCCTTCGACCCTGCTCAGGACAGGCGGGGCGGGGTGGGGCGGGGTGGGCCGTTGGGTGCGACGCTGGGGTACTTCGCGCTGCTGGGGCTGGGGTATCTGTGTGTCGAGATTCCGCTCCTGCAGCGGTCCATTCTTTTCCTCGGACACCCGGCCTATGCGATGGCGATGGTGCTCTTCACGCTGCTTCTGTTTTCCGGGCTGGGGAGCCTGCTCTCGCGTCGCGTGTCGCTACGGCTGGTGCTGATTCTGCTGCCGTTGCTCGTCTTGGTCTACGCGCTAGGGTTGCCGGTACTCTTTGAGGCGACGTTGGCAGCGCCGCTGAGAAGCCGGCTGATCGTCACAGTGGTGGCGCTGGCCCCGCCGGGCCTGCTGATGGGGATGCCTTTTCCGAAGGGGCTGGCGCTACTGGAACGAAGAGCCCCTGCCCTTATCGCCTGGGGCTGGGGAGTCAATGGGGCGGCCTCGGTCGTAGCCTCGATTCTGGCCGCGTTACTGGCACTCTCTTGGGGATTCTCTGCGGTTCTGGCAGTAGGGGCGGCCTGCTACGCAGGGGCGTGGGTCATGGCGTCGGCCATTCGTATCCCCCTTCGTGGTGGTGCTCCTTCGCCCCCGGTCCAGTGAGTGGGACGAAGGCGACGCCTCCCATATTGAAGGCTCGCAGTTCCCCGTCCGGCTCCTTTACGAACTTCCACAGCGTCTGGTAGCCGCCCGGCGGCCCGATGGGAACGATCAGCCGTCCTCCGTTTGCCATCTGGTCTATCAGCGGAGGTGGCACGTGATCGGGGGCGGCGGTGACGATGATGGCGTCAAAGGGAGCGTGATCTGGCCAGCCGTAGTAGCCATCCGTTTGCTTGCAATGGGCGTCGGCGTAGCCCAGGCTCTCCAACCGCTCGCGGGAGATCTCGGCCAGTTCGGGGATGATCTCAATGGTGTAGACTTCGACGTCAGGGATTGCGGCCAGCACAGCGGCCTGATAGCCGGAGCCTGTGCCGATCTCCAGCACTTTGTCCCCTTTCTTCAATTCGAGCAGTTCGGTCATCAGGGCAACGATATAGGGCTGGGAGATGGTCTGGCCGTAGCCGATGGGCAGTGGGAAGTCGCCGTAGGCGTAATCTCGCTCTCGTTCGGGCACGAAGAGATGACGGGGGACAGCGCGCATGGCACGCAGTACGTCCTCGTCGGTGATGCCGCGTCTCTCAATCGTCTCGATCACCATTTGCTCCCTTTGTTGTGCGAAGGCTTCTTGTTCGCCCGGCGTCAGAGGGGTGAAGGTGGGGATAGGGGTAGGCGCTGGTGTTGTGATCGGTGTGGAGGTTGTAACTGCCGCGCACGCGGTGAGCAGGGCGAGTGCCAGGCTCAGTATCACTCCGATCCCGCGCATTGCTCACTCCTTTCTACCGCACCGTATTTTGATGTCTTCCGCACCCGGGTGCAATAGCAAAGATGCCTGTGTCTCCTGCTACATGCGTCGTCGTCTATTGCACTGGCATCTTCAGTTGTATTGTGTCCCTACCTCGACGTAAGCCTTGAGCCCTTCCAGGGCTGCCTGATAAATCTTGTGCACGCGACGGGTGAGGAAAAGGAGACGGGCCAGCAGTGCTAGCGAGCCATAGAACTCATGACGACTGAGCACCTCGGTCCCACCAGGGGTGGCGTCGAAGCGGAAACCGTGGACCACTTCCATCCCTGCTACTTTCCCTTCCCAGGCTACATAGGGCGAAGCGCTGACCTCGGTGATGGTGGCGATTCCCGTCACTTTGCCGAGGGGAAAGCCAAACGTCACGGTCTGGCGAAACTGCGCCCCTGTAGTCCAGGGGGTACCGGCGATCCATTCTGCCTCAACCAGGGCAGGAAACCAATGAGGCCATTTGTTGAGATCAGCGAAACAGGTCCACAGCACCTCGGGTGAGGCGGCCAACTCGATGCGATCTTCCACTACAGCCCGTGGCTTACGTTTTTGGGCCATCGTGTTCCCCCCTTTCACAGATGGTAACCGTGACATTGTACCCCAAATAGCGCCATTTGCCAAATGGCCGATAGCGCAATTTCGTTCGGTGAATTGCCGCAGTGAAAGCAATCTCTGGCACAGCGTGCGCTCTTAGCCTCCGGGGTGCGTTGCATGTTGCGCGCTGCATACTCCTCGCAAATGTGCTCGGTAGCCGAGTTTGTCTCTTTGTGGTAAAATACCGTCCATCTGTGAGACGAAGGAGGATACTATGCGCAAACTCGTGTTGTTATTGACTGCTCTGCTACTCGGGCTGGCTGCTGGCTGTGGTGGAGAATCGGCGAGCCCAACGGTGTCGCCAACGCTGCCGCCGTCGCCCACGCCTGTTCCGCAGCAAGCCAGTGCGACACAGGTCGTGAGCGTGACGCCATCCGGCCCGGCTGTCTGCGTGGAGGAACCGTTCGACTTTGCGGCTGAGCCTCGCATTCCACCGGTGACGGAGGAGGACCACGTTCACGGGCCTGCCGACGCTCCTATTACCTTTATTGAGTACGCTGATTTCCAGTGACCGGGCTGTGCAGCGTTGGCCACGCTGCGAGTGTATCTGGAAGATACACATGGTGAAAACATCCGCGTCGCCTATCGCCATCTACCGCTGATCAGCATCCACGACAAGGCGGTTATCACTGCTGAGGCGGCCGAGGCCGCTGGTGCCCAAGGCAAATTCTGGGAGATGCACGACTTGCTTTTCGAGCGCCAGCAGGAATGGTTTCCCCTTACAGAAGACGAGATGGAAGACCGTCTGGTCGAGTATGCCACAGAGTTGGGGCTCGATGTCGATCGCTTCGCCCAGGAACTGAATGACCATGTCTATCGGGAAAAGATCATGGCCGACTACGAGGACTACAGCCAATATGGCCCGCTGGCCACTCCGACCTATGTAGTCAACAGCGTCTTTTACCCGCAACTGGGGCTTCATCCTTTCGTCATTGATGCCTTCGTTCGTATGTTGGTATACCCACCTGATCAATACACCGAGGTTCCGCCGCAGGTGGTTGATCTTGAAAAGGAATACGTTGCCACCATCCGCACAGACAAAGGGGACATCGTTGTTGAACTCTTCGACGATCAGGCTCCCACCAACGTCAACAGTTTTGTCTTCCTGGCGCAGGATGGATGGTACGACGATCAGACGTTCTTCTTCGTTGAGCCGGGCTTCGTGGCTCAGAGCGGCGACCCCACCAACATCGGTGTGGGTTTCCCCTATCCAGGCTACTACTGCGGCGACGAGATCAGCCTCGATTTGACCTTCGACCAGGCCGGTATGTTGGCGCTGTTCACCCCTTCGCCAGGTCGCAACAGTAGCCAGTTCTTCATCACCTACGCACCTCAACCGGACTTCGATGGGCGGTACACTATCATCGGTCGCGTCATTGAGGGGATGGATGTTGTCGAGAGCCTCACGCCGACCCAACCGGGTCCTGATCAGCCATCGCCCGATGGCATTGAGACGATTCTGATTGAGGAGCGGTAGCCTGTAGATCAGGGAAGGAGTAGACAAGACAGCAAGCAAGGACGGAGGATGCAACACTGCGTGCTGTGGCTCATCGCCAACATTACGGGTACCATCAGTGGAAAAGAGATGAAGCGCTTGACAATCTATATTATGTGTGGTACTCTCACATTTATGTAAGTCGGGGGCCTCAGCGTTCCCAGGGTAAACGGCAAGGAGGCAGCGATGGTAGAAAGGTCCCGTACCGAACGGTTGGTGAGGCGGTTACAGGAATTGCAGATGAACACGCCAGATGTCGAGGCCATGGCGGTTGTAAGTGTGGATGGGCTTACAATGGCTTCCTCTCTCCCGACGGGCGTAGAAGAGGATCGCGTCTCTGCTATGTCCGCCGCGATGCTCTCTCTGGGTGAGCGCATTGCTGGTGAATTGGGGCGTGGCTTGCTGGATGAGGTATACGTGAAGGGGGAGAACGGCTACGTCGTTCTCCGTGCTGTTGGCGAGGAGGCGGTTCTGACCGTTCTGGCCCGCCGGCAGACCAAACTGGGCTTACTCTTTCTGGATATGCGCCGTGCGTCCGACGACTTAGCTGCCATCTTGGAAGCCTAGTAGACGAAACGTCAGCAAGGAGGACACAAGGTGGCGCGGATTGAACCGAGTGGTTATTACTACCCCAATCTGATCGCACGTATTTACATCGAGGCGATGGAAGAAATTATGGGCAAGAATGGACTGAACGCCATTCTGAACCTGGCCGGCTTGGCGCACCTGATTGACAACTACCCGCCCGCTAATCTGAACAAGGCATTCGATTTTGCAGATTATTCGTCTCTGAACGGGGCATTGGAGGATATGTATGGGGCGCGTGGGGGGCGTGGGCTGGAGTTACGGGCCGGCAGGGCCTCTTTTGACAGGGGGCTCCAGGGATTAGGGGCGCTTTCCGGTGTCAGCGACCTGGCTTTCAAGGTTCTGCCACTGAGTGCCAAACTGAGGGCTGGGCTCCCGGCGATGGCGAAGGTCTTCAGTCAGGTCAGTGATCAGCGGAGCACTATTAAGGACCGAGGCGATTACTTTGCTTACATTATGAGCCCGTGCCCGGTCTGTTGGGGCCGTAAGGCTGAGCGGCCGATCTGTTTTGCGGGGAAGGGGCTGTTAGAGGGAGGGCTGAGTTGGCTCAGCGGCGGGCGTAAGTTTAGGGTGGAAGAGATCGAGTGTGTGGCTATGGGAGCGTCTACCTGCACGTATGCTATTTACAAGGAGCCGATCGGCTAGGCGTGTTGAACATGATCGTTTCCCACGCTCGAGGAGGTGGAGGGTAAGAACTTGGCAGGAGTTCCTCATATTCTCATCGTGGAGGATCAATCTAACACGGCCGAAATGCTGACCTCGTACTTCAGGACGCAGGGCTACGAGGTCACTTCGGTGGGTTGGGGAAAAGACGCTTTGGCTTTCATAGAGAAAACCATCCCTGACCTTGTTATGTTGGATATACGTCTGCCAGACATTGATGGCTACGAAATATGTCGTCATCTCCATGCTCGTAGGCGCACTGAACATATCCCCGTCATCTTCCTGACCGAGAAGAGCGAACGCGGGGACAAGCTGATGGGGTTGGAATTAGGCGCTGTGGATTACATCACCAAGCCGTTCGATATCCAAGAACTGCGCCTGAGAGTGTCCAACGTGCTGCGTCGTTCCAGACTGGAGCAATTCTCCCACCCGATCACAGGTCTGCCGACTGCGTCGCTGTCTGGTGAGCGTCTGCGCGAACTGCTGACCACTTCCGACTGGGCGGTACTTTCCGTAGGGTTGCGAGGGCTGAAGGAATTCGCTGAAATCTACGGTTTTGTGGCCCGGGATGATGTAGTGCGTGCTGTAGCGCTGATGTTGAGCCACGTTGTGAGCGAGAGCCGTGATCTCAATGCATTTGTGGGTCACCTGGACGACGCCAATCTGTTTGTCGTTATCGCGCCGGATCGGGCGAAGCAAATGCAGCGGGCTCTCACGGCGCGACTGAACGAAGCGATGGCTTTTTTCTATCCCCGTGCGGATTGGGAGACTGGTCAAACTGACCTCGATGCCAAGTTGCCGTGCCTGGGCATCGCCGTGGGGGTGCTCAGGTCGCCGGCGCACCCCTTTGGTAGTCTGAAGGACTTGAAACAGGCCATCATTGACGTTCAACGCGCGGGTTAGGCATAGCCGGGGTCTTTTTGCAAGTAGGGATGCCAGTGAAACTGACCGTCGTCATCCCCACCTACAATGAGGCCGAAAACGTCAGGGCCATGACCAGGGCACTGTTTGGCTTGGGCATCCCCGCTTTGGACATCTTGATCGTGGATGACAAGTCGCCCGATGGCACCGGTCACATCGCCGACGAGTTGTCTGCTCGCCATCCAGGGCGGCTACACGTATTGCACCGCACCGGTCCTCGTGGCCTGGGTCGGGCGTACGTGAGTGGATTCCGCTGGGCTCTGGAGCACGACGCCGATTTGATCGTCCAGATGGACTGCGATTTTTCTCATTCCCCCAGGTACATCCCCCGGTTTCTGGAGTGCATCCAGGACTACGATGTGGTCGTGGGTTCCCGCTACGTTCCGGATGGCAAGACGGACGAGCGCTGGGGCTGGGGGCGTTGGCTGCTATCCTGGTGGGCCAACAGTGTCTACACCCGGCTGATCCTGGGGTGCAGGGTCAGGGACGTTACTGCGGGTTTCAAGTGCTGGCGGGTGGAGACGCTGCGTGGCATTGACCTGAACCGCATTCGCTCTCAGGGTTATGTCTTCCAGGTCGAGATGGCCTATGTGACCGAGCGGCTGGACTATCGTGTGTTGGAAGTCCCCATCTACTTCGAGGACCGGCGCATCGGTCGCTCCAAGATGACGCTGCTGGTCAAGGTAGAAGCGGCGTTGCGTGTGTGGGAAGTGCGTTGGCGGCATCGTCACCTGCGACCACGCGACCGGTTGATCGTATGATCCGCAAAGCACTGCCCGACCTGTGCATCCTCATCCTGTTGCTATTGTTGCCCCTCCTGCTGTTTGCGCCGGTAGCCCTGGGGTCCAAGACGCTGCTGCCGGCCGACAGTCTCTTCCTGTTCGAACCCTACCGGGCGGCAGCCGCCGACGGCTCGGCTGGGCTCGCCGAAGTCCTGGGGGTAGCATTTCCCCACAATCACCTGGTCGCCGATCTAATCCTGGAGAATTACGCCTGGAAGCGTTTTCTCGTGGAGGCGATCCACAACCTCGAGTTGCCGCTTTGGGACCCCTACATCTTCGCCGGTCACCCCTTCCTGGCCAACGGACAGCACTCGGCACTTTATCCCCTCAGTATCATTTTTTACGTTTTGCCATTGTGGCGTGCTTATGGGGTCTTCGCCTGGCTCCAATTGGGCTTGGCCGGGATATTCACATATCTCTTCGTTCGCGTGCTAGGAATTCGCCGGCTGGGTGGATTGATCGCTGGGGTCACCTTCCAGTTCAGCGGATTCATGGTCGTGTCGTCGGTTGCACATCCGATGGTCATCGCGGGGGCATCGTGGTTGCCGTTCATCCTGGCGATGGTCGAGTTGGTCGTGCAGCAGCGACCGGCGTTGGGGCGGCGGCCGGCGACGCTGCCCTGGACGCTCCTGGGGGCGCTGGGCCTGGGCTGCCAGATGTTGGCCGGTCATGCCGAGAACACGTACTTCGTTCTGTTGATCACCGGGGCCTATGCGCTGTGGCGACTCATAAACCGACCAACTAACAAGCGAGGGTTGGTCAGTTGGCTGGTTGACTGCCGTCGCCCCGCCTCCTGGCTCGTCGTGATGTTGGTGCTGGGCTTGGCGCTGGGCGCGGTGCAGTTTGTGCCACTGGTCGAAGTAGTCTCCAGCAGTTTCCGCGGTGGAGAAGCGGCGCCGAGTCTCCAGCAAGTGCTGGGGTGGGCCTACCCCCCCCGGCGGTTGATCACCTTCGGCATCCCCAATTTCTTCGGTAACCCGGCCCACCACGGTTACTTTGACCTTTTCACCCGGCGCTGGACCGCCGCGCTGGCGTTCCCCGACGGACAGTACGTTTACTGGGGTCAGAAGAACTACGTCGAGGGTGGGGCGTATGTGGGTTTATTGCCGCTGTTCCTGGCCCTCATCGCCGTACTGTGGTGGCTCGCACCCTACGCTTCACGTTTCACGTCTCACGTTTCACGTCTCACGTTTCACGCTTCACGCACCGCGCATCACGCTATTCCTTTCTTTACCCTCCTGTCCCTCTTCTCCCTGGGCTGTATCTTCGGCACACTGCTCTATGCTCTCGTCTATGCGTTGCCGGGGCTCGAACAGTCCCATTCGCCCTTCCGCTGGGTTTTTCCACTCTCGCTCTCGGTGGCGGTGCTGGCTGGGTTTGGGGTGGAAGTGCTCGTCGAAAGCCGGAAGCGGTTGCTGAACGAGGGAGCAGGAGACAGGAAGCAAGGCCTGTTTCGCAATTCCCGGTCTCGAATCTGTAACCTGCTCCTGCTCGGCACTCCCTTCTCATTGGTAACCCTGTTCGCTGCGCTGGCCTTCTGGGGCGGGCTTGCTACCCTGGCCGGTCTGGCCCTCAGCCGGGTTTTCTTTGCGCAGATCGAACCGCTGGTTGGGCAGGTATTCCAGTCGTTGGCGCTGGCTCCCACTGCCTTCTCCGATCATCGCGCCTTCTACTCCTACGAGGCCAGGTGGGTGGCGCTCTTCGGCCTGCTGCTGACGGGGACCGGCATCGTCTTGCGCGTGAGCCGCTGCCCAATCTTTATCCGCCGCCGGCCGGTGTGGGAGTCCCTGGCGGTAGGGTTGCTGGTATTGGACTTCGTCACCTTTGGCGCAGGTTTCAATCCCGCCGTGGACCCGGCCCTGCTGGACTACACCCCGCCGGTGGTCGAATTCCTGCGGCAGGACACCTCCCTCTGGCGCTACGCCACCTTCACGCCACCTGGCACCACCAAGACGATGAACGCCAACGTAGGGATGTTCTACGGCCTGCAGACGGTGAATGGCTACGACTCGCTCTTCACCCGCCAGTATGCCGACTACATGGCGCTCATTGAGGAGCAGGACGAACTCCAGTACAACCGCATTGCCTCTTTCAGCGAGTGGTCGAGCCTCGATAGTCCGCTCACCGACCTACTTGGCGTCAAGTACGTCATCACTGAGGTGGAGATCCCCAACCCGGCCAAGTATCGGTTGGTCTACCAGGACGAGGCGGTGCGGGTGTACGAGAATCTGGCAGTGATACCCCGCGCCTTCATTCTTCCTGCCTCCGCTACCGTCGTCGCCGACGACGTGGCCGAGGCCCTGCGTGCCTACGATCCTCGCCACTTTGTCATCGTCGAAGCCCGTGATTCTGATTCGCAACTTGCGACTTACGGTTCGCAACCTGTTTTCCACAATCCGCAACCCGCGATCTGCGATCCGCAATCTTCCAATGAGGTGTTTGTAGACGCGGTCGTGTCTGAGCCAAGTTGGCTCGTGTTGGCGGACTCCTTCTTCCCCGGCTGGAATGGTTTCGTGCGGCCACGGGGGGCTGGCGAAGAGGAGGAGCAGCAGGTCGAGATCTATCGCGTGGACGGCAACTTCCGGGGCGTTCTGCTTTCGCCGGGCGCGTGGACGGTGCGCTTCAAGTACAGCCCTGACAGCGTAAAGATAGGCGCGTTCATCACCTTCATTGCTGGAATGCTGGTGCTCTTCCTGACCGGGCTCTACCTGTGGCGCTTCTTCTACCGCGAGGAGGACGATGTCAGCACCGTCCGGCGGGTGGCGAAGAACTCCATCGCGCCTATCATCCTCAACCTGTTCAACCGGACTATTGATTTGGCTTTCGCCGCGTTGATGGCCCGCATCCTGGGGCCGGTGGGGAACGGTCGGTACTACACTGCCGTAATCATCTATGGATGGTTCGACATCATCGCCAACTTCGGCCTGGACATGTACCTGATGCGCGAGGTAGCCCGCGACCGTGCCAACGCGCGGCGACTCTTTGTCAATACGACGATCTTGCGATTATTGCTCTTCGTGGTGGTGGTGCCAGCGATGGGTGGTTTCCTGGTCGGGCGGCAGGCATTGGGCAAGCCGCTGGCGATTGAGACGGTGTGGGCGGTCGCGCTGCTCTACGTCGGGTTGCTGCCGGGCACCGTGGCCAACAGCCTGACGGCGCTCTTCCGAGGCTGCGAGAAAAACGAATACCCCGCTGCCGTCCAGACCGTGACCACCATCGTCAAGGTCACGCTACAGGTGCTAGCACTGGTAGGCGGGCTGGGCATCGTTGGGCTGGCGGGGGCCTCTATCCTGACCAACGTGGCGACGCTGGCGATCCTGGCACTGCTGGCGCGGCGGCTGATCTGGGCCGGGCTGCCGCGGGTGCGGGTACGTGTCGTGTGGCACTTGCAACGCACGATGCTGTCCGAAAGTTGGCCGCTGATGGCCTCTCTGCTGTTGCAGGCGCTCTTCACCGGCATCAACGGGGTACTTCTACAGTTCCTGCAAGGCGATGCAGTGGTGGGCTGGTACGACGCTGCGCGCAAATGGCTGGACGCGCTCAACATCATTCCCTCCGTCTTCACCTTCGCCGTCTTCCCGGTGATGTCGCGCCAGGCTGCTCAAGACCGGTCTGGGCTGCAGCGGTCGTACCGGTTGTCCGTAAAGATGCTGACGATAGTCGCGCTGCCGGCGGTTGTGCTCGTCACGCTGTTGGCGACGGTGCTGGTAGGTTTGCTCAGCGGAGGGAAGTTCCTGCCCCACGGCGCGGTGGTGCTGCGATTGTTGATTTGGTCCATCCTCTTCGGCTGGATCAACAGCCTGACCAACTACGTACTCATCGCGCTCAATCGTCAGCGCTACGTGCTCGTGGCCTCCGGCGCGCGCGTGGTCTTCACTATAGCGGCGAACTTGCTCTTTGTGCGGACGTTCAGTTACGTCGCGTCGGCGTGGATCATCATCGGGGGGGAGTTACTGTTGGCGCTGCTGTTCTACGCCGACCTGCGTCGCCACCTGGGGCCAGTGGGGTGGGTGCGGACGTTGGGCCGGCCTGCGTTGGCCGGGCTGGCGATGGGTGCGGTGGCCTGGGCGGTGGCGGCTTACAGCCTCCCGCTGGCGCTCCTGGTCGGCCTGGTTGTCTACCCGGCGGCGCTGCTGCTCCTGCGCGTCCTAACCCCGGAGGAGTGGAAGGTGTTGGCGCCGCTGCTGCCGGCGCGGTTGCGCAAAGTGGTGCTGGCCTAGTACTCACACCTTGCACCCTATACTCTCCGTTTCCCTGCACGTCCTCACGCCGGAGGAGTGGGAGATGTTGTCGGCGCTGCTGCCGGCACGGTTGTGCAAAATGCTGGTATCCCTACGGCTCCGCTCGCTCCACCTCCGCCACCCGGTCGGAATCCCGGTCGTAGGAGTAAACCTCCGCGTAGCCCCGTTATACCAGGTCACCTTGTCACCCCGTCCATTCTGCGGTACAATCTTCCCCAAGCACCAGGAGAGGAGAATCTGCTATGCCCGAGACAATCCGCATCCAGGACATCGCTCAGCACGTGGGAGAGGAAGTCACGTTCCAGGGGTGGCTCCATAACCGCACCGACAAGGGAAGACTCCAGTTCCTCCAGGTGCGGGATGGCACCGGCTTCGCCCAGTGCGTCGTCTTCCAGAAAGAGGTCAGCCCGGAGGTATTCGAGGCGACCCAGAGCCTGACTCAGGAGTCGTCCTTCATCGTCACCGGCACCGTCCGCCAGGACGACCGCGCCCTGGGCATCCCCGGCGGTTACGAACTGGGCGTCGCCAGCCTGCAGGTGCTGCAGATCGCTCAGGATTACCCCATCCAGCCCAAGGAGCACGGGGTCGAGTTTCTGATGGACCATCGTCACCTGTGGATCCGTTCGCAGCGACAATGGGCCGTGCTGCGGGTGCGGGCCACCGTCATCCGCGCCATCCGCGACTGGCTCGACGACCACGGCTTCGTCAACCTGGACACGCCCATCTTGACCCCGGCTGCCTGCGAGGGCACGACCACTCTCTTTGAGACCGATTACTTCGGTGAGACAGCCTATCTGGCCCAGTCGGGGCAACTATACAACGAGGCGGACATCTACTCCTTTGGCCGCGTCTACTGCTTCGGTCCCACCTTCCGTGCTGAGAAGTCCAAGACTCGCCGTCACCTGACCGAGTTCTGGATGGTGGAGCCGGAGGCCACCTTTTGCGATCTGGATCAGATGATGGAGATTGGGGAACAGTTCATCTCATATATTGTCCAGACCTGCCTGCGCGAGCGAGCGCAGGAGTTGGCATTGCTGGGACGGGACATCAGCCATTTGGAGAAGGTAGTGCCACCTTTCCCTCGTATTTCCTACGACGAGGCGCTGGAGATGCTGGCGGAGATCCGGGAGCAGACGGATGACGAGGAACTCAAAAGCCTTCTGGAGATCGAGTGGGGGGCCGACCTCGGCTCACCTCACGAGACGGAACTGACCAAGCGGTTCGACAAACCAGTCTTCGTATATGGCTACCCGACCTATGCCAAAGCGTTCTACATGGAGCCCTGGCCTGGCCGTCCGGAGGTCTCCAAGAGCGCAGACCTGCTGGCGCCGGAGGGGTATGGGGAGATTATCGGCGGCTCGGAGCGTATCTCCGACCCCGACCTGTTGCTCGAGCGTCTCAAGGAATGGGGCCTGCCCCGCGAGGCCTTCGAATGGTACATTGACCTGCGACAGTATGGCTCCGTCCCCCACTCCGGCTTTGGGTTGGGGGTCGAGCGGACCGTGACCTGGGTCTGCGGCCTGGATCATCTGAGGGAGACGATTCCCTTCCCTCGTATGCTGAAGCGTATATATCCATAGTATGTAGTGCGTGACTGTAATCCGTAATAGATGATAGGAGGAGATAATGCGAACAGAGAGCGATCGGAAGCGAATCCGACGGCAGACCCGCAAGCGGAAGTTGCGCTATCTGCGTGAGCGGTTGGCGCAGGCAACCAGCCTCGCCGAGCGCCAGAAGTTGATCGCGAAGATTCGCCGTGTCAGTCCCACCGCGCCTGTGTCGGAGGGGTAACAATCTTGGTTGGTTGACAGACTCTCGCAGTTACCTCTGCTGGTTGGTGGAGATCGTGGAACTGCGCGACCTCAACGACATGCGAATTGACGTCTTGGTGGCTGTGCCTACCCGCGCGGTGGGGTAGCCGCTCCTGTGGGTTCGGCGTACAGAGCGAAAGGGGGTGAGAATCGGGGATCAAGGTGTGTTTTTCGGTGGTAAGGCCGCGATCATCGCGCATTTTGCAGATCACTGAATCTGGCCTCCATTCATGTGCCTCTGGCGGTCTTCATCAAGATGTTGGTGTCACCAGATTGAAAGGAGAAGGCAAATGGATCTAGGTTTGAAAGGAAAGGTAGCACTGATTACCGGGGGCAGCCGGGGCATCGGCAAAGCCTCCGCGTTGGCGCTGGCTGAGGAGGGATGCAACGTAGCTATCTGCGCCCGGGGCAAGGAGGCCCTGGATGAAGCGGCCGAAGAGATCGGCGCGAAGGGAGTGGAGGTCCTCGTTATCCAGGCCGACGTCACCAGGCCGGAGGACATTGAGAACTTCGTGGCCCAGGCCGCCGAGAAGTTCGGGCGTATTGACATCCTGGTCAACAATGCCGGCACAGGCCGGCTGAGCGACCTGATGGAGCTTCCCGAAGAGGAGTTCCGCTACAATATGGACCTGATGCTCTTTGGCCTGATCCGCTGTTCCAAAGCGGTCGTCCCTCACATGCGGGAAGGGAAATGGGGGCGGATCATCAACATCTCCTCGATCTTTGGCAAGCAGCCGGGTGGCCTGGTGGACTATGACAGCATCAAAGCAGCGGTGATCATGTTCACCAAGGACCTGGCCAATTACCTGGCCAAAGACAACATCCTGGTCAACGCTGTCTGCCCTGGGCCGACCAGGACGTTCCTCTGGGAAGGTCCCGGCCAACTGGGAGACCAACTGGGGGGGATGCTGGGCAAGTCGTG
The DNA here is from genome assembly GCA_964385635.1 of uncultured Anaerolineales bacterium. Taxonomy (GTDB): domain Bacteria; phylum Chloroflexota; class Anaerolineae; order B4-G1; family B4-G1; genus CAYLPU01. Next base: position 14,443 of record CAYLPU010000026.1, read on the forward strand.
CCAGGAGGCCATCACCTGGTTCGCCGAGCAGAACATTCCTCTGGGACACCATGGCGATCCCGATGACATCGCCAACATGGTAGCCTTCCTGGCCTCGGAGAAGGCTGGCTTCATCACCGGGCAGGCCATCAACGTGGATGGGGGCATGGTGAAGGTATGCGTCTAGCCCCCGGCGGTACCTGGCAGGCGCGGTGGCTTCCCCCCACCTGCCAGGTACTCTGGTTGGCATCGTTTCAGCTTCATGTTTGTCGGGAAAGCTCAAAATGTGGGTGGCACGGTCAGGAGACCGGCCACAGTGGAAGTGCGAAAGGAGGGATGATATAGACGATCTACCTGGATGGCTGTCACGCCCCCCCCTCCACTGCGTGGGGGGCTTGAACGGGTTGTGGCAACAGCAGTAGCGCTGGGTCAACCAGCGCAAGGAGTGGCATGGTCAGGAGACCGGCCACAGCATTGGCAACCAAAACATGTAAGGAGGAATTTCATGGCTGAGATTAACAAGGAACAACTCCTCTGGGCGTATGAGCGCATGAGGCTCATCCGAACATTCGAGGACAGAGTGGCCGAACTGTTTGCCGAGGGCAAACTGCCGGGCTTTGTCCACCTGTACGCTGGTGAGGAAGCAATGGGAGTGGGTGTGATTTCCCACTTGACGGACAAGGACTATATCACCTCGACCCACCGGGGTCATGGCCACTGCATCGCCAAGGGGGTAGACGTCAACTCGATGATGGCAGAGGTGTACGGCAAGGCCACGGGCGCTTGCAAAGGTAAAGGTGGCTCGATGCATATTGCCGACGTGGACAAGGGGATGCTGGGCGCTAACGGCATCGTAGGAGCCGGCGGCCCGCTGGCCTGCGGATCGGGCCTGACGGCCAAGATCCTCGGCACCGACCAGGTGACGGTCTGCTTCTTCGGCGATGGTGCTGCCGAGCAGGGGACTATGCACGAAGCGATGAACCTGGCCAGCATCTGGAAACTGCCCGTGGTCTTCGTCTGTGAGAACAACGGCTACGCCGAGACCACGCCCTGGGGCTACCACTGCGCTGCCAAGGACATCTCCGACCGGGCTGTGGCCTACGACATGCCTGGCGCTACGATAGATGGCGCGGACTTTTTCGCCGTTTACGAGGCCGCAGAAGTGGCCATCGAGCAGGCACGGAAGGGTCAAGGCCCGTCCCTGGTCGAGTGCCGTGGGTTCCGCTACTACGGTCACTTCCAGGGCGACAGCATGCTCTACTTTACCGAGGAAGAAAAAGCGCGCAATCACGCCAATGACCCGATTGAGAGTTTCAAGAAGCAGGTGCTGGAGCGTGGACTCTTGTCTGAGGCAGAGATCGCAGAGATTGACGCCAAGACGACAAAGATGGTCCAAGATGCAGTCGAGTTCGCCGAGGAGAGCCCCTGGCCCGTCCCTGAAGACGTCTTGACTACTGACGTTTACGTGAGTTACCCATAGGAGGTGAGAAAACGATGGCACGTACAATAACTTTCCGAGAAGCGATCATCGAGGCCATGGCGCTGGAAATGCGCCGCGACCCTACAGTGATTCTTATGGGCGAGGACGTGGCGGGTGGCGCCACGCTGCCCCACATGGAAGGCGAAAACAAGGAAGCCTGGGGTGGCGTCCTGGGCGCCAGCAAGGGACTGGTAATTGAGTTCGGCCGGGATCGCGTCCGTGATACCCCCATCAGCGAGTCGGCCTACATCGGCGCGGCCGTGGGCGCGGCCTCGACAGGCTTGCGCCCCATCGCCGAACTGATGTTTGTAGACTTTTTAGGCGTCTGCTTTGACCAGATCTTTAACCAGGGCGCTAAAATGCGCTACATGTTCGGCGGCAAGGCCCAGGTGCCGGTGGTCATCCGCACGACGATCGGCGCTGGCTTCGGGGCAGCCGCGCAACACTCTGAATGTCTCTACTCGATATTCACCCACATACCGGGGCTCAAGACGGTCGTCCCCTCCACGCCCTACGACGCCAAGGGGCTGCTTTCGTCCGCCATCCGGGACAACGACCCGGTTATCTTTTTCGAGCACAAACTGCTATATGGTTTGGAAGGTGAGGTGCCGGAGGATAACTATACTGTCCCGCTAGGAGTGGCCGACGTCAAGCGGGAGGGCCAAGACCTCACCATCGTCACGCTGGGGCGCATGGTTCACTTCTCCCTGGAGGCCGCGGAGAAACTGTCCAGTGACGGTGTGGACGTCGAGGTAGTAGACCTGCGTTCCCTCTCGCCAATGGATGAGGAGACCATCCTGAACTCGGTCAAAAAGACCCATCGCCTGATCGTGGTAGATGAGGACTTTCCCCGCTGCAGTATGGCGACGGACGTCGTCGCCCTGGTCGCTGGCCAGGCCTTTGACTACCTGGACGCGCCGCCCAAGATGATCACGCCGCCGCATACACTGGTGCCTTTCAGTCCGGTTCTGGAGCAGGCTTACATTCCCAGTGTGGACACCATCGTCTCAACGGTGCAGTCCCTGATGTAGGATAGACCAGAAACCGGGTTTTTTCCTAAAAACCCGGTTTCTGTTTGGGGAGAGACTATGTCAACCGTCGGTATCATCGCCAACCCAGCCTCCGGCAAGGACATCCGCCGCCTGGTCACCCACGCCTCGGTGTTTGACAACCACGAAAAGACGCATATCTTGCAGCGGGCGCTTCTGGCCCTGGACGCCCTGGAGGTCCAGCAGGTGGTCTTTATGCCTGACTACTACGGTCTGGTGGATCGGGCGTTGGACAGGTTGAATCTCTCGCTGGAGGCCGTCTCGCTTCACATGGATATGTACGCCGACGAACGAGATTCGACCGAGGCGGCCAGGCGCTTTTGTGAAAGCGACGTGGGATGCATCATCACGCTCGGCGGAGATGGAACAAACCGCGCTGTGGCTAAAGGATGCAGCGACATCCCCATCGTCGCCATCTCCACTGGCACCAACAATGTCTTCCCTTGTATGCTCGAAAGCACCATAGCCGGACTCGCGGCGGGGCTGGTTGCCAGGGAGATGGTGGATGTGGAAAAGGTCACGTATACCGCCAAACAGTTGGAGGTGTACGTGGATGGCCAGTTAGCGGAGATTGCCTTGATTGACGTGGTGGCCAGCAACGAGTTGTTCATCGGCAGCCGGGCGCTGTGGGACCCGCACCGCCTGCGGGAGATCGTCCTGGCCAGGGCCGAACCAAACTGCATCGGCATGTCGTCTATCGGAGGCTGTCTTCACACCCTGGGGCCGCGCGATGCTCAGGGGATGTACATACGACTGGGCCAGGGCAACACCAGCGTGCTGGCCCCTGTAGGCCCCGGTCTGATCATCCCGGTGGGCATCCAGAGCCACCGCTTGCTTTCCCTGGGGGAGGAAGTGATGTTGGAGCCCGCAGCCTGCACCATCGCCGTGGATGGTGAGCGACAGATCGAGGTCTTTTCCGAGCAGCAAGTGAGCGTTCGACTGACACACCGCGGCCCCCGCGTGGTGGATGTGCAGCAGTGTGTACGAGAGGCCAGCCAACAGGGCGTCCTCAGGATATCCGGCGGTTCTGTTTCCCGCTAACACTACATCGAATTGTGAAAGGAACGAAGCTCTTGTTCTCAATTCGCTTTTTTCCAAATTCGTTGTAGTGTTTTGGCAGATATTATCAGGAGGAAAATCAAATGGCTCTGAAAGCAGCATTTGTCTTCGTAGCACCCGATGTGGATCCTAAGATCCATCGTCAGACGGTGGTGACACCTCAGGTCGAATTGACGGCTGTGGCAGTCAACAACTACGCCGAGGCCGTGACAGTTTGCAAAGGCTTGGTGGAAGATGGTTTCGTCGCCATTGAGTTGTGCGGCGGGTTCGGCCACGCCGGCACCGCTCAAGTGGCCGCGGCCATCGGCGACAAGGCCGCCGTCGGCGTGGTGCGCTTCGACAACCACCCTGGCCTCGAGTTCAAGAGCGGCGATGACCTCTTTGGCTAGAGGGAGGAAGTGCAAGATGGGAAAAGGTGCATCACTTTCGAGGGGGACGCTTCCGACGAGCTTTTCGTCGCCAACGCCGCTGTGATCGTGTTCGTGGATATGGACTGTGTGCTGGAGGCCTGGAGGGAAGAGATCTGCTCCTCATCGTCAAGGAGAAGAAACTGTTATGGCAACCCAAATCATTATGCCCAAACTGGGTATGGCAATGAGCGAAGGGAAGGTCGTCAAGTGGCTCAAGGAGGACGGCGCGGAGATCAAGAAGGATGAACCTGTTGTCGTCGTGATGAGCAAAAAGATCACTTATGAGGTGGTGGCACCGGCCGATGGTGTCGTGCGCCACGTGGCCCACGCTAAGGACACCTGTGGCATTGGTCAGATCATTGGGTTTATCACTGCTCCTGGCGAGGAGATTCCCGAAGTAGTGGAGATCGCTGCCCCAGCCGGGGCTCCCGCCGCCGTTCCCGTCACAACCGGGGCACCGACGCCCGCTGCCCCGGCTGAGAAGAAGGTGGAGGTTCCCAGGGAGGAGAAACGCTTCCCGTCCTCGCCCGCGGCCCGACGGTTGGCAAAAGAGCTGGGCGTGGACATTTCCAAGGTCGTGCCCTCTGGCCACCGCATCACAGAGAAAGACGTGCAAACCTACCACGAGGAGCGGTCACGTATCGTGGCCTCCCCGCTGGCCCGTCGCATGGCGGAGGAAGAGGGGCTAGACCTGGCGCAGGTCCAGGGCACGGGGCTGAACGGTCGCATCACCGAAGAGGATGTGCTGCGCGTGATCGAAGGAGAAGAGAGGCCAGCCGCGCCTCCGCCCAAGAGTATTCCCTTTATCGGCATGCGCCAGGCCATCGCCGAGCAGATGGTCCACAGCCTGCAAACGATGGCCCAAATCACGCTCATGACCACAGTGGACGTGACCGAACTAGCGTCCACCCGCGAGGCGCTGCGCGTACGCTGGGAGCGCAAGGTCTCCTACACCGACCTGCTGGTCAAGGCCGTGGCGGTGGCGCTGGGCGATCACCCCTTGCTGGGAGCCAGACTTGAGGGCGAGGAGATCGTGATGCCCTCCGAGGTCAACGTTGGGGTAGCGGTGGCATTAGACGATGGCCTCATCGTCCCTGTGGTTCGTTACGCCGACCGGATGACCGTCTCCGAGATCGGTGACAAGATCAAAGACCTGGCGCAGCGTGCCCGCGAAAACGCTCTCAATGTGGATGAGGTCACCGGTGCGGTGTTCACTGTCACAAATTTGGGGACGTATGGCGTAGATGCTTTCACGCCCATCATCAACCCGCCGGAAGTGGCTATCCTGGGCGTAGGGCGCATCACCGAGGAACTGGCCCTGGTCAATGGCCAGGTTGTGCCTCGCTCAAAGATGGTGCTCAGCCTGACCATTGACCACCGCATCGTGGACGGAGCGCCCGGGGCGGCCTTCTTGCAGACGCTGGCGCAACTGTTGGAACATCCTGCGCTGATCTTTGCCGGGGGGCCTGCCCTGAGCAAAGCCGAAGGGGAGGGGTAATCATGGCTGAGATGCAAGACCTGATCATCATCGGCGGCGGTTCCGGCGGGTTCGCCGCAGCGATGCGCGCCGCCCAGTTGGGCGGCAAGGTGACCGTCGTCGAGGAGGCCCACTACGGCGGTTACTGCATGCACAAGGCGTGCATCCCCTCCAAGTTTCTTATGACAGCCGCCAGGCTCATGGGACGTATCCGCAAAGCAGGACGTTTTGGCATCCAGGTGGAGGAGCCGGGGCTGGACCTGGGCGTGCTCCACGACCGCAAGGACCTGATCATCGAAGGACTGCGGATGGGCACGGAGCAGTTGCTCGCCGACTATGGCATCACGCTGATCGAAGGGCGGGGTAGGCTCGTCGCTCGGGACACTGTGGAAGTGTGGGGGAGTGGGAGTGTGGGAGGTAGTGGCAAGCAGATCAAGGCGCGTAACATCCTCGTCGCCACGGGGTCCGTCGCCGCTCAGCCGCCCATTGAGGGCGTGGACCTGCCTGGGGTGATAGGCACCGAGGAGGCAATCGAATTGCGCGAGATCCCGCCGCGCTTTGCCATTATCGGCAGCAAACCCTGGGACCTGGAACTGGCGCAATATTTCCACGCCATGGGCAGCCAGGTCACGCTGATCGAGAGCGGCCCGCAATTGCTCCCCGAGGCCGACCGCGAGATCTCTCAACGGCTGGGCAAACTACTCCACGACGCCGGCATCACCATCAAGAGGGGCGTCTCGGTGGAGGCGATTCGCCAGGGTGATGACGGCTCGTTGGTCGTCGTTCTGGCGGAGGGCAAGGGCGAAGTGGTCGCCGACAAAGTCCTGGCCGCGCGCCGCCTGCCCAACACGACCGGACTGGGCCTGCGCCAACCGGGCGTCGAGATGGAGCACGGCGCTATCCTGGTCAACGAGCGTATGGAGACCAGCGTACCCCACATCTACGCTCTCGGCGATGCCACCGCCGGGCCGATGTGGTCGCACAAGGCGAACGCTGAGGGGATCGTCGTTGGCGAGAACGCGATGGGGATGAGCAGCCGGATGAACTACGAGATCCTGCCTCGCTGCCTCTACACCTGGCCTGAGGTCGCCTGGGTGGGCCTCACCGAGGAGCAGGCCGAGGCTCAGGGGGTCGAGGTGGAGATCGGCAAGGTTCCCATAGCCATCAACCCCTACGCCATGATCCTCGACGAGACGGCTGGCACGATCAAGCTCATCGCCTGCAAGAAGTACGGCAAGATCGTCGGTGCGCACATCATGGCCCCCGGCGCGGTGGACCTGATCAACGTCGTCGCTGTGGCGATGTTATCTGAGGCCACCGTCGGTGAACTGATGCGGTTCATCCCGATGCATCCCTCCATCGGCGAGGCGTTGGTGGACGCTGCGATGGACGTGGAGAAACGGTCGTTGCATCTGCCTAAGTGGTAGGAGAGGCTTTGTGAGACCCATCACCGTCTGGCAGCCTGGCCTTCTCGACTACGACAGCGGCCTGGATTGGCAGGAACGGCTGGCGACGGGACTCCAGCAAGGCCGGCTGGGCGAGAGCCTCGTTTTGTTGCAACACACTCCGGTCATCACCATCGGACGCGGCGGTGGTTGGGAAGATATCCTGGTCTCTCCGGCGCTGCTAGAACGGGCTGGCATTGTTGTGTGTGAGACCGACCGGGGCGGCAAGGCGACCTATCATGGTCCTGGTCAACTCGTCGCTTACCCGATTATGCGGGTTGAGTACGAGCACCTTTACGAGTACCTGCATAATCTGGAGCAAGTTGTCATTGATCTGCTGGCCGAATACGGCATTGGTGCTGGACGCATCGAAGAGCATCCAGGTGTCTGGGTCGCCGGCCGGAAAATCGCCGCCGTCGGGCTGGCAATCCACGGCGAGATCACCCGTCATGGCCTGGCCCTCAACGTTGCGCCGAACATGGAGCACTTCGAGTTGTTGGTCCCTTGTGGTATCGCTGGCAGAGGTGCTGTGTCCATACAACAGGTACTCGGTCGCGCCCCGGACTTTGACGAGGTGGCGCAACGATTTGCCCAACACTTTGCCCGCATTTACCGGCGCTCCCTCGAATTTGCGCCGGGTGAACCACCTCGCTGGGATGAAGGCCAGCCTCTCTCCTGCTACTGAGAGGGAGAAGGCGGTGATTCCGGCGGGTGGTATGGGCTTTGCCAAATCGGTCAAGACGTAGTATAATTCAAGCGTACTTTTAGGACGTTCACTGAAACCATACCTTCAGGGGAGCCTGGGGAGCCAGGCTGAGAGGGTGCCTGGTCGCGGACCACCGGCATCGACCCTTGGAACCTGATCTGGGTAATGCCAGCGGAGGGAGACCACTGAGCATGTGGAGCCGTCCCGCTGGCTGGGGCGGCTTTTCTGTATCCGTTGATGTCCTGAAATCCGTGTTCTAGTGACATGCGCGCCATCATCTTCGCCAACGGGGAGTTCCCCGATCCGCAGGGTGCACGGGGCCTGTTGCGCCCCGACGACCTCATCATCGCGGCCGATGGAGGGACCCATCACGTTTTGGCTGCCGGTGCGGCCCCTCATGTGGTCATCGGTGACCTCGATTCGCTATCCTCTGACGAGCGGATCCGTGTAGAGGCGGCGGGATCGCAGATCATTCGCTTTTCGCCCCGCAAGAATGAGACCGATCTCGAACTGGCGCTCCTTCACGCCGTGCGCGAGGGCGCGACCGAGATCGTCATCCTGGCGGCCCTGGGGGGACGGCTGGACCAGACCATTGCCAACTTGCTGCTGCTGGCGCTGCCTGAGCTAAATGGGCTTGACGTGCGCATCGTGGAGGGGCCGCAGACGGCCTTCCTCATCCACGAAGGGCACGATGGATCGCTTATTGAGGGCCAGCCTGGCGATACCGTTTCGCTCATCCCGCTGGGGGGAGATGCGGTGGGCGTGATGGCCGAAGGGTTGGAGTGGCCGCTGCACGAAGACAACCTGCGCTTCGGGCCAGCGCGAGGGGTGAGCAACGTGCTGACGGCGGAGCAGGCCCGTGTGCGCGTACGGCGCGGGCTGCTCTTGTGTGTGGTGACGCACGCGGGGAAGCAGGGAAGCAAGTAGATGAGTATTGAGTAAATGAGTAGATGAGGTGAGTGGGAGGTGAAAGATGAAACGTAAGATGGTGTTTGCGCTGATTGGGGTGCTGGTGCTGACGGCCTGCTGGCCCGGACCGGCAGTCCCGACTGAGGTCCCGGTGCCGGTGCCGACCACACCGGTTCAGCCCCGCAAGGTGCGGGTGATGACTCATGACAGTTTTGACATCAGCGAAGAGACCCTCGCCGCCTTCGAGGCACAGTACAACGCCGAGATCGAGATCCTCCAGGCCGGTGACGCGGGCGTGGTCCTCAACCAGGCTATCCTCAGCCGCGATAATCCCCTGGCCGATGTCCTCTACGGCGTGGACAACACCCTGCTCAGCCGGGCGCTGGAGGCAGGCATCCTCGATCCTTATGATTCGCCGCTCCTGGCCGAGATTCCCGATTACCTGGAACTCGATTCCCAGCATCGAGCACTGCCGGTGGACTATGGCGACGTCTGCCTCAACTACGACAAGAGTTGGTTCGCGGAGCATGGCCTGACGCCGCCCGCCAATCTGAGGGGCCTGGTGCAGTCCGAGTACCGGAGCCTGACGGTGGTGGAGAACCCCGCCACGTCGTCACCAGGGCTGGCCTTCATGCTGGCGACAATAGGTCACTTCGGTGAGACGGGCGACTACACCTATCTGGACTACTGGGCCGGCCTGCGGGACAACGACGTGTTGGTAGTCGAGGGGTGGGAGGACGCCTACTGGGGGCAGTTCACCTACGGCTCCGGCGGTGAGGGCGACCGCCCCATCGTCGTCAGTTACGCCAGCAGCCCGCCGGTGGAGGTATACTTCGCCGAGGAGCCCTTCGAGGAAGCCCCCACGGAGGCGGTCGTCAGCGAGTCCAGTTGCTTCCGGCAGATCGAGTTCGTCGGCATCCTCGTCCCCAAAGGTGCGCAGAACCGCGACCTGGCCGAGGCGTGGGTGGACTTCATGCTCGGCACGACCTTCCAGGAGGACATCCCGTTGCACATGTTCATGTTCCCCGCCAACCAGAACGCGGCCCTGCCCGAGGTCTTCGCCAAATTCGCCCTCATCCCCGAACATCCGGCCGAGGTGGACTACGCGGCCATAGAGGCCAACCGTGAGGTGTGGATCGAGGCCTGGACCGAGACCGTGTTGCGATGAAACTGGACAAGGGGACAGGGAGACAGGGGGACAAGGAGAAGGGGAGACAAGGGAAGAGCAACGCAGTCTCCTTGTCTCCGGGTCTCCTGGTCTCCGTCCCTCTTGCCTTCCTGCTTCTTTTCTACTTCTACCCCATCGCCTCCATCCTGACCCTCTCCTTCGCGCCCGAAGGCCGCTTCAGTCTGGCGGCTCTGGGAAAACTGATCCGCACGCCCTACTACCTGCAGACGCTTTGGTTCACGACCTGGCAGGCGGCGCTCTCCACGCTGCTGACGGTAGGGCTGGCGCTGCCCGGGGCCTACGTGTTTGCCAGGTACGATTTCCCCGGCAAATCGCTCGTCCGGGCGCTGACGACTGTGCCCTTCGTGCTGCCTACCATCGTCGTCGCGCTGGCCTTCACCGCGTTCCTGGGACCTCGCGGCCTGCTCAACCTGGCCTTGATGGACCTCCTGGGGCTCGACCGGCCGGTGCTCGACCTCCAGCACACGCTGACGATCATCCTGCTGGCGCACGTGTTCTACAACTACACGCTGGTGCTGCGTATCGTGGGGACCTACTGGGCCAATCTCGACCCCCGGCTGGAGGAGGCCGCCCGCATGCTGGGGGCGGATCGGTGGCGGGTCTTCCGCGAGGTGACGCTGCCCTTGTTGAGCCCGGCCATCGGCGCGGCGGCGCTCTTGGTTTTCATCTTCTGTTTCACCAGTTTCGGCGTCATCCTGGTGCTGGGTGGGCCACGCTTCGCCACGCTGGAGGTGGAGATCTACCGCCAGACGATCCAGTACCTCAATCTGCCGCTGGCGGCGGCGCTCTCCGTCGTCCAGATTCTCTTCACTTTCGCACTGATGGCGGTATACACGCGACTCCAGGCACGGTTGGCGCGGCCGTTGGAGTTGCGGCCGCGCCGGGTGACGCAGCGCCGGCCCCGTCACTGGCGCGAGTGGCTGGCCGTCGGGGTCAACGTAGGGCTGATGCTGGCGCTGTTGGTGACGCCGTTGGCCGCACTGGTCGAGCGTTCGTTGACGCTTTCTGCCACGGGTGGTGTATCACTGGCCTTCTACCGCCAGTTGTTCTATAATCCACGCGGTTCGGCGTTTTACGTGCCGCCGGTGGCGGCGGTGCGCAACTCGGTGGGATTCGCGCTGGCGACGGTGGGGCTCTCGGTGACGCTGGGTCTGATGGCGGCGTCGGTGCTGGACAGCCGGGGGTCTGCTCGTAGCCCCCGTCCCCGGGGGTTACGGCTGCGACGGTTGCTCGACCCGATCTTCATGCTGCCGTTGGGGACCTCAGCGGTCACGCTGGGGCTGGGGTACATCGTCGCGCTGGACGAGCCACCGCTCAACCTGCGCACCTCTCCGTTGTTGGTCGTGCTGGCCCACACACTCGTCGCGCTGCCCTTCGTCGTGCGCAGTGTGCTGCCGGCGCTGCGTTCCATTCATCCTAACCTGCGCGAGGCAGCGGCACTGCTGGGGGGGTCGCCCTGGCGCGTGTGGCGCGAGGTGGACCTGCCCATCGTGGCGCGGGCAATGTTGGTGGGGGCCGTGTTCGCCTTCACTGTCTCGATGGGCGAGTTCGGGGCCACGAGCCTGATCGCCCGGCCGGAGCGCCCCACGATGCCCATAGCCATCTATCGTTTCCTGGGCCGTCCCGGCGCGGTCAACTACGGCCAGGCGCTGGCGATGTCCACGCTGCTGATGCTCGTCTGCACGCTGGGGTTCCTGGCGATTGAGCGGTTCCGCGTGGGGGAGGTGGGGGAGTTCTAATGCGTGAAACGTGAAACGTGAAACGTGAAGTATGAGGGGGAGATTGAGTCATTGCTAGAGTTTTCTGAGATTTGCAAATCCTACCCCGACGGCTGGACGCTGGCCGGCGTCAGTTTCACCGTCGAGAAGGGTGAGATCGTGTGTCTCCTTGGCCCCTCCGGCTGCGGCAAGACGACGCTGCTGCGACTCGTCGCCGGCCTGGAGACGCCCGATGGCGGCCGGATGTTGGTGGACGGGGAGGATGTGACCTATGTGCCTCCTCACCTGCGTGGCTTTGGGCTGATGTTCCAGGAATTTGCCCTCTTTCCCCATAAGGATGTCTTAGGCAACGTCGCCTTCGGGCTACGAATGCAGGGGCTGAGCCGTGAACTGGTGGCGACGCGGGTGGCCGAGGCGCTGGAGTTGGTCGATCTGGTGGGCTTCGAGCACCGCGACGTGAACCAACTCTCGGGTGGGGAGCGGCAGCGGGTGGCGCTGGCCCGCAGTCTGGCCCCCCAGCCGCGCCTGCTGATGCTCGACGAGCCGCTAGGCGCGCTGGACCGGGCGCTACGCGAGCGGCTGATGGACGAACTACCCCGCATCCTGCGCCAGGCGGGCGTGACCGCCATCACCGTCACCCACGACCAGGAGGAGGCGTTCGCTCTCGCCGACCGGGTGGTGCTGATGCGGGCTGGGCGGGTGGTGCAGGTGGGGACGCCGGAGGAGGTCTACCGGCGGCCAGCCTCCGCCTGGTCTGCCCACTTTTTGGGATTGACAAACCTGGTGGATGCCTGTGTTGTCGGGCCTGGACAGGTTGAGACAGCGCTGGGTGTCTTACAGGTTTGGGATGTGGGATGCGGGATGCGGGATGCGGGATCTGCAGCGAAGTTGTTGATTCGACCGGAGGCGGCGCGGCTGGGTGATGCTGGTCCCAATGTACTGCATGGGACCGTCACGGAACGTTCCTTCCGCGGCGGACACTACCGGTTGGGCGTGCGCCACGCCAGCGGGGTTGAACTGGCCTTCAATGTTCCAGCCAGCGCTAATCTGCCCGCGTCTGGCGAGACCATTGTTCTCTCCCTGGATCCACAGGCGCTGGCGCTGCTCCCGGTGGTGGGAGAAGCGGATTGACTCGCTCACCGCTGTTTGTGCAAGAGCCGTTGTTGGGTATAATTGGGCTAGCAGTTAGCAAGGATTACCAACCGCACCGACACCCACAGGAGGCATCAAGCAATGGACAAACTGGAACTGACATTCAAAGTCGAGAAGGACACCAAGAACACCAGGCGCTACCAGGAAGAGGCCAGCGACGGCCCGCCCATCATCGGCACGCTCTACGTTCAACAGTGGGCGCTGCGCAAACTGACCGGCGGCGACCTGCCTGAGCGCGTGCGCGTGACGGTGACGGTTGACAAGCGTGAAGCGTGATACATGAGACGTCAAGCACAAAGACCTGGCCGCTCGGTTGTGGTGCGAAAACGCCACGATCTTGACCGGCACTGAATGGGTGTACAGGAAGGTGCTACAGAAGGAATTTGAAAAGCTCCAACCGTCCGATTTTGAGGATTTGATCGCTTTGGACCCCATCATCTTCTCGTGAGACAAAGTGACACACGGAGGAATACGATGAAACTACGGTATCGCATCCTACAGGCCCGCTGGCCCGAAGGTGGGGAGTGGCAGAACTGGGGCTTCTTCTACGAGAGTAGTCTGGACGACCGTGGAGAGACCCCAGTTTCTTTTCATCACAACATGGATGAACTGCACTGGATCGTGCATCACATCAACCACCGCCTTCGCAGCCGGCGCCTGCCGCTCGAGCGGGTGGGAGAGGCGATTGCGAAGTATGCCGGCGGGCTCTGTGTCCTGTCCGAGATACATACCTACGAGAGCGATGGTGAACCTCTCTCTGCGGCGCTCAACGGTATCGAGTCTCACGTGCTGGGCCTGGACTACATCGCGCCGCACGATGCCTCTGAGGAGACGATGCGCATTTTCGCCGGTAGCGCCAACCGTCCCCTGGCCCAGGCTGTTGCCCATCGCCTGGGCTTCCCGCTCTCGGCTGTCTCCATCACTCCCTTGCCCGACAGCGAGGTGCACGTGCAGGTCAATGAGGTGGTACGGCAGAAGGATGTTTTTATCATCCAGCCCTGCTCCGCGCCGGTCAACGATCATCTCATCGAACTGCTGCTACTGGTGGATGCTTGCCGGCGCGCTTCGGCGCACAGCATCACAGTGGTCGTACCCTATTTCCCTTATGCTCGACAGGAGCGCATGGCCCGTGGCCGGGAGGCGATCAGCGCCCGGGTGGTGGCTTCCATGCTAGAGATGATGGGCGTCGATCGCATTATCTATGTAGACATTCACGCTGAAGCCATTCAGGGCTTCTTCACGGTGCCTGTGGACCAACTGCCAGCCTACCCCATCCTGGCCGACTACTTCCGAGGGAAGCCCTTCCTTGAGGATGCGGTCATCGTCTCGCCCGACGTAGGACGGGCGCGGTTGGCGGGCAAGTATGCCCAGGCGTTGGGGTTGCCACTGGTCGTGATGCAGAAACGGCGCGATGGGTTCCGCCGGGTCAGAACGACCCACGTGGTCGGCGACGTGGAGGGGAAGATCCCAATCCTCGTTGACGACATCGTCGCCAGCGGCAGCGTGCTCGATCAGATCCCGGTGCTTTTCGAGCACGGAGCCAGGCGGGAGGTGCACCTGGCCATTACCCATCCCGTGCTGCTACCCACGGCGTTGGAGCGGCTGGACGAGGATTGGATCGCTGAATTGGTCATCACTGACACGATCCTGGTACCACCAGCCAAGCGGCATCCCAAGTTGAAGATAGTCAGCGTCGCCCCGATGCTGGCGTATGCCATTCGCGGTATCTACCACGGCGAATCGATCAGCCCGCTGTGGAAGTTCGATGCGCCCCGCAAATTGGGTTTTTACTAGATCATAGCCTGTGGTCGCACGGCAGCCTGGATCTCGCGCACCAACTGGGGCGTGTCAATATCCTTGAGGATGTAGCGTGCAGCGCCAACGCGACGGGCTTCCGTCTGCTCCTCAGCGTCGGGGTAGGAGGTCAAAACGACGATGCTGATGTGGGGACATTCCTCGGTCAGGCGGCACAGCGCTTTCATCCCCTGCCCGTCGGCACGTTTGATCTCTAGCAGTATGACGTTGGGTTTCAGTCTCACCGCGTCTCGCAGGCCGGTTCTCCAGCAGCCGGTGCAGCCAATGACCTCGACCTCGGCAGTGACACGCAGCCGGGCCCCGAGCGCCTCGCGTACAGCGTCGTGATCGTCAATGATGAGCAACCGTGTTTGTGTCACATCCCACCAATCCAGGCCTGCCCCTGCTGATTGTCACCAGTATAGTTGAACCGTTGTGTGGGGGTTAGTGTCATCTATCCCTGATTTTCCCTGACGTTTGTACCGAACCGCAGCGTGGGTTGACGACCTCCCCGCCCTGTGGTATCCTCCTTGGCGATGAGCGACAAGGAGCGGATTAAGGCGGTGGGTCTATTCTCAGGCGGGCTCGACAGTACCCTGGCTATGCGGATTGTGCTTGAGCAGGGGGTCGAAGTCACTGCACTGCACTTTCGCACTGGCTTTTCCTACGTCGAGCGGAACCGCGTAGTCGGACGCGGGCCGGCTGAGCCTTCCGACGCCGAGCGGGCGGCTGCGATGCTGGGGGTGGGGCTGGAGGTGATAGACGTCTCCGATGAGTACCTCCCGGTGGTGCTCCACCCGCGCTACGGGTATGGCTCGGGGATGAATCCCTGCGTGGACTGTCGTATCTTCCTGTTGTGCAAAGCGAAGGCGTGGATGGAGGCTCACGGCTACCACTTTGTCTTCACCGGCGAGGTGGTCGGGCAGCGGCCCAAGAGCCAGATGCGGCCCACGCTCAACACTGTCGAGCGAGAAAGCGATCTGCGGGGCTATCTGCTCCGGCCGCTCTCGGCCAAACTTCTCAAGCCGACGGTGCCGGAACAGCGGGGTTGGGTGGATCGGGAGAGATTGTACGGGATCAGCGGGAGGGGCCGCAAAGAGCAGATCGCACTGGCGGAGCAATTCGGTATCACTGACTACCCACAACCATCTGGTGGCTGTTGTTATCTGATTGACCAGACCTATTCCCGTCGCCTGCGCGACTTTCTGGTCCACGAAGACGGTGAAGCGCTGACCCGCGAGCGGGTGCAACTCCTGGCGGTGGGGCGGCATCTGCGCCTTTCATCCGGCCGCAAGGTGATCGTCGGACGTCGCGAGCAGGAGAACGAATATCTGGAGGTGTGCGGGGTGGAGGGGGTCTTGCTCACGACGGTGGATCACCCCGGCCCGACGATGCTGGTGCCAGGCGGGCCAGCACGCGATCCGTTGACACGCGATCCGTTGACACGGGAGGAGATCGAACTGGCGGCGCGGATCACCGCTGGTTATTCCGACGGCCGGCGCGAACCTGCCGTCCGGGTCGGAGTGCGCCGTGATAGTGGACGGAACGGGCTGGTCGAGGTGCTGACGGTCGAGCCGATGGTGCTAGAGGAGATACAGGCTCTGATGGTGTAGGGACGGGTAGATGCCGGAACCCGCCGCATTTGAGCAGCGCCACAGCCACGAGCGGGTCACTCTCTGGCCGAACGGTGACGGGATCGCGTGTCATACAGTCTCGCACAAACATGCTCAGCCCCTCTCTGGTGCTTCCCATTATGCCTATCCTGCTCCTGGCGGCAAAGCGGCCTCCATCGGCGTCTGTTTTACAGCCTTTTTACCCTGCGTTAAACGACCCATAACCAGACCGAATGTATGCTCACGACAGCATCAGAGATCAGCGCGCTATGCCGAAATCGAGGATAGATGAAGTGATTCGCCGCTACTGGCCCGACGTCTTGATCGCCTGTGTCGTCTTCGTCGTCTGCCTGACGGTCTACAACGATACACTGACCCCAGTCTCTCCTACAAGAGTCCCGATGGCAACGAATTGGCGACTGTGTGCCACGTCCTCGGCCTGGCCCACTCCACCGGCTACCCGCTCTACACCTGGCTGGGCAGACTGTTCACCTTTATTCCTATCGGCGACGTAGCCCACCGCGTGAACCTGATGAGCGCTACGCTAGGCGCAGCCGGCGTGACGCTGCTCTATGCCATCCTCCGCATCTCGACTTCGGACTTCGTGCCTCGGACTTCAAACTTCGGACATCAGTTGTCCTCTCGCCTGGCCTCCGCCTTTGCCGCGCTCATCTTTGCCTTCTCGCTGGCCTTCTGGTCCCAGACTGGCATCGCTGAAGTCTATGCGCCCAATGTCTTTATGATCGCGCTGACGGTGATCATTCTTCTCTGGTGGGCACGGGTCGAGGAGAGAGACCGGGCAAACCGGCCAGCCGGCCAACCGTGGTGGCGCGCTATTCTGCCCTCGTGGAAGTCGCTGCTACTGCTCTTCGCTTTTGGCCTCTGCTTCGGTCTCAGCCTGGGCATCCATATGTCGAACCTGGGCTTTGCGCCAGCGTTCGCGCTCTTCATACTGCTGGTCAGTTGGTCTACCGCGCTCAGCCCGGCAGGTCTGTTCAGTGCAGGGAGCGGATTCTTTCTTGGGCTGCTCCAGTTCCTGTGGCTGCCCTACAAAGCCAGCACCCTCACCGACCGCGTGATGCGCGCCAACGCGCCCACTACCCTGCGTGGCATCTATGCCTATACGCTGGGAGCCTTCCCTCAGTTCAAGTTTGCTTTCCCCCTCACCGCTATCCCCGACCGCATCGTCATCTACCTGGACTTCCTGTGCCAGCAGTTTGGCCTGTGGGGGATCGGGCTAGGAGTGTTGGGGATGTGGGGTCTGTTGGTGCACAAGCCCAGGCGCTTCTTCCTCCTCGTGGGGATGTATCTTGTTCACGTCTGGTTCTTCATCCAGTATAAGGTCTTCGACCTGGACGTCTTCTTTATCCCGGCGCATTTGCTGTATGCACTGTTCATCGGGTATGGGGCATACTGGGTGGTTGAGCGGCTGTCTGCAATCGTGCCCTACGTTCGGCAAGGTCTCCCGACCGCCGCCGAACGCGTGCTGCTCGCGGCACCGTTCATCGTGATGCTGGCGCTGCCGGTCGGGGGCGAACTGCGGGCCAACTGGGAGGCCAACGATTACTCTGACGACACCGCCATCAACGACTTCTACGGGAATGTCTTCGCTCTACTCCCGGATGGTGCGGCGCTTCTGAGCCGCAGTGGGGTCTTCGGCTACGACTTGTTCTACTACCGCCTGGTCTACGACGTGCGGCCCGACGTGGTGATGCCTCACCTGCCCCACGCCAACCCACGCCCCAGGGATTTGGCTGGCCGCGAGGTCTACACCACCATTCGGCTCGACGGGCGGGAGGCTGGACGTGGCCCCTGAGCCTTGCCTCCCAACCTGGTCAACCCCGATGCCTGGCACGTGCCGGTGCTCTTCGGCAGCCCGGGCCAGCCAGGCTCCGGCGCTGGCATCCGTCCACTTGTTCTCTATCACGTCGCCGACGAAGCGCCCGAACTCGTTGTTGCTGACGCCGCCCCCCAGGTTGAGGTGGGGGAGGAGGCAGCAGGATGGGTGCTGGTGGGGTACGACCTGGAGAGTAGCGCGGTGATGGCTGGCGGCACTCTACATCTGACTCTCTACTGGCGGGCCGCCGAAGCACCACAGCAAGTGTTGCTGAGCACGCTGCTGGGGGACGCGGCGCTCGAAATCCACGAGCCGGGGATGGGTAATCTGCATCGTTACATAGAGGAATTCCACCCGATCCGCGATTCCGTTCTGGTTGAGGACTACCGGGTGGTCGTGCCGCGCACTACGGAGGCGGGCACCACCACGCTGTCGCTGGGCGTTGGCTCCCCCTTTCATCTACCTGATGGCGGGGCCGAATGGGAAGCGGTGCTGGCCCTGGGCGAGATCACCATCCTGCCAGGGGAATGAGGAGGGGAAAGTATGACGACAGGACGTAAATTACTGATCGCGGTGGGTGCGCTCGTCATCGTGGGCATGTTGCTCATCGCGGCCTTTGCCCTGGGGGTCTACGTGGGAGAGCACGGCTGGACGCGGGCAGGACTGACGCTGCAGGGGCCAGGTGGCGGCCCAGGCAAACCCCCGCAGGGAGGGGACGGTGCACCAGGGAACGCCCCACCGCTCCCCGGTGGTGGCCGCCGTCCAGACCTGGTGGGCCGTATCAGGGAGGTTTTCGAAGGCACGCTGGTGCTGGCGACCCCTGACGGTCCACGCACCATCGAACTGGACGAGCGCACGCAAGTAGAGATGGCTGGGGGAGAACCACGCTCACTGGATGACCTGGAGCGCGGTCAACAAGTGGCCGTCTTTGGCCGCCGTAACGGCGATGGGCAGGTGCTGGTCGCCGAACTGATCGTGCTGCTGCTGCCGCCACCCGAACAGCCGCCTGCCGACCCGTCCGGTCAGCCGCTTCCTCCGCGGCCGTAGCACGTTTCGCGCACTACGTTTCATAGTATGCCGGGGTCAGCAACCGCGCCAGCGCCATTGTGAGCAGGTGCTCATAAGCCGCCTGGCGGTCGAGCCGGCCGCTGGTCAGAGCGCCAATCGCGCCGCCGCCCTGCTTGGTGTTGTGCAGCCCTGTCAGCGCGTCCATCGCCGGTCCCAGTTCTGTCCCTGCCTGCACGTCTGCCGCCACCGATGGCGGGAGGAGCACACACTCCCCGCCGGCGATGCCCACCACGCCATCGTCACGCACGACCGCGCACCAGGCGCAGGTGAACACCTGGCCCTGTATCTCCAACAGGCCACCCTCGAAGCCGATGCCCAGCATCGCGCCGCTTGTGCGCTGTGCTGCCTGCGCTCGATTAAGCGCGCCGCGCAGTGTCTCCTCGTTGCCCCACGGCTGGTGAGAGATGCCGCTCTCCACGGCTGCTGCTTCCACGTCTATGTCGTTTCCGTAGACGCGGCGCAACACTGTGGCTGTGGCTGCGACCTTGACTGGATTTGTCGAGCCGACGGTGACTTTCACGTGACTACCTACGCTGTCTCCCGTATAGCCGCACCTGCAGACCATAGAAGTCCCACCGGTCGAGCAGGTCGCGTTCTTCTTCCAGTGCCGAAGGGATCAACCCCTGCGGGTCGGTGTACCAGTCATGGCCGTAGACCAGCCACACCCGCTCGTGGTCCCGGATGAGCGACCGCAGCCGGGGCAGGTCGCCTTTGGTCATCTTCGGCTCCAGGTCACCCTGATCGAACAGGTCCACCGGCACGCCGTGCTCGGCAACTGGGCAATTGTACAGGCGGTAGAAGTAATAGTCAAAGGGGATCTGCGTCCAGGTCGCGTTGAATAGGATCAGGTCATCGGGCTCTACCCGCTCCGCCACGAACGCGGCCGCATCGTCCCACTGCTCTTTCTCAAAGTTGACGTAGTACTCATGTAGTGAAAGGGCATTGACCGCCAGCACGATCAAGGCGGCGGCAAGGGTGAAGGGCCGGTAGCGCAATTGGCGCATGCCGGCGGCCAGCAGCAGGTAGATCGGGAACGAGGCCCAGATCAGCGTCCGGTCGTAGAAGATGGGGCGGCACAGGCTGATCAGCCATTCGCCCACGAATGGCGTTGCGAAGGTGACGAGCAGGAGCGCGATGCGCGCCGGACGATGACGGAAATGAAACAGTCCCAGCAGCGCTAGCCCTGTGAACAGCACGCCCATCGTCACGAGTCCAGGGAGCGGCAGTGGCAGGAGGTCGCTCAGGAAGGTCCCCACCACACCGGCGACCGTCTCCCAGGTCGGTGCAGGCAGCCAGAACTCGCGGTAGACGCCCATGCTCTGGACGACGAAGGCAGGAAGCCACGGGCTCCACAACAGGAACATACCCGCCTGGGCCAGGAGCCAATTGTGTAAAGAGGGAGGCTGCAACGCCGCACTTTGGGCTTCCGGTTTAATGGGCTTGTAACGATGCGTTTTGGACCAAGGACGGGGACTGGCGTCCCCTTTGAGCGCTTTTGCCGCTCGAATCTGCGTTGAACCACCTAAGCCTCTCATCAGGAGCAGGCCCAGTATGAAGAGGTTGGTGGCAACCGGAAAGAGGACCGCCGCGTTGTGACTCAGCAGCGTGGCTGCTGTGAAGACTATGTAGCCCAGCCAGGCCAGGTCGGTCTCAATGGCGTGTAGCGACAACCAGCAGTGGCGAGTGAGGGCGCTGACTCGGGTGGCGATTCCCTGGAAATCCCGCCCATGGCCCGTCGTTTCTGGGGGTGCCTCTCGTTCGGCAGCGCGGGTGGCCTGCCAGGTTCGCCATAGGTCCACGAACTGCCGGCCCAACCTCACTTCGGTCGAGCGCGGGTCGGTGAGCAAGCGGGCCAGCGCGTACAGTGCCAGCGATACATTCAGCGCCAATACCGTGTACATGCGCGTCTCCTGGGCGAGGCGCACGTGGAAAGGGGAGACAGCCAGGATCAGCGCGGCTAGTAAGCCCACCTTCTCGTCGGCCAGGCGGCGGCCCAGCAGGTAGATGATGGGGATGGTCAGCGTACCGCACAGGGCGGAGAAAGCCCGCACCGTAGCCGCATCGTCACCCAAGGCCATCCAGAAATGCAGCAGCAGGTAGTAGAGCGGTGGGTGCTGGTCAATGCGGATCACCCATCCTAGCATTTCCCCGACAGGCTGCCAGCCCAGCCAGATACTGAAGGCCTCGTCAATCCACAATCCCTTGTCGCCAATCTGGAAGACCCGCAGGAGGCCGCCCAGCACCACGATCGCCAACAGGAGAAATGGGGTTGCGCGTTGAAACCATCCTATGGCGGAATTGACAACCTGGGTAGGTGGGCGGGTGGTTGGGGATCTCATGCCTGTGCTTGAGTGCGCCGAGGTGGACCTCCTGTCCAACTGTCGTTGGTGGCCCATGTTACCACAACCTCACGCTTGTGTCACTTCTATTTCAGTTTGACGCGATGACCAGAACATGGTAAACTCCTCATTGTCCGTCATCACCGCGATGCTGTTCCTGGGAGCCAATGTTCTGTTGGCGGTGGTGGGCGCGGCAGGCAGCAGTGAGCGGATAGCATTTAGCGATCAGTAGTGGCTGATGGCTCACTGCTAACTGCTGACGGCCAAGATCGTTGGGGCTTTGGCTACACAAATGACTCTTCAACAAATCCTGTTCATCATCTTTGGCGCGATCACGTTGGGGGCGGCGCTGCTGGTGGTGACGCGGCGCAACGTGTTCCACGCCGCCTTGTTCCTGATCCTCTCGTTCTTCGGCGTGGCGGGGCTGTACGTGTTGCTGGAGGCCCCTTTCCTGGCCGCCGTGCAGTTGTTCATCTACGTCGGCATCGCCATCATGATTATCTTCGCCATCATGCTCACGCGGGAGATGATGAATCCCGATGTACCTGGAGCCAATCGCCAGTGGTGGATAGCCGCGCTGGTGACCGTGGCTCTGTGCGGCATACTGGGATGGGTGGTGCTGAATCACGACTGGGGGGCGGTCCCTGGGCCGGTGCCCGAACATAGCATCGCCATCCTGGGGACGACGTTGGTGGATCCGGAGGGATTCATCCTGCCCTTCGGGGTCGCTTCGGTGCTGCTACTGGTCGCGCTCGTCGGCGCAGTGACAATCGCAAGGGAGTGATAACCATAGTTCCTTTGGGACGGAACTATCGACTCCCTGCTCCCCGCCATCCGCGAGGTATCCATCCCAACGATACGCTTAACAGGGGCAGGGTGGCTTGGCGTATGTCGCGTACCTTCTGGACGTTCCTCATCGGCTGGCTTCTGGCGGTGGTCTGTGTTATACTATGCACCAACCAAGTCAGTGATTATGGCGTTGTGCGGAAACGTGGAACAGACAGGCCTAAAGAGATGCAATTTCAAGGAATGAAGAATTGGCCAGAATAGGAACCGTAGCGCGCGTGGCTGGCGTCGTGATAGACGCAGAGTTCGCCTCTGGAGACCTGCCCAGCATCCACGATGGTCTGCTGGTCCAGCGTGACGATGGATCGGAACTGGCCATTGAAGTGCAGGAGCACATTGACCCACGCACAGTGCGAGCAATTGCTATGAGCAGCACGGCCGGCCTCCGGCGGGGACTGCCAGTGCTCGACACGGGCCACCCCATCCGTGTCCCGGTGGGCCGGGCGACCCTGGGACGCATGTTCAACGTCCTGGGCCAGCCCATTGACAACCTCCCCGCGCCCGAGGGAGTGCAATGGCGCCCGATCCACGCCGCATCACCGCCGCTGCACGAGCAGCAGGTGGTGGTCGAGCCATTCGTCACCGGCATCAAGGCCATTGACCTGTTGATCCCCTACCCCCGTGGCGGCAAGACTGGACTTTTCGGTGGCGCGGGGGTGGGCAAGACGATGCTGATGATCGAACTCATGCGCCACACCATCCGCGAGCATGAAGGGCTGGTGGTCTTCGCCGGTGTAGGCGAACGCAGCCGCGAGGGCAACGACCTGTGGCTGGAGATGCAGCGCAGCGGGGTGCTCGAAAGCACCGTTCTCGTTTTCGGGCAGATGAACGAGCCGCCGGGGGCGCGGCTGCGAGTGGCGCTCACAGCGCTGACGATGGCCGAGTACTTCCGTGACCACGAACGACGCCCGGTGCTGGTGTTCATTGACAATATCTTCCGCTACATCCAGGCTGGCGCGGAGGTATCGGCGCTGCTGGGGCGGCTGCCCAGCGCCATGGGCTACCAGCCCACGCTGGAAAGCGAGATGGGCGAACTGCAGGAGCGCATCACCACCACCGGTCGTGGCAGTGTGACGTCGGTGCAGGCAGTCTACGTGCCAGCCGACGATCTGACCGACCCGGCCGTCGTGGCGACATTTGCCCACCTGGACGCGGCGACGATTCTTTCGCGCCGTCAGGCCAGCCTGGGACTCTACCCAGCCATTGACCCACTGGAATCCAACAGTACCTTGCTCACACCTGCCGGCGTGGGGGAGGAACACTACGCCATCGCCACGGAAGTGCGGGCGCTGCTGGCCCGCTACCAAGAACTACAGGACGTGATCGCCATCCTGGGGATGGAGGAATTGAGCGAGGAGGACCGCCGGGCGGTCAACCGGGCGCGGCGGGTGCAACGCTTCCTCACGCAGCCGTTCTTCGTCTCCGAGTCGTTCACCGGGATGCCCGGCCGCCACGTGCCGCTGGCCGAGACGCTGCGTGGTTTCCGCGAGATTCTGGAGGGCCGCCACGACGACCTGCCGGAGCAGGCATTCTACATGGTCGGCACGATTGACGAGACCAGAGCCAAGGCGAAACAACTGGACCAGGAGACAAGGAGACGGGGGGACAAGGAGACAAGGAGACAGGGGGACGGGGGGACAAGGAGTGATTAGGCGGCTCCGTCTGATGGTGTTGACGCCGATCAAGACATTGCTCAACGTGGAGGGAGTGGCCTGGGTGCAAGTCCGCCTGGCCGATGGCGGTGGTATTGGCATTTACCCTGGCCACGCGCCGCTCCTGGCCGAGACAGTCACCGCGCCGCTGCGCTATGCTAACGGATCGGGCGAACACACGCTGGACCTGGAGGCGGGCATCTTGCAGGTAGATGGTGATGGTAAAGGGGTGACGATTTTCACCAGTGGCCTGGCCCAGACTTCCGCAGTCTCCGAGAATTCGGAAGTCTCAGAGGAGCAGTGATGATCGCGTTGTGGCTATTCGCTGGCCTGGCAGTGGGCGCGTTGAACGGGTTCACTCTGTGGAGTTCGGTGGCTTGCCTGCGTCCCGACGTATCTGGCCGCGCCGTGGCCTGGATAGTGGGCGGAGCGCTGCTGCGGCTGGGCCTCGTCGCCAGTCTGCTGATCGCCGCACTGCAGCGCGGTGTCCTGCCGGGCCTGTTGGCCTTCGCCGGGCTGTGGCTGGCCCGCTGGGGAATAGTGTATAAGGGAGTAAGGAGTAGGGAGTAGGGAGTAGAGAGCCTCCCCGTACTTCCTACTTCTTACTCCCTACTCCTGGGAGTCAAGATATGGAAGGTTTTTTCCCTCAAGTAGTATTCACCATCTTCGGCATCCCTGTGCGCGACACAGTCGTCTCGACCTGGATCATGATGGCCATCATCGTGGGAGCAGCGGCCGTGGCAAGCCGGCGCTGGCCGGAAGCGTTAGAGATGCTGCTGGACTTTCTGATTGATACCATCTCCAGCGTGATGGGACGGTCCGCCGGGCCATATCTGCCGTTCCTGGGGACGCTGACCATCTTCATCGCTGTCGCCAATGTGATCGGCATCGTACCCTTCGTGGTTTCTCCCACGCGCGACATCAACACACCGATAGCACTGTCGCTGATCATCTTCTTCTCAGTCTACTACTTCGGCATCCGTGCCAAGGGACTGTGGGGCTACTTCAAAGATCTGGCCTCGCCGATCTTTATGCTGCCCATGGAACTGATCAGCCACGTTAGCCGCACCCTGTCGCTCACCCTGCG
The DNA here is from genome assembly GCA_964385635.1 of uncultured Anaerolineales bacterium. GTDB lineage: Bacteria > Chloroflexota > Anaerolineae > B4-G1 > B4-G1 > CAYLPU01. The sequence goes on from CAYLPU010000026.1 coordinate 39,252, forward strand.
GCTCTTCGGCAATGTCATCAGCACCGAATTGATCGTGGCGGTCGTCTTCATGCTGGTACCGCTGTTCGCACCGCTACTGCTGGTTGCCTTCAGTATGCTCACCGGCGTCTTGCAGGCCTACATCTACACCGTCCTGGCTGCCACCTACATCGGTGCAGGACTGGAAGCCAATGAACGATGATCAATGACTGATCTACGAACTTGGTAACTACGAACAAGGAGAAAGTGAGAATATGGCAGAAATGGAATCTGGAGTATTGATCACCCTGGTCACCATCCTCGTGTCGGGCGTGGCTATCTTGCTGGGCACGATCACGCCGGCAATCGTCGAGGGACGGGCAGTGCTCAAAGCACTGGAAGGCATGACCCGCCAGCCTGAGGCCGCCAACGACCTGCGCACCACGTTGATCATCGCCATGGCGTTGCTGGAGTCGACGGCGATTTACGTGCTGCTGGTCTGTCTGATCCTGATCTTCGCTAACCCACTGCTCGATCGTTTCTTCCCCGGGGGTTAGCGGATGCTAAATCTGGACGTGTGGACGATTGTTTTCCAAATCATCAACTTCCTGGCTCTGGCTGCGGCGCTCTACTACCTTCTTTTCCGACCGGTGATGCGCGGCGTGAAAGAACGCGCGGCTGAGAAAGAACAGTTGACCCGCGAGTTGGCCCAGGAGTGCGAGGAGGCAGCCAGGTTGCGCACCGAACTGGAGGCGCATCTGGCGCACGCCGGCGAAGAATCAGCCGCCATCGTCGCCACGGCGCAGGAGCAGGTGGAGGCCGAGCGCAAGGCGCTCCTGCAAGAAACACAGGCCGAGGTCGAACGTATCTTGGTCGAGGCCCACGCCGATGCCCACCGGCTGCGGCAACAGACAGTGGATGAATCCCACGCCGATCTGCTGGACGCCGTCCTGGAGATCAGTGGCTGGGTGATCGGCCGCACGGCGCCGCCGGAGGTACACGACGCGCTGGTCCAGCAACTCAGCGACCGCATCTGGGAACTGGGGCGCAGCGAGATGGATCGGGTGGAGACGTTCCGGCACTCGTTGGGTGACCGCACTCCCACGGCCTACGTGACGACCGCGCGCCCCCTTTCGCCGGAACAGCAGGGGCTACTGGCCCGCACCTTTACCGCGCTGGCCGACCGCCACGTGAACCTGGAGTTGAAAACCGACCCCTCGCTGGCCGTCGGGATGCAGGTGCGCCTGGGCGACACGCTGGTGGATAACTCCGTAGGCGGGCAACTGGCCGAAATGCGCGAAGCCGTCTCGCAGGCACTCAAGGAACGTGTGACCAGTGAGTGAGCAAAGTGTGCGACCCGATACGCAGTCGCTGTTCCAGGCACTTCGTGAGCAGGCCGGCCAATTGGATGATCAGGTGCGTTTTCGCGACGTCGACCTGGTGCAGCGCATCAGCGACAGCGTGGCTACACTCACAGGCCCGCCGCGCGCGCGGCCCGACGTGTCGTCGCTGCTCCAGGCGCTCCGCCAGCAGGCCGGCCAACTGACCAGCCAGGTGCGCTTCCACGACGTGGGCACGGTGCAGCACGTCGGTGATGGCGTGGCCACGCTCTCCGGCCTGCCCCGTGCGCGCACTGACGAACTGTTGACCTTTCCCACCGGTGTGCGGAGCCTGATCCTCAACCTCGACCACGACCTCATTGACGTGATCCTGCTCGGCCCCGACGAGGGTATCCAAGGCGGCGACCTGGTCATATCCACCGGCGAGCGGCTGCGCGTACCGGTGGGACACAAACTGCTGGGCCGGGTGGTCAACCCGCTGGGCGAGCCGTTGGACGAGCGCGGGCCGGTGGACGCGACAGAGTTCCACTACCTGGAGCGCGACGCGCCGGGCATAGTCGAGCGAGCGCCGGTGAACGAGCCGTTGCACACCGGCCTGAAGATCGTGGACGCGCTGGTGCCCATCGGGCGCGGGCAGCGCGAACTGATCATCGGCGACCGGCAGACGGGCAAGACGGCCCTGGCCGTGGACGCCATTCTCAACCAGCGGGACAGTGGCGTGTTGTGCGTCTACGTGACCATCGGCCAGAAGAAGTCCTCCACGCTGGCCGTCATCGAGACGCTGCGCCACCACGAGGCCCTGCCGTACACCATCGTCGTTGTCTCCAGCCCCGACGACCCGCCCGCGTTGCGCTACCTGGCACCCTACGCCGGCTGCACGATGGCCGAGTTCCTGATGCACGAGGGGCGTGACGTGCTGATCGTCTACGACGACCTGAGCAAGCACGCGAACGCCTATCGCGAACTGAGCCTGCTATTGCGCCGGCCGCCGGGCCGCGAGGCCTACCCCGGAGACATCTTCTACCTGCACGCGCGGCTGCTGGAGCGCGCCTGCAAGTTGGCCCCCCCCTCTTTCCCCCCCACTGGGGAGCCCCCCCCTCTTTCCCCCCCATTGGGGGGGATGAAGGGGGGGGGAGGCTCGTTGACGGCGCTGCCCATCGTGGAGATGCAGCGCGGTAACGTCGCCGCCTACATCCCCACCAACCTGATCTCCATCAGCGATGGGCAGATCGTATTGGACGCCGGCTTGTTCAATCGCGGCATCAAGCCGGCCGTGAACGCGGGGCTATCGGTGTCGCGCGTGGGCGGGGCAGCGCAGACGGCGGCGATGCGCAACGTGGCGGGCAAACTGCGGCTGGAACTGGCGCAGTTCGAGGAGGTAGCCCGTTTTGCCCGCTTCGGCGCTGAGGTGGATGAGGTCACACAGCGCCAGATCCGGCGCGGCGAGCGCTTGCGGGCCGTGCTCACGCAGCCTGCCCACCAGCCACTCCTGCTGGCCGCACAGGTCGTCGTTCTGCTGGCAGCCACCGAGGGATACCTTGACGACGTCGCGCTTGAAGACGTGCCCGCCTTTGAAAGCGGGCTGCTGGACCACTTCGAGGCCGAGCACCCGGGGCTGCTTCACCAGATCAACCGCAGCGGTGAACTGCCCGCGGAGAAACGAGAGACACTGGCGGAGACGATAGACAACTACTGCACAGCCGAAGGGCTTGCCCTGAGCATAGTCGAAGGGGCAGCCGAAGGGCCTGCCCTGAGCGCAGCCGAAGGGAGGAGAGATCAATGAAAATGGTGATGGCTGTGGTGCCACGAGACGAGGCGGGGCGCGTCATTGAGGCGCTGGTGGCCGCAGGCCATACGGCGACCTTCAGCGACAGCCGTGGCGGTATGCTGCGCCAGGCCCAGCAGATGCTTCTCATCGCCGTGGAGGAGCAAGACCTGGAGCGAGTCCTGACCATCATCCGCGACAACTGCCACTCACAAGTCGTCGTGGATCCCGGCGAGCCGAGAACACCATTCTCACTTGGCTCCGTACCCGTGACGGCCGAACTGGGCGGGGCGGTGGCGTTCATCTGGGACCTCGACCGCTACGAGACTTATTGAGACCAGCCCCCAAGAGGGCGGTATACTTATGAGTGAACAGAGTGTACGCCCCGACGTACTGTCGCTGCTCCAGGCACTCCGCGAGCAAGCCGGCCAACTGACCAGCCAGGTGCGTTTCCACGATGTGGGCACAGTGCAGCGCATCAGCGACAACGTGGCCACACTCCCAGGCCCGCCGCGCGTGCAACCCGGCGTACCGTCGCTGCTCCAGTTGCTCCGCCAACAGGCCAGCCAACTGACTAGCCAGACACGCTTCCACGAGATCGGCATTGTACAGCGCGTCGGCGACGGCGTGGCCACGCTCTCGGGCTTGCGCCGAGCGCGCACCGGCGAGCTGCTGACCTTTCCCACCGGCGTGCAGGGCCTCATTCTCAACCTCGACCACTACCTCATTGACGTGATCCTGCTCGGTCCCGTCGAGGGCATCCAGGGCGGCGACCTGGTCACGGCCACCGGCGAGCAACTGCGCGTGCCGGTGGGACACAGGCTGCTGGGCCGGGTGGTCAACCCGCTGGGTGAGCCCCTCGACGAGCGCGGGCCGGTGGATGCAACGGAGTTTTGTTACCTGGAGCACGACGCGCCGGGCATCGTCGAGCGAGCACCGGTGGACACGCCATTGCACACCGGCCTGAAGATCGTGGACGCGCTCGTGCCCATCGGGCGCGGGCAGCGCGAACTGATCGTCGGCGACCGGCAGACCGGCAAGACGACTCTGGCCGTGGACGCCATTCTCAACCAGCGGGGCAGCGGCGTGCTGTGCGTCTACGTGACCATCGGCCAGAAGAAGTCCTCCACACTGGTGGTCATTGGGACGCTGCGCAGGGGTGGCGCGCTGGAGTACACCACCGTGGTCACTTCCAGCCCCGACGACCCGCCCGCGTTGCGTTACCTGGCACCCTACGCCGGTTGCACGATGGCCGAGTTCCTGATGCACGAGGGGCGTGACGTGCTGATCGTCTACGACGACCTGAGCAAGCACGCGAACGCCTATCGCGAACTGAGCCTGCTATTGCGCCGGCCGCCGGGCCGCGAGGCCTACCCCGGAGACATCTTCTACCTGCACGCGCGGCTGCTGGAGCGCGCCTGCAAGTTGGCCCCCCCCTCTTTCCCCCCCACTGGGGAGCCCCCCCCTCTTTCCCCCCCATTGGGGGGGATGAAGGGGGGGGGAGGCTCGTTGACGGCGCTGCCCATCGTGGAGATACAGCGCGGCAACATTGTCGCCTATATCCCCACCAACCTGATCTGCGCCACCGACATGCGGATCGTGCTCGATCCTGACCTCTTCAACCGAGGGGTGAAACCCGCCGTGAGCGTGGGGCAGTCGGTATCGCGGGTGGGCGGGGCGTCGCAGACGGCGGCGATGCGTGACGTGGCGCGCCACCTGCGGCTGCAACTGGCGCAATTCGAGGAGGTGGCTCGCTTTGCTCGCTTCGGCATTGAGGTGGGCGAGGCCACACGGCGTCAGATCCAGCGCGGCGAGCGCTTGCGGGCCGTGCTCACACAGCCCGCTCACCAGCCGCTCTCGCTGGCTGCGCAGGTCGTGGTTCTGCTGGCGGCCACCGAGGGGTATCTCGACGACGTCGCGCTCGAAGATGTGCCCGCCTTTGAAAGCGGACTGCTGGCTGGCTTCCAGGCCAGGCACGCGGGGCTTTGCCACCACATCAACTCCACCGGCGAACTGAGCAGGGAGACACGAGAGATGTTGATGTCTATGATCGCCGACTATCGCACAGCCTGGCATAAAGGGTAAATGGTATGGAAGATCTGGAGCGGGTCGAAAATCGCCTCGACGACATCCGCACCGTCGAGCCCATCCTGAGCGCCCTGCGTACCATCTCGTTGGGGAGTTGGCAGGCAGCGCTCAAGCGGAAGGATGGCGTGCGCCGTTATGCGGAGCGGTTGGCGGCCGCGTTACCGGCGCTGTTGTCTCACGTCTCCCTCCTCCTTCATCCCCCCCAATGGGGGGGAAAGAGGGGGGGAGCCCCAATGGGGGGGAAAGGCCTCCCTCGCGCTGGCCGCCGGGCTGGTGGGCTTACTCCTTCATCCCCCCCAATGGGGGGGAAAGAGGGGGGGATGCGGGTCGTGGCACTGGTGGTCGGGAGCGAGCGCGGGCTGTGTGGCCGGTTTAATGCGGCCGTCGTCGAGCGCACGGAGCGCTACCTGGCCGAGCAGGAGACAGCCGGCGCACAGGTGGAACTCATCGTGATGGGGACACGCGCAGCCCGCATCTTCCGGCGACGGGAGGCAGCACCGGCTTCGTCGGCCACACTACCGGTAACTGGCCTGCCATCCTACCGTCTGGTGTTCGATCTAACCCGCCGGTGGTTGGCGCGCTACGAGGAATACGAACTGGACGCTGTTGACCTGATCCACAACGCCTATCACGGTACGGGCCGCTATGAGCCAGCGGTGGTACGGCTGATCCCATCCACGTTACCCGCCCCTGGCCCTCCTGATGGGCGAAGGTCTCTGACCGAGCTCTGGCCGCCCCCAATCATTGAGACCGACCCGCTGAGCCTGTACGCCCGTGTAGTCGAGCAGTTGACGGCGGCCAGGCTGTACGAGTTGCTGCTGGAGTCGGCCGCTGCGGAGCACTCAGCGCGTTTCCAACTCATGGAAGGAGCCACACAGAACGTCGAGCGGCTGATCGAGGAATTGACGCTGGCGGTCCAGACGGCTCGCCAACAGGCAATCACGCAGGAGATGCAGGAATTGGCCGCCGGGGCTGGATTGATCGGCCCGCGGTGAAGTTGACAACCCTGGTCCGCGTTCTTACGTTTCACGTTTCACGTTTCAGGCATGATGTCGCAACCACAAGCCGAGCACAGATACCACGTCCTGGTCGCCGTGGGTGACCGGGAACAACTCCGCCCGCTGCTGACGGTGGGCTGCGCGCTGGCCAGGGCGCGCGGTGGCGCGGTGACGTTGCTGTGCGTCACGCCTGACGGAGTGCGGCCAGACTGGCTGGTCGTGCCCGAACCGACTGCGGCAAACGTAGTGGGACCGTGCGGCGACGTGCCGCTGAACGTACTCGTCCGCCCCGGGCGCGATGCCGGCACGGCTATCTTGGCGACGGTGCGCGCAGACCTGCCCGACCTGCTCCTGCTGGGCTGGCGCGGCTCACCCGGCCGGGGGCGTTACCTGCTGGGCCGCACACTCGATCCGGTGATTCGCTATGCACCCTGTGACGTGGCGGTGGTGCGCGCCAACAACGGCCCGGACGAGCCTGCGGGCCATAGTATGGCCGAGGCTCTGGGCCACGTGCGGCGGGTGCTGGTACCGGCGGCCGGCGGCCCCAACGCCCCGCTGGCGCTGGATCTGGCGCTGCACCTCTCGCCCGATGCTCAGGTCACGGCGCTATACGTCGCGCGCGACACACTGGGTCAGGCCGAAGTCGCGCTGGGGTACGAGCGGCTGAACACAACGCTGGCATCCCCCCCCCTTTCATCCCCCCCAATGGGGGGAGGCCGCGTGCAGCCCAAAGTGGTGCGGGCATCCGGCATCATCGAGGGCATCCTGGCCGAAGCCAGCGCCGGCTACGACCTGGTGTTGGTCGGCGCCACCCACGAGAGTTTCCTCGATCGGGTGCTATTCGGCAACGTGCCGCAGGCGGTAGCCGCAGGCGCTCCGGTACCGGCTATCGTCGTCAAGCATCGCACCAGCCGGGCGGGGACGCTCCTGCGCCGCGCGTGGTGGGGGTTATTTGACGCGCTGCCCACTCTCACCGTCGCCGAGCAGTCCGAGGTGTACAGGAACGTGCGGCACGGGGCGCGGCCCCGCGTGGACTTCTTCGTCATGAGTGGACTGGCAGCGGCCATCGCTGCGCTGGGCTTGCTGCTCAACAGCCCGGCCGTGATCATCGGCGCTATGCTCGTCGCCCCGCTGATGCAAGCCGTCATAGGATTGGGCCTGGGCGTGGTGCAGGGAGACCTGCACTTGTTGCGGCTGGCGATCAGCGCCACGCTGCGGGGCGCGCTGCTGGCGATAGCAGTGGGCCTGTTGATGGGCCTGGCCGTGCCGGATGGTTCGCCTACGCCCGAGATGCTGGGTCGTACGCATCCCATCCTGCTCGACCTGAGCGTGGCACTGGTTTCCGGCGCGGCCGGCGCCTACGCGCTGTGCCGCAAAGACGTATCGGCCGCGCTGCCGGGTGTGGCGATCGCGGCTGCGCTGATGCCACCGCTGACGACGGTGGGCCTCGGCCTGTCACTGGGTAACAGCCGTATCGCCGGCGGGGCACTGGTGCTATTCCTCACCAACCTGGTCGCCATCAGCGCGGCCGGTGGCCTGATCTTCCTGTGGCTGGGCTTCCGGCCGGAGCCGGGCAAGCAGAAGCGCAGGCGAGTGTTCCGCAGCGGGGTGCTGGGTATGGTGGCACTATTGGTGGCTGTGTCGGCTGTGCTGGGCGTGTTGACGGCCAATGCATTGCGCGAAGCCGCCTTTCAGCGCACCGTGCAGGCGGCCCTGGCGGAAGAGGTAGCCGCTATGGGCCAGGTGGAACTGGCCAACTGGCAGATCATCGGCAACGACGGCCAGACGGTGCACCTGGAAGTACACGTGCGCGCCACACGCCCGGTGTTGCACCAGGAGACCGTGGATTTGCAGGAGCGCCTGGCATTGCGCTTGCAACGGCCGGTGGCACTGGTGCTCACGGTGATCCCTACCATCCGGCTCGATCCGTTCGTGCCACCGACCTTCACGCCCACGCCCACGCCTGGGCCGACCTCTACTCCCACGCCCACCAGCACACCGTCACCCACCCCCACGCCCAGCCCGACACCGACCGACACACCCACACCCACCCCTACGTCTACGCCGACGCCGACGCCGACGCCCACCCCCACACCAGTGGTCGCCGTCGTGTCGGGCACGGGCGGGCGTGGCCTGTTCCTGCGCTGGACGCCGGGCGGCGCCATTGCTGGGATGCTGCGCGAAGGCGAACGTGTAGAATTACTATACCGTCGCGAAACCACGGGCGGCATTGAATGGGTGGAAGTGCGCGACGAACAAGAGCGCGTCGGCTGGGTAGCAGCCGAGTACGTTACGCCGCAGTAGGCTGCTCAATTACGTTTTACGCATTACACTACAACACAGGGAGCGTACAATGAAATTCATCAACCTGTTTCTGAAAGGCATGGCCGTCGGGGTATCCAACGTGATCCCCGGCGTCAGCGCCGGCACCTTCCTGGTACTGCTCGGCATCTACGACGAACTGGTAGAGGCGGTCGGCAATTTCCTGACCAATAAGAGCCGGAGGAAAGACTATTTTTTGTTCTTGCTGCCTCTGGTGATCGGAGCCGTCGGTGCTATCCTGGCCTTTGCCAATCTGATCACCCTTTTGCTGGAACGGTACGCGGCGCCGACGCAGTTCTTCTTCATCGGCCTCATTCTCGGCTCTATTCCGACCGTGCTCAGGATGCATCACGACATGAGACCTTCCAGGCCCAGAGTGGTGGCGTTTGTCCTGGGGTTGGGGCTGGTGGTCCTCCTGGCTGTAGGAGAGCGCCCCCCCCCCTCTTTCCCCCCCATTGGGGGGGATGAAGGGGGGGGACACTTTTCTGCCGGCACCACTTCTCTGCTGGCCCTCTTCTTCTTCGGCGTGGTCGGCTTTTTTGGCGGGTGCGCGATGGTGACGCCGGGGGTGAGTGGTTCGTATATCTTTCTCCTGGCAGGGGCGTATGGGCCTATTATGCAAGCCGCCGCTTCCGTGACCAGTCCTCCCGTTCATTGGGGTGTGATCGTCGCGGTGGCGGCAGGAGCCGGAGTGGGCATTCTGATTTGCTCCAGGTTGATTGACGTGGCTCTGAAGCGGCAGCCGGCCATGACCTTCTACGCCATCCTGGGGCTGATCTGTGGTTCGTTCATCGGCCTGTGGCCAGCAGAGTTGGACGTTTCCGCATCGTCCCTCGTCGGCCTGCTGACTTTCACCGTCGGGGTGGGGATCGCCTGGCTGCTCGGGAAGCCGACCGGACTGGCGGAGAGGAGGCCTCAATGATGACCTTCGCGTACGTCTCACTGGCGGCAATCATCCTCGCCAGCGCCATTGTGGCTGTGTTGTCGGAGAACTTGTTGCGCGCAGCCGTCGCGCTGGGAGTGGGCAGCGCGGCCCTGGCGACGCTGTTTTTCCTGCTCAGCGCACCATACGCGGGCGGTTTTGAATTAAGCGTGGGGGCCGGCTTGATCAGCGTTCTGTTTATCATTGCCATCAGCCTGACCGAATCAATGCGGGGGCAACGCCGTGAACCGTGAGTATATCGCCTGGGCCAGCACTGTGGTCGTGCTGCTGATCGCCGGCCTGCTGATCGGGCGGCAATTCCTGGCCCCACCCGACGCCCCTGAGCCTGCCTATCCTGAGCAAAGCCGAAGGGTCGAAGGATCGTTCCGGCAGTGGTTCTGGGAGAGCCGCGGCCTCGACCTGGTGGCGCAGGTGGGGCTGATCTTCGTCGGCGCGCTGGGCATCGCCGCGCTGTTGCCCAGGGACAGGGAAGAGAACGAATGAACGCAGAAATGGTCTGGCTGGATTCACTCAACGTCGCGCTGGTCATCGCGCTGTTCCTGATCGGGCTGTTCTGTCTGCTCACGCGGCGCAACGTCATCAAGCAGGTGTTCGGTCTCAAGATTATGCTCCAGGGCGTCACGCTGAGCCTGGTACACGCCGGCCACCTGCGCGGGGACGTGCGCTTTGCCGAGACGATGGTCATTTCGGCGCTGGTGGTCGAGACAATTGTGATCGCCATTGCGCTGGCGCTGATTGTGAACGTCTTCCGCCACTACCTCTCAGGGGACGTTGACCTCCTGGATCGGCTGCGGGGTTGACGTGATGAACGCACTGGTTATGGGGCTGGTTGCGCTGCCGCTGCTGGCCGGCGCGCTGGTGGCCGTAACGTTGCGACGCGCCCGCTCCTCAACTGTGCACCGCGTGGCACTGACGGCGACCGGTTTGACGGCGCTGTGTGCGCTGGCCCTGCTGCCCCACACCGGGGACGGCCCAGCCATCGCGGTCGAGTGGCTGCCCGGCGCTGGTTCCATGGGTCTGACCACTGGTGCCACCGGGCTCTACGCTGTGCTGGTGACCACGTGGGGGGCATTTCTCGTCTCGCTCGTCCCCCCTTTCATCCCCCCCAATGGGGGGGAAAGAGGGGGGGGAGCCCCCAATGGGGGGGAAAAAGGGGGGGGAGCCCCCAATGGGGGGGAAAGAGGGGAGGGCAGCGCGGAGCATTCCCCCCTGTCCGCGGCGGTGACGCTGCTGACGCTGGCTGCTGCCAACACCGCCTTCCTCGCCGACCACTTTCTGGCTCGCTACGTCGCGTTGGAGATCGTGGCGCTGTGCATCGCGCTGGCGTTGCTGGTCGAAATACGAAACTCGACGGGCATCCGCCTGGCCAGGAGCGGCTACCTGCTCCTGCGCCTGGGCGACGCGGGTCTGCTCACCGCCATCCTGATACTGATGGAAGCCAGCGGGACATTGAGCATCGGTGCGGCGCTGGAAGCAGGCGGCGCGCTGGACGGAACACGCCTTGGTCTGGTCGTAACCGGTTTTATCCTGGCGGTGTGGGTCAAACTGGGCATCTGGCCCTTTCACCTCTGGAGCCAGCCCGGACGACGGCTCTCGCTGGCCTCGCAGGCCTGGCTCTACGCCACCGTCGTGCCCAACCTGGGCGCGTACCTGCTCTATCGTATCACGCCGCTGCTGGCGCTGGCCGGCCCGCTGCAGACGGCGGCGCTCTGGCTGGGGGCCGGCGGCGCGGTGCTGACGGCGCTCATTGCGCTGACACGGGCGGACGTGCGCGGAGCGCTGGTCTACGTCGGGGCCGCGCAGGGTGGGTTGGCGCTGTTCATCGCCGCCAGCGGGGTCAAGCCGGCCGTCTGGTTGGGCTTGCTGGCGCTGACGCCGCTGCGTCTGGTGCTCTTCCTGGCGGCGGATGCGGCGCAGCGATCCGATCAGGCCACCTGGCGCAGAGTCGCAGCGAGTCTCTTTGCCCTGGGCGGGCTGGCGCTGACGGCTTTTGGCCTGCTGACAACCTGGTGGGCACGGGAGGCGGGGGCTGCGTTGGACGCGCTGCTCGTCGCCGAGGCTGCCGTCGCGCTGACCGGCGTCTGGGCGGCGAGCGCAGCGTGGCGGCTTTCCCGTCCGGTGGGGGTCAGAAACCAGGTTTTCAGGAAAAAACCCGGTTTCTTCAGCGGGGCAGCGGCTCACTGGACTCAGTGGATGGTGGTGGGGTTGTTGGGCGCCGGGGTATTAGCCGGCGGGCTGGCCTTTGGGCCGTTGACCCGCCACCTGGCGGCAGCCAGCCGCATGGCGCTGCCGGCTGTGCCTACGTTGCCGGCGCTGTTGCGCTATGCGGTGACCGTTCCGGCGCTGCTCGTGGTGCTGGCTCTGGTACTGGCGGTGTGGCGGCTCCTGCCCCCCCTTTCATTCCCCCCATTGGGAGCTCCCCCCCTTTCATCCCCCCCATTGGGGGGGAAAGAGGGGGGGGCGGCAGAGGAAGTGTACGACCTGGAAGAGGGGTTGGCCCGGGCGGCCCAGGTGTTGCACGCCGTGATCGAGGTCGGCATTTTGGAACAGATCGTCGCCCTGACCGTGCGGGCTGTGGTGGATGGAGCGCGTCTCACTTATCGCGTCGTGGAACGTGATGGCTTGGAGGGGTTCCTGCGCGGTTCCGCGCGGGTTGTGATGGATGGGGCGCGTCTCACTTATCGCGTCGTGGAACGTGATGGCTTGGAGGGCCTCCTGCGCGGTTCCGCGCGGGTTGTGGTGGACGAGGCGCGTCTCACCTATCGTGTCGTGGAACACGAAGGACTGGAGGGCTTTCCGCGCCATTCCGTGCAGGCTGTTCTGGCGCTGGGCCGGGGTTTGCAGCGTTGGCACACGGGGCGGCTGCGGCGCAACCTGTTGTGGGTGGTCGTCAGCCTGGCGCTGGTGGTGCTGACGCTGGTGCTGTATGGTTAAGAATAGGGAGGAGACATGAACGTAGAGACAATGTGGCTGGTGACCATCCTGGGCGCGCCGCTGGCGGCGGCGCTGTTGCTCCCCC